>JAKPQD010000242.1 GCA_029572965.1 Bacteroidota bacterium | reverse complement strand
TTAATACTTCATTTACAATATTATAATCAGATTCTTGAATATAATCTATTTTATATTTTTCTTTAATTTTAGATATAATATTAATTGCCACTTATCCTTTTTCCAATAATGTTCTTTGCCCCCGCAATGGCGACATACAACTCCTTGCTTATCCCTGATGACTTTAAGTTTTCCCTTACAGCTATCTTCATCAGGGTACTCACTTATAAAATTCAATAGGTTCATCTCTCTTAATACTTGATTCTGAGCAAATATAATCCTTTTAGGCAAATTATACGATAATCATATATTTAAAAATTCTAATACCTATAAAAATTATCAAAAGAGGCAGAAATAGTTGAATGTGTTGTCTGAATAAATTTAAAAGCTTCGTCTTTGACATTATAATTATTTTATAGGACTACAACTATCAATACCTTTTTGAGCTTCTTCATAATCTGGAATACATAAAGCATTCCAATATTCATTTCCAGTATTATTCATAAATATAGAGGTTTTGTATGCTTTCCATGTCATTGAATCAAAATGAACTCCTCCTGTACGGTATTTTTTCATATACATAAAGTTGAACCAAATAAAAATTGACATGGATAAATAAATGCCAATAATCCAACCAATTTTCTGCGAATTTAATTGGTTGATTAACGCTGCCAAAGGTAAACACCATATTGCGTATGAATCAATAAAAGGCCTCATGCCCAAACAACCTCCATACCACCAACACCACCAAGAAAGTGTAACATAAATTGTTAATAATGAATAAATAATGATAGGAATAGCTAATGCTTTATTTTGTTTGAAATAATAATATAAACCAATAAAAGCAAAAATCATGATAGGTGTGTAAATAAAAAAGCCTTTTCTGAAACCAAATAAACCTTCAATAATATGAGGATGGTTAAAAAAGAATCTTTCATTTTCTCCATATGAATAGTAAAAAAAGTCTCCGGTAACATATTTCCAATAAATCAATTGAGGAATCCAAGTTAAGAATGCAAGAAAAGCAATTAATAGAATTTTAGAATAGTGAGTAAAGAAGAATTTTATCCTTAGTTTTAAGCTGTTTAAATTATAAATATTGTATAAGATCCAAACTAAAACAATAAGAAAGTTAGTTGGCCTTATCAAGGTGATAACTCCTATCAATAGCCCTAAAGCGATACTATAAGTGAATCTTGGGGCCTCATTCCATTTGATTGAAAAATATAAAAACATAGTAACTAACGCAAAACTAAAAATGTGAGTATAAGCAGGTAGAAAAATGGAATAATATGATAGGCTTGTTCCAGCCAACAATATAATCAAAACAATACTTGTCACAAGCTCCGAATAGTATTTTAGGAGAATTTTTCTTAAAAAGAACAGCCCAAGAAAAAGATAAAATAAACAACTTATAATAATCCCAATTTTATAAATAGGGGAGTATCCGCATGTCGGATTATTTGTAATCGATGAGTACCAATGAGCTCCAAGAAAAAATGGCAAATACATGTAAGATACTCCCATAGATGTTTTAATAATTCTTTGACCTTTATTGTTTTCTGAATACCATATTGTATATGAGCAATCTCCAGTTTTTCCATTGGGTTGCACAAAATCAAGCTTAATATCATTATAAATAAAGAATGCAGGTAAATATGCATATAATGAAATTGCATCCCATTCAATAACAGCTTCTTGTTTATTATAAAGCGAGATGTTTTTTGAAACATTTGAAATTAAAAAAATAGATAAAAATACTAGTATTAAACTAATACTCCATGTTTTGACTTTATTACGAAGCTTTAAAAAGGCCATATTTAAGTATTTTATAAAATATTTTAAATGCATCAGAATTTCTTATTTTTTTCCCTTCTTGTTGTGTTCTTGGGAGATACTGTACAGGTACTTCTGCGATTCTTTCTTTTTTAAACCGAAGAGCTTTGATCATTATTTCTGCTTCAATTCCAAACCTATTTTCTTTAAGGTTAAGTTTGTCTAATAAATCTTTTTTCACCAGTTTGTATCCACATGCCATGTCAGAAATTTTTACATTAATAATCATAGCAGTTAATAATGTAAAAATTTTATTTCCGATATATCTCCAAAAAGAAGATAGGGGGCGAGGTACACCAGAAAGATATCTGGAGCCATTTACAAAATCAACATCCAGTTTTATCATTGTATCTATCATTACTGGAATATCTTCCGGAGAAAGCTCTAAATCTGCATCCTGAAAAACCACTAAGTCTCCCGTACAATTAGCAATTCCGGTTCTCATTGCAGCTCCTTTACCTTTGTTTACATCATGCCTGAATAATTTGACATTTTCCTTGTTTTTGACATATTCATTTATAATTTGCCAGGAATTATCTTTTGAACAATCATCAATCACTATGATTTCAACGTCATTAATGCTTTTAGGTATTATTACCTCTTCAACTTTTTTTAAAGTGCTGAGTATATACCTTTCTTCATTATAGAGTGGTATTATTATTGATAATTTCATTTATTTTAATTTACATTTCTCCTCAATCTTTTCAAACTCTCGACCGTACCAACATCGCTCCAATTGATGTTTTCCTGGTTTGCAGTTTGAATGTCAAAATTTTTTGCAAGGCGTAAATATACATCTATTATTGAAAAAACACCATTCTCTTCAATCAATGTCAGAAACTGAGGATTAAGGACAGCAATGCCACAATAAGAAATTGGTGTTAAATCTGTTTCGCTTGGTTGAGAAATTTTCTTTTCTCCTGTAGATTTGTTTTGCCATCCACAAAGTATCCCTTTGCTGTTGACCAGCAATTGCCTTGACGAGTCCCGTTCCATTGTTGCAAGGGTTGCCAATGCTGATGACTGGCAATGTTGTGTGTATAGCTCTCCAATATCAATGTTGCTTACAATGTCCACATTGTGGATCAATACGGGTTCTTGAGTCCCGAGGAGCGGGGCGGCTTTTTTTAATCCGCCACCAGTGTCGAGCAGCAGGTCGGTTTCGTCGGATATTTCAATATCAAGGCCAAAGTTGTCGTTCTTTTTCAAGAAGTCAATAACAAGGCCTGAAAAGTGGTGAACGTTGACTACAATACTATTAAAACCTGCTGCTTTAAGCTTTTGAATGGTAATTTCGAGCAGTGTTTTGCCATTAATCTCAACCAGGGCTTTTGGTTTGTTGTCTGTCAATGGGCGCAGGCGGGTGCCAAGGCCTGCTGCAAATATCATGGCCTTCATTGTGCTTTTATTTTGTCGAGTTGACAGTGTTGAAGGTCTATTTTTATATGGCTGAACTGCTTTTTCAGGTATTGGGCAAGCTTTTCGGCCATATATACTGAGCGGTGCTGTCCGCCGGTGCACCCAAAGTTTACAACCAGGTAGTCAAACTCCCTTTTTTGATAAGTAGTGACGCTTTGGCTTATGATGCTCGAAACATGCGCAAAAAAAGTCTGTACATCACTTTTTGATTCTAAAAACTTTATCACCTCAGCATCTTTGCCGGTAAGGCTTTTGTACTCATCATACCTGCCGGGGTTTTCGAGGGCACGGCAGTCAAACACAAAGCCTCCGCCATGAACAGAGCTGTCCGATGGGATTCCTTCTTTGTACGAAAAACTGCTGATATGTACTGTAAGGTAATTGGGCGTTTTTGCCAGGTTGCGGATATGCTCGTTTTCAACCAGGAAGTCCCACACACGTTCCAGTTGAGGCATATTAAGCGGGAGCTTTACATTTTCCCTGAGCCAGCGCAGGTGTTCCAATGCTTTAGGAATACTTTGCAGGAAAAGCTCTTTGCGCTCATAAAGCCCTCGGAAACCATAAGCCCCCATGGCCTGCATCAAGCGGATGTATATGTAGGCATAGTAATGGCTGGTAAACTTTTCTTCGTCAAAGCTATGGTATTTCTTTAGTACAGAAATATAATATTCATAAAGCTCTTGTCTAACCTCTGGTTTAAGGTGAGTTTTGGCTTCAAACAGCATAGATGCTATGTCGTATTGTAAAGCCCCTTTTCGTCCTCCCTGATAGTCAATAAAATAAGGCTCCCCGTCTTTTATCATCACGTTACGTGACTGAAAGTCGCGGTACAGGAAATGGTTACAGTCGGTTTGCAGCAGGTAGTCGCAGAAACACTCAAAATCAATTTCAAGAAGCTGCTCATCAAAAGGTATCTGGGCCATCTTAAGAAAATAATACTTGAAATAGTTGAGGTCCCACATCATCGATTGTTTGTCAAAGGCATTTCGAGGGTAACATACGGAGTAGTCTATGTCTTTCCCTGCTACAACCTGAAATATAGGAAGGTAATCCAGTACTTTTTTATACAAAGCAATGTTTTCAGGTTGTAACCCTTTGTCTAAGTTGCCTTCTATGAGGCTAAGAAGGGTGTTATTGCCTAAATCCTCAAGCAGGTAAATATGTTTGTCAAGGTTTTCGTCTATAATTTTAGGTACAGGGAGCTCATGGTGAAGAAAGATTTTTGTAAAGTTTATAAATGCTTTATTTTCTTTAAAATCCTCGTTGAAGGCCCCGATGCAACTGTCGTTCCCATTTGAAATACGGTAATACTTCCGATTAGAGCCTGATGGAGGCAATGCAACAATGTTTTCGGGCTCTTTCCCGAAATTCTGCATGTACAATTGTTTTATATCGGTTATGTGGTCTGTCATTTCTCTTTTTTATACTTTGTACAAAAATAACTATATATCGAGATTTTCTACCGACCAGATGTGCGTTTCTCATATTTTTTTCTATTTTTATCAAAGAATTTTTACAACAGAAACCATGAGGCTTAATTTTTTTAGCTTAAACGAGCTTAATTTTGTAGAATTCAATATCACCGGGGATAACGATACTTTTATGCCTTTACAGGAAGAGTCAGCTTATCTTGGAAGTGAGGTGTTCAATCTTTTTCTTTCTTGTTTTGAAAATAGCAATGAGCTTTATGAATATTTTGAGCCAACCCGGTTCAATAGCCGCAAAATTGTTGTCCTGCGCAACGAACTCATTTCTTTTCTGGATAAGCTCAACTCTATTGATAGCCTCATGACGTTAGAAACCTTTATTAATAGTCTTTTTCTGGGAAAAGAGTTTTTTAAAAAGCTTGAGTCGGACTCTGTTCACTGGAAAGACAACTGGGCTTCATACCTCGAACAACTAAAAGATGTCAATAAGAAAATGATTGCCATTGTTGAAAGGTGTATTGACGAAGGCCGGATTCTTTGGGTTGTTGGTTATTAGCCAATACTTTATTTTGAAATTGATTAGTAATAAATCTTTACTATTGTTGTATTTTTAATCTTTTTGCTATACCTTTATGGCTTAAAAAGATGTATAAGTCTTTGTATGTGAAAGTTGTAAATATTGTAAAAAGATAAAAAATATGTATTTCACTTCTAATCTTAAATTTTTGCGTAAGCGTAAACGTCGCACCCAGGAAGATGTTTCAGCTGCATTAGGGATAAAGAGGCCTACATATAATGGCTATGAAAATGGTGTGGCCGAACCATCCATAGATACGTTGATAGCTTGCTCCAAATATTTCAATATATCTATAGACAGCCTGGTAAAAGTAGATTTAAGCAAGTTGTCCGAGTTTCAGCTTGGCGAATTAGAACGGGGAAACGATGCATATCTGTCGGGTACTAAGCTTAGAGTATTGGCTACAACTGTAAATAAAGAAAACGAAGATAATATAGAACTTGTTTCAGAAAAAGCTAAGGCTGGCTATGCCACAGGTTTTGCAGACCCTGAGTATATCCAGGAATTGCCTGTATTTCAGTTGCCTTTTCTTTCGAAACAAAAGAAATACCGGACATTTCAGATAACAGGAGACTCAATGCTCCCCATTCCCGATAAAGCATGGATAACGGGGGTGTTTATACAAGATTGGCGTAGCATAATCAGTGGCCATGCATATATAGTCCTTACCCTTGATGAAGGAGTAGTTTTTAAAATTGCTGAAAACCTTATCAGTGAAGAAAATAAACTTCGACTTTATTCGCTTAACCCAATATATCAGCCTTACGATTTGCATGTATCACAAATACGCGAAATATGGCAGTTTGTCAACTATATTTCTTCAGAGCTCCCGGGGCCTATGGAGCCTAAAGATCAGCTTGCCCAGACTATTGATGCTATAAGGGATGATGTTAAGTATATAAAAGATGTACTTGGGCGAAAAGACGAAAGTCAAAGAAAAACCCGTTGTAAATAAGTTAGTATAGCGCTTAAAATGCCCAATAGGGAATTTTTCTTGCTTGCAATTTGTCTTTTGTTCGCCGAACAAAATAAATTTTAAAAGCCCGATACCCCCCGAATGGTAATAAAGCGGGTGTGTAAACGAAATATAAACCTCAAGATATACGAAGAAAGAATAAAATATATTAAACCTTGATTATTGGCATTTTGCGTTCTTTGCCAATAATCTTCCCACCTTTGCGTTTTGTTTCTTAACTTTTTTATACATAGCCTTTTGTTTTACAAAACATTGAGAATGTTATTAGAAAACAATGGCAAAAACAGAATTATTTATTCCCTTTTTAATATAAAACAATAGTTTTTTCACTAAAAAAACTATTTTTGCGCCAAAACGACAAAAAATATGTTGACAGTAGAAAAAATTGGTGGCACTTCAATGTCTCAATTTGGTGATGTTGTAAAAAATATCATCATTGGCAGCCGCAAAGAAGGTGATTATTATAACCGTATCATGGTTGTTTCGGCATACAACAATGTAACCAACTGGCTTTTGGAACATAAAAAGACTAAAGAGCCTGGTATTTACGCTCGTTTTGCTGAAGGCCGTGATTACAATGAAGCGCTTGCCGATTTGCTCAAAAAACTTATTGAGATTAATCATAGTTTTGAAAACATTGGGCTTGACCTTAAAGCAGCCGATCATTTTATCAGCACCCGAATTGTCCAAACCCGCAACTATCTAAACAGTCTGGCAGATGTACTTGCTACGGGCTATGTATCACGTCAAAGCATCCTGCTTGCAGCCCGCGAAATATTGGCTTCTATTGGAGAAGCTCATTCTGGCTTTAACTCTGTCAACATTTTGAACAATCGTGGCGTAAATGCTAAGTTTATTGATTTATGTGGGTTCAACGACCCTGAATATCTGACTATAGACGAACGTATCCACAAAGCTTTTCAAGGTATAGACTTTTCTAAAGTGCTTTGTATAGCTACAGGATATACAAAAGGGACCGAAGGTATTATGCGTGAATTTGACCGTGGATACTCAGAAGTAACTTTTAGCAAAATTGCAGTTGAAGTAAAAGCTGATGAAGCTATCATTCATAAAGAATTTCATTTATCATCTGCCGATCCTAAAATAGTAGGCGTTGAGAAATCTATTCCGGTAGGTTTTACCAACTATAATGTTGCTGATCAGCTTGCAGATGTGGGGATGGAGGCTATACACCCTAAAGCATCCAAACCAATTGAGATAGCAGGTATCAACATTCGTATCAAAAACACCTTTGAACCTGAGCATCCGGGGACGCTTATCTCAAAAGATTACATAAGTAAAGAATCTAAGATAGAGATTGTTACAGGCTCAGATAAAGTAACAGCTATAGAAGTTCACGATCCGTTTATGGTTGGAGAAGTTGGGTTTGATTATGCCATTATGGAATTTTTTAAGAAATACAACATTAGTTACATTCTTAAATCGTCAAATGCCAACAGTATAACAACAGTAATTTGGCAAGATGAAGTTTACCCAGAATTTATTGCTGATTTACAAAAAAGTTTCCATAAAATTACTGTAAAGAATGTAGCTTTAGTATGTACATTAGGTACAAACATTGCCAAACCAGGCATTTTGGCAAAAGCAACAACAGCTTTGTCCCAAAACAATATCAATATTGATTGTATTTCGCAATCATTAAGCCAGGTAAGCATTCAGTTTGTTATTGAGCGCGAGCATTATAATAAGGCTATTGCAGCGCTAAATGATGCCCTTTGTGTAAAGAATAACTAAAAAGTTTGCATAAGTTTTGTGCATATCAAACTATTTGATATTTTTGCAGTCCCAAATAAAAGTGTCCCTGCCCGGATGGCGGAATAGGTAGACGCGCTGGTCTCAAAAACCAGTAAGAGCAATCTTGTGCCGGTTCGATTCCGGCTCCGGGTACAAAAGCCCCGCATTTAGCGGGGCTTTTGTGTTAGTACAGGATAAACTTGATAAACTCAAATTAACCTAACTAAATCATATAATTCGCCTTTAAAAGGCCTCCTAATGATTAATTTGGGGTTAACAGCCATTCATTTTGTTTTTTTAACACTATACAAGCAAAACAAGTTGATTTTATTTACGTTTTTTGCTTTGGGAATTTTTTTTATTTTTAATTTAAAGTGTAAATTTGCGCCATGCAAAAAAATAGCCTTTTAACAATATTTTTAGTAGCTGTAAGTACTTTAATTATAGTGTCTTGTAGTGAATATGAAAAGGTATTGAAAAGCAACGATTATGATTTTAAATATCGCAAAGCGGTTCAATACTATGAGAAGAAAGATTACGCCCGTGCCATTACCATTTTTGAACAGATAGTCAGTTATTTTAGGGCTTCGACAAAAGGAGATTCTTTAATGTATCTGTTTGCTCAAAGCTATTATGGTGATGAAGACTATACTATGGCTGGGTTTTATTTTAAAGAATTATCGGACAACTATGCCCGCAGCCCTTTTGTTGAAGAAGCCGATTATATGGTAGGATATTGCTACTATTTGGTTTCGCCAAGAGCAAATTTAGACCAGGAGAATACAAACCTTGCTGTAGCTGCATTTCAGAAATTTATTTATAAACATCCTTCGAGCAAATATACTCCTGAGTGTAAGCGGCTGATAAAAGAATTGCAAGATAAACTGGCAGAAAAAGCATATCTTAATGCAAAATTGTACTATGATTTAAAATATTACAAAGCTGCTATTATAGCTTTGAATAATTGTTTGACGCAATATCCGGAAAGCAGCCATCGGGAAAAACTGATGTTTATGTTGCTGGATGCAAAGTATGAACTGGCTTTAAACAGCATAACAGAAAAACAGAAAGAACGTTTTCAAAATGCATTGGACGAATATTACAGCTATGTTGCCGAATATCCTAAAGGGCAGTATGACAAACAGGTAACTAAAATTTTTAATAAAGCAAAAGAAGTATTAGGTTTATAATAAAATAAATAACATGGCATCTGATTACAAAAAAAGCAAAGCTCCTTCATCTACAATTACCAGAGATTTGGACAAGTTAGAGTCTGTTACTGGCAATATATACGAAACAGTAGTAGTGTTATATAAAAGAGCCAATCAAATATCTGTTGAGATAAAAGATGAACTCAACAGGAAACTTCAGGAATATGGTAACTCGAACGATAATTTAGAGGAAATTTTTGAAAATCGTGAACAAATTGAAGTTTCAAAATTCTATGAAAGACTTCCTAAACCTACTCTTATAGCTTTGCAAGAGTACGAGGATAACGAGATTTTTTTCAAGAAAACCGGGAAGAAAGAATAACTTAGCGCTGTAAGCTATGCTAAAAGGTAAAAACATATTACTTGGTATTACCGGAAGCATTGCAGCATACAAAGCCGCAAATTTAGTTCGGTTGCTTGTTAAAGAGGGTGCTGATGTCAGGGTACTAATGACCCCGTTGGCTAAAGAGTTTATTACCCCCCTCACCTTAGCAACATTGTCAAAACATTCCATTTTGGTTGATTTTTTTGACCCTACCAATGGACAATGGAATAGTCATGTGGATATTGGCATGTGGGCAGATGCCTATGTTATAGCGCCTGCAACTGCCAATACTATTGGTAAAATGGCCAATGGTATTGCTGATAACCTTTTGCTGACTACCTATTTGTCGGCCAGGTGTCAGGTTTTTGTTGCTCCGGCTATGGATTTGGATATGTTTGCCCATGTTACCACTCAAAATAATCTTAAAACATTGGCTAATCAAGGAGTAAAGATTATAGAACCTTCTACCGGTGAGTTGGCAAGCGGGCTTGAAGGAAAGGGTAGAATGGAAGAACCTGAAAAGATTGTTGCAGCAATTTCTGCCTTTTTTGAAACTGCCAAAAGACTTGACGGTAAAAAGATATTGGTAACTGCCGGCCCGACTTTTGAAAATATTGACCCTGTGAGGTTTATTGGCAACTATAGTAGTGGAAAGATGGGTTATGCCTTGGCTGAAGAATGTGCCAATGAAGGGGCTGAAGTATTTTTGATTAGCGGACCTGTTGCTGTAAAGACTGTACATAAGAACATAAAGGTCATTAGTGTAGTTTCTGCAGACGAAATGCTTGAGCAATGCTTGAAGTATTTTTCAGTTTGCGATGCAGCTATTATGGCAGCTGCAGTTGCTGATTTTAAGCCTAAAGAGAAAGAAAAAAGCAAGATAAAACGGCAAGAAAGAGAGGGTATGGTCATTGAACTTGTTCCTAATCCTGATATTGCTGCTAATTTAGGTAGTTTGAAAAATAAGAACCAGGTATTGGTTGGTTTTGCTTTAGAAACAGACAATATGCTTGAAAATGCTAAAGGCAAGTTGAGCAAAAAGAACCTTGACTTTATTGTCCTTAATCCTGCCAATGTTGAAAATGCAGGTTTTAAATCAGATAATAATATTATAACCATTATTGACCAAACCGGAGATGTTAAAGCTTACGAGAATAAGCCCAAACATCTCGTTGCAAAGGATATATGCGATTGTTTATATCTGCACCTTCAAAAAAAATAACTGGTTAAAAGAAATTTGCTGTGCAAAACAATTTATACCTCAATTAAAGGTTATTATTGTAAAATATTCGGAAATTATGTTTTGTAGAATCGTTTATATATTGTTTATTTCACTTTTTGTTTTTACTGCAAAAGCACAGGAACTTAAATGTAACATCAGTATAAACTCGCAAAAGGTCCAGGGTTCTAACAAAACCATATATACCACTATGCAAAGCGCCATATACGAGTTTATGAACAACCGCTCATGGACCAATCATGTTTTTAAAGTGAACGAAAAAATTGAGTGCAATATTTTGATTACCATTAATGAACAACTTGGTGCAGATGAATTTATTGGTACTATCCAAATACAATCGCGTCGTCCGGTTTTTAATTCGTCTTACAATACGGTGATGTTTAATTATAATGATCAAAATTTTAATTTTAAGTATGTTGAGTATCAAGCTATTGAATTTAATGAGAATACACATCAATTAAACCTTGCTTCCGTCTTGGCTTATTATGCTTATATTATTATCGGGCTTGATTATGATTCCTTTTCGCTCTTGGGTGGTACGGAGTTTTTCAATAAAGCTGAAAAGATAGTTAACAATGCCCAAAATTCGAGTGATAAAGGCTGGAAGCCTTTTGAAGCAAAAAGTAACCGCAACAGGTATTGGTTGGTGAAAAATATCCTTGACAAACGTTATGAGCCGGCTCGGGAGTTTATTTACCGCTATCACAGGTTGGGGCTCGATTTGATGAATAGCAAACCTGTAGAAGGCCGCAATGAAGCAACAGAGGCACTTTTATTATTGCAAAAAGTCTATAGACAAAAGCCAGATCCTTTTTTGCATTTTATGCAAGTAATCTATGATGCTAAATCCGACGAATTTGTCAATTTTTTTAGTGAGGGTATGCCCGATGAAAAAAATCGTGTTTATCAGATACTGAACGAGATAGACAATGCCAATACTACCAAGTACAAAAAAATTACTTCGACAGAAAGCAATTAGCTTCCTGGTAATGTAGCAAAAAAGCTAATTCATCCTTGTTTTTTGCCTGTTCACCTTTTTTAGGTTTTATATCAGTAATGATGCTGGTAATTTTGCTTCATAATTAAATAGAAAAGTTATGAATGCATTAGTAGTTTACCAGACCAAAACGGGTACCACCAAGAAGATGGCCAATGAAATAGCTGCCCAGCTTGCACAAAACAATGCCCGTGTTAAAGTTGCTTCTATTGACGAGGTGTCGCATGACGAATTTTTAGCTGCAGAGCAGATATATATAGGATGTCCGACTGAAGGCTTGTTTATTTTTGGCCAGAAACCTACCAAAGATTGGAAAAAGTTTGTTAATAAACTACCTGTCATGGCCAACAAAAGAGCTGTAATGTTTACCACATATAAGGTGGCTACTGGTAGTATGTTTAAAAAAATGAAATCAGAACTCCGTTATTTGGGGCTTAATGTAGATAATCGTGCTTTCAGGTCGAAAGATGGTTTGTTGAATGAAGTTCAAAAGAAAGTGTTGATAGAAACAATGAATTAGTTCGTGGTATTGTTTATAAAATGTAAAAGCCCTGAAGTTGTTTATTTCAGGGCTTTTTTTGTTATTGCAAATTAACTCTGAACGTTTTATCCCCTGCGTTGTTTTCTCCATCAAGGTTATAAGAAGGGCTATATTTACCAGCAGGTATGTCGGTAAAGGTATAACCGTTACATTTTCTGGCCACATCAACATATTTTGTTGTGGCAGTGTTCAATGCTGTCAAAGCGAGGTCGGCTATAAGTCCGGCAATACCACCTGCCTTTGTTGTAACTGCTGTGTTGTAGTCGACTACTCCATGTCTGGAATACAATATTTCGTTTGTTTTAGTTGATTTTAAAATGTACTCAACTTCAACAATCACGTGCGAATAAGATTTGTTCCATTTGTGGATGATAGTAAAAAGGGCAGCATCGGCTCCGAATACTTCGCCAAATTTGGTAAGAGGTGCATTTAAAAACATTTCAGAGTCGTAAGCGCTTTCTTTTTGCAATATTTCCATAGACAGGAATGGTGGGATAACGTAAAATCCATTGTTGGCAAGAGGCAAGGCCAGTGTTGAATGAAAATATTGCTTTGCGTCAACATTTGTACTCCTGTTGATAGGCGCCATCAATAGCACTGTCAAAGGTTTTTCTGAATACATATTTTTATATGCTTCGGACTTTTTAAGGGGTTCTGTTGTTGTACAGCTTGTAACAAGCATAGCACAAGCAAATATTATGAGGTATATGCTATTTCTTTTCATCTTCTATCATTTTAAGGATTCGTTCAATAAAAACTTTTGATTCGGGGTAAAGGGCTATTTCTTTTTCAAGCAAAGCTTTCCCTTCAACGGTTTTGTTGGCTTGAAGCAAAAGGAACCCATAGTCTGCATATATGCCAGGAGGGGGCACTTTTCTTGTTCCTCTTTGTTTTTCAATGATTTGTTGGTAGTTTTCTATTAACTCCTGCCTTGATTTTTCATCATTGTTTTTAAGAAAATTGTACGATGCTTCGTCATACGCATACCAGGAGTAAAGCTGGTTTTCTACTGTGCACGAAGCCATTAGCAAGGCCCCCACAGCTACAATAATTAGTTTGTTCATGAAAGTGTGATTTAGGTTTGTAAAAAAAGCCTCATTGGGTTTAGTAATGAGGCTTTTGTGTAATGTTATGGTAAAACTATTTTTTTGGTTTCTTGTGACGACACAAAGATTTGTTGTTTGTATAAAACCTGGCCATTGTATGATACTGTAACCACGTGGGTGCCGGTACTGATGGCATAAACCTTTCCTTTCGGCCTGTCAGTGTATTCTTTATTCACTTGGGCTTTAAAGTTGGTTTTATCGTCCACGTTAACATCCACCCCGCCTGAATAATTTCCTGGTTTTCCTACAATGTTAATGAAGGCCTGGTTGTCAACTCCTGAAGCAGACGTTTTTACGCCAGTGCAGCTGGTCATTAAACCAATGATAGCAGCTAAGAGAAATATTATTTTTTTCATTTTTTGTCCTCCTTAACGTAATAGTTTTTTAAGTTTTGTTTGTCAATACTTCCTTCGATAAAAGAAACCATTGAAAATTCATTTTCAGGGTTGTCGCCACCGACAAAGTCAATTTTTATTTTTCCGGCTACTTTGCCCGGAAGTTTTATTGTCATGCCGGTTTGGGGGTTTTTAACTTTTTTGCCTTTTTCTTCTATAATGAAAATATCGCCTACCTTTAAACCTTGGCTTTTGCCACCGGCTATAATGATGCCATTATCGTCATAAGCGAGAAAATATGATTTCCAGGGGCGGTCCATGCAGTTGTTGATAATGTTTTCAACGAGTTTCGAGATGGCAGCAGAGATAGCCTTGTCGCTTAGTGTGGCATCGTAATCGGCGTGCTCGCCAATGCCCATGACAGATTTAGCGGTTGTTTCGGCCTCGCCTTTACCTTCTTCCGAATAGATAACCTGCCCCGAATAAACATCAACTAAACGGATGCTAACCGTAGCTTCAACGGTTTGGGTTTTGCTTCTTGAGAAAACGTTTTGGTCGCCAACAGTTTTTCTTCCAAATTGGGTTACCGAGCCAAGGATGATGTAGTCGGCACGTATGTGTTGAATACTGTCAGTGCCTGCAATTTTTGATTCGGCTACAATCTTGTCCAGGTCTTGTCTTTCGAGCAAGATGAACTTGCCTGTTGAAGCCAGTTTGGCAGAAAGGATATCGACAGCCTGTTTGCCCATGGGGTCGTTGGCTTTGTCGTAAAAGATGCCTTTGGCATATTGCGTTTCGTTTGAAAATCTTGAAATAGCAACTACTCTTTTTAGTGAGCGTTCATCTTTTTTTATTTCTTGTATTTGAGGCTGGGTCTGAACCACTTTTTGCTGGGTTGAACAGCCTGCAACGAGAAAAATGCTAAAGATTATCAATAAATTTCTCATGAATGTTGTTTTTTATGATAGGTAAATTTAGATTTTTTAAAATATTATTCAAAAAAAACTACAGGTAAAATATTTAGAAGGTGCATTAAAGAAAACGGAGGAGGCCTTAAATGTTGTATAAAATGGAGGGTGAATGACATTTGATTTTATCTTTAAGACAGAAGTTTTATTGTATTCCCCCAAGAATTATGTTTATTTAAAAAAAATACCAATGAGAATAAGACAGAGCCTTAGTTCTCATTGGTAGGAGCTATGAACGTTTTGTTAATCTACGTTTTTGTTTAAATAAGGATTTTCGGCACTAATTTTAATGATATCTTCATCGCTATCAAAAAGTGTAAGCCTTGATATTTCTGGCCCTGATGCTGATTTAGATTCTTTAAGCTTAATGTTTTTTCGCATAAAAGCGGGAGTATTTTCCAATTCTTCTATTACATTAGGGTCGAGATGATTAGGTAGTATTCCATCAGATTTTACCGACTGTTTTTTGATTTCCGAAAGCCTTTCATTGGCTTTACTTTGGTTGATAGGACTTTCAACGAGGGGTACATCTAATGCCGATGAACCAAAATCAAACTCAATGGTTTTTTGGATAGGTTGAAAGTTTTCTTTACTATGCTTTACTTCAAATGGAAGCTTAGATGTAAAGGGCTCATTTATTGTTGCGGCAACTTTTGCTGGTTGAGCTTTACGGGTGATCAACTCTGGGATGGAGTTGTCAGGGAAACCTGTGGCAATAATGGTTACAGAAATTTTATCGTCGAGTGAAGGGTCAATACCTGTACCCCAAATCATAAGCGCATCTTTGTCCACGCAGTTGACTACAAAGTCAGTAATAATACCAACTTCATCCATTGATATTTCATCTTCGCCAGAAGTAATGTTGAGTAAGATGCTTTTTGCCCCGCGAATATCATTATTATTGAGTAAAGGAGAGGTGAGGGCTTGTTGAATAGCTTCAAGGGCCCTGTCTTGTCCAGATGCGGTAGCTGAACCCATGATGGCAACACCACTGTTGGCCATAATCGTTTGTACATCAGCAAAGTCAACATTGACATAACCATGAACAGTGATAATTTCGGCAATGCCTTTAGCAGCAACAGTTAAAATGTTGTCGGCTTTGGAAAATGCTTCTGAAATCTTGAGATTGCCATATAATTCTCTGAGTTTTTCGTTGTGAATAACCAACAGCGAGTCAACGTAATTTCGAAGTTCATTAATACCCTCAATTGCCTGGTTGATACGCACCGGGCCTTCAAACCTGAAGGGAATGGTAACGATACCAACAGTCAGTATGCCTTGTTCTTTAACAGCTTTGGCAATAACCGGAGCTGCACCGGTACCTGTACCTCCGCCCATTCCGGCAGTGATAAAGGCCATTTTTGTATTCATCGAAAGGGCTTCCATAATTTCAGGAAGGCTCTCAATAGCAGATTGACGGCCTACATCTGGTTTGTTGCCAGCACCACGTCCTTCGGTGAGCGAATTGCCCAGCTGAATTTTTATTGGAACGGGGCTGTTTGCAAGAGCTTGGGCATCTGTATTACATACAATAAAGTCAACATCTTTAATCCCCATGCGAAACATGTGATTAACAGCATTGCTACCGCCTCCTCCAACACCTATCACCTTGATGATAGATGATTTGTTGGCTTGTATGTCAAAGTTGATTAAATCTTCCATAATGATTAGGGTTTATAATTTTTTTAATGGCTACATTTTTGTGTCGTTTTCATCAAACATAACGGTAAATTTGTATAATAAAGAATTGAGAAAATTTGATTTGGTAATGTCTTTATTTTCGGGTTCTTTAAATTCTTCTTCCTTAACAGCTGTTTTATTTTCTGAAGTTGGAGCTGTGTTAGGTTGAAAACCTGCGGTAATTTCTTCTCCAATATTAGTAAAGCTCATCACTTCTTTGTGTTCGTTAAGATATTGATATCCTTTAAAAACAAGGCCTATTGCTGTTGCGTATTTTGGATGGTTGACATCTGCTACGGATGAAGCAACAAGGTGTTCTGTAGGAAAACCTATTCGAGAATCCATGCCTGTGCGAAAATTGATAAGCTGACGGATATTTTTCAGCATAGAACCGCCGCCTGTAACAACAATACCAGCGCTAAGTTTGTCTTGAAACCCGCTTCGCTCAATTTCGAGGGCAATGAAGTTTAAAATTTCTTCTACACGGCACTGGATAATGCCCGCTATTGTTGCAGTTGATATTTCGCGAGGTTCTCGTCCTGAGATGCCCGGTACCGAAACAAAGTCGTTGGGTTGGGCTAATGCTTGCAGTGCAGATCCATGTTTAATTTTAAGCATTTCGGCATGGCGCGGGAGAATGCAAAGTCCATCCTTTAAGTCTTTAGAGATAATGTTACCCCCAAGAGGTATTACTGCAGTATGTCTTATAATATTTTCATAGTAAACTGCAAGGTCAGATGTGCCTCCTCCAATATCAATCATTGCTACTCCAACTTCTTTTTCATCTTCTGTCAAAACGGCTTCTGATGAGGCTAAAGGCTCAAGGATCAATGATTTTACTTGTAATCCTGATTTTTCGATGCAGCGTTTTATATTATTTGCAAAAGTTACAGAAGCAATAACAATGTGAAAGTTTGCATCTATGCGTTTCCCAAACATGCCCACAGGGTTTTTGATATCGGGTTCGTTGTCCACAGTATAGCTTTGTGGTATCACGTGTATGATTTCCTCTCCTACATCAACAGGTATTTTGCGCATATCGTTTTCGAGACGTTTAAGGTCTTCAGCGGTGATTTCGTTGTCATAAGAATCGCGTAACAAATAACCACTGCTTTTAATGCTGTGAATGTGCTGACCGGCAATACCTACAAACACTTCGTTGAGCTTATATCCTGCCTGGGCTTCAGCTTCTTTTATGGTATGTTTGATAGACATTACTGTTTCTTCAATGTTTTGAACAACACCTCTTTTGACCCCTCTTGATTCTGTGCATGACAGGCCAAGGACTTCAAGGCGCTGATTAGCGTTGATTTTTCCAATAATAGTTACAATCTTTGTGGTTCCGATGTCCACTGCTCCGATAATTTGTTCTTTATGTATCATAATATTAACGTTTTGTGCAAACTATTTGGTTACTGTATTTTAGGTTAATGGTTTTATAGTCGTTCCATCCAATTTCATTAAAAGCATAATAAAGAGAGCGCAATTTTTTGAATTTAATATCAAGATTGGTTATATCTCCGAGGATAATTACATGTGCACCAACTCGGGGGATGACCATGAGATTGTTATCGCCGTCAACATAAATTTGAGATATATGGTTTTTCCAGAAGTTATGGGAATTAATATATTGAGAGAGCTTAAATATGCTGCTAATATTGTTTTTGTTGTTGTTCAACGTGTCCATCAACAAGCTCTTTTCGGTATGCGCTTCGTTTACGTTAAACGTTTCTTTTATATTGCCGTTGGCAAATAAACAATAGGCCGGGGCTTCAAAGCGTATTGGGATAATATATGCTTCGTTATCAATGTAATACTGTTGCATACGGGCATTCATTACCCTAAGTATGGGTTCGCGCTGCTCTGCTTCAACGTTTAATATACCATCTATGGTGGTATAAATAGCCACTTGTTTTATTGTCGCATTAGATTTGAAAAGGTTTTCAAGGGCAAAGGTGTTGATTTTGTTTACTTGTTTGCCGATAATAGGGATATGGCTGTTTTTTATGGTTGCCAAAATGGATTTGTTGCTGATTAGTTTATTAGTTTCATTGTTGACAACAGATACATTGATATCATTACAAATGATTCCTTTGTTTTTTTCTTCAACAAAGCCGTAAATAGCCCCCAAATAAGCTATCAGTACAACCCAAAGCGATATGTTTATTGCCTTTTTCATGCCTGTTGTTTGATAATATTGCAAATATCTGCTGCCATTTGGTCAACATCACCTGCCCCCAAAGTAAGCAATACGTCAATGTCCCTGTTTTTTAATTCTTTTATTAATTGGTCTTTAGAACAAAGGACTTTGTTGGCATTTTTCATTTTTTCAAAAATGACATGCGAGGTAATGCCTGGAATTGGCTCTTCGCGTGCCGGATATATGTTGAGTAGTATTATTTCGTCAAGCATATCTAAACTTTTGGCAAATTCATCTGCAAAATCGCGGGTGCGACTGTACAAATGTGGCTGAAATACGCCGCAAAGCTTTCTGTTTGGGAATATCTGGCGTGCCGATTTGATGCAAGCCTTTAATTCTTCGGGGTGGTGGGCATAGTCGTCCACGTAGGTCCTGCCATTTTCATTCAAATGAATTTCAAAACGGCGTTTAACGCCTTCAAAACTTTCAAGTCCTGCAATGATTTCATCGTAACCGACACCTAATAAATGCGCAGCAGCAGCTGCTGCGGTTGCATTGAGCACGTTCATAGCGCCACCAATGCGTAACTGGATGCCTTCAAGGTTTCTCTCTGGGGTATAAAGGTCAAAACAGAATCCTCGGCTTTCAATTCTCAGGTTTCTGGCTGAAAAGTCAGCGTCATTGTTTATATCGTAGCTGTATTTATTGATTTTTTCAAGTTTGTTTAAATCAATGGCAATATTTTTTTTATAAACCAAAGCTCCTCCTGGTTTTATCTGGTTTACAAAGTCGTTGAAAGATTTGATTACTTCAGAGTACGAACCATAAATGTCAAGGTGGTCAGGGTCAACCGAGGTTACAATAGCTACAGTTGGGTACAGGCGAAGGAAAGACCTGTCGTACTCATCTGCTTCGGCTACTACTATTTGACTTTTGTCTGAAAGGAGCAGGTTGGAATTGTAATTTCGGGCTATACCGCCTAAAAATGCGTTGCATTGCTTTTGCGAGTTGTGTAAAATATGGGCAAGCATGGTAGAGGTCGTAGTTTTGCCGTGAGTCCCGGCTACAGCAGCCCCAATGCCTTGTGAAAATATATGCCCTAATACTTCAGCCCTTTTCATAATTGTAAAACCATTGTTTTTGAAAAAATTAAGTTCTACATGCCATGAAGGGACTGCAGGTGTAAATATGACAAGTGTATTGTCTTTTTCTTTTTTGATGTATTCAGGAACAAGCGCCAAATTATCATCGAAATGTATATCAATACCTTCTTCTGTTAGCTTAGAAGTTAGTGGGGTAGGGGTTTTGTCGTACCCGGCAACATTGCGGCCAATGGTTTTAAAGTACCTGGCCAATGCACTCATGCCAATGCCTCCAATGCCTACAAGATATACATTTTTTATATTTTCAATTTTGAATGTCATTGGTTAGTCATTTCTGGTTTGACATTTTTAATAATCTCGCGTGCTATATTCTTTGCTGCATCATGCATGGCAAACTTTGAAATATTGTTGGCCAGCATTTGAGATTTGTTTTCGTTGTTAAGTAATGCAAAGGTTTCGTCAATAAGTTTTTTGGGGGCATCATTATCTGTAATCATTACTGCTGCATTTTTTTCAGTAAGGGCTAATGCGTTTTTTGTCTGGTGGTCTTCGGCTACATTAGGTGAGGGAACCAGAATAACCGGTTTGCTTACAAGACAAAGCTCTGAAATGCTCAATGCCCCGGCTCTGCTAATGACTACATCGGCAGCAGCATAAGCCAGGTCCATACGGTTGATAAAGTCGTAAAGCTTGATATTTTGATTTTTTAGGTTTTCTATGCTTTTTTGACAAGCTGCATGGTAGTATGCTCCGCATTGCCAAATAAGTTGATAATTGCTTTCAACTATTTTGTTGATATTATTAATAATGCTTTCGTTTAAAGTTCTTGCACCAAGGCTTCCTCCAATACAAAGTATAGTTTTCTTTGCCGGGTCTAATTTGAAAAAGTCAATAGCTTCGTGTTTCAGGTTTGAAACATTGTTTAGGCCTCCTCTTACAGGGTTGCCGCTTATAATAATACGGTTGGCAGGGAAAAATTTCTGCATGTCGGGATAGGCAACAAATATTTTTTTTGCACGTTTTGCAAGCAACTTATTAGTTACTCCTGCGTATGAATTTTGTTCCTGAATAAAAATTGGCACCTTCGAAAAAGAGGCCATCCAAAGGAGTGGGCCACTGGCATAACCTCCAACTCCAATGGCCATATCGGGTTTGAAATCTTTGATAATCTTACGGGCTTTAAAAAGGCTTTTTACAAGCTTGGCTAATACTTCAAAATTTTTCCATAAGGAGCTTCGGTTGAAGCCCATAATAGGAAGCCCGACAATGTTGTATCCGGCGGCCGGAACTTTCTGCATCTCCATACGCCCCAGAGCTCCTACAAATAGAATTTCGGCATTTGTTTTTTCGGCTTTTATTGCATTGGCAATAGCAATGGCCGGAAATATATGTCCTCCGGTCCCTCCGCCAGATATAATGACTCTTATTTCTCTATTTTTTTGCATATTAGCTTGTTAATCCCTTATATTGTTTGTTTTTTATTTATTCTGTTTCTTTTTCCTGAACTTTCTCTTTTGCTTGGGTATTAATATTGTTTTCGTCTTCTTTTTTTTCTTTATTTTCATCTTCTTTGTTTTCTTCCTTAACTTCTTTTTCTTTTATTATAGAGCGCGAAACACTAAGGATTATGCCAATTGCTGCGCTGGTAAATAACATAGACGAACCTCCCATGCTTACTAAAGGGAGCGTTTGTCCTGTTACAGGGACAAGATTTACTGATACCGCCATGTTTATCATAGCTTGAAATACGAGTAATAATGCTAATCCTATAGCAAGGAAGGCCGGAAAAGTTCTTTCACTTTTTCGTACAATAACTCCCGCCCTGAAAAGTAAAGCTAAATATAATGATAAAACAAAAATACCTCCTACAAGCCCATATTCTTCAACTATTATAGCATAAATAAAATCAGAATAAGGATGGGGCAAAAAGTTGCGTTGAGTACTGTTCCCGGGGCCTTTGCCTAATATGCCTCCGGTTGCAACGGCTATTTTGGCCTGCTCAGATTGGAAGTTTGCATCGTTGGTTTCCTTTTTATCGTCATTATTCCCACTAAAGTTGACAATACGGTGTTTCCAGGTTTTAACGCGGTTGCCAAGGTTTGTATGGGTCATTGGGGCAATTATGATAAATAATGATAAAAATATAATGCCACACAATCCCAATAAAGAAAGGTGCTTTATTGATACCCGGCCAATAAACATTAGTATTACACTCACCATAAATATCATCAATGCAGTAGATAGGTTTGCCGGAAGGATAAGGGTACATATAATCCCTACAGGGATTATTACCGGGAGGAATGCCTTTTTGAAATCCTTTATTTCATCTTGTTTCAAGGCAAGAGTCCTGGCTACATACATGATTAGCGCTATTTTGGCAAAATCTGATGTTTGGATGGTAAGCCCGATGACAGGTACTGTTAACCATCGCGATGCAGAGTTAAGCGATGTTCCCATGACTAAGGTTAGCAATAGTAAAGGAGCTGAGAGGTAAAGGAATATTTGGGCCAGGCGTAAATAATATTTATAAGGGATTAGGTGTGTTATATATATAGCGCCTAATCCTAATAACATGTATGATGCATGTTTGAAGAAGTAGTAAATAGTGTTTCCCCCGTGATAGCGGTATGCAAGCGTTCCGGTGGAGCTGTATACCGCCAGTAATGACAATAACGAGAGCAACAATATTATTGCCCAGATTATTTTATCACCTTTGAGGTTTTTTTCTACTCGTTCAAACATAATAATATGGTATATCTTACAATTCTTTTACATATTTTTTAAACTGTCTTCCGCGGTCTTCGTAGTTTTCAAACAAGTCAAAGCTGGCACAGGCAGGGGAGAGCAAAACAGTTTCTCCTGCTGAGGCCAAGTGGAATGCTTTCCGGACAGCTTCCTGCATCGAGGATGCATCTTGTATAATTTTAATTTTATCATCAAATGCTTTGTGCAGCTTTGAGTTGTCCACGCCAAGACAAACAAGCGCCTTTACCTTTGATTTTACAAGTTCAAAAAGTTCGGAATAATCATTGCCTTTGTCTGTACCGCCTGCAATCCAAATAACGGGGGTAGTCATGCATTCAAGGGCATACCAGACAGAGTTTACGTTAGTTGCTTTGCTGTCATTGATAAAAGAGATATCATTAACTTTGCAGACCATTTCTAACCTGTGCTCTACGCCTTTAAAGTCTGATAAGGCTTCGCGGATGATTTCATTGTGAATACGCAAAGCGTTGCCTGCAATTCCGGCAGCCATAGAGTTATATGTGTTGTGTTTTCCTTTAAGTGACAGCTCGTCAATAGACATGGAAAAGTCAACATCGTCAAGTCCAATATGTATAAAGTTGTTATCAACGTATGCGCCGGGCAATTTTTTTTCTTTCAATGAAAAAGGTAGTTGTTTTGCTTTGGTGACAATTTTTTCCATCTCACGGGCAGTAAGCTCGTCGTCTGAGCAGTAGATGAAATATTCTTCGTCTGTAAGGTTTTGGGTGATACGAAACTTTGAGTCGATGTAGCGTTGCAGGTCGTAGTCGTACCTATCAAGGTGATCCGGGGTAATATTGAGCAAAATGGCAATGTCAGCCTTGAATTCGTACATGTCATCGAGTTGAAAGTTGCTTATTTCCAATACGTAATAATCGAAGTCTTGTGTAGCCACCTGGTAGGCAAAGCTTTGGCCAATGTTGCCTGCTAATCCTACGTTTAATCCGGCTTTTTTTAGCATGTGGAAGATAAGCGAGGTGGTAGTGGTTTTCCCATTGCTACCTGTAATGCAAATCTTATAAGCATTGGTGTAGCGTGCGGCAAATTCAAGTTCGCTTATCACAGGTATTTGTTTTGTGCGAATCTTTTTTACCATTTCAGCTTTTTCAGGTATCCCCGGGCTTTTGATAATCTCGTGAGCATTTAGGATAAGGTCTTCAGAATGTTTGCCTTCTTCAAAATCTATTTGATGCCCGATGAGCATGTTTTTGTAGCTTTCTTTGATTTTGCCGGCATCAGAAACAAATACATCAAAGCCTTTGGCTTTTGCAAGGACAGCAGCACCAACACCACTTTCTGCTGCACCTAAAATTACTATCCTTTTCATATTTGACATGTTGTATTATTTACCTGATTTTTATTGTAGCCAATGTTATAATAGCCAACAGAATTCCTATAATCCAGAAGCGTGTGACAATCTTGGCTTCATGATAATTCTTTTTTTGAAAATGGTGGTGGAGCGGGGCCATCAGTAATATTCTTTTTCCTTCGCCATATTTACGTTTGGTATATTTAAAGTAGCTTACCTGTACCATTACTGATAAATTTTCTGCAAGGAAAATGCCGCAAAGTATTGGAATGAGAAGCTCTTTGCGTATTACAATAGCAAATACAGCAATAAAACCTCCTAAAGTCAAACTGCCAGTATCGCCCATAAATACCTGTGCGGGGTACGAATTGTAATACAAAAAACCAATTGTGGCTCCCATAAAAGCTGCGGCAAATATCATCAACTCTCCAATATGTGGGATGTACATGATGTTGAGGTAGTCTGCATAAATGATGTTACCTGAAACGTAGGCCAAAATACCAAGAACAGAGCCTATGATTGCCGAAGTGCCTGTAGCTAAACCATCTAGGCCATCTGTTATATTGGCACCGTTTGAAACAGCGGTAATAATCACAATAATGACAAGAATGTATATTATCCACTGGAATTTCCTGGCATTTTCGCCCATAAACCACAGTAATTTGTTATAGTTGAATTCGTGGTTTTTTACAAACGGAATAGTAGTGGCGGTTGACTTAATGTCAACTTTCTTTGCTATTGTTTGGTCTGTTGTTTGTACATTCTCCATTTTCTGTTTATGACTGGCTTTTTTATCTCGGATTACAACATCCTGATGGAGCCATAATGTAAGGCCCACAACAAGTCCTAATATTATTTGCCCTGCTATTTTAAATTTTCCATGAAGCCCTTCTTTGTTTTTCTTGTAAACTTTGATGTAATCATCAATAAACCCTATCATACCCAACCATAGTGTAGTAAATAGCAACAGAATGGTATATATATTGGTTAAATCAGCTAAAAGCAAAACAGGGATAACTATTGCAGCAATAATGATAATACCTCCCATGGTTGGAGTGCCTTTTTTCTGCATTTGACCTTCAAGGCCAAGGTCGCGTATCTCTTCGCCTATTTGTTTTCGTTGTAAAAAGTAAATGATTTTTTTCCCAATCAGTAATGCAATGGCTAAAGAAAGCAGTGCGGCCATAGAAGCCCTGAACGAAATAAAGTTGAATAACCCGGTACCCGGAATGTGGTTTACTTTATCGATATATGTGAAAAGATGGTATAACATATGTTTACTAATTACTAATTGCTAATGAATAATTTTTATTGTTTTTATTTTGAGCGAGCAGTTTCTCATGAATTTTCACTCTTATCAATGCCGCTACTTTTAATAGCTGCTTTACAATTGCTAATTTTGCTGTGTTTTCGAACTTTTGGCAAAACTCAATAAAGCTCAATGCCAGTTGAAAAGGATTACTAACTATAATATTTTCTTTGTTTTCAATCATTTGTCATTTGTCATTAGTAATTGTGCAATTTCTTCTTTGTCGTCAAAATGATGCTTCACCCCTTTAATTTCCTGATAAGTTTCGTGCCCTTTGCCTGCAATCAGGATTATATCATCAGGTGTAGCTAACATTACCGCTGTTTTTATTGCTTCGCGGCGGTCTGTTATTTTTAAAGTTTTTAATTTGTCTTTTGCATCAATGCCTTGCATCATATCTGCAATAATATCTTCAGGCTCTTCAAAGCGTGGGTTGTCTGAAGTTATTATAACCTTGTCAGATAAAGTAACGCAAACTTTTGCCATAACAGGCCGCTTTGTTTTATCGCGGTTTCCGCCTGCCCCAACTACAGTAATTATTTTCTGATGACTTTGACGAATTTGTCTTATTGCATTTAATACATTTTCCAAAGCATCTGGAGTGTGAGCGTAGTCAATAATAGCTGTCATACCGTTTTTGGCGCGTATTGTTTCGAAACGTCCTCTTACATGGCCAAAAGTGCTAAGTTTGGTCATAACCTCTTCTTTATTACTGCCAAGCATAACGGCAGTACTGTATATAGCTAGTAAATTGTATGCATTGAACTTGCCTGTTAATGGTGTCCAAAAGTCTTTACCGTCAAATATCAGTTGCATACCATCAAAATGGCTTTCGATAATTTTGGCCTGAAAGTCGGCAACCGACTGCAAAGCATAAGTTTTTACCTCTGCTTTGGTGTTTTGTACCATCACACGTCCATTTTTATCGTCAATATTGACAATGGCAAAGGCTTCTTTGGGCAGAGAGTCGAAAAGTTCTTTTTTAGCTTTAAGATAATTGTCAAAAGTTAAGTGATAGTCGAGGTGATCGTGGGTAAGATTGGTGAAAATAGCACCATCAAAGTGAAGCCCTGCAATGCGTTTTTGAGCTATCGAGTGCGAGCTTACTTCCATAAAACAATACTGACAGCCCGCATCTGCCATTTTTGCCATAAGGCTGTGTAACATTAACGGGTCTGGCGTTGTATGGGTCGATTCAAAAGCTTCATCATTTACATAATAGATGACAGTAGAAATTAAGCCAACTTTATATCCCATTGCCTTATAAAGCCAGTAAAGCATAGTGGCTGTTGTGGTTTTGCCGTTAGTGCCTGTTACCCCTACAAGCTTAAGCTTAGAAGAAGGATTGTCGTAAAAATTGGCTATGGCTATGCCTAAAACCCATGCAGAATCTGCTACTTCAATATATGTGATGTTTGTATTTAACGATTTGGGCAAAGTTTGGCAGATGATAGCTGTTGCTCCCAATTCAATAGCCTTTTCAATATACTGGTGCCCATCATTTTGAGTGCCTGGGACCGCTACAAAGACAGTATTTTTGACTACTTTTCGAGAGTCAAACTGTATGCCTTCTATGGCTATGTCTATCGAACCTTTGATGCTCTTGGCTTCTACCGATTTTAGTATGTCTTTTAATGTTTTCACGGTTTATGTTTTTATCGTAGTTGCAGAATTATTGACGAACCTGATGAAGCCTTGCTACCGGGCCCGATTGACTGGCTAAAAACTTTGCCATAGCCTTTGACAATTGGGTGTAATCCGGCTTTTTCGACTAAATATACAGCATCTTTAGCTGGCATGCCGGTTACATTAGGTACAAGGTTGGGGATAACGGTTCTTTTCTTTAGTTTAAACTCATCATCTTCTTTATACAATGAAATCCATTGGCTCTCATCATTTTCGTCATAGTCTATGCCCAGTTCGTCCAATACTTCTTCAATTTGTTCTCTGTTACCGTCATAGGCATAAGGGAGTTCAGTCTTTAGGTTGTTTCGTCCTCCAATTATCTCGTCGTGTAGCTCAAATGAGGTGGCATAAACCTTTTGTGCTATCTCTTTAAAAACAGGCCCTGCCACTAAATTGCCATAATAAACAGAATTTGAAGGGGCATTTACAACAACAATGCATGAATATTTAGGGGCTTCTGCCGGAAAATATCCTACAAATGAAGCTTGATAAGCAATCTGAGAGTTTTGTCTATATCCTTGGTTTTTTCGGGCTATTTGTGCAGTACCTGTTTTCCCGGCAATATGTAAAACTGAGTCTTTCAGGTTTGTGGCTGTTCCGCGTAAAACAACTCCTTCCATCATTTTTCTTACTTTGCGGATGGTTGACATAGAACAAATAGACGATTTAATGGTGTGGTTTTCAAAACGTTTTATTGTCCTTCCGTTTACCCGCAATTCTTTGACAAATTGCGGGCGTACAAGTCGTCCATTGTTTGCCACTGCATTGTAGAACGCAAGTACCTGCAACGGGGTCAGCCTAAGTTCATATCCATGGCTAATCATAGCCATAGATATGCCTGACCAGCCTTGTGTATGAGGGTATTTAATCATTGGGCTCCCTTCCCCTTTTATTTGCAGGCCCAATTTGTCGTTGAGCCCAAATGAATAGATGCGTTTGATAAATTGTTCTTCCCGGCCTTTGTAATTGTCCATAACAATTTTGGCAACCCCAATATTTGATGAAAGTTCAAAAACCTGGTTTATTGATATTTTCCCGTATCCTCCTTCATGCGAGTCTTTTATTTCTTTGTCATAAATTTTCCAGGTGCCGTTTTGTGTGTCAATGGTATCATCTGGTGTTATATATCCATCTTCGAGAGCGGCCATTATGGTAGCCAGCTTGAAAGTTGAACCAGGTTCGGTACTCTCAGCTATGGCATAGTTAAACATTTCGCGATATTGGCCATTTTCTGTTTTTTCTAGGTTGGCAATAGCTTTAACTTCACCGGTTTTTACTTCCATTAATACAGCCGTGCCATGATGGGCATTGTGTTTTTGCAGTTGGGTGCGTAATGCTTCCTGGGCTACATCCTGGATGTTGAGGTCGATGGTGGTAACAACATCAACGCCATTCTTAGGTTCAATCTCGTTTTCACTATTAATTGGCATCCAAATTCCGCCCGGAACGCGTTGCATCAGTTTTATGCCTTTTACCCCGCGCAATTCTTCATCGTATGAGCCTTCAATCCCAACAACTGTACCTTCTTCACTTTTGCTTATATATCCAACAGTACGTGCTGCAAGGTCTCCATGAGGCATAAAACGTACCCCGTTAGGTATTACTATCAGGCCCCCTTTGTTTTTTCCAAGGCGAAATATAGGACAGTTTCTTAACTGGTGCAGCTGTTCGAAATCAGCTTTGCGTTTGAGAAGATAATAACGATTATTTTCATTTCGGGCATGAATAAGTTCACGTTTGTACATCCCCCATGATTTATCTTTAAAAATTTGTGCCAGACGAGTTGCCAGTGAGTCTATTTTTTCAATAAAAAGCCCTGAAGGTACTGTTTCGCGACTGATGTCAACCCTTATCTCGTAATAAGGGACTGAAGTTGCCAGCAACCTGCCATCACAAGCCAGTATATTACCACGCTCCGGGATGATTTCTATATCCCTGACCGATAGTTTTTGTGCTTTCTTGGTTAAAGGCCCTACTTCAAAAAACTGTAAATAGACAATACGCATGACAATAGCAATGCCAACCAGCAGCATTACTACATAAACCAGAGCTATACGCCATACTATGTCTTTTTTTATTGACATTTTTATTTTAGTCTCTCCATTTAATACGTTTTGGTGGGGCTACGGCTTCTTTTAGCCCCAGGTTTTCCTGATTGACAAATTTTTGTACTTGCGATTGACGGCTCAGGAACATAAGTTCTGATGCTGTTGTGATAGATTCAGCACGCAATTCGTCCAGCTCTTGTTTTAGTTTGAGGGTATTGCGCATCAACCTTTCTGCATGATACCTGTTTGCTATATAAACAAACCCCAAAAAAGCCAGAAAAACAATGAAAGGTAATTGGCTGCGTATTTCGGCCGAAGCAAATACTCGCCCGGTAATCCAATGTTTAACGGAATACTTTTGTATCTCTTTTACTTCTTCTTTTTCGCTTACAAATTCTATATTTTTCTTTTCCTTTTCTTCACTCATGTTATTGATTTTAAAGCTTTTCGGCTATGCGCAGCTTGGCGCTGCGCGACCTGTTGTTTGTTTTCAGCTCTTCATCCGAAGGGGTTATTACCGATTTGTTGATGGCTTTGAACGGAGCATTGCGGTTCCCGTAAAAATCTTTGTTTTCATTACCTTCTACGTTGCCACATTTAATAAAATTTTTCACCATGCGGTCTTCCAAAGAATGATAAGTGATAACTACCAAACGGCCAGAAGGGACAAGCATTTCAGCAGACTGTTCGAGCAATTGTTTTAGGTTGTCGAGTTCGCCATTTACTTCAATACGGATAGCCTGAAAAACCTGGGCCATATATTTGTTTTCAATTTTTTGCGGGATGCAACTGCGGATACATTCAACCAGCTCGCCTGTAGTGCTTATTGCTTGCCTGCTACGTGCTGTTGTGATGCAATGTGCCAGTTTGCGCGCATTTTGAATTTCGCCGTAAAGATAAAAGAGGTCTGCCAGCTTTTCTTCTGTCCATTCGTTGAGCAGTGTTTTGGCCGAAAGATTGGAGTTCTTGTCCATACGCATGTCTAAAGGGGCATCAGCCCTAAACATAAAACCTCGCTGAGGCTCGTCAAACTGGTGAGACGAAACGCCAAGGTCGGCTAGTATGCCGTCAATTTTTTCCACTCCGTGGTAATTCAGAAAATTTTTCATGTACCTGAAGTTTTGTTTCACGAAGGTAAATTGAGGGTCAGAAGGGATATTTTGCATGGCATCTTCGTCCCGGTCAAAACCAAAAAGACGCCCCCCTTTAAGTTGGGCAAGAATGGCTTTTGAGTGGCCTCCGCCTCCAAAAGTGGCATCGACATAACAGCCTGAGGGTTTTATCCGAAGCCCTTCAATGCTCTCATGCAACATTACTGGTATATGGTAGGTCATGGCTTTTCGGTTTTTTGATTTGTCCCGCCAAGAATTTTCCCGGCCAGTATGGCAAAGTCTTCGCCTGCATCTATGGTGTCGTAGCTTTCTTTGCTCCAAATTTCAATTTTGTTGTCGATGCCTGCTAAAACGGCTTCTTTGCCTATCCCGGCTTCATCGAGCAATCGCCTCGGTATTAGCAGCCGGTTGGTAGCGTCGAGCTCAACCTCGGCAGTGTCTTTATAAAACCCGCGTAAGAAAATCATGTGTTCCTTGTTGTAAGGGTTAAGGCTGGCACGGATTTGTTCTACCTGCTTTTCCCACTCATTTTGAGGATAAAGCACAAGACATTTTTGGTAAATATCTTTTTTTACAATAAAAGTATCATGCGCCTCTGCCGGAAGGGCTTTTTTAAAAGCCGTTGGCAGGGTGACTCGTCCTTTTTCGTCTGTTTTACAGGTGTAATTTCCTATAAATGATGCCATTGGGATACTTTTATTTTGGTTGTAAAAATATATAAAAATTTTCCATTATTTACCACTTATCCCCACTTTTTACCACTTTGTTGATAACTTTTTGGATATAAAGGCGTAGTTCAATAATAGAGCGGATTTTGAAAGTGTTTTCTATGTAGTTGGTTGTTAATGAGAGGGTGATGGATTTTGAAAGCAGAATTTTAAAGTAATGTCTGTTTGACAAAAGAAGAATGTCTGCATATTTTATATTTACAAGTGTTCTTAAAGTTGTAAAAAAAGGGGTGTCGTATTTGGGTTAAATAATGCTTTATTGGAGACTTAGGACATTTGGTGTATTTGGTCATCCTTCAAACAGTTTGCAGCTACGCTGCTATTATTTAGTCGCGTAGCGACGTCCTGTTTGTAGTAAAATTAAACATCGTTAAAATTAAGCCCCGGCGGGGCGATCAGTTTCATATCAACGATATTATAGTATTTCTAAATTGAAAGAATGATTTTATTAAGTCTAATTTAGAGACCCAAATCGACTGTTTGGCTTATGGGCTAACGAGAGAAGAAAATATCATTGCTGAAAATAGCGAAAAATAAGACGTGTCAAATTTTACTCCGTCAGGGGGAGTTTGTAATTTTTAGGGGCAAATGGCTTACAGCTAAAGATTGAAAAATAAATTCAAATACTTTAAGAGGCAACAAGTCAATGGCCGGCTTTATTTTGCCATGAGATATTTCTTTACATATTCTTCTACACCATCTTCAAGTGAAGTGAAAGGTTTGACATATCCAATACTCCGCAATTTGTCCATGTTGGCCTGAGTGTAGTATTGGTATTTGTCGCGAATATCGGCAGGGGTGTCAATAAAATCAATCTTTTCAGGGATGTTCATAGCTTTAAAGGTAGCCTTTACCAAATCGATAAATGTACGGGCTTTTCCGGTACCGAGATTGTAAATGCCACTATTTTTGCGATGTTGCATCAAAAATAAAATAACATCGGCCACATCTTTTACATAAATAAAGTCACGGAGTTGTTCGCCATCTTTGTAGTCAGGACGGTGCGAACGGAAAAGCTTCATGCTGCCGGTTTTCAATATTTGGTTATAGGCATGATAAATAACAGAAGCCATGCGTCCTTTGTGGTTCTCGCCTGGCCCATATACATTAAAAAACTTGAGCCCTGCCCAAAAGTATGGTTGTTTCTCTTGTTTTAAAGCCCATTTGTCGAATTCATTTTTCGAATCGCCATAAGGGTTAAGCGGTTTAAGTTGCGGTATAATGGCATGGTTGTCATCATATCCTAATTCTCCATTACCGTAAGTAGCAGCAGATGAAGCATAAATCAGGGGCAAACCATATTCGGTGCAAAGGTTCCACACTTCTTTGCTGTAATTGAGGTTGAGCTTGTCAAAAATGTTTTTGTCAAATTCGGTAGTGTCGGTGCGGGCGCCAAGGTGGATGATAATTTGTATAAAGCGGTGGTTTGCTTTTACCCAGCCGAAAAACTCATCTCTATTTACCTGATGGGTAAACCTGAGGCCCTCGTAATTGTATTTTTTTTCTGTTTTAGAAAAATCGTCAACAATGACAACGTCATTAAAGTTATTTTCATTGAGGAGTTTTACAACATTGCTTGCAATAAAACCAGCAGCTCCGGTAACAACTATCATAAGTTTTTTTTGCAAAGTTAGATATTTTATGTCACTGGCAAAATCTTAACCAGTTGATTTTATTCGATTCGGCTATAAACCCATATTTTCAAATCTGGATGGGTTTTTGAAATCATAACATATTCGTCAATAGCGTCAGTTCGCACTTTGAATTTTTTTAAAGAAACGCGGAAAAGTGTATCTCCCAACGAAATAATTTTTGGTTCAAATCCTTTTTTTATAAGGTCTGTTACAAGCTTTTCGGCATTATTGCTGGTTTTGAAGCTCCCGGCAATTATGTAGTACGTCATACGGGCATTTGGGGCTATAGGGCTTTTTTGTATTGTGTCTTCCGAGTAATCTAAGGCTTTTCGTTTTAGCGCTTCTGCGTCAATTTTATTTTCAAGGGTATCGGTATAAGCATAGGTTTTTTCTTTTTCCTGCTTCTTGTCAGATGTGGTGTTGAAAAAGCCAAACAGCCCTTTTTTTGAACTAATCTTGCCCCAATAAGTGTAAGTGATGCTAACAACTATAAAAATAGCCGAAATGGCAATAGCTATTTTTACATATTTAGGTATTCCTGTTTTTTGTGCTTGCGGTTTTTTAGTTTGATGAGGTACAGGAGGGGGCAGGTTGACAACCTTAGGCGTAACCGTTTCTTTATTCGAAACTGAAGGGGCTTCAGTTGTTTTTGGTTCTGATTTGAAAGATTCGGGTACCTTTACATCTTCAAGCCCATAAAAATCCTGCAATAAAAAGCTGTCTTTGTCAGGGACAAAGATGAAATTGCCACTTTCGTAGCTTATTTTTCCAATGTTTTTAAAAAAGTATCCTTTGCCGAGTATCGCATTGTCTGCAATAGTAATACATTCTTTAATGTGAAAGTCAATATCAGGCTGGCTTAATGAAGGTTGTATTTGTTTTATGCTTTTTATAAATTCGTCTTTCAAAAAATCAGCTTTAACATTCTCGAAATGAAAGTTTGAAGAAGGTGGTTTGATTTTGTTGCCTGTTTCGTCTATGTTTGCTGCAGAGTAGGTAATTTCAATTTTCCCAATGTTAGGGATTGAAACTCTTCCCTGTTTTTCGAGCATTAAAACCAATATTTCATCAATAACCATGTTGCTGATTTTTGAACAAACATACATGTTTTTTGGCAAAAATATCAAATGTCAAATATGAATTAAAAAAACAATGCGTAGCTTCTGATGTCAGAACTGATTTGGAAATAAACATGCGATTTTTTATGCATCATAGCTTTTTACTTGACAAAACGATATTGTTTTATAATTTGGTCATTGGTAATTAGTTTTAACCATTAACCATTAACCATTAATTTCCTACCTTTGCATAAAAAATGCACAAAGCTGGTTTTGTAAATATTATTGGTAAACCTAATGTGGGAAAATCAACACTAATGAATGCCATGATTGGTGAGAGGCTTTCAATTACTACTCCGAAAGCTCAAACAACAAGGCACCGTATCATGGGTATTGCCAATGGTGAAGATTATCAGGTGGTTTTTTCGGATACCCCCGGCATCATAAAGCCTAAATACAAGCTACAGGAAAAAATGATGAATTTTGTTGAGTCTTCGTTTTATGATGCCGATATAATGCTTTACCTTACTGATGTTGAAGAAAAGTTTGACAATCATGAATTGATTGAAAAACTCAACAAAATTTCTGTGCCGTTAATAGTGGCTATAAATAAAATTGACATTTCAGATCAATCAAAAACATTGGTTTTGCTGGCCGAATGGCAAAAACTTTTGCCTAAAGCCGAAATTTTTGTCATATCAGCGCTTCACAAACATAATATTGATGGTCTTTTTAAAAGACTGCTTGAGCTGTTGCCGGAAAATCCGCCTTATTATTCCAAAGAAGACTTATCAGACCGCAACCTGCGCTTTTTTGTTTCGGAAATTATCCGTGAGCAGATACTGAAAAACTATTCTAAAGAAATACCTTATTCGGTTGAGGTTGCCATTGAGTCGTATAAAGAAGCTAAAGACTGCGACCGCATTGCTGCTGTTATTTATGTTGAGCGTGATTCGCAAAAAGGTATTATTATCGGAGCAAAAGGAGAGTCGCTTAAACGTGTAGGCGTACAGTCGAGAATTCAGATTGAAAAACTTATTGGTAAAAAAGTTTTTTTGGAAATATTTGTCAAGGTAAAAAAGGATTGGCGTAGCGATGACAGCATATTGAAAAGTTTTGGTTATCAGTAAAATAATTCGAGTATCTTTGCAGCCCTTTTTTAAAACATCGTAATATGAGCAATATTGTAGCCATTGTAGGCCGCCCAAATACTGGCAAATCGACATTGTTTAACAGGCTTACCGAAAGTCGGCAGGCTATTGTTGACGAAACAGCAGGTACTACACGCGATCGCCATTACGGGAAAGCTGAATGGAACGGCGTTGAGTTTTCTGTTATTGATACTGGCGGATACGTCAATGACTCTGACGATATTTTTGAAGAAGAGATAAATAAACAAGTAGAGCTGGCCATTGAAGAAGCAGACGTTATCCTTTTTATGGTTGATGTTATTACCGGGGTTTCAGACCTTGACAAAGCTGTAGCTGCTATTCTTAGAAGGTCTGGTAAAAAGGTGTTTCTTACCGCTAATAAAGTTGATAATTACGGACTGGTTAGCCAGTCGTATGAGTTTTATTCTCTCGGGTTAGGTGATATTTATTGTATTTCAGCTATGTCTGGCAGTGGAACAGGCGACTTGCTTGATGCCATTGTTGGTTCATTTACTAAAGAAACTAAGGATGAAGCTATTGACTTGCCCAAATTTACTATCGTTGGAAAACCAAACGTTGGTAAATCATCACTTATTAATGCGTTAATAGGACAAGATAGAAGCATAGTAACCCCTATCGCTGGTACTACACGTGATTCAATATTTGTAAGGTACAATAAGTTTAATCACGACTTTTATATTGTTGATACTGCCGGCCTCCGTAAGAAAAACAAAGTAAAAGAAGATATTGAGTTTTATTCTGTAATGCGCTCCGTAAGGGCTATTGAACAAGCAGACGTGTGTCTTTTGCTTATTGATGCAACTATTGGCATTGAAGCTCAAGATATGAGCATTTTCCAACTATGTCAGCGCAATAAAAAAGGTTTGGTTATTGTGGTCAACAAATGGGATTTGGTAGAAAAAGACAATCACACTACTGAGCAGTACAAGCAGGTTATCTATAACCGTATTGCCCCATTTACAGATGTCCCCATTGTTTTTGCGTCAGCTGTTACCAAGCAACGTATTCACAAAATATTAGAAACAGCTATTGAGGTTTATCAAAACAGGACACAACGTATTTCAACTTCAAAGCTCAATGAGGTTATGCTTGCAGCGATAGATGCTTATGGGCCGCCTGCTGTTAAAGGAAAATTGGTTAAGATTAAATACGTTACACAATTGCCAACCCCTGTTCCGTCATTTGTATTTTTTGCCAATTTACCCCAATACATCCGCGACCCATACAAGAGGTATCTTGAGAATAAATTGCGTGAAAATTTTAATTTTAGCGGGGTCCCAATTCAAATATTTATAAGGCAAAAGTAGATGAAGATTTATCGGGCGATAATCTTAATGTACAACCGAAAACTGCATTGAGAGTACAGTTATATTGCCAAGTTTGTCAAAAGCTTTGATAGTCAATTGGTTGTTTTTGTTAAAGGCGTTTAAAAAACCTGTAAAAGGTATTTCTTTGCTTCCATTGAGCGAATAAGTCATTTTTTCGTAACCGGTAGTTTGGTCTGTAGCTGCAACAAATAGGGCTGCAAATGATGGATAAATGGGTTTTTGTGTGTTGTCTGATTTTATGGGTAATGAGCTAAAGCGAGGGAAAATCTCCGGGCCTGTATTGTCAACTACTACAGTAAAATAGCCCATGGTGGTGTTGTCAACGTTGTCTGTGCCAGAATACTGAATAGTGTGTATCCCTTCTTTGTCAATACTAAAAGGCTCTTGGTAGTTAGTCATGCCCAAATTATCTATATTGTATTGAATTTGACTAAGTCCGGCTTCTTCATCAACCCCTTTCAGATGTATTTTGGTATTTTTATTCACATAAATAGTGTCGGCATACTTAAATAGTGGCCCTGAAAATGAATATTTCATTGAAGGCCCGGTAAGGTCAATATAAGGCAACTGGGCTGATTGGGCTTCATCCCTGATTTCGGTACGGTTATTTACGTTGTCCAGGGCATAAGCTTTTATTACAAGTCCTCCGCTTATTGAACTAAGCAATACAGGCTTCTCATATTTCTTATATTCGCTGTTATTGATAGAATAGTATATCTCTTTTATCCCGGCTTTATTGTCAAGTCCGGTAATTTTCAACTGCGAACGCCCTGAAGAAAACTCTCTTCCGTTTATCATGTAGGTTTTTCCAATAATCTCCTGCATGATAGTGGGAGGTGTTTTGTCAACATAGAAATCAAGGGTGTTTTCAGTCTCTGCATTGTCAAGATTGTCAGATGCCAAGTAATACAACGTATGCTCTCCCTGTTCTATCGTAGCAGCCTTTATTGCAGAAGAATACTTTTGTACAGGGCCATTATCAAGGCGGATGTAAATCCCGGCCAAACCACTGCCAGTTTCTTCAGATTTGAGGACTATACTTGCATTGCCGGCAAGGATATTGTCAAAATTATCTCCTTTAAATTCATAGCTTGTCTTAGGTTTTGTATTGTCAACAACCAAAACAAGCGTATGTAAAGCCTCTGCATTGCCAACAAAGTCGTACGCAAAATATTTTAGTGTGTGTTCACCTTCGGCAGATATTTCAAGGGTTGAAACATAAGGCCTAAACTCTTCACCATCCAATGAATACATAATTTTATCCACTCCACTTAATTCATCGTTTGCTGTTAACGAAATTTGTGAAGGCCTTTTGACAAAAAGCTTATTGTCTTTTTTGAAGGTTTTTCCGGTGTTAAAAGAAATTTTTGTTACAGGGGCCTTGCTGTCTGCATAAACTTCAAAAATTATATCTTGCTTTCGAACCTCTTTTGTTTTTTGGTCAACGCAAAAAGGGCTACGAATAGTGTTTAAACCTTCTGTGTCGAAATACATTGGGTTGGTATAAGCTGCAGTACGTTCACTTTTTAGCAATACAGCCCCTTTATTGTCGGCATTGGTGTTGAGCATAAGATATACCGGCAACGATTTTTGTATGTACAGCTTGCCATCCGGAGCTGTGTACATTCGCTTCTCAATCAAAGGAAGCTCTTGCGAAAACAGACTTGTGTGAACCAGACAAACTATCCAAAGAAAAAGAAATTTTTTTAACATAATAAATCTTTTATTAATCTTGATAATACGCAATAAATTCAAAAGGGATACTTAACATGCTCTCAAATTCTTTACCTGTTTGCAACATATCTTCATCTAAATCGTGGTAATGCCATTTTACAAATACTTTGGCAGAGGTGTCATTGACAGCCTCAAGCATGTTGAGGATGTCAAGTAAGGTTTTTGAAGAAGCAGAGTTAAAATAGCTCAATTTTATCGAGAGCTCTGTTATAGGGCAAGGATTGGCAATATAGTCTTCAAGCCACCTGAATATTGGCGTATAGAAACTAAGCACGTCTTCGGGGATTGAATTGCCAATGATGGAAAATTTGCCAGTTTTTACATCAAAATTGATTTCGGGCGTATTCTTAGTCCCTTCAATTATTAACGATTTCATATTATTTGTTTAAATGTTTCTTAATTGTAGCTAAAAAATTCTTCAGGTTGATGGGTTTTGTTATGTAGTCGTTACACCCGGCTTCTTTAATGTTTTCAAGGTCATTTTCTTCACCATTGGCTGTTTGGGCAATGATAGGCACTTTAGGGTTAAATTCCCTGATTAGTTTTGCCGCTTCAATGCCATTCATTTCGGGCATGCGGATATCCATCAATATTACATCAACTTTATTGTTTTTGCAATATTCAACTGCTTCAACCCCATTTTTTGCACGTGATATATTTGCTTTAGTTGGTTTTAAAGCTTCAAACAAAAGGAAATAATTGATATCAATATCTTCTGCTATGAGTATGTTCAAGTCGTCCCACGCGTATTCCCTGTTCAATGCAGTGTTAATAATGTGATGGTCAAACCTAAAGCCTATCACCAATACATCGTCAACTTGTTCAAAGTCTCCCTTCCATTGGTTAAAGTAATCTTCAAGCAGTATTTTCTGTTCTTTCATTGATCTTTGATGGATTTGCATCAAAAATTTACGAAAGTTGGCGCTCATCATTTTCATATTCTTAGGGCCACCAATCTGGTCGTAATATCCGTCCGAAAAAATGTACACCTGGTCACCCTGTTCTAAGTTCACCTCGTGATTGGTAAAAGGCTGCGAAGATGTTTTGTAAATCCCGATAGGCATGTGGTCTGCTTCTATAACTATAAGTTCTCCCTTACGAATGATATATGCCGGATTGTGTGCCCCGGCAAATTGCATCTGCTTATGCTCTAAATCAACAATACAAAGGGCTATGTCCATCCCATCTTTTGCTTCATCTGGCCGGCCGGTTTGATGTAACGAGGTTATTACATTTTCTCTAAGCTGGTTAAGTATTTCATTAGCATGAAGGGCCAAAATATGCTTGTTGAAAGTAATTCGGTTTACTATATCATTTAAAAATGCTACGCCAAGCATGCTCATAAAAGCTCCGGGTACCCCATGCCCTGTACAATCTGCAGCTGCAATAATCACTACGCCCTCTTTGGCCGAAACCCAATAAAAATCGCCGCTCACTATGTCGCGTGGTTTGAATAATATGAAATGTTCGGGCAATACTTTTTCAAAAGCTGCAACAGGCGGGAGTACCGCTTGTTGTATGCGTTGTGCATACGAAATGCTGTCTGTAAGCTTTTTCTTTTGTTGCAAAACGAGTTTGTTTTGTTTTTCTATTTCAATTTTTTGTTCGGCTATTTGCTTAAAACTTTGCTCCAACATCAGGTTGGCCTTTTTCTTCTCTCTCAATTGCCTGAAAATAATCAAAAGAAAAACAGAAACCAAAAGCAATATAAACCCCAGCAAAGTAAGCCTGATGTTAGCATTTCGTTGTTTAGCTTTTTGGAGTTTTTCTTTTTCTTGAAAATCTTTTTCCTTCAATTCGTTTAGCTCTTTTTCTTTTTGGAGCAATTGCTGGGTAAGCTCTTTTTCGCTGCTAATGCGTTTTATTTGTTCTTTACTGCTTTCTATTTCCTGTTCTTTAATATTGATTTCTGCTTCAGCTTGTCTGGTACGGCTTTCAAACTTTTTCAACTCTTCTTTTTGCAAATGGCTTTTAATAGAAGCTGCCAGCTCAAAATATTCCTTAGCTTTATCTGATTGGCCGAGTTTATCATAGTTTTCAGATAAGGTGCTGTAAATATTTCTCAATGATGGTATCTCGTTAAGCTCTTGGGCCAATGGTAACGCCTTTTCCAACATTTTGTTTGATTCGGCATAATTTTTTCGTCCCTGCTCTGCGGTAGCAATATTGATTAGGTCAACCAGGATGTCTCCACGCTTGTTTTGCTGTTGGCTGATTTGAAGTGACTTTTTATAAAATTCTACCGCTTTCTGAAAATCATTATTTTCATTATAAATAAGTCCAAGATTGGTATATAAGTTTTTTATTCCATTTTTATTTCCAAGTGCCTCGTTGGTTTTTATTGCTTTCTGAAACCATTCAACAGCCTTTGTTTCATTGCCTTTTTCCTGGTATGCATAGCCAACTCTTACTTGTACCTTACTGAGCTCAACCAAATTATTCTCATTTTCAAAGCGTTTGCATAAATTTTCCAATTCTTCAATGTTTGTTTGAGCTTTAATTATTGATGAAGCAAATACAAACCAGGCTGTCAAAAAGAAAAACCTTTGAATTTGTTTCCTGAAAAAAATAAATTTTCTTTTCTCAGCAATGGTACAAAACGCAGCAGCTAACATGTTGTTGATTATCATCTTTTTAATTTATAATTCTGGGATGGGTGAAATCCCTCGCCTTTAGGCGAAGCATTTTTTATTACTTTAGCAAAAAAGAAAAATGCAAACGTATAAAAGCGGTTCTCATACTCGATATGATATAAAATACCATATAGTATGG
>JAKPQD010000241.1 GCA_029572965.1 Bacteroidota bacterium | reverse complement strand
TGCAATTTGGAAATGTTTGCCATCGATACGGTCGTTTAACAACTCGGGCCTATACATGTTCCATTCAAAATGGGCCAAAACTTGATATTCAACATCTACTAAGTAAGTGTATATTGCTAAATCATTTCCTCCGCTCATTTTTAGTGGTTTTGTCCCTTTCGTTTGTGTACGGATTGGTTTCATAACGCGTACCTTGTCAATGTGCCATATCAGGGTGGGTTTCCAATAGATAGATTTCGTCACTCCTTTAAGTGCCTCATATGTTGGAATGTGGTACGAACATCGTTCACCACCCATTTTTGTAATTGGATCGGTAAACAGGGCATACCTACCCCACAGTTTAAACTGAATGCTGTTTTTGGGTATATCCATATTATTGAATTATTAAAGTTTCGTATTCTGTTTTAATTTCAGTACTTAAGCCAAATTGTGGATGATAAAAACGAAGGTCATTTAGCACCAATACGCCAATTTCTGGAACTTCGCGAACTGCCTTTTGCTCAGCAAGCTTTTTAATTTCGTTTGGAAAAGTATTTACCGTATATTTCTGGGCTTTCTGCAATAGTTTATACTGTTGTTCAACTGCAAATTGCGAGAACAAATCTGCTACTATTTTTTTACCATTTTTGGAATAGGGAACCACTATACCTTGTGTTGGTGCATCTATGGCTTTAAATACATTACCAGCTGTTGCAAAGGATTGCCTAAAATACATTTGCGGTTCTTTGTCATGTTCTCTTGAATACTCACTGACAGAAATCGAATTATTGCTTAACAAATTCAATAACGTGTCATTTCTACCTACATCAACGTTGTAGTCCATTTCAACGGCCCGATTATAAAAATAATACTGAAAATAGCGTTCCATAACCTGAGGGTGTATTAAGTCATTGGGTAATCCCGACTTAGGATTATGTAGTTCCTCAAAAATACGCATGCTTATATCCCTTCCAGTTTTTATATCATGTAATGAGTCGATACTTTCGCTTTTTGGATTTATAACAAATACTTTCCCTGATGGTCTTTTACCATTCCTGTTACAGCGTCCTGCTGCCTGCACAATGGAGTCAATTCCGGAGACAAATCGTATAACCGTACCAAAATCAACGTCAACTCCAGCTTCAATTAGTTGTGTGCTTACGCATATAATTGGCTTGCTTTCTTTAAGCTTTTCCCTTATTTCATTTAGACTTGCCATTCGGTGTGCCGCGCACATGCTGGTACTTAAATGGTAAACGGGGAAAGCTGTATGTTGAATGAGTTCTTCATAGATTTCCCTGGCGTTTTTCTTTGTGTTTACAATAATTAGGCAACTTAGTTTTTTACTAATTTGTTCAATGGCCAATTGGGAAATTTCCGGGATCTCCCACCCTGATGGTTTTATTTTGTTTATGACCTCAACCCTCTTTAAATTTTTGAAAATTGTTTTTCCATCAGAAATAATTTCATTTTTCTCGGAAAACCTGATGTACCCTTTTTCTTTATTAACCTTATTTAGTAAAGGTTGTGTCGCAGTGCATAAAACCACACTTGAATGACAGTGGGTGGTCAAAAAGTTAATGGCATTGCAAAATAAATGGATAGTTTTAATTGGTAACGTTTGTATTTCATCAAAAACAATTACTGAACGGGCTAATTGATGCATACGTCTTGCACTTCGGGTGCCACCGCTAAAAAGTGTTTCTAAAAACTGAACACTTGTCGTATAAATGATTGGGGCATCCCAATTTTCAGAGAGAATTTTCGTTTTCCAGTTTTGCAGCTCTGGCAATAAATTCGAATGATGCTCCAAAACAAATTTCCCTTGATCTCTTTTGTCTACTTCTAAAATATCACGTACAACACGAGCATTTTGATCAATTATTGAGGTGTATGGTATTATAAATATTAACCTGTCAAGTTTGTGCTTATTTGCATGGTGCAAAGCAAACCGAAGGCTAGCCAATGTTTTTCCTCCTCCAGTCGGTACGGTTAAGGTAAAAACACCCATTTCTGTAAACAGAAACAAGAAGTGCAGTGATTTCGGGAAAAAGAACTACAGTGGAAACGGGAACAGTCTATGCAGTAATTTCGGGAACAAGAGTGCAGTGACTGTTGTGCTAAATTAGGTATATTTTTAATATCAAAGTTCATTTTAAAATATGGTTTGCCTGTTTTGCATTCTATAACTTGGTCCTGTGAACTGGATTAGTTGGCATTTATAGAGTAATCTGTCAAGAAGTGCTGTGGCAAGTGTTTCGTC
>JAKPQD010000238.1 GCA_029572965.1 Bacteroidota bacterium | reverse complement strand
CCATACTATATGGTATTTTATATCATATCGAGTATGAGAACCGCTTTTATACGTTTGCATTTTTCTTTTTTGCTAAAGTAATAAAAAATGCTTCGCCTAAAGGCGAGGGATTTCACCCATCCCAGAATTATAAATTAAATTTAAACACGTATTCGGCTTCTGACTAACATTTTTCGAAACGCTGATTTTATGATATTTACAACTGTACAATTTAATGCCCATTTTTGCCCTCTTTAAAAGTTCGCCCAAGTAGTCAATAACCCTCTTATGGCGAGAGTTTTGGAACCTTGTGCCTCTTTTTATTGAAGTTTGCACCTTTGCTATCCGGCCTGTAACCTTCTCTAAATAGTTCAAACATTCGACTTGGACTGTATTCTTAGCCCCCCATTCGGTGTAGCGTCCCGCTACGTCGAACCGCTTTTATTGACAAACTGCGATGAGCGAGAGATATCGAGGCTTTTTTGTTATTTACCCTGCCATGCAAGAAAATTATTATGTATATATTATTGAAAGCCTTACAGATAGTACGCTTTACAAAGGTTATACTACCAATTACAAACGGAGACAATAATAATTGACAACAACAATAGAATAAAATATCAGCTAATTGGTTAATTCATTAATTGGTTAATTCATATTAATCTTATCTTTGACAAAAATTAATAAAATGCTGCAAGTAGAAAGAGCAATATCGCTTAAACCATATAATACATTTGCAATTGACATTGTTGCCGACTATTTTGTACGCATCAAATCTGAAAACGAATTAATTGAAATATTAAACAATCCACAATATAAAGCTTTACCCAGGCTCATCCTTGGAACAGGGAGCAATGTACTGCTTACAGCAGCTTTTCATGGCCTTGTGCTAAAAATGGAAATTTCCGGTATTGAGGTTATTGCAGAAAATGAGCAACATGTAATTGTCCGGGTTGGAGCAGGCCAAGATTGGGATAATTTTGTTGAATATTGCGTAAAACAAAATTGGTGCGGAATAGAAAACCTTTCACTTATTCCTGGCACTGTAGGGGCATGTCCGGTACAAAACATAGGGGCTTATGGAGTTGAAGTAAAAGACTGTATCGAAAAAGTAGAAGGAATAGATTGTACCACTTTAAAAATATTCAGTTTAAGCAATGAAGATTGTCAATTTGGCTATCGCTCAAGCATCTTCAAAAAATCAATGGCCGGACAATATGTTATCACTCATGTCATATTTAAATTAAATAAGCAACTAACTCCCATCCTAAGCTATGGAAATATTAAAGATGGTATTGAAAAAACAGGCGTAGTTTCGTTAGAAAATATTCGAAAAGTCATTATAGATATCAGAAATAGCAAGCTTCCTGATCCTAAAGATGTACCAAACGCAGGCAGTTTTTTCAAAAACCCGGTAATAGCCAATATAAAAGCTGAAAAATTGAAAAAAAAATGGCCTAATATTGTTCTTTACCCCATTGATTGTGAAACAACAAAAGTATCTGCTGCCTGGCTCATTGATAATGCAGGATTGAAAGGGTTCACATATAAAGATGCCAAGATACATGATAGACAGCCATTAGTTTTAACTAATATTGGCAATGCTTCTGGTCAGGATATCCTCGACCTTGCAACTATTGTACTCCAAAAAGTAAAAGAAAAATTTGATATAGAGCTTGAAATGGAAGTAAACAAGGTATAATTAGCTAATGTAAAAATTACTAAAAGAATTGAATTATGTATTTTTAAATAACAACTCAAAAAAAACATTTACAAGTGACACGGTAAATGGCTGGCAAAATGAAACACCTTGGCATATATCTCTCTAACTCGGTTAACAAGAAACAGCTCATTGATGAAATCTTTTCTAACTCCCTGCTAAAGGAGCATTTAGATATTTCAACATTGAAAGGGGCATTGCATTCGCCCATCACCATTGATAAAATTATTGACGAGGAAGTCCGCCACGATAAGTTTCCTATCAAAACTCGCGAAAATGCCAGCCTGATGAGTATGTCGAGTGGACAACAGCGAAAGGCACTTCTGGCCTATCTCATCGACCAAAAGCCTGATTTTATTATCCTCGACGATATATTCAGCAGCATTGACTCAGATACACAGCAATATATTCTACGCTACCTCGAACAGCATTCTAAAAATATACAATACATACAGCTATTCTATCGAAAACACGATGTATTGAGCTTTATAGACACAGTTATTTCTGTAAATGAACAATTTCAGGTTATTTCGCAGGAATCACTTGAGCTGTTCAAGAATAAACATGAATCTTCAGAACATTTAAACAATGTCACCTTACCATACCTGTTTAATGAAGCTCACCTTGACATAGACCCGCTTATACAGCTCAATTCTGTGTCGGCAGCATACGGAGATAAGCCAGTGCTGAACAATATCAACTGGACTATACGTCCGGGCGAATTTTGGCAACTCAAAGGCCCAATTGGGTCTGGCAAAAGCACGCTACTGTCAATGATTATTGGGGATAACCCCAGAGGTTACGGGCAAGATATGATGCTGTTCGGGTGTAAAAAAGGAAGCGGGGAGTCCGTGTGGGATATAAAAAAACAAATAGGTTACTTCTACCCTACCCTTACCCAGCTCTTTACTCACGATGATACGGTTGAAAACATGATCATTTCCGGAATTTTAGATTCTATAGGACTTTACAAAAAGCCCACTGACCTGCACAAGCGTATTGCCAATGCATGGTTACAAGTGTTGGGATCTTCATTTCAGAATAAAAGGTTTCAAGAGCTATCTTCAGGCCAACAGCGGATTGTACTTGTTGTACGGGCTATGGTAAAACAGCCACCATTGCTCATACTTGACGAGCCTACAGCCGGCCTTGATGATCACAATGCACAGCTCTTTATAAATCTGGTATCAGCTATAGCCTCACAACGAAAGGTAGCCATCATCTATGTTTCGCACCGAAGTGAGCCAGGATTATTACCTGATAAGGTGTTGGAATTAGTTCCAACGCATCATGGGTCGGTGGCAAAGGTGTTGTAGAAAGATATTATATCACCTCTCTAATAAAACTCTTATTGTTAGGCAGATATACATTCCTGATTCAAAAAAAATTATCTTTGCTTTAAAACAATGAGTTGAAAATGGATAACAAAAAAGATATACGTTGGCAGCAAAGATTTATCAACTTCAATAAAGCTTTTAAACAACTGGAGAGGTTCATGGAACATGACAACCTGAACGAAATGGAAGAGCAAGGCCTGATAAAAGCTTTTGAATATACATACGAACTAAGCTGGAAAACGCTTCAGGATTTGTTGAAAGAAAAAAGATATATTGATATTGTTGGACCAAAACCTGTTATAGAACAAAGTTTTCAGGATGGCTATATAACCGATGGGCATGGATGGATGAAAATGCATGTTAGCCGAAATTTATCCAGCCACACTTATGATCAACAAACTGCTAATGAAATTATTAGCGGAATAAAGAATGAATATTTTATTCTTTTAAAAAATTTAGTTTTACGTCTCGACGAAGAATTAAAAAAAGAAAACAGAGCTTAAGTGAATATGTATAGACCAGAAATTGGAATTAGCGACCATACTTTAAGTTTAATACTTAAAGTTGTGCAAGAAAATCCAAAAGTTAGTGAGGTAATTTTATTTGGTTCACGGGCAAAAGGTAATTTTGTCAGTGGTTCTGACATTGACCTGGCGCTAAAAGGCAATGAAATTAACCTTAATGATATTCTGGAATTGTCTGTTAATCTGGACAAACTGAATTTACCCTATAAATTCGATTTAATAATTTATGACAGGATACAAGAATCTGCTTTAATTGAGCATATTACAAGAAATGGTATTTGCTTGTTCAGAAAATAAGTCCCATTTACTAATTATTCCCGTATATCTTCACCAACTCACTTTTCTTTAGTTCTTCCAGATTGAAGCTCAGCCCATCCACAGCCATATTCTTGGTATTGAGCAAAGGCAGTTCGCGAATGATGCAGTAATTCTCATATACGTATATATCCGAGATGGTTTTGGTATAGGCTACTGCAACATATCCTTCAATATTGCGCTCGTAAATGATGTTGAGTAGCTCTGCACCAAGGTTTTCACTTTTGCCGATAAAGAGCAATTCCTTATCCTTGTTATAAAGAAAAAACAGGCCATACTTGCCGACATTGTTTTCAAAAAAACTAATAAACTCAGGCGAAGCAATAAGCTCTTTTTTGTATATCTTCAGGTTTTTGTCCTCAACCAATGCATTAAACAAAGGGAATTTAGTAATATCTATCTTGTTATGTTCAGCATTGTTGCATGTCTTATCATTGCAGCTGCATGAACGCCTTATTTTATGCGTAAGTTCATTTAACTCATTATTTAACGTCTGGCAGTCCTCAAAAAAAGTAAGAAAGTTCTTTTTATTGGATTTTTTCACTTTAATCAGCTCATCTACAATAATCTCCGGCACATTGGTTTTATAAAACTCCCTGAGACAAGCACATCTGGCGTTATTCTCAAACAACTCCTCAAAGACCCGGGCAAAAGCACTTTGATACATATCGGCACTGAAACCAAAGCTTGTAACAGTTTTTTGAATTAACTCTTTGTATTGTGCCTTATTTTTAAACGATTGCATAATATTCATTTTGGAAAAGCTTAACTAAATTAATGATTTATAAAGATATTTAAGCGATAAATATTAACAAATTTCATCATCCAAAAAAAACATTGATTTTTGTGCTATTGAGACATATTTCTAAATTTGTAACAGATTTAAAACCTCAGTAATTTTTTTAAACAAATCTTTAACTTTAAAAACATGAAAAGAGCCATTATTTTAAGCCTTGTATGCCTTTTGGCAGCTGTCTCCTGTAAAAAAAAGAACACCGTTACCATAATCGGTGAAATTAAGAATTACAACAATATTACATTATTGATTTTTGACGACAAGGTTTCGACAAGTCCGGATACTATTAAAGTTAACAATGGCTCTTTTTCATACCAGGTGCAAGTGGATAAACCGTGCATCAAATACTTTATTTTAGGAAATAGCCGCAAAGAATTATTTGTATTCCCGGGCCAAAAATTGACCATAAAATTTGATGCAACACAACTTGCTGGCACTTATAAATATGAAGGTGACGGAGCTTTTGAAAACACCGTTCTAGACTCAGTTGTCAATGCCATAATGTTACTCGATTTAAGATATGCATTTACCCAGCCTGCTGAAATTGGTTCAAAATACCTCGACTCAGCTTTTTCAGCAAACAAAAAACATTTTGAAAAGCTTGTTGGGTCAAAACAAACCGTGGCATCTTTCACCGAATATGTGAATGCGTCTATCGATTACAATGCTGCTGCTTATAAAACATTAATTGGCATGCAAAGGTATATTAAAGATACTGTTTTTTATAATTTCATGAACAGCCTTACTATTGAAAACGAAAACTACCTTGGACTTCCAAACTACAGAATGTTTCTCGATTACTACATTGCCCTGCACACCAATGAAGCCATTCAACAATCGGACACAGAAAAACAGCAAGACCCTTGGTTCCGTTTAGATGAACGATTAAAAATAATTGAAGGTTTTAAAAATGAGAAAATCAAAGAATATCTGACATTTAGTACTATTAACCAAAATTTGACAATACTTGGAACAAGAAACTTTGACAAATATTACAATTATTTCAGAAAACATAATACGGATCCTGCATACTCTAAAGAAGTTGCCAAAACTTATGCCAAAAAGCTTTTAATGGCCCCGGGAAAACCTGCCCCTGAATTTTCATGTGTGGATAAAGACAGCAACTATATCTCACTCAAAAATTTCAGAGGAAAATATGTTTATATTGATTTTTGGGCTACATGGTGCAGCCCATGTATGCAAGAACTGCCGGAATATATAAAACTTCAAAACGACTATAAAGGCAAAAACATTGCATTTGTTAGTATTTCTCTTGATTTAGACAAAAATAGCTGGAAAAAAGTCATAGCCGAAAACAAAAGCGGGGCTGTCAACTTATTTGCTCCTAACGGATGGGAAGCTGATGTAGTAAAAGCATACCAGATATATGGAATCCCTACGTTTGTGCTGATTGACAAAGATGGGAACATCATCGATGCACAAGCCCCAAGACCATCATCAGTAGAGATTCGTAAAACACTGGACAAACTTTTGAAGAAATAAAAAAAGTCTTGTTTTTGGAAACTTGGTAGATCTTGTTACAGATTCATATTTTTATCCCAAAAAGTTAACATAAAAAGAGGTTGTAAATTCAGAAAAAGAAGCAGCCTCTTTTGTTTTTTATCAGGATTATTGGCATCCTTATCAAACAAATTAAAAATTTCTGAAACAAGACTTGGCAAAGTCAACGATAAATTTTTAAAATTGCAAGTTTATAAAGGATGACAACACTTTTTTTAAATGAAAGGACAATTAATTCTCATATCAAGCATATTACTATCATTGTATTTTGCGGCACATGCACAAAAAACTCAAATAAAAAGCCAGCGAACGGTTATAACAGCTCAATCACAAACCAATGCTCCCGTTAAAGCTATAAAACGAGGGCACAAACACAAAGTTCGTAAAAAAGATAACCGCCCGTATCTAACCATAAACGATGTTAGAAATATCGATAGCTTGTGGGGCATAGATATTTCGCACCACCAAACAGAGATAGACTGGAATGCACTGGAAGCCGAAAAGCCTCATTTTATGTTTATTAAAGCTACTCAAGGAATTGATATTGAAGACCATAAATACAGCACTTATTATGCCGAAGCAAAAAAGCTTGGAATACCGGTTGGTTCGTACCATTTTTTCACCTATAAATATGATGGAAAACAACAAGCAGAGAAATTTTTGTCGGTAGCCCAAAACCAGTCAGGTGATTTGTTGCCAGTACTTGATGCCGAGCGTACAAGACATATGCCACGAAATAAATACAAAATTACCTCAGAGTTAACAGCTTTTATTGAAACTGTTTATGAAAAACTGGGGCATTACCCTATTATTTATTGTACTTATGCTTATAGTCAGCTATACCTGAATGAAGAAATCCTTAAAAAATGCAAGCTTTGGATTGCTGATTATAAATCAAAACCTAAATGCAATTATGTAGTTTGGCAAGCTACAGACAGGCTTAAGCTGGCTGCTATAAAAGAGCATGTTGACCTGAATTTCTTAAACAGAGACTCTTGCTCCCTGCAAGAAATATTCAAACCCTGACACTCAAAAAAGCCGCTTCATTTTAATATTGAAACGGCTTCATTAGTTATGTTGATATGCAAAAGTTTTAAAACCTATAATAAACGCTGGCAGTAAAACCTACCCATAAAGCCTGGAACCTGTTTTTATCGAGGTTTTCTTTATTCCACAAAGTATTGTTGATGCAATCGTATTTGCTTTTATTGCGAGTGAACATGTATTGCAATGTAGGGCCTGCTGTGATACCAAAATGCTCGAAAGGCTGATAGTCAAATGCCAGGTTTAACATAGCTGATGCAGCCCCAAGGCTATCATTTTTATGATGATTATGTTTAAGGTCAGCTTCATCCATATCATCTTTAGACAGATATCCCAGGGCAATACCTTCAATGTCTATGGTAAATTTTTGAGATACAGGTATATGATATCCCATACCTGCATGGGCATTATATTCCAATTCCTTGTAAAAAGGGTTATACCCAATACCTACAACACCATATAGCTTTCTTCCGCCTGATTTGAACGATAGCATAATGTCATTTTGCATATTTGTCGATATATTCAGGGTTTTCTTGCCATTTTTAATAATATTGACAAGGCCTACAGGATAATCACTACTATCTGCAATGTTGATAAAAACGGAAACTTGGGTACCCTTTACTTTCTTGGCATAATTGATAAAGCCAGACCACTGCACGCCCTTTACCTCATTGGCTATGTTAATAAAGCCACTACCCTGGAAACCTTTAATACTATCGGCAATATTAGCACATCCTGCCCCTTGAAACCCTTTCACATTTTTTTCTGCAATATTCATCATCCCCGAACACTGCAAACCTTTAATATTGCCGTGAGTAAAATTTAATCCCCATGTACCCTGTATGCCCTTTACAGTTCCTTCGGTTATGTTGACAACTCCGGCCAACTGCATTCCTTCTACATTCCCTTTTACATTACTCAAAACACCTGCAGCTTCAAAACCATCAACACCGGCAGAATAAGCGGTAAATAAGTGTAATGAAAATTTATTGGTAATGTTTGCAGCATCTTTCCCGTGAGTACTGATAGGATAAGCAATGCCATAATGGGTTTTACATACGCTGTCTTTTACCTGGGCAAATGAAACCTGAGTTGCAATACCTATTAATGCTAAAATAAAAATCTTCCTCATATCCTTTTGTTTTTCAATGAGACAAAGAAAGTTGAGTTTACCCTCAAGATTTTTATCTTTTTCGATGAACAGGCAATTTTAGCAGATGAACAAATAAAAAACGCCAGATGATAAGCACCTGGCGTTTTACGAATATATTGAATATTCTACATCTGTCTGATTATCTCATCTCCAAATTCAGAGCATTTGAGCAATGTAGCACCTTGCATCTGTCTTTCAAAGTCGTAGGTAACACGTTTGGTGGCAATAGCTTTTTCAAGCCCTTTAACAATAAGGTCAGCAGCTTCTTTCCATCCCATATATTCAAACATCATAACACCAGAAAGGATTACTGAGCCCGGGTTTACCTTATCCTGTCCGGCATATTTAGGTGCAGTACCGTGAGTAGCTTCAAAAATAGCATGTCCGGTAACATAGTTGATATTAGCCCCAGGAGCAATGCCAATACCTCCAACCTGTGCAGCCAAAGCATCGCTCAAATAATCGCCGTTTAAGTTGAGGGTAGCAATAACACTAAAATCTTCAGGGCGTGTAAGTACTTGTTGCAAGGTAATATCAGCAATAGCATCCTTTATAACAATGCCAGCGCCAGGTTTTCCTTCAGGAATCTTACACCAAGGCCCTCCGTCAATCTCAACAGCTCCAAAAAGCTCTTTAGCCACCTGATACCCCCAATCGCGGAAAGCACCTTCGGTGTATTTCATAATATTGCCTTTGTGAACAAAAGTAACACTTTTGCGTTTATGTTCAATGGCATATTCAATGGCAGACTTTACAAGTCTTTCAGTTCCTAAATAACTTACAGGCTTAATACCAATGCCCACCATAGTTTTTACATCACGTTTAGGGGCACCACCCGCCTCAAGTTGTTTTTGCCATTCCTGAGATTTTTGGATATTCCCAAAACGAATTTTTTCAAAATCTTTAGGAGAATTAACAGCTAACCATTCCAAAAACTTGGTAGTCAGCTCCAAATCATCTTTCCAGTCAATACCGGTATAAATATCTTCTGTATTTTCCCTGAAAATAACCATATCCACAGCAGCAGGGTTCTTGACAGGAGAAGGCACGCCAGAAAAATAGCGAACAGGACGTAAACATACATACAAATCAAGCATCTGACGAAGTGCCACATTTAATGAACGAATGCCTCCTCCAACCGGAGTAGTCAATGGGCCTTTAATAGCTACTAAATACTCATTTATTACATCTAATGTTTCTTGCGGAAGCCAATTTCCATTGAGTTTAAAAGATTTCTCCCCAGCTAAAACCTCGCGCCATTGGATTTTACGTTTGCCTTTATATGCTTTCTCAACAGCAGCGTCAAAAACCCTGACCGAAGCAGCCCAAATATCAGGCCCGGTGCCATCTCCTTCAATAAATGGTATCACCGGATTGTCCGGCACATTCAGTTTACCATTTGCAATTGTTATTTTTCCTTCCATTATAATGATTATTTATTTCTGTTATTATTCAAAATCAAGTTTCAGGTTTTGTACCAGGTTGTCTATAGCCGGATTCTTAGCCTTCATTGCCTGCAGCTTTTCATAAGGGGTGTAGGCCTTTTTGTTTTCTTCATTCACTTCCTGTATCTCACATTCTATAACAATATTATCGTTTTTAAGTTCATTTTTGACGAAATGAGCCATTTCCGACTGGATGTTTTTAATGAAGTACTCTTTTTGCGCATTGTTCAAAAGGCAAACAAAGAGTTTTCCATCCTTAACCTTGAGTGCATTGCTTTCAATCAACGCACTGTACATCCTGGGGCGGCTTTCTTTAATACTTACAGCATAATTTCTTCCGGCATCAACCAATTGGTCTTCATTATAAGCATTTTCTCTTGTAATATCTGTTTGTTTAGCATTTGTTTGTACTGTAGGCTCCGATTCGGTTTTATTTGCTTTAGGAGCCTGCACCTGGTCCATCATTTGCTTCAATGATGGAGTACTGGTAAATGCAGGTTGTGATGAAGCCGCTTTAGCAGTTGTCCCAGTTTTAGGGGCAGAAGCATGAGCCTTTTCAACCTGAGGCTGAGCCTTAGCTTCAGCTTGTATTTTAGCAATGTTGGCAATTTCCTGTTCGCGCTGTTTTCTTTTCAACCCATAGTTGCAAAGCTGAACAAGGGCTAACTCAAGATGTAACCTTTGATTTCGGGCAGCCCTGTAACTAAGTTCGCATTGCGACACAATTTGCATATAGTCAAGCAGGTAATCAAGCGGCAACTGTTTGGTTTGCGAAATATACTTTTCTGCAATGTTTGCACCCACTTCTAACAATGAATGCGTCTGAGGCTCTTTACACACCAACAAATCGCGCAAATGGCCTGACAAGCCTGCCAGGAAGTTCTGCAAATCAAAGCCTTTGTTAATTATCTCGTCCAGGATAAGCAAAGCAGAAGTAATGTCTGACTTCATAACCGTATCAATCAGCCTGAAATAGTAATCGTAATCGAGGATATTCAGCGTATTGATGACCCGGTCATATATTACCTTTCCTTCCGAGAAGCTCACAATCTGGTCAAAGATAGAAAGTGCATCACGCATAGCCCCTTCCGACTTCTGGGCAATAATGGTTAAGCCTTCTTTATCGTAAGTAACGTTTTCTTTTTGGGCAATTTTTTCCAAAAAGTTAACTGTGTCCTCAATTTTAATCCTGCTAAAGTCGTAAATCTGGCATCGCGAAAGTATAGTTGGCAGAATCTTATGCTTTTCGGTAGTTGCCAGCACAAATATGGCATAATGGGGCGGTTCTTCCAACGTCTTCAGAAAAGCATTAAACGCAGCAGCAGACAACATGTGCACCTCATCGATGATATATACGCTGTACTTACCTATTTGCGGCGGGATACGCACTTTCTCAATCAGCGTACGGATGTCGTCCACCGAGTTGTTTGAAGCAGCATCGAGCTCATGAATATTGAGCGAGCGCATTTCGTTAAACGACTTACAGCTTTCGCAATTATTACAAGGCTCGGTATCAGACGTTGGGGCAAGACAGTTGATAGTCTTGGCAAAAATACGGGCACAAGTTGTCTTTCCTACACCCCTTGGGCCACAGAAAAGATATGCATGCGCCAAATGGTTACTGCGTATGGCATTTTTCAACGTTACCGTGATGGGTTGCTGCCCAATGACCGTATCAAATGTCGATGGCCTGTATTTTCGTGCAGAGACTAAGTATTGTTCCATTTTTATACTGCTGATTTTATCCTACAAACCTACTCGAATTTTTGCAATAGTACAACTGTTTCTTACATCTTGAAAGCCTTGCATTTATTGACCAAAACAACTATATTATTAATAAAGAACAATTTCCAAATTCTTATTTTAATCATTATCTTTGTTGAAAATTATCAACCATGGAAACAGCTATTTTAAATGGTGATTCTAAATCAGATATGAAATTATTGCTTGAATTGGCAAAAAAACTGGGTATCAAAGCCAGAATAATGTCAGAATCTGAGATTGAAGATATGGGACTTGTTGATGCTATAAAACAAGGCATGACTAATGAATATGTTGACAACAATGAATTCTTGAAAAAAATCAGAAAATGATTGTCAAGATTGATAAAACGTTCGAAAAAGACGTTGATAAAATAAAAGACAAAATACTACTCAATAAAATAGCTGATTGCATCGAAATAGCCCAAAAAAGTGAAGATATCTCTTCTATAAAAAATATTAAGAAATTAAAAGGTAGTAATAGTTTTTACCGCATACGTATTGGTGATTATCGATTAGGTATTATTTGGGAGAACAACTCCATCTTATTTATCCGATGCCTGCATCGAAAAGATATTTACAAATATTTTCCCAAATAAACTATAACCATTTCCATGAACAAAGAACCTTTATTTGGCAAAACATTATTTGAGCTTCAGGAAATCTGCCGGGAGCTGCAACTACCTTCATTCACTGCAAAGCAACTTTGCGAATGGATGTACAAAAAGCAAGCCTCTCAGATTGACCAAATGACAAACCTTTCAAAAGATACACGGGCTAAACTGCTTGAAAAGTATGATTTGGGTATAAATTCACCTGTAGATGTCAAGGTTTCTAAAGATGGTACCAAAAAATATCTTTACTCGGTCTTTGATGGCAAGTTCATCGAATCTGCTTATATCCCTGAATTTGACAGGGCTACCTTGTGTGTTTCCTCACAAGTAGGATGTAAAATGGCCTGCGACTTTTGTATGACCGGAAAGCAAGGTTTTCAGGGCAACCTGACACCCGGAGAAATTGTAAACCAGATACGCAGCCTTCCTGAATACGAAAGATTGACCAATGTAGTGTATATGGGCATGGGCGAGCCTTTCGACAATATCGACAATGTATTGAAAAGCCTCGAAATACTCACCTCTGATTATGGATATGGCTGGTCGCCCAAAAGGATAACCGTTTCAAGTGTAGGCATACTCCAAGGCCTTACCAAATTTATAGAACAAAGCAAATGCCACCTGGCAATAAGCCTGCATACGCCTTTTGCTGACCAGCGGTTAGAGATAATGCCCGCCGAAAGGGTAAACCCCATTAAAGAAGTGGTTGAAACTATCAAAAAATATGATTTTGGGCTACAACGCAGGGTATCGTTTGAATACATTATGTTCAAAGGTTTTAATGATACATCTGCCCACATCAAAGAAACTGTAAAGCTCCTCAATGGCCTGAAATGTCGGGTTAACCTGATTGGTTTCCATCCGATTCCCGATAGTTCATTGAAAGGTTCGCCAAAAGAAACTATGGAAAGCTTTCGCGATGCACTAAATGACAAAGGTATTACCACTACCATCCGCACTTCAAGAGGTTTGGACATTGAAGCTGCTTGTGGAATGCTAAGTACAAAGAAGAAAAAAGTGGAGTAAGAAATCCTTTATTAAACATAAATAGACGCTTTTCAGCATAATTTATTTACTTATCTCAATACCACTTTTCTTTATTTCATAAACGAAAGGATTATCTGAAATCAAATCTTGAAGAGATAAAGGATGCGGCTCAATCCTTGAATCAAATTTTGAAGCTAATAGCATTAATTGAACTTGAATATCAAATTTGTCAGAGTCTTTTAGATTGTCTATAATTAATGCAATATCTAAATCACTTTCTGGCCTTTGATTACCTTTAGCAAATGAACCAAATAAATATGCAGTCACAAATCCTGGGGTTTGATTTGACACTGTTGAAATATATTGCCTAATTATATTAACAATTTCTTTATCCATTGTCTGTTTATTTTAAGATTTTCAATCCAAATAGCAGTATATTCAGGTGTACATTTTTGTTAAAAGCTCATTTTATAATCATCATATCGAGCATTAATATTGAAAGCTGTAACTGTTACAAAGAATAATTTTTGCTCTTCAGATAAGTTCAAGTTACATTTTTCGGCCAGTCGTAATAAATTATGAATAAGTGGTGGATAGTCGTTATTGGTCTTAACATAAAGTGCTTTTAACAATTTCTCAATCATTAAATGACCTACAAACAATGCCCAATTAAATCTTTTAGTCTCAAACATGGCAATCATTGTGTCAAAGTCATCATCTGAACTATCAGACCAGTACTTTATTAACTTATCCTTATCTAAATCTTTTTATCTATTTCTCAAAGGTACAAAATTTCAATTAAACCTTATCTACCTTTGTATAAGCTTGTTTCATCAAAACAACCTCTACCAACTACCACTAGCTCCGCCACCGCCAAAACTGCCGCCTCCAAAACCGCCAAAGCCACCAGATCCGGAGGAGAATCCTCCCCATCCACTATTGTGCGACCTGCCTGCAGAACCCATCATACTGCCCATCATAAACCAGCCTGCAGTGCTGCTACCACCTCGTCCTATGGTCATTCCGTCTGAACCTCTCCCTTTTGATTTGGCAGCAAACACAATAAAAATGATCAGGATGATAATAAAAATGATAACCGTTTCTTTTGCAGACTTTTCATTTCTTTTTTGTGGCTCTGCCTTATATAAGCCCATACAGGCCTTCATTATAGCATTTACGCCAGCATCAATACCTTGCTCGTACTGACCTTCTTTAAAGAAAGGTATTACATCATTTTCAATGATGCGTTTACTTAGGGCATCAGTAAGAGTCTGCTCCAACCCATAAGCAACCGAAATAGCCACGCGGCCTTTGCCATTTTCATTTTTTGGTTTGATAAGAAATACAACCCCATTGTTTTTTCCTTTCTGTCCAACACCCCAATTTTGACCAATTTCATAAGCATACATATTGGGGTCCTGGCCTTCCAGGTCGTTTACAATTACTACCACTATCTGAGTCGAAGTGGAATCTGCAAAATTGTTGAGCTTTTGCTCAAGCTGAGCTTTAAAATCAGGGCTTATAAAACCTGCATAATCATTAACCGCTGTTGCATTGGCAGGAGCTGAAGGTATTGCATGTACCACAACTGTCAATACTGATATTATTACTGCTAAAAAAAACTTTTTCATCTCTTTACTTTGTTGTGTTTAGTGTTTAGGAGTCAGGGGTTAGTAAGGCTTCACTTTTGCCGTACTTTTCAATTACGAATTATCAATTAAAAAATACGGGTTAAAATAGCTTCTTACCATTAACCATTAACCATTAACCATTAACCATTAACCATTAACCATTTCTTCATCCTTTTCCAAACGAGATTTCATCGCTCAATTCGTTAACATCATCACTTTGATAAGGAAAGAAGGCTTTCAGCTTTTCTCCAACAGCTTCAATTCCAATGCAAATACCTTCAGAAAATTTTCCTTCTACAAACTTAGCCTGCATTTGTTCTTTTACGCTATCCCAAAAGTTTGCAGGGACAACACTGTTTATGCCTGCATCGCCAATGATAGCAAATTTCTTATCTTCTATCGCAAGGTATATTAACACCCCATTTCGTTGTTGGGTTTTGTGCATGTTAAGTTTTGTAAAAACCTGCACCGTTCTGTCAAGTACATCTATCGGGCACTTATTTTCAATGTGTACCCTGATTTCGCCTGAAGTATTTTTTTCAGCTTTTTCAATTGCTGCTACTAAGGCTGCTTTTTCTTCTTTAGTAAAAAAATCAGATGCTTTCAATGCTTTTATTTTTAGTTGAAAAGTTCGGCAATTTAAAAAGAAAAAACCTGAAAACCTATTTTTTTAACCAGGCTTTCAGGCTTTTCTATGTTTAATGTTTCAAGCTTATTTCATAGCTGAATATTCGTTAACCAAATAATAGGTAGAAGCTTTATTTACATCACTTTTAGTAACATTCAACACTTTTCCTGATGTGGTATAAATACTTACATCGTTTGTATTGACTGTCATTACTTTTACTACGTGGCCATTAATATTGGCATACCAGGTATTGTCTGCCTCATTGAAGCTCATAGTTGCAAGTTCTTTTCCATTAGCGTCTTTTATTACTGCATTATTTCCATTAACATCAACTGCCAGGTTCTCATTTATCTGGTTATGTCCTTGTTTAATAGCCATTGGGTTGCTGCCAGTCCAGAATTCTACAAGGTTAAGTACAATAGCATCAACAAAAGTACATACCCCATAAACAGGAATAATGTTTAATACAAGAAACACAGCTTCTTTAACAAATTTGTCGCCCAAGCTTCCGTTCCAATCATAAACCTTTTTGGTCAAAGCAAAAGAGCCATAACATCCGGTTACAACAAAACCCATAGCTGTAATTAATAACGCAATGGTAAGATTTCTAATAGTTTTCATAATGATTTTATTTAAAATTATCAATAGATAAATTTATAAAGAATTTTTCTTTAGGTGTCAAGTTTCACAAGGTTGTTTATGATAACTTAATTGCAAAGATAAAACTTTATTTTTAAACTGCAATGGATTGTCTTTAAAAATTTCTGGTTTTAATTCGTACCATTTTTCTATAGCATCAAAAGGTGTTTTTACACCTAGTTCTTTTCTCAAACCACCGTGTCTTCTAAAAAGAATGTAATAGATCAAAAACTTTAATAATCCTTTTTGCATTTCATCTTTATTATT
>JAKPQD010000236.1 GCA_029572965.1 Bacteroidota bacterium | reverse complement strand
CTGATTGGTTGATCCGTTCCCCGCAATCGCTTTAACTGATTAGGGATTGGTTTCCTTCCTCGTGTCATTTCGTTTATAATTAAATGAGTATGTTGTGTATATGTACGGAAAAACCGTATATATAAATAGTTAGCGGCAAGGCGGTGAGATGCTTCTAATAAACTTTTCGGTTCAAAAAAAGAAAACAAAAAAGCCCCGCCGCACTTTTACTGCTTAGTCAGTAATTAGGTTTTATCTGCCCCTGCTTTCTCGTTCCTCTCTATAAATATTGTTTCTTTTCCGAACTTCATATTTATCTAATGCTTTTAAATCTCCACCTTTTGCCATATCAAAAAGTTTTGAATCCAACACAAAATCTGCTTTATCAACTCCTTTCTGATATGAAATTGCAACTTGACTTTTGGGGTTATCAAAGTCTTTGGTAAATTGTTTAATGTCATCAATATCTAAAACATTGATAATTTTTGATAGTGGGTATCCAAGCGTCCCCACTTGCACCATCTTTTTTAAGAAATCTTCGTTGTATTCCATTCTTTTCCGTTTTTAGTTATTTTTATACTTGGGTTTAATTTAATCATTCTGTCGATAATAACTTGACAATATTTTGGGTCAAGTTCCATCATTCTGCATCTTCTTTTCATTTGTTCTGAGGCTACCATTGTCGTTCCGCTTCCTCCAAATCCATCGCAAACAATATCATCAACTTTGCTACTATTCCCGATTTGATAAGCTATCAATGGTATTGGCTTCATTGTGGGGTGTTCTGCATTTCTTTGTGGTCTTTCAAAGTTTAAAACAGTCGTTTGTTTTCTGTCCGAATACCAATGATGCGCAGCACCTTCTTTCCATCCGTAAAGGCATGGTTCGTGTTTCCATTGGTAATCTTGTCTTCCCATCACCATGCTATTTTTTACCCAAATTAAACACTGTTTTGGCATTATTCCAGCGTCTGCCATTGCTTTTCTAAAATTTGCACCTTCACTATCAGCATGCCAAACATACCAAGCCGCGCCTGCTTTTGTATAGCTTCCAAGTGCCGTATAAAAGTCATAAAGGAATTGATAAAAATCACCATCTGACATATTATCGTTTTTTATCTTTAACCCTTCCTTTGTCCCACCTTTATAATCGACATTGTAAGGTGGGTCAGTTATTACCAAATCCGCCAATTCATCGCCCATTAACCGCTTCCATGTGTCTGTTTGGGTGGAACTACCACACAAAAGGCGATGTTGCCCGATTTCGAAGATGTCGCCTTCTACAATATCCGTTTCAGAACCACCAACAGGCACATCAAAGTCATCCTCTTGTGCATCCCCTGCCAACGTAACCGGCAAATCCAAACCCCACTCCTGTAATTCCTCCGCATTCCATTCGTTTGCCAACTGGTCAAAATCCCATTCACCAAACCCGACATTATCCTTTATGACGAACTCCCGCCATTGATCCGGGGTC
>JAKPQD010000231.1 GCA_029572965.1 Bacteroidota bacterium | reverse complement strand
TGACTGTTTGGTTGTAGAAAAACCAGAAGATAAGAAAGACGCTGGTATGGGTGGCGCTCCGGGAATGGGCGGTATGGGCGGCATGATGTAAGATAATTCATCAATCCCAAATATAAAGGCAGCTGTGAGGCTGCCTTTTTTGTTCATTTATTTGTTTTAATGAACAAATACAATATTGCGGCAATATACGGCACAATAGCAGAAATAATCCAGATAAGGATTGATTTATAGGTGAAGTCATTGCTGATAACCACATGCATAATCAGGCTTACAGTCACCGCAAATGAAACAAGTACCAGTGCCAGGGTATTGGCATAACTGATGATTTTGTGCGGCTTGTTTATTACAAACTGAAGATAAAGGAGCAAGAAAATCAATACCAGAAAAGCCACAAAACGTTGCGATGTCTCTGGCAAAAAGACTTGATCAACTAACAACCAACTTTACTTTCTATTTGTTTTAGTCATAATTTAGTACTTTTGTATCCTTTATTTTTTTCAATATGGCTAATACAGTTACAGAGCTTCAGGCAAAACATATTGTGGATATAGTGAGTAAGGTGATCGAAAAAGGGTTCCCTGTGGACAAAACTATTCATTTCCAGTTCAAGAATAACCGTATCACTGACGAATATGACCGTTCGATTGTTGCAAGTGTTTCGTACGAGCTGGTTCGGTGGTGGCGCTTGCTTTGCGAGATAGACAATAACTTTCCCGTGGTACATGATGTCAACTATTATAAAGTCCTGGCCTCATGGTTAATCCTCAACAAATGGGATATCCCTTCACTTGCGCCAATGCGAGGGGTCAACGCGCAGTATGTCCTGCAGCAATACGAGAGCTTATCGGCTTTTCGTAAAATCAAATTTTCGATGCCCGATTGGTTTGACCAAAAAGGCTTTCTTGCCTATGGCGCTGAATGGGAAACTGAGCTCGAAGCGATTAACAAGCAAGCTCCTATCTTTATTCGGACAAATCGCTTGAAAACAAAGCCAGCTGACCTATCTGTACTACTCAAGAAAGAAGGTTTTGACAACGAAACTGTTGAAAAAGCCCCGGATGCATTGAAAATTACCGGCAAAGCAAATATTTTCGACTCGAAGTATTACAAAGACGGGTATTTTGAAATCCAGGATGCCGGGTCGCAATTGATTTCGATGTTTCTTGATGTCAAGCCTGGTATGCGCGTTGTGGATACTTGTGCTGGTAATGGCGGTAAAACGCTTCACCTGGCAAGCCTGATGCAAAACAAAGGCAAGATAGTTGCGATGGATACACAGGAAGAAAAGATTAGCACGTTGAAAAGCCGTGTAGCAAAGGCGGGGGCTGATATTGTTGAGGCTCGTTTGATAGAAGGGACTAAGTCAACCAAACGCCTTTCGCAAAGCTTTGACCGAGTGCTTATTGATTCGCCATGTTCGGGAAGTGGTACTATCAGGCGTAACCCGGAGATTAAGTGGCAAATGAACCTTCAAAGGTTGGAAAAAATAAAGAACATACAAAATATTGTTTTGAAAAACTATGCAAACATGGCCAAACCCGGAGGGTTGATTGTGTATGCCACATGCAGCATATTGCCTGAAGAAAACCACGAACGTGTTGAGGCTTTTCTGGAATCGCAAAAAGGTGCGTATGAGTTGGTCAAAGAACAACAGATAACGACTTCGCAAAATGGCTTTGACGGGTTTTACATGGCACAGATACGAAGGTTGAAATAAAATTTACTCATTTTCAAATTTTCAAATTAGCTAATTAACCTATGAGCATATTCGCCCTGTTTTTACTATCCATAGCCCTTTCATTTGACACGTTTGCAGTGTCTATTACCTGTGGACTAATCGAACGGCATTTGCGCTTTTGGCCGGCTGCACGTATTGCAGTTTATTTTGCAGCATTTCAGGCATTAATGCCAGTATTGGGATATTTTCTGGGATTGAGTTTTAGGGGATATGTTCAGGGAGTTGACCATTGGATTGCTTTCGGGCTACTTTTCGTTGTAGGGGGCAAAATGATTGTTGAAAGCCTCAAGAAAGGTGAAATAGAATGTTTCGACATTCACAGCCGAAAAGTAATTGTTACTTTAGCTGTTGCAACTACCATCGATGCTTTTGCTGTGGGCATTACATTTGCTTTGCTCGAAATCAACCTTTTCATTTCTTCCGTTATTATTGGCATTGTAACATTTACTGTGGCTATGCTGGGTATGTTGCTTGGGAAAAAAATAGGGGAGTATTATGGTAAAAAAGTTGGCATAGCCGGAGGGCTTATTCTTGTGGCTATTGGAACAAAGATTATTATAGAGCACTTGGGGGTTCGGGTATTTTAAAAACTTATCCATAAATCCTTTCTCTATTTAGAGAAGGGACTTGGGAGCTTCGTATCTTAGCCCCTCTCTTGAAAGAGAGGGGTTGGGGTGAGTTTTGATTATATCTTCCTTGAAGTATTGTAATAAGCTATCCACCTGTCGATATGCTCTCCGTATTGAACCAAATTCCATGCATTTGCAGAGGTCAAACGTGGAGAACCTGCATTGTAGGTAGCTGCAATAAGAGGGGGATGGTTCTGATGTTTTGAGTATCTGGAGTTCAGATAATCAATAGCCAGCTGTGCTGCAAAAATGCTTTCGGATGGAAGCCGTAATACTAAGTCAATTATTTGTGCTTCTTTATCGGAGCTGTTCAGCTTGCCTTTTGATTGCAAAGCAGTAGAGATAAGTATATGATGGCTTCCCAGCGACACTCTTCCCGGAGTCCTTATTGGGTCTATATATCCAGGTTCACGGCGCTCCAGATATTTTGCGCCTGCAGAACGGGAGATAAGCCGGACAATCTCATCAAGCCGGCTCCCGACATCGCTGCCAACAATGTTATCAAAAGCTTTTCGCAAATCTTTATAATTAAGCGGAGATGGGACTGTACCCAGAGATTCGGTCATAGAATTGGCTACCAGGATATCGATACCATTGCCATGTTCATCTAAGTTGCCCAGTTTCAGTTTGCCAGTATAAAAAGCTTTTATCCGTCTTAGTTTAGCCATGACTGAAGGCATATTGGAATAGTCAGGGATTGTGCCTTCTGCCCCAACTTCACACAAAAAATAAGGGGCTTTAAGTCTCCACGGCTTGCCGTTCCCGAAGCAATACCAACCGTTTTCAAGTTTAGTTAACATATACCTGGTCGTTTTTCACCACCTTGCCGTCAATCTTTATTTCATCTACAAAAGTTTTGTCAGTGCGGCTGAATGTTACCTCGCACTTAACTCCTCCCGGGGTATTTTCCGAGGCCATTTCAAAGAATAACATTTTTTCATTTCTCGTTTTTCGTCTGAAAATCCTTTTCCACCAGGGTTGTTTAACAGGTTTTAGATAAAAGCTAAAACTAAGGTTTTGTAACCCAAGAAAATGATGGTCGTTGAGAAACATGTCATGGTATTGGTCCCTGAGCAGGTCGAAAAAAGCTGTGCGCTGGGCAATGACAAAACTTGCATCGGTCTTTACTAACTCATAGCAAAGACTGCGAATAATTTCGGAAAGGTTGCGGGACATTATTATTCGGGCAAAGCTTTTGACAACACAGAAAGTAAGCGTGCTAACCCCTCAGGGATAGGGGCTTCGCTGGCATGAACTGTTATCTCGAGCATCCCGCTGCGGTTCATCACTGATTCATCAGCTGATTTGCTCGATACATTCCCTTTTATCGAAAGGTTAAAGAATGGGTTCTTAGTAACATCAGCATCGATGTTTGCCCCGTAGCTCAACTCGTCAGTTGACTTTGATACCTGAGATATTTCATACTTGAAATGTGTGGTAAATGAGTCGATACGAATATGAGGCACCGGAACCATAGAAAGCAAAGGGGCTTTTATTTCTACTGATTTGTTAACCCCGTTTTGAGCAACATTTAGGCTTAAATCTACCGTAAGGGGCTTCCCGTCTTTGATAAGCGAATTGATGTATGTTTGAGTAGCAGCAGCGGCAGCAGCTTGCGCTTTAATAACCCCCAAAAGAGGCGCTGCAATAATGTTTTCTAATGGTAAAGCCTGAAATTCGGCTGCAGGAAGGATTTCGTTGTTTGGCATATAGCTTTGATTTGAAGGTTTAACGGTAATAAAGCTACATTGAAAATATGAAAAAAGCAAAGGAAGAATTTGAAAATTTGAAAATGAGGAAATTCGTCAATTAAGAAAAAAAAGCACTAATAAAGATTAGGTATAGTAATTATGAAGAAAATGCTTAATATTGTCCCATTATTAACCAAAAATCAAAAAAACAATGAAGAAATTAATTTTATTATCTGCTGTTGTCGCTGTTAGCGTTCAGGCTTTTTCTCAAATGTTTGTTGGAGGTGCTTTTTCTGTTGAAATGGATAAAACTAAAAATGCTACAGAAGACATCTATAAAAGGACTAGCTTTGGCATAACCCCAAAAGTTGGTTATTATTTGAATGACCAGTTCGCTATTGGAGGTGCTATTGGTTACACTACAAGCTCATATACTTATTTCTATGGTGCTGGTGATGCTGATGATACTAAATCAACAAGCAATAATATGTCTATTTCTCCTTTTATCCGCTATCATGCTGTAGAAGCTGGCAATTTTTCGTTGTTTGTTGAACCAATGTTAAGCATCGGCTTTGGCAGCAGTAAAAGCGAAAGAGGAAGCACTACTACCAGTGACGCTGATCATTCAAGTTTTGGAATACAAATATCACCTGCCATGTCATACAAAATCAATGACAAAATTAACATCGAAGCTTATTTTGGCGGGCTAAGCTATTCAAGCTCTACAGAAAAAGAAGGAGATAACAAAAGAACTGCTACTAGTTTTGGATTGGAATTTTCAAGCCGTTTAGCACTTGGCTTTATTTACAAATTCTAATTGTAGAAAAAACATTAAAAAGGCTGCCGATGGTGGCCTTTTTTGTTTTCAACCTATTTCTTTTCCCAAAAATACTTATCCAACAATAACCTGGCAGCCTCGAAACTACTGATTTTTCCGTTCACCACGTCTTTTTCCATGACTGAAATCTCGTGGTGCAGCTCTTTATCGTGATAAAACCTGTGGTTGAGCTCATCGCGAATAGTCTGGTGCATCCAATAGCGCGCTTGTTCGTTACGGTTTTGGGCAAAATAGCCGGATTGGGTAACGAAACTTTTAAATTTGAGAACTGTTTCCCAGATTTTGTCAATACCAATGTTGTTATGTGCCGAACAGGTTAATACATCAGGTCTCCAGCCTGATGGAGGACAAGGCATGAAATGTAATGCAGCGGCAATCTCCGATTTTGCCCTTTGCGCTTTATCTATATTTGTTCCATCTGCTTTGGTAATAACAATGGTGTCGGCCATTTCCATGATGCCGCGTTTGATACCCTGCAATTCATCGCCTGCTCCAGCTAATGCCAAAAGAAGGAAATAATCAACCATAGAATGCACGGCTGTTTCGCTCTGGCCTACGCCTACCGTTTCGACCAATATTACGTCAAATCCGGCAGCTTCGCAAAGTAAAATAGTTTCGCGGGTTTTTCGGGCAACACCGCCAAGAGCCCCGGCAGATGGTGAAGGGCGAATGAATGCATTGGCATTGGCCGAAAGTTCAACCATTCGGGTCTTATCCCCCAAAATACTCCCTTTTGAGCGCTCACTGCTGGGGTCGATAGCCAAAACTGCCATTTTATGGCCAAGAGACGTGATGTAAGTTCCAAATGCTTCAATAAATGAGCTTTTCCCAACGCCAGGTACGCCAGTAATCCCAATTCTGATAGATTTGCCCGAATAACCAATGCACTGGTCAACAATAGTGCGTGCCATTTCCTGATGACGTGGCAGGTTGCTTTCGACAAGGGTTATTCCACGGCTAAGCAAGCCCCGGTCGCCTTTTTTAATACCCTCAATAATTTCTTCCACTGAAGGCTCACGGCGTTTATGCTGTTTCAGCCTTTGTACCATCTCCTCATTGACAGACGGAGGCTGAGGAATTCCATCATTGACGGTTAAGGCAGTTTTATTTGGCAGTAATGGGTCAGACATGTTACATTTTTTTGTAAAAGTAAGCATTCAAAAATGCCGAAGTAGTCAAATGCTGGTTCAAAGAATAAACAAAATATTGACAGACGATAACAAAAAGACAATTTGTTAAACACAGAGTTCAAATTTCAAACAAATAATATAGTTTGTTCATTTAACTGATTACAAACTTTGAATGACATATTTAAAAAGAGTACATAAAGGACACAGAGTATAAAATTCGCTAAAAGCGAATTTCTCAATGTTCTAAGTGGACCTCTTGATTGGTAAAGTTTCTTTTAACGTTAATGTAATATGTTGTATAAATCGCGAATAACAACAAATATTCTCTGTATTGAATAACAAAGATATTATTTTAGTTCCACCGGGCCAATTTTATCCATGAGCCCAATGATGCGGGCCTGAAAGGCTACCATGTATCGCGATGGTTTGGCAGGATTTCGCTTGAGAGGCGATGGCAAAATAGTAGCAAACATAGCTGCTTCTCGTTTCGATAATTTCTTGGCCGATTTTTTATAATAAAATTGAGAAGCGGCTTCAACCCCGTATATTCCGCGTCCCATCTCTATAACATTAAGGTAAACCTCCATAATGCGTTCTTTACTCCAGCAAATCTCAATGAGAAAGGTAAAATAAAGCTCCAACCCTTTACGAAAATAGGTACGTGAAGGGAAAAGAAAAACATTCTTGGCGGTTTGTTGGGTAATAGTACTCGCTCCGTGTTTTATACGGCTGTGTTTGTTTATTTGCCTGGCTTTTTGAATGGCTTCCCAATCTACCCCAAAGTGGGTCATGAAATTGTTGTCCTCAGCAGCAACAACTGCTTGTACCATGTTAGGCGAAATTTCGTCAATGTCCGCCCAATCTTTTTCAAACCTGAAGTCTCCTTTTTTTTCATCATGTTGGAACATTCGCTTAACCATCAGTACTGTCAGAGGCGGGTCCACAAATTTGTATAATATTACCCATGAAATACTGAACAAAAGTGCTATCAGCATTGTTATAGCAAAAAGCTTAAACAGTCTGTTAATAAAGGATTTCATTATGCTAAAAAATTAGCACAAAGATATATTTTTACATTACAACATTCACTTAAAAAAAAATAGTATGAGCGCAGAAAAAGTTTTAGAAACCATGAAAAAAGTCGGCAAACCGATGAAGTCGGCAGAAATAGCCACAGCTACGGGCATTGACAAAGCTGAAGTGGACAAAATCATTAAAAAACTAAAGCAGGAAGACAAGGTGTTTTCGCCAAAAGTCTGTTTTTATCAGGCTAAATAGCTAAGGAATTATTTGTCTTTTTCTATTTTTATAATGACTTCTAAATCAGCTAAATTTGAAGGAATCTCATTTTTGGCTATCTCCCAAATCATCTCATAATCTATACCGAAATATTCGTAGCTCACAATATTTCGAAGACTATACATTTTTCGCCAGGGAATATTAGGATATTTATCCAGTATTTCTTTGGGTATGTGTTTTGTTGCTTCACTTATAATTTCAAAATTACGGATTACCGCATCTACAATGATATATTTACGTTTAAATTATGGAAAATCAATGCCTTCAATGTATTCCTGAATACGTTTCATCGAAACAATAATATCCTCAAGATAAAAATGATATTTTCTGTCTTCAGGCTTCATACATAGCGAACTTTTTTCAGAATAGCATCTCTAAGCTGATCTTTTAAAGCTTTATCTGAAACCAAATCTACTTTTAGCTGCAATTCTTTTTCAAGCAAATCTTGTAAATCAAAAAATGCCCATCCTAAAGGCTTTTTAAAAGAAACAATAATATCGATATCAGAATTTTCAGTTTGTTCATTACGGGCAAAAGAACCAAAATAGCCAATTTTATCCACATAAAAATGTTTAGCTAAAGAGGGCTTCAGTGCCTTTAATTTTTGCTCTATTTCAGACCTAATTATCATAGATACAAATATAAAGCATTCATTTATGTTAAACAAGTTGAGGTTCTATTGATAATGAGAAAACTGTCAAATAAAAAATTGCTACTTTTGTCCATATTTTTCAATTGATATGGAATTATACTTATACAATACGCTCAGTCGTAAAAAAGAATTATTTGAGCCTATTAATCCACCATTTGCAGGCATGTACGTTTGTGGCCCAACAGTATATGGCGATGCACATTTAGGACATGCCCGTCCGGCCATTACCTTTGACTTACTGTTTCGTTATCTTCAACACTTGGGATACAAAGTGCGTTACGTACGCAACATCACCGATGTTGGCCATTTGGAGAATGATGCAGACGAAGGTGAAGATAAAATAGCCAAAAAAGCACGTCTTGAGCGGCTTGAACCTATGGAAGTAGTCCAATATTTTACCAATCGTTATCACGATTGCATGAAAAAGCTGAATGTATTGCCTCCCAGCATTGAACCTCATGCATCAGGCCATATCATTGAGCAGCAGGAGATGGTTCAGCAAATCTTAGATAATGGCTATGCTTACGAAAGCAATGGCTCCATTTACTTTGATGTAGAAAAGTACAACAAACAACATACTTATGGAATCCTTTCGGGACGTGTGCTTGACGACCTTATGGCCAACACCCGCCAGCTCGAAGGGCAAGATGAAAAGCGCAATCCGTTTGATTTTGCACTTTGGAAAAAAGCAAGCCCTTATCATATCATGCGATGGCCTTCGAAATGGAGCGATGGTTTCCCGGGTTGGCACCTCGAATGTTCTGTGATGAGCAGCAAATATCTTGGCGAAAAGTTTGACATTCACGGTGGCGGCATGGACCTGGTTTTCCCGCATCACGAATGTGAAATAGCGCAGACTGTTGCCGCTCACGGACATCATTCTGTTAAATACTGGCTGCACAATAATATGATTACCATCAATGGCCAGAAAATGGGCAAATCCTTGGGTAACTTTATCACACTGGATGAATTCTTTGAAGGAAGCCATAAGCTCCTCGAGCAGGCTTATTCTCCAATGACAATCAGGTTCTTTATTTTACAGGCGCACTATCGTAGTACAGTTGATTTCTCTAACGAAGCTTTGGTTGCTGCCTCAAAAGGTTTACAAAGATTGATGGAAGCAAATAAGGCACTACAAACCTTAAAAGCTTCGGGCAACAACAGCAATGATATTGACAGCATTGAGAAAAACTGCTATGCTGCCATGAATGACGACCTGAATAGTGCTTTGCTTATAGCTCACCTGATGGAAGCTGTTCGTATCATCAATGCTGTCTATGATGGGAAAGAAGGCATTAGCGAACTCCAGTTAAATAAATTGAAGAATATTTTCAAAATTTTTGTATTCGATATTCTTGGCTTAACAGACGAAAGCAGCAACAACCATTCAGAAATCATAGGTTCTTTGGTAGATATGGTACAGCAAATGCGCATGAAAGCTAAAGCTGAAAAGGACTATCAAACCTCAGACAACTTGCGCAACAAACTTGGCGAGATAGGTATAGAAATCAAAGACCGCAAGGACGGTTACGACTGGAAGTTGAAGTAGGAGGAAGTGGTAAAAATATATACCACACCTTACCTCCATAGCCGTCAACCTCGGCTTTATCTAACCCCAAACCCCTTAAAAAGGTACTTTAACAGAGCAGTGCTATTTTGGGGTACCACAACTTTGTTAGCCCTCCTTTTTAAGGAGGGCTGGGAGGTTAAAAGCCAAAAATAATTCTTAGGTTGACGACTATACCCCTTACCCCTCCTTGTAAAAGAGGGGATTAAAACACAGTAATTAGTCATTTGTAATTCGTAATTGATTATGCCCCTAGTAAAAGTTGAACTAACAAAAAGAAATGACAAACAAGTCATTGCACAAATCCTGATTTGGTGATGGATGCTGTAGTTGAAATATTGCAATTGCCCGCTGATGATAAGAATATCCGCGTACTCGAGTACGAACCTGAGTATTTTCAAATGAAACCACCTTATGAAATGTTGATTGAAATATCTATGTTCGCTGGCAGGACTAAGGAAACGAAAAAGAAGCTTTTTCAAACCATTGTGAATAATTTATCTGCTAAAGGGCTTATATCAAAAGAGAAAGTATTCATCCTGCTAAATGAACAGCCCATGGAGAACTGGGGTGTAAAAGGTGGAATTCCTGCTGATGATATAAACCTTGGGTTTAAAATAAATGTATAAACAAATGCCAGAAATAACATTCGCTCACCCGGCCAATATCTTTAAATTTTGCCCCAAATGTGGCAAAGAAGGGTTCGCTTTTGATGGAGAAAAAGCTTTTGATTGCCATCATTGCCATTTCAGGTTCTACATTAATGCATCCACCGCAGTTGCAGTGATATTAGAGTTACCTTCGGGAGAAATAATACTTACAAAACGTAAGAATGAACCCAAGGCAGGATACTACGACCTCCCCGGAGGATTTGTTGATCCGGGAGAAAGTGCCGAGCATGCTGCCATCAGAGAACTTCAGGAAGAGCTTGGCATACAAGTTAATAACCTTAAATTTATTGCCTCTTTCCCTAATGAGTATATTTTTGGAGGTATAACATATTATACCACAGATATTTCTTTTGTGGCAAGTATTCCGCAAGGCACTCAGCTTAGCCCTGACGATGATGTTGCCGAAGTTTTAGTTATAAAGCCTGAAAACATTGATTTCAATATCATCAGTTTTCCTTCAGTTGTCAATGTGTTGAAAGAGTACAGAAAGAGTTTAAAGATTTAAGGTTGGTTTTTCAGGGCGCTCCTACGGAGCTAACCTATAGTAATTATTGCAATTTCTATAAACAGGATGCCCCGATGGGGCAAAATATGAAATATTAATTTTGTGCTGAAAGATTAGCTAAACGGCTTTTAGCTCCGTAGGAGCTTGCTGTTTATAGAAAGTTTTCTCCGGCTCTTAATTAAGCTCCATAGGAGCGACCCAAGCCATCAGTTGTCAATGTGTTAAAAGAATGCAGAAAGATTTTAAAGATTGAAGATGAGCCCTATTCATAAAATTCAAACAAAAATTGTTCACTGTATTCCACTTGATATTTATTAAGAAACACAAGATATTCTTCTTTGAAAGATATCTTCTTGTGATGCGATTCTTGATTATTGATATATTTTATCACATCTCCAATCTGAGAATGAGAGTAAGAAAAAGCTCCGTAGCCTTCTTGCCACCGAAATTTTCCAGGAAGCCATTTTTTATCATTAATAAAACCTGATGTCACAGCTTTTATATCTCGCATCAAATCTGGCAAAGGTTGAGCAGGCTTATAGCCTATCAATATATGCACATGATCAGGCATACAATTAATAGCTAATAACTTATGGTTTCTATTTTCGATAATTCCAGAGGCATACTTATGTAATTCCTCTTTATGTTTTTGTGGTATTATATTTTCCCTGCCAAGAGTAGAAAATACTAATTGCAGATAAATTTGGGTGTATGTATTTGCCATAGATTTGGGGTTTGGGGAGGAAATATACAAAATTTTTCAATGATTCATGGATTTTATGGTTTTTTCAGGACGCTCCTACGGAGCTAACCTATAGTAATTGTTGCAATTTTTATAAACAGGATGCCCCGATGGGGCAAAATACGAAATATTAATTTTGTGCTGAAAGATTAGCTAAACGGCCTTTAGCTCCGTAGGAGCTTACTGTTTGTAGAAAGCTTTCTCCGGCTCTTAATTAAGCTCCATAAGAGCGACCCAAGATGTAACCAAAAACAATCTTTTCTATGTAATCAAATCCTCTATCTTTGTCCCAGAAAAATAAAAATTATGCATCGCTTTATTTCATTTCTGGTATTTTCTTTGGGCATTTTTTCCCTTTCATATTCTCAAAATATAGATGTCAAAATCCTTGACAGGCTTAACTCTCCAAACGAGTTGAAAGCAGACCCGGCGATGAAGTTTATTTCTAATTCTACGACCTATGCTGTTGTTGGGGTTCCGTTATGCATAGGGGCAACAGCCCTCGTAAAACGCGACAGTGCAATGTTGTCAAAAGCAATCGCTATCGGAGCTTCATTGGCAGTGGCCGAGGGTTTTGCTTATGCCCTGAAATATACAGTAAAACGAAAAAGGCCATTTGAAACATACGATTATATATGCAAAAAATTGGATGGTGGCGACCCTTCATTTCCTTCGGGTCATACAACAGCAGCTTTCTCGACGGCGACATCGCTAAGTTTGGCTTATCCAAAGTGGTATGTAATAGCGCCATCTTATGTTTGGGCCACATCGGTAGGTTATTCGCGTATACACCTTGGCGTGCATTACCCTTCAGATGTTTTAGCAGGAGCAGTACTTGGGACTGCCAGCGCTTATGCTACATACAAGCTTAATCTATGGTTTCACAAAAAATACCTTAAGAACAGGCGCATATTGAAATGGTATTAGAATAGAGTCAAGAATCAAGAGCCAAGAGTAAAGAAAAAAGGAGAAGAAGAATATGAACTGGATTGTTAAACGAATAAAAAGCTTTGGCTATGCTTTTGCCGGTATTTACAGGCTTTTCAGGCATGAAGCCAATGCTCAAATCCATTTGTTGGCAACTATTGTTGTTATTTCTGCTGGTATTTATTTTCAACTCCGGGCATTAGAATGGGCTCTTGTATGCCTTGCCATTGGGGTGGTTATAGCTGCCGAGGCTTTTAATTCGGCCATTGAAAAGCTAACCGACGGAATGTATCCCGAAAAACACGATAATGCAATGCACGTAAAAGATATGGCTGCTGGAGCTGTATTGATAGCTGCCATTGCAGCTGTTGCTATCGCAGTTTTTGTTTTTGGCGGGCATTTAGGGCTATTTTGAAAAACCTTACCCAAACAGCAACTTAGGCAGTTGTTCAATTTTCGAGATATAAACAGTTTTTATATGTTTGGTGCTGATATTATTTTTTGCAGCCGAATGCGCCAGGATGATACGTTCAAACCCTAATTTTTCAGCCTCAGCAATACGTTGTTCAATGCGGTAAACAGGCCTAACTTCGCCCGAAAGGCTTATTTCGCCGCAAAGGCATGTTTTTTGAGGAATGGCAACGTCTGCATTTGACGAAAGTATAGCAGCAGCAACAGCGAGGTCTATTGCCGGGTCATCTACTTTAATACCCCCGGAAATATTGAGAAACACGTCTTTAGCCCCCAATCTGAACCCTGCACGCTTTTCTAATACTGCCAACAACATATTGAGCCTGCGAAAATCAAAGCCTGTACCTGACCTTTGAGGGGTGCCATACACTGCAGAGCTTACCAATGCCTGAGTTTCTATCATATATGGCCGCATACCATTAAGTGCTGCGGCTATAGCCAATCCGCTCAATGCCTGCTGGCTATGCGACATGAGTATTTCCGATGGGTTTAATATTTCAACCAAACCACTTTGTTGCATTTCGAAAATGCCAATCTCTGAGGTTGAACCAAAGCGGTTTTTGCTCGAGCGTAAAATACGGAAAAAGTATTGTCTGTCACCTTCGAACTGCAACACCGTGTCCACCATGTGTTCAAGTACTTTTGGCCCGGCCAGTGAACCGTCTTTTACAATATGGCCAATGAGAATAACAGGAACGGCCGAAGTTTTTGCATAGCGCAACAAGCGTGAAGAGCATTCGCGGATTTGCGAAACGCTTCCCGGCGATGATTCAATATACTCGGCCTGCAAAGTTTGTATTGAGTCAATAATGACCATTTGCGGGGCAAACTGCTCGAGAGTAGAAAGAATGGTTTCCAACGATGTTTCGCAAAGGAGGTGACAGTTGTCGTTGCCGTCGCCAAGACGAATAGCCCGCAGTTTAATTTGTTCGGCGCTTTCTTCGCCAGAGATATAAAGGGTTTTAATATCTCTCATTTTCAAGGCCAATTGCAAAGCAAGGGTTGACTTGCCAATACCCGGCTCACCGCCAAGCAGAATCATCGAACCAGGCACTAAACCTCCTCCGAGGGTCCGGTTTACCTCACGAAAGGTAGTATCAATACGTTTACGTTCGGTGAAGTCAACTTTTCCAATAGGTATAGGTGTTGATGCTGCATAGACAGGCCTGTCCGATAGGCGCGAAACCTCTTTTGCCACCACTTCTTCAACAAATGAATTCCATTCGTTGCAAGAAGGGCAGCGGCCAAGCCACTTTGAAGACTCGGCGCCACATGATTGGCATACATATCTGGTCTTGGTTTTGGCCATTTTTATATTCTTTTAATCCTGTGGATTTTTCTTTTTACCTGGTGAATGCTATTAATGGGCACTTTCTCTGTAACAATGTTGCTCATATCCAATCCATAAGCATAAGCTTCAGAGATACCAAGGTATTTCAAAAATTTGTGGAATCCAACAATAATTTTATCATGTAAAGAAAAGTCCATGTCGAAGTTAAATATACGCTCAACTATTATAAAAGCAAAATCGGCATCAATGTTATACTTTTTAAGCGAATTGTACTTGCTGGTCAAATCTATCTCTTTGTGTTCCTTCATTTCGTTCAACACTTGGTTGAAATACATATTAATACGCGGCTCTATTTTGAAACCAAGGTGAAAATTGACCTTATACGCTATACCCGGAACGATAGTTTGCACATCGTATTCGAAAGTATCAGGATCATCAAGGATATTCACATGCAAAAACCAATATACATCAGCCCGTTTGGGCTTTTTATTTAAAATAGAAAAAATAATTTTTTTCTCAATTTCATCTTTACGGTTGGCGTGTGTTAAAAAGGCCAGATGAGTGGAATATTTGGGGATCTTATTGTCTTTGCTCATTTCAGCTATTACCGGCATGTAATCATCGAGCTTGTCAAAGGTAAGATAGCGGTTGCGTATTTTACGGGCACTATACCATCCATACATGACCAGAAAAAACAGTGTAGCCAACAAGATGGTAAACCATCCTCCATGAATAAACTTGTATAAGTTGGCAATCAGAAAATTAGACTCGATAAAAACATACACAAGCCCAACAAGCACTATGAGCCCAAAATGTATATGTTTTGAATATAAGTAAAATAAAAGCAAAGTAGTTGTCATCAGCATGGTTATGGTTATTGACAATCCATAGGCCGCTTCCATCTTCGATGATTTTTGAAAAATAAGGATAACCAGGATACAACCTGCAAGCAGAAACCAATTGACAGCAGGGATATACACTTGCCCTTTGACATTGGAGGGATAAATCTTTTTCAGTTTGGGCCAGAAATTGAGCGAAATAGCTTCACTAATAAGCGTAAATGAGCCTGAAATCAAAGCCTGACTGGCAATGATAGCCGCAAGGGTAGCCATAGCAACCCCGATAAGCAGAAACCAACTGGGCATAATAGCAAAAAACGGGTTTCCTGAAAAGCCCTGATGATTGAGAACCCAAGCTCCCTGTCCCAGGTAATTGATGATGAGGGTAGATTTTACATACACCCATGAAATGCGGATATTGGCCGCACCACAATGCCCAAGGTCTGAATATAAAGCCTCTGCACCGGTAGTACAAAGGAAAATTGCCCCAAGCAAAACGTATGCATTAGGATAATTGGACAAAAAATGGATGGCGTAATATGGATTGAAAGCTTTAATAATTGCCGGATACGAACTAATTTGCAACGCACCTAATACAGCTAACATCAGGAACCAAAAAAACATAATTGGGCCAAAAGATTTTCCCACCTTATGAGTCCCAAACTGTTGTATCAGGAACAGAAAAACAATAATGGCAATGGTAATAGGAATAACCTGTATGCCAGGCGAATATAACTCAAGCCCTTCAATAGCAGTAACGACAGTAATTGCAGGGGTGATAATGCCATCGGCCAGTAATGTTGTGCCTCCGATGATGGCAAAAATGAAAGCCCAGGGGAAAATGCGCCTTATCAGGGCAAAAAGCGAGAAAATGCCTCCTTCGCCATGATTATCGGCCCTAAGTGTAATAATTACATACTTAATGGTGGTTTGAAGTGTCAGGGTAAATATAATGCAGGAAAGGGCCCCTAAAATAAAGCTTTCGTCAACATGCGAATCCCCACCAATGATACTTTGCATAACATACAGCGGAGAAGTCCCAATGTCGCCAAATACAATGCCAAGGGTCATAACAATCCCGGCAAAAGTGGCATGTTTCGTACTAATTGGCTTGTGACCCATCTAATGACAAGGTATTTTGCACTATCCTTCTTTTAATGACCCTTTTATAGCTTTTCTCAACCAAAAGTGGCACTTTTTCTATGATAACATTGCTGGTATCAAGGCCAAAGGCTTTGGTATCGTTTACCCCAATGTGGCGCAAGAAGCGGTAAAGGTTGAGTAGCATTTTATCATGCGGAGTAAAATCGTAATCGAAGTTTGGGATCCGGTCAATGACTATGAATACGAAGTCGCTGTCAATGTTGTACCTGCGCAGGGATTCATACCTTGAGACCAAATCTATCTCACGATTTTCTTCCATTTCGTCGAGCACCTGCTTAAAATACATATTAATCTTCGGGTCAACCTTAAATCCGAGCCTGAAATCAATTTTAATCACTGTTCGGGGAACTATATGAGTTACTTCATATTCAAAGGTGTCAGGTTCATCAGCAATGTCAACATGTAAGAACCAATAAACATCAGCACGTTTTGGCTGTTTGTTAATCATGGAGTACATGATTTTTGATTCAATTTCCTCACGCGAATTGGCATGTGTCAGATATACCAGGTTTGTGGCATATTTTGGGACGCTTCGGTCGCGACTGAGCCCCGTGATGAGGTCAGAATAATCTGAAAGTTTGACAAAGCTGGTAAAGCTGTTGCGTATTTTTCGGGCATTGTACCAACCATACATGACAAGGAAGAATACACTGGCCAAAATAATGGTCAGAAACCCGCCATGCATAAATTTCTGAAGGTTAGCAATAAGAAATGTCCCTTCAATAATATAGTAAGTAAACAAGAATAAAGCAATAAAATAGCTGTTGATGCGCTTAATCATCATATAAAACATGAGTAGCGTGGTAGTCATCAGCATAGTCAGGTTGACCGAGAGGCCGTAAGCAGCACCCATCTTGGACGATTCCTGAAAATACAAGATAACAAAAATACAGCCTACAAACAAAAACCAGTTGACCACGGGGATATATACTTGCCCACGGACAGTAGTCGGGTTTTTCTTTTTCATTTTAGGCCATACATTCAGTGAAATGGCAACACTAATCAATGTAAACGAACCCGAAATAAGAGCCTGACTGGCAATAATTGCAGCACAAGTAGCTATAATAATGCCCGGGAACAAAAGCCATTCGGGCATAATGGCAAAAAACGGGTTTGTGCCATTGTATGAATGGTTGAGCAGGTATGCTCCTTGCCCAAGGTAATTGAGGATAAGTGTGGTTTTAACAAAAAACCAGGAGATACGGATATTTTTCAGCCCACAATGGCCAAGGTCAGAATATAACGCCTCAACCCCGGTAGTGCAAAGGAACACAGCCCCTAATATCAGTAAAGCCGAAGGTTGTTGGATAATTAATTTTAATGCATAAGCCGGGTTAAAAGCTTTCAGCACCATTGGCATATCTAAAATATGGCTAAACCCTAGTATTCCTAACATGCCAAACCAAACAAACATAATAGGCCCAAAAGAGCTGCCTATCAGCTTGGTGCCAAACTGCTGGACAAGGAATAATGCTGTAATGATGGCAATAACTACTGGTAAAACAGGGATATCAGTATTGATAAGCCTTAACCCTTCTACTGCAGAAGTAACCGTGATAGCAGGAGTGATAATACCTTCAGAAAGCAGTGTACTGCCCCCAATAATGGCAAAAATATAAGCCAGGGGTACCCGCCGCCTTATCAGGGCGAATAACGAAAAAATACCGCCTTCACCTTTGTTATCTGCTCTTAAGGTAAATAATACGTATTTTATAGTAGTTTGTAAAGTCAAAGTCCAGATAATACAGGATAGTACCCCAAGAATATAAGAGGAGTCAATTTTCCCGGTAGCAATGGCTATTTCTTGCATCACATACAAAGGAGATGTCCCGATGTCTCCAAAGACAATACCTAAAGTTACCAGCAACCCGGCAAAAGATACTTTATGGATATGAGAAGATTCGTGTGGTTTCATTCCGCTTTGCGGTTCTTTTCTGGTGCAAAATTAAGGACTAAAAAGTTATATGCAACTTTATTCCATGGTACATTAAGAAAAAATCCAGCGCAATAATAAGAATAAACCAGCAGATAATACAATAGTAACCGGAAGTGTTATCAGCCAGGCGGTCAAAATGTTGCGAATAGTTTTTTTACGCAGGTTTTTCAGCCCGTTTCGGGCTACCATGGTACCTGCTACCCCAGAAGAGAGCACATGCGTGGTACTTACAGGCAATCCAAAGTTTGAGGCCATAGCAATTGTAGAGGCAGTAACTAAATCTGCACTTACCCCTTGTGCATAAGTCAATGGAGTTTTGCCAATCTTTTCGCCAATTGTAACCACAATACGTTTCCAGCCTATCATAGTGCCAAGGCCAAGTGATACAGATATCATCAAAATTACCCAATACGGGGCATATTCGGTATATTTTTTCAGTGCTTCCAGCTCTGTTGAAACAACAGCTACCTGCTTATTGCTATATACTTGTGGTTGTTCAACGGTTATTTTCATCAAGTCTTTTGTCTCGGTTTGTATAAAGCCTAAATCGCGCCGTATTTCATATTTGTCATTTATTGTAGGCGAATGGCCATTTTTAGTTTTCAAACTAATCGCTTCTACTTTATTTGTTTTGGCAAGAATGCCTGTCAGCTTTATTTTATTGTCGTCTGAAAGTTTAGCGGTGTCAGCGCTTACCAATACAGCTTGTATTACCTCTATTTTTGAAGAAATAGAGGCCGTTTCCAGGTGAGGGTTGAGGATAAACCTGGCAGGCAAAAACGCTATCAGGATAATCATTACCAGGCCAACCCCTTTTTGTCCATCATTTGAGCCGTGGGCAAAGCTAACACTGGTGCAGGTAAAAATAAGCAATGCCCGCACCCAAACAGGAGGGTGTTTGCGTTTTTCGTCATGCTCAAAAAGTACTTGGTTTTTTTTCGTCACTTTTTTCAACAAAAAATACAATCCCAAGGCCAGGCCAAAACCAATAACAGGTGAGATAAGCAGCGACAGGCCTGCATCTTTTACTTTTGTCCAGTTTAGGGCTACCGCACCTACATCAGGGAGCAGCATATAAGCAATGCCAACGCCAAAAATAGAGCCAATCAAAGTGTGAGAGCTGGAGCATGGCAATCCAATGTACCAGGTGCCAAGGTTCCAGATAATAGCGGTAAAAATCAGGGCTAAAATCAGGGCCAATGAATGATACACATTTTGATCAACCAGCACGCTGGTGGGCAACAGCTTCATAATACCCATCGCTACAGAAATACCCCCGAGCATAACGCCAAGAAAATTGAACAAGCCTGACCACATTACGGCATAAGCAGGTTTTAGCGTTTTGGTGTAAATAACATTGGCTACTGCATTGGCTGTATCATGAAACCCATTGATAAACTCAAAGGCACAGGCGGCAATTAAACAAAAAAACAAAATAAGGGTCAATTCGATGCTGAGTCCAAACATAAGGCAGATTTTTTATCCAGTATAACAAATGTTTTTTTCAATAAAACAGGTATAACTAAGGTTGTAAAAAGTCCCATTGAGACTAATACAGAATACATAGCATTATTAATGAAGTGTTGTGTGTAAGCAACATTGGCAATTACAAGCCCCATTAGCCCGCTCATAGAAATCCCAAGGCCGGTGGTAAGGCCTTCTATCTGTAAATGTCCGGCTAACCTGGCCCCTAATAATCCCGACAAGGTTTTTGATATGGTTACCCCGGCTACCAGGACAATGAAAAACAAAAAGTAACTCATGTCAAACACTTTAAAAGACAAGCCAATGGAAGCAAAAAATACCGGGGCAAGAAGCCCCATTGTTACTGTATAAAGGTTACGCCGTACGCGGATATAATTGCGAGTCCCGAGTATTTGCCTGTTGAGGAGCATAGAGGCAAAAAAAGCCCCAACAATGAAGTGTAGCCCTATGAATTGCGTCAAACCGGCAAAAAGCAGGATAAAAACAATGACCAAAGCAAATATAGATTCATTACCTTTTAGTAAAAGCATTAACAAGTCCACTTTTTGGCGTATGACATCAAAATGCAACTTGGCATATTGGTAAATACGGTATAATAACACAAAAATAAACAACAATAATACAAGTTTGAGAAGCGAAAACCCTACAGCCTGCGAAAACTGGTTTATATTTTGCAAATTGTTCACTTCTATCACAACCCCAAGCAATAAAAGGGAAAGGACATCTGCTATTACCGCTATTGAAATAATTCGCTGACCTGTTGGGGTGTTGAGCTTGTTCATTTCAAGCAATATGCGTGCACTTATAGGTAAAGCCGTAACCGTAAAACATAATCCTATGAAAAGACATGTGGATAAAGGCATTTTAAACAGATAGCCAATTAAAGCCCCTGAAATAAAAGGGATTAAAGAAGCAAAGACGATATAAAAGATATTTCGGCCTTTTAGTGAGGTGCGTATATCATGTGGGACTATCTCTAACCCGGCTAAAACCACAAGAAAAAAAACGCCAAGGTCTGAAAGTACTGATATTGATTCATTAGGTGTTATCCAGTTCAAAATGGCAGGGCCCAGAATGATACCTGCCATTACCTCGCCAATAATTGCAGGTATTTTGAAACGTTCTGCAATTTCACCTAAAACCCTGGCAGTTAATAATAATGCCAGAAGGACAATGACAAGAGATTGTGGTTGATAAAAATTATCTAACATACTAAAAATTAACGCATTGAATTATCTGCGTCCTATTTTTCTCATACAAAGGTAATTATTTCTTTCAACCGTAAATGTTTTTTAAAAAAAGACCTGACAGGTTTTAAAAACTTGTCAGGTCTTTTTTTGAAGTAGTTTATTTTACATTTATTATCAAAGAGGCTGGTTTTAAGCCTGCCGAGCTTGCCGAAAGTTTAATGTTGCCTGTTTTACCGGTAGGTTGGACTATTACCTGTGCATAACCATTGAAAACTTTACGTTTCCATTGTTCTGCCGGAATGATTACCTGAACAAGGCCAGGGTCGGTATTAGGCTCGTCCCATTGATGTTTTTTGCGAAAACGCTGTCCGGTAACGGCAAATACATTTTTCCCAGGCTTCAAAATAGAATGATCTAACACAAATGACTGCCCTTCGGCATCACGCTTGATGTTTGCTTTTATCAACCTGCCATTTACATACACCGACTGGTTTTCAACAATACTTTTCGTAAAAAGGTTTATCTGCGTTTCGTTAGTGAACCCGGGAATTTCAAATGTCCCCCTGACCACAATCAGCGAGTCGGTATAAACTTTCCAGTCTTTGCTTTGTGTTGTAAAGGCAGCCTTCCAGCCTGAAGCATCCACCTTAGGGTCAACCTGTGGGCAATTTTCTAATGATACTACAGAAAACTCTTTCAAATCAACATTTTTTGACAATTTGATGGTTTCGGTGTATTTGTCTTTCTCGTGACTTGAAGGATTGCCATTGCCTACGCCAATAATTCTGCCTTCTCCTTCAATGGTAAATGCTACTTCATTCATTGCTGTAGGGACTACCAAGCCATTTTTGTCAGTTACGTTAACTGTAATAACAGATATATCATTTGGGTCTGAAGAAATAGCTGATTTATCTGTTGTTAACTGAATACCATCTTCAACATCTGTAGTTTCTACCTTACTTTGCAAGGTTTCTTTTCCTCCCTTATATCCTTTGGCGCTCAACACGCCAGGTTCATAATTAACTGCCCATTCCAAATGCCCGTTAACAGGCATGGTTTGCTTGCCCAGGCTTTTATTGTTTAAAAAAAGTTCTACCTCGTCACAGTTACTATAAACAGTGACTTTTATGGGTTGCCCTTCTTTCCCTTTCCAGTTCCAGTGGGGCCAGATGTGCAATACAGGGTCTTTCCCCCACCATGCTTTGAGATAGTAAAATATATCTTTGGGATAACCGCACAAATCAACAATTCCATATTGAGAGGCTATGGCAGGCCAGCCGTAAGGAGTAGGTTCGCCACGATAATCAAATCCTGTCCAATAAAACAAGCCTGCAAGGAAAGGGCGTGCTGCATAAAACTGCCATCCACTTTCGGTCCCAACATTTTCGGGCATACGGTTTGTGGGGGCAAGATGGCATAGATTATCATTTGTTTCGTAAATGCCGCGTGTGCCAACAGTATTGCTTTCTTCAGTGCCAATGCCTGCCTGCCATGGAAACTTCTTGTGATGCTCGTCAATATTGCCCTGTACAATGTAGTTGTAGCCCATTACCTGGGTAACAGTGCCAATGCCGGTATCCCAGCCACCACTTAATGCTGCTGTAAAAGCCCTGGATGAGTCAAGCTGTTGGGCATAGGCCTGCATGGTAGCTGCAATGCGTGCCCCTTTTATATTGCCCTCTATTGCCCATTCTTCGTTGCCCAATGACCAAAGGACAACACTAGGGTGGTTGCGGTCGCGGAGCATCATATTTTTTAAATATTTAAAATGCTCGTCATTGCAGCCCATCAGGCGGTTTTCGTCCAGTACGAGCATGCCAAGCCTGTCGCAGGCATCAAGCATTTCCGGGGTTGGGGGGTTGTGCGATGTGCGAATGCCGTTGTTGCCCATGTCTTTGAGCTTTTTTATTCGATACTCCTGTAACCCATCAGGGATAGCCGTACCTACTCCGGCATGGTCCTGATGACAATTGGTGCCAACAATTTTAACATGTTTGCCGTTAAGAAAAAAACCTTCGTTAGCGTCAAAACGGACAGTACGTACGCCAAAATTTGTTTCATAGGTATCTACTACTTTATTGTTTGTCCTGACAATAGTAAGCAGTTTGTGCAGGTATGGCTTTTCTAAAGTCCATAAATTAGGGTTTTTCAATGTATAAGTACTATAAAAACATTTACTTTCTCCAGGTTTTAACTTAAGGTTTGTTTTTGAACCTGAAGTTATTGCTTTATTTTCAGCGTCCACTATCATATCTTCTAAAGAAAAAGTCTGTTCTTCGCGGGCTTCATTAACTATGGTTGTACGAACAACAGCTTTTGCCACAGTATTGTTATTGCTGAGTTCTGTAGTAATAAATGTCCCATATCTGGCTACATGCAAAGGGTTTGTTTTGGTGAGCCATGTGTGGCGATAAATGCCTGCACCTTCGTAATACCAGCCTTCTTCCATGGTAGCGTCAACACGGACAGCTACAACATTCTCTCCCCCATAATTGAGGTAGTCAGTGATATCATAGGCGTAACTTGCATAGCCGTTGTGTTCGGTACCTAAGTAAAATCCGTTCACCCAAACAATGGCATCACGATGTACGCCGTCAAACTCGATGCTAATGCGTTTCCCCAGATCAGACTCCGGAATAGAAAACTTTTTTCGGTACCAGCCAACGCTATTTTCAGGGAAATTGCGGCCTATAGCTTTATATCCGTGGCTATGCCCACCTTTTTCGCTAAAAGGGAGCTCAACGCACCAATCGTGAGGGAGGTCAAGAACACGCCATGCCCTATCGTCAAAATTGGCAGAAGCTGCACCATCGCCATAGCCAGCCTTTGCAAAATATGAGAAATAGCCAGTCCCATTATCAAAGTCCTTTGAAGCATCAAAAGAGTGGCCAAGGGCAAAAAGCCATCCCTTGTCAAAGTTTATCCTTTCCCTCACTTGGATGTCTTGTGCTCTTAAAGCATAGCAAAAAGATATGCTTACAACAACACTGAGTATAATTGTCAATTTTTTCATTGTATGTAGTTTTTTGAGATAGTTTGCAAAACAAAACTCCAACTTTTTTACTTAAAAATACTTAGCCAATGGTTAAAAAATGGTACGCTTTTACAAAATGAACAGGCATTGTTAACATTTTGAGGAGTTATTATCTTTGGTCCGATAATTGAAAGATATAAAATTTAAGGCGGGACAAAACATATTTTTTGAAATTAAATACCCATGATTACGCAATTGCAAACACAGCAATATTTATTGGTGGGAGCAAACTATCTTTCATTTTTAAAAATTAAAAATAAATATGATGAAACGAGCATGATTCGTTAAACACAAACAAGGATGAAAATTCATCATGCGAGTTTTCCTTCGGAGAGCCCTTCGGGGTTCATCCGACCTTGTTTATAGAATTATTTACGGATGAAAAAAGGCTACATACTCCTCATCTCGGCCGAGTTTTTCTTTGCGGCGGCTACTGTTTTTGCAAAATTTGCCACTACCAACACGGATATCCCTGCCTTGGAAGCAACTTTCATGCGTTTTTTTCTGGGTTTCATCATCACGTGGATGGGAATGAGGCATGAGCAATTGTCTTTCAAGCCTAATAACGTGAAACTTGTTGGAGCAAGGGTGTTTTTCAATACCATAGCCGTGATATTGTTTTTCCTTTCTGTAAAATACACTACCATCACCAACGCCAACATGCTAAATATGACATATCCGGTGTTTATGTTGTTTCTTGCCCCTTGGTTGTTGAAAGAGAAGGTTGCCGGAAAGCAGTATTTATTTTTGCTTATTGCCATGATAGGTATTGCGTTGGTTGTACATCCCGATTTTCATGCAATTAATATTGGCGATTTGTATGGATTACTATCGGGTGCTACCGGGGCTGTTGCCATTGCTTCGTTGCGCATTGCCCGTAAATACGACTCAACGCACATCATCATTTTTTACCTGATGGGAATAGGGGCCCTTATCAATGCTATACTGCTTATTCCAAGCTTTGTAATGCCCACCTGGTGGCAATTTTTATGGTTGAGCGTTTCTGGGTTACTTGGTTATGTTGGGCAAGTTTTTCTGACTGCCGGTTACAGATATGTAGATGCAACCAAAGGCTCAATGCTATCGTCGTCGCGTATCATTTTTGCCTTTTTCCTTGGGGTGCTCATTTTTTCTGAGCCTTTTGCCTGGCCTATTATTACCGGGATTGTGTTAATAGTATTTGCTATAATAGGAGTGACAAGGCCTTCTGCTATTTTTATCAAACAATTATCAAGAAAATAAGGCTAATCTTCAAAATATTTCCGCGAAATAGCCCTGACTGGAATTAAAGAAGTAATATAACCTATTACAATGACAGTAAAAAAGACCAATAAAATATCGGTAGCTACAATTTTTACAGGGTAGTTCTCAATGACAAAAGAACCACTGCCCTGGAGTTTAATAAAACCAAAATAAATTTGGGCAAGACAAACTGCAAGGCCAATAAACAAACCTATGACAGCACCAATGATTACATTAATCCAGCTGTTGAAAAGGAATATGCGACGAATGTCTTTCCAGTTGGCCCCCAGGTAACCAAAAGTTTGTATGTCGCGCTTTTTATCAATGATAAGCATAGTAAGCGAGCCAATAATGTTAAGTGAGGCCACAATGAGTATAAAGGTTAAAATGAAAAAAATGGCCCATTTTTCGCTTTTCATGATTTTGTAAAACATTTCCTGCTGCTGATAGCGGTTTTTAACGTGAAATTCGGTTCCCACAATTTGGCTAATCTTCTCTTGTGCTTTTTCGACCAGCGAATAATCTTTGAGCTTAATTTCAAGGGCAGATACTTTATTGCTGTACTCAAGTGCTTTTGAAGCAAAATCGTAAGGGACAATAAAATACTTCGCATCAATATCCTGTTCGATAGAAAATTCGCCTGATATAGAAATTAACTGATGGGTAAATGCATTCTCAGCATCGTTGATGTCAGCATCCCTTCTGGGAATATAAATATTTAAAGGCTTTACAAAATTTGGGTCAACACCAAGGTAATAGGCAACTCCTGCTCCAATCAATGCAAATGGTACATTATTTTTTGATAACAAAAATTCTCCATGAGAAACTTTAGATTTTATAGGGTTTGACTCAGGATAGTTGGCCGAAACCCCCTTCATTTGAGCTATGTATTGTTTATCTCCATATTGGAGCAAGGCAGACTCTTCGAGTACATAAGTCACTTTGTCAACCTCTTGTAAATGCTCAATTTTGGCTATGTTATCAGCTTTAAGGTCAAATACTTTGCCTTCTTTCAACGTAATTTTGATATCAGGGTCGAAAGAATTGAAGAGCGATTGGATAACGTCATCAAAGCCATTGAATACCGACAAAACCACTACCAAAGCCATAGTACCAACAGCAACACCGCCAAGCGAAATCCACGAAATGATGTTGATGGCCGACTGCGACTTTTTCGAAACAAAATAACGCTTTGATATGAAAAACGGGAAGCTCATTTTTTATTTCCAGGCTTTTACAATAAGACCCGTACCTTCGGCATGTTTCATCTGCAAATCAAAATAATTTAGGATGAAACAAAATGGAAACGTTACGATATAGTAGAAAGGCAAAAGGATAAACAATAATTTGGTTTTGTTGAGCATGATAATAGGAAACTTCATTGACAGCGTCCACGAAATTTTACCCGGGGTGCCATACTGATAAAGGCATTCAACTTTTGAAAACCCGGCCGTGGTAAGTTTTTCGGCTATTTCATCAATATTGTAGCCATTGCGGACGTGTTCGGCAATAAAAGAATGGTCGTCGTTATCATGAGCATCTGACCCTCCCTTGTCTGAAGGAGTAGAGATGAGTAAGCATCCGCCTTTTTTTAAAGACTTGTAAAAATTTGAAAATACGGCCCTGTCATCTTCTATATGTTCCATCACATCAACAGAAGTGATGAGGTCAAAACTTTCAGGCCTTAAAAAAGCAGTCAAATCAGCTTTTTCAAACTTTACCTGCTGAGATTTATTAATCTTTGCAAAAAAACGGTTGCAATCTTCAATCTGGGCATCAATAATGTCAACCCCTGTGATGCTCCACCCCTTTGAAAAAGTGGACATGTAATAGGTATATTGACCAAAGCCTGCACCAGCATCTAATACCGAAGCATTTGGGCCTGTTTGCTTTTTTATTTTGCGGAGCTCTTTTTTGATATGCCAGGCGCGAAGCAACAATAAATCAAGCATTTTGTAAAATATAATGCGTAAAACAGGTATATTGTTAAAGACTTTACCCAGACTGGCTTTTATTGGTTCGTATTTCATCCGTATTACTTTTTTCAGAATAAGTTTAACTTTTTTTCAGCAAGTTGTCAATTTTGGCTACATAGTCGAGGCTATCATCGATGAAAAACTCCAGATCAGGTACAATACGCAATTGCTGATGTACCTGGTTCCCCAAAAAATGACGGATACTTTTTATATGCAATTTAATATTATTGAGTACCTCATCTGCATTGTCAGACGGGAATATACTAAGATAAACCCTTGCAATAGCAAGGTCTGGCGTCATACGTACATTGGTAACAGATACCATTCGGCCTTTGCACAAAGTAAAGGCTTCGCGTTGAAGATGATTGCCAATTTCTTTTTGGACCAACCGTGCAACCTTTAGTCGTCGTGGTGTTTGTTCAGAAGATGTCATATTCAAAATAAAATTGCGCTAAGTTACCCAAATTTTTCCAATGTATGATTTTCTGCCTGTAAGTTGACGCAGAAATTTTTAGCTTTGCTGCATTTTATTTTGAAAACTATGGAAATTGTATTAAGTGGTATCCGCTCAACAGGCAACCTTCATTTGGGGAATTATTATGGCGCAGTGCGCAATTTTGTTAAGATGCAGCACAATTACAACTGCTATTTCTTTATTGCTGACTTGCATTCATTAACCACACATCCCAAGCCAGGCGACTGGAAGGCCAATGTAAAACAAATCCTTTGCGAATACCTTGCAGCAGGCATCGACCCTGAAGTGGCAACCATATATGTCCAAAGTGACATCCCTGAAATAGCCGAACTGTACCTTATCCTCAATATGCTTGCTTATAAAGGCGAATTGGAGCGTACCACGTCTTTCAAAGATAAAGTACGCCAAAACCCTGATAATGTCAATGCCGGGTTACTGACATACCCTGTATTGATGGCTGCTGACATCCTTATCCATCGTGCAAATAAAGTGCCTGTGGGCAAAGATCAGGAACAACATCTTGAAATGACCCGTAATTTTGCCTCTCGCTTTAATAACATGTATGGCAACGATTTTTTCCCGCTTCCTACTGCTTTTAATTTTGGCAGCGATTTGATTAAAATCCCCGGTCTTGATGGTACCGGCAAAATGGGAAAATCTGACGGCAACGGCATTTACCTTGCCGATGATGCCAAAACTGTTGAAAAGAAAGTGATGCGTGCGGTTACTGATAGCGGGCCAACCCACAAAGGTCAGAAGATGCCCGAACCAATCCGCAATATTTTCACCATTTTAGAGGTAGTTTCAGAACCTGATGTGGTAAAATACTTTAAAGAGCAGTACCACGAATGCACAATACGTTATGGCGACCTCAAAAAACAATTGGCTAAAGATATTAATTTATCTATAGACCCTATCCGTGAGCGTATCAAACAGTACCTCTCTGATGATGCGTACTTACGAAAGGTTACAAAAATGGGCCAGGAAAAAGCCCGCGAAAGTGCTATAAAAACTTTAAAAGGAGTTCGTGAAATAATTGGTATTACCGGGTTTTAAGTTATGCTACTTAAACAACATAACAAAACTGGGTGTGTAAAAAATCAAAAAAAGCCAATAGTAAAAGTTGCTAATTTTTTTATCGCAACGCACACAAAGTGTTAATAATCTGCACGTAAAATTTTGCAACTTTTATTTTTTCTTCGTGGACTTTGCGGTCAATGATGCTTTTTACACTGCCATTTTTTTTGGTAAGGGTTCGATAAATAAAAATCATTTTTTGCACACCAATTAAAAATCTTGCGTTTCATAGCACATTGATCGGGGTATTATCAGCTAACCTTTGTGCAGCGCTTAAATTCTTTGGTCCGATCAAATAAGTAGCGATAAGTTACATGTATTTTAACAGGTTTACAGCCTATTTCTTCTACAAGGTGCATCATGGCCGGGTTGAAATCGCCAATCCAGTTGAGCTCAAGTTCGCTATAAGGGAAGCCTGGCTTACAGGCCATATTGGCATACGCTGTAATCAATGCCCCTTCTACACCTTTGCGCTGTTGCTCTGGAACAACGCCAAAAACAAAGCCAAAAGATTTGAAACATACCTTGCGCCATTTGTAGTAAAGGAATTTCAGTTTGCCAATAAAGTCAAACCTTCCGTTTAAGCGGCGTACTATTTCATTGATTTCGGGAATCATTATAAAACAGGCTATAGGCTCATTTTTATAATAACCAAACCAAAGTAGTTTCTCGTCCATGACAGGCTTTAACGATTTAAACATGGCTTTGACATGGCCTTCAGCCAATGGCTTCACTCCGGGAAATTTCGCCCAGGCTTTGTTGTAAATGGTCATAAAGTCAAGGGCATACTTGTCGTTGTTGCCTTTCTCGATATGTTTAAAGTGATAGTCCGGGTTAGACGATAAACGTTTTGCTTTTTCACGGATGAGAGGGCTCATGTTGCTGTCGTCAATAGGCGAGTGATAGGTAATTTGTCTGAAATAGTCCTGAAAACCGTAAGCTTCAAAGAGCTCGCGGTAATAGGGGAAGTTGAAGTTGTTGCAATAGTTGGGGTAGGTAAAGCCTTCAATGAGGCAGCCCCACCAACGGTCACGCTCGCCAAAGTTGACAGGGCCGTCCATAGCTTCCATGCCACGGGTTTCTAACCATTTTTTGCAGGTGTCAAATAAAGCAAAAGCGGCCGTTTTGTCGTTGATGCAATCGAAAAAGCCCATGCCGCCTGTCGGTTGGTCATTCTTGGCAGCACTCTTGCGGTCAACAAAAGCAGCAACACGCCCTACAGTTTCGCCTTTTTCATCTTTCAATATCCAGCGTTGGCATTCGCCCTGTCTGAACAGCTTGTTTTGCTTGGGGTCAAATACTTTTTCGATATCTGTATCTAAAGGACGGATATAATATTTCTCGTTTTTGTAAAGTTTTACCTGAAAAAGAAGGAACTCGCGCGCAGTCTTTTTATCATTGACCTCAATAACCTGGTATTGCATGACGTTTATTTTATGAATTGTTGATGTGTAAAAGTACAGATTTTTGTAAAAATAAAACCTTCCAGTTTTTTAATTCCTGAAAGGTTTTGTTTTTTACCACCCCTTCCCCTCCTTATAAAGGAGGGGATTCCTGCCCTGAACTTAGGTTAGGGCCCTTGCCTTTATAAGGGGAGGTTAGGAGGGGCCATTTCTGTACTATAGATATTGAGCTTTAATATTCATTCAGTTCATCTTCTTCCAGTTCACGCATGGTTTCTATCTTGCTTCTGTGACGGGCACGGGCAAGCTTTACTTTTCCTGAATAGGTAATGAAATACATTACCGGGATAAGCACAAGGGTGAGGAATGTTGCGAAAATCAGGCCAAAGATAATTGTCCACGCCAACGGGCCAAAAAACATTGAGTTGTCACCTCCAAAATGAATATGGGGGTTGAGGTGCGTGAATAGTGTTGCAAAGTTGATATTGAAACCAATAGCTAAAGGTATCAGCCCCAATATAGCTGCAGTAGCGGTGAGGATAACCGGAGTGATACGTGTTTTACCTGCCTGTATAATGGCTTCGCGTGTACGCAATCCTCTTTCCTTAAGTACATCAGTAAATTCAACTAGCAATATGCCGTTTCGGACAACAATACCGGCCAATGCAACAACACCCATTCCTGTCATGATAATAGAGAATGTCATATTGCAGATGGTAAAGCCGAGAAGTACCCCAATTATGCTGAAAATAACTTCACTAAGGATTATGGCTGTTTTACCAAATGAGTTAAACTGGGTAATAAGGATAAACAATATTAAGAAAAGTGCCAATATCATGGCTTTTGACAAGAAAGCCATAGTTTCTGCCTGGTCTTCCTGCTCTCCGGTAAGCTTGATGTCTATTTTATCAGATTTTTGAAATTCTGGAATGGCTTTTCTAATTTTTGCCACAATTTCATTGGCATTGTACCCGTCGAGAACGTTAGATGTAACAGTAATAACTCGTTTTAAATCTGTACGGTTAATACCTCCAACTGAATTCTGGTATTTTACAATTGCTAACGATGAAAGCGGTATAGAGCGGAGCATTCCGGAATTCATATCGCGGTAGGTGATTTCCATATTTATCAACTTGTCAACATCTTCACGTTGCGCTTTGCTAAAGCGGAGTTGGATTGGGTATTGGTCTTCTCCATCCCTGAATTTAGACGTTTCAGTTCCTAGAACTGCTGTATTTATCGCTGAGCCTACCTGCGCAGATGATATACCTTCATGGTTAGCCCGTAAACGGTCAATGTCAACAATAATTTCGGGTTTAGTTTTTTGAAAATCAGTTTTATATTTTTCAATACCCGGGATATTGATTGAATCGAGAAAGCGTATAAACCTGTCTGTTGTAGTAATCAACTCGTCAAGGTCTTCAGCCGAGATTTCAATGTTGATAGGTTTTCCGGTAGGAGGGCCATCCTGGTTTTTGTCAACGGTAATTTCAGCGCCGGCAATATCTTTCATGGCTTCACGCAGCGGGTTCATATAAACCATGGTGTTGTAATTCACTGTACGCTTGTTGTATTCGACAAAGTTGATAGCTATCTTGGCTTTGTTGGATGTTACAATGCCTCCATCAAACATGTCATCGGATGCGCCAAAAGCTACGTTTGTTACTATTGATTCAACATCGGGGTTTGTTGCTCCAAGAACAGTGTTAACACGTTTTTCAATCTCTTTAGCAATCGAGTCGGTATATTCAACCCTTGTCCCAACTGGCAATTTGGCATAAACCATAATGGTTTTTGGGGTTTCTTCAGGGAAAAATACAACTTTTGGCCCTGCTATTGCTGTTAAAATGAAAGAAACAATTAGTAGAATAAATGTCCCCCATAGCAGTTTGTAAGGTCTTTTGCCTTCAATAGCCCAGCGCAGGATGCGGTCGTAACGTGACATTAATCCGGGAATTACCCTGTTTTGGAACTTATGGATTATTTTGTACCAGAAAGTATTGTGCCCTACGTACAATATGGCAACCAGGACAAGGAATGTACCTATGCCAAACATGGTTGAACCATATTTGAAGCCACCTACGATGTAGAAGAAAGCTGCAATGGCAATAATAATTGCTCCGTTTTTGTAGGCCTTCTTTTGGTGTAGTTTTACAGTGTGGTCTTCGTCATGTTTCATAAAGTCAACCGCAAACACGGGGTTGATAATATATGCCACTAATAGTGAAGCAAACAAAGTAATAATAATAGTTACCGGTATGTAGAACATGAAAGACCCTACTACTCCCGGCCAAAAAGCTAATGGGAAAAATGGGGCCAGGGTGGTCAATGTTCCGGACAATACTGGTAAAAACACCTCGCCGGCTGCGTTTTTGGCAGCTTCTTTAATAGTCATCCGGCCATTCTCTTTCTTAAATATCCGATGTGTGTTTTCGATAACCACAATAGCATCGTCAACCACAATGCCAAGGGCAAAGATGAACGAAAACATTACCAGCATGTTCATGGTAAAGTCTATCCAGGGCATGAAAATATAGGCCAAAGCCATCGACAATGGTACTGACAAGCCCACAAATATAGCGTTTGTAACACCCATGAAAAACATGAGCACAATGGTGACCAGTATAAAACCTATGATAATGGTGTTGTTGAGCTCGGTAAGGATACTGCGTGTGAATTTTGCCTGGTTTCCGGTGATGCTGACTTCGAGGTCTGACGGAAATTTGTTTTCCTTAAATTCGGCAATGGCCGCTTCTATTTTATCAGAAGCGTCGAGTAAGTTTTTTCCACTTTTTTTGATTACATTGAGCGTAATGACATTTTTGCCATTGAAACGCGAATAGCTTTCCTGGTCTTTAAAACCGTCTTTTATCTCGGCTATGTCTTTTAAATAGACAATAGCGCCGCTATTTGAAATAAGTACAGTATTTTTGATTTGGTCTATATTTTTATACTCACCTACAACCCTGATACTGCGGGTCATGTTTTGCATGTTGATGGTACCTCCGGGAATAGTCATGTTTTCGTTGCCTATAGCTTGAGTTATTTGATAAAATGTAATTTTTGCAGCTTGCATTTTATACATATCAACATTTATCTGGATTTCTCTGTCAAGTGCTCCTACAATGTCCACGCGAGTTATTTCCGGGAACGATTCAATGCGGTCCTGAAGGTCTTCAGCAAATTTTTTCAGCTTGGCCAGGTCGTAATTGCCCGAGATGTTGAGGTACATGATAGGGATATCTGACAAGTCTATTTCTTGCACAAAAGGGTCTTCCAACAGGTTGCTGGGTAAGTCCTTTTTTGTTTTGTCCACTGCGTCTTTTACTTTTTGCTTGGCATCGGCAACTTTTACATCTGTGTTAAACTCTGCAATGATAAGAGAATAGTCTTGTACAGATTTACTGGTAATTTTTTTTACCCCGTTTATTGACTTCATGTTCTTTTCCAGCGGCCTGGTGATAAGGTTCTCTATATCTGCCGGAGAGGTGCCCGGGTAAACTGTACTTACAATGATTTGTGGAATTACAATTTCGGGGAATTGTTCTTTAGGAATGGTATTATAGTTTATCAAACCAAATACCGCGATAATAAAGGTAAGCACATAAATACTGGTTTTATTATCAATACTCCAGCTTGTTGGCTTAAACTCTTTGAATTTTAGTTTTTCCATATAAAAATTTTTAATGTCTTGCCTGGTTATTGGCCTGGGTTAAGGCTTTATTTGTCAATTTATATTTTACAAAAACATGGGCTTAAAAATTGATAGCCTGTCCGTCTTCCAATTCCTGGTATCCCACAGTAATAACCTTATCTCCTATGTTTAGCCCGCTTTTTATTTCAATGTTCCCGGCATAAATTTCACCTGTGGTAATATGTACTTTTTTTGCAGTTTTATTTTGTGCTACAAAAACATACTGGCCGTTGAGGTCGCTTTGTACAACGTTTAATGGGACAACAATAGCTTTAGGGTTGTGATAATCAGTAATACGGACAACAGCTACCATGTTTGCTTTTATGTCTTTGTCATTTGAAGGGATACGCACATTGACAGTGAAAGTCCTGTTGACAGGGCTGATGTATTTGCTGTCAAAGTCAACATTGCCGTTAAATTCTTTTTTCATGTCAGGCAAATAAATTGATACTTTGTCCCCTTTTCGGACTTTACTTGAATACCCTTCGGCCACTTCTGCTGTAATTTTCAATGTAGAGAGGTTTACAACCCTGAAAGCAGGTATTGCGGGGCCTACCAGTTGACCAATTTTTATTGTTATACCTTCAACAGTTCCATTAATAGGGGCTTTGATTTTGCACATGTTGATTTGTTCTTTAATGGTTTCAACAGCACTTTCAAGGCTTTCTTTTTTGTTTTTAATATCGAGGTATTGAACTTCGCTGCCAATCTTTTGGTCCCACAATGCTTTTTGTTTTTCATAAAGGGAGTTGACATATTCGAGGTTTGCCTCGTTTGATTTGAGCTGAACCTGGTATATTTTGTCGTCAATAGTGGCCAAAACCTGGCCTTTGGTAACATATTGCCCTTCTTTTACCAGTATTTGCTTGATAATGCCACCAGTGCCTTCGGCAAATACATCAACACTTTCATCGCCATCTACTTTGCCTTGTATCTCGATACAGTGGATAAAGTCCTGGTATGCAACATCGGTAATGCCTACACGTGTTCCTTTGGCTACATTGGTTGAATCTCCTGCTACTTCAGCTTCGAGTCTCTTAATTTGCTCGGCCAGCTCAGCTTGTTGCTTTCTGAGCTTGGCTATTTCAGCCTTTTTATCTGTTTTGCCACAAGAAACCAAAACGAGGATGAATGCTAAACTTAATAATTTGGTCTTCATGATATTTATTTTTTAAAATTTTATTTTACTGTTGAAATAAGGTTTTCAATCTTTGACTTGGCCGAGGTTAAATCCAGTATAGCACTGAAATAGTTTGTTTGTGCCTGTAAATATTGGTTTTGTACTTGCGTCAAATCGCTGCTTGAGATCATCCCGGCTTTGTATTTGGTTATTGACCGATTGTATATTTTTTCGGCTAAAGCGTAGTTGCTTTTTGACGATTCATAATTACCCAAAGCATTGATGTACTTGGCTTTGTTGTCTTCAAACTGTATTTTTAAACCTTTGGCTGTCTGGTCTTGCGATATTTTGGCTTTTTCGTAAGAGATACGGGCCTGGCTAACTTTGGCCAAACGTTGTCCACTGCTAAAAATCGGAATGTTTATTGTTAATCCGACTAAATCGGGAGGAGTAAACGAAACGGCTTTATCGTTGAAGTTTTTGTCATGTTGATAAAAAGCTGCAATGTCTGGCAAAAACTCTGATTTGTTCAATTTTAGGTTCAATTTCATCAGCTTTGTTTGGGTTTCAACTAACTTGTAATCAACATTGTTTTCAACCTGAAAAGGTTCTGCCAGTATAGTATTGATGTTGATGTTGTTTACAAATCCATTGATGCTGTCGGTCAACGTAATAGCAGATTCAAACGGATAGCCAAGTTGATATTTGAGCATTCTTTCGGCAATCAATACCTGATTGGTTACTAACTCAAGGTTGTTTTTTACTGTGTTTACTGTAATTTGAAATTGGTCTACATCTGTTTCTTCTACAAATCCTTTTGAATTCATTGCTTTAATAGTTTCAAGCAAGGCATTCATATTGTTGTACATTGTATCCAGTATTTTTTTATTTTCTTTAGCTATGAGAACCAATAAATACGCGTTGGTAACTGATTCGTTAAGGTCATTTTTTGATTTAGTAAGGGATAGCTCGGACAAACCTTTGTAAACCCTTGATGTTTGCAATCCAACAAGATATGCACCGCTAAAAAGCAGTTGACTGACAGTGATATCAAGCGTAGATGAGGATTTCATATCATCGAGGTTTGCTTCGCCACCACCTCCCATTTGTGCAAATTGCTTGTATATCTCTGGCAATGTCAGGATATAACTGTATGAATATTTTGCACTGGCCTGCGGAAGCCCTATAGCTGTGGTTTCCCAAATTTTCTTTTTGGCAGCTTCAAGATCTAATGCAGCACTTTTTACAAGAGGGCTGTTTTCCAGAGCATATTGCTTGGCCTGCTCCAACGAAAACTGCATTGAGCTGTCTGCACCGCCTGAGGCAAAGGTCTGCAAGGTCAGACAGATGAAAAGCACACTTAATAATAATTTCTTTTCTTTTATCCGAACTAATTTATTTTTTAAATGTCGGATAGAACTCGTCCCGACTAATCGGGATTCATTCGAGTTTTTGATTGCATCTAAACATGCTCGTTTCATATATATCTATTTATCTTGTTACTTGTTT
>JAKPQD010000224.1 GCA_029572965.1 Bacteroidota bacterium | reverse complement strand
CCTTTTTTGCCTTCGGCATCTGCGAACTGTCCTAAGAAATACTCAAACACAAAGCCCAAAACATCCTTGCCTTTTCCGTTTCCACCTTTGCTCAAGGTTATTGAGCCAATCAGGTCAATGAGCTCACCAAGTCTTTGTTTGTCGAGTGCAGGTCGGGCATAGTCTTTTGGCAAAACACCTTTGAGTGCAGCATTGTCTCTTTCAATGCTGTCCATTGCTTCGTCAATGTCTTTACCGATTGTTGGCAGTTTAGCTCTGCCTTGAAGCCATTTCCAACGCGCCTGTGATGGCACATAAAAAACTCGTTCGGCTGTGTATTCGTCTTTGTCCTCTGGGTCTGCACCTGTTTCGGCTTCGGTCGCTTTCAACTGCTCATAGAGTTCATCAAAAGCGTCAGAAATATATTTTAAGAATATCAAACCCAATACAACGTGTTTGTATTCGGCAGCATCCATATTGTTACGAAGCTTGTCTGCAGCTTGCCAAAGGGTTTTTTCTAATTCTAAATTGTCGGTCATTGTCTGTTTATTATTCTTAATTTATATGTCGCAAAGTTAGTTTTTCATTCTTGTTTAAGGCTTAAATCGTCTCCAAATTGTCACTGTCTACTTGTTAGGGTGGTGGGTGGGCTTTGGGTGCGGTTGGGCAAAATTAAATGTGGTGTTTTTGTGTCGGCAAGTGCGTTGGCAAAACACCTCTTTTAATTTTGCGAAGCGTTGGTATTTTCCTCATTCATTTCTGTCGGTTTATTGTTGAGTTGTCGGTCGTCCTACGCTTGCCTGTAACATTAGTATTGATGTTATTACACGTTACTCACTCTGCAAAATACACACTGGTTATCAGTACTTTAGTGTTATACATTTTGTATTGTTTGTAGCGCCAATCACATTTATTATTTATTATAATGTGTTTTTTGCTATGCCGTAAAATAAGGCAAAGCCCCCCTCAGTCACATTATTTCTGGGGGTTTGTAAATGTTAAATTAATAAATTATTTATTGTAAACAAAAATTGGTTTTACCAGTCTATCTGTTCGGTTTTCCATAAATCATCAAAAGGGCTTATAATATTTACTAATTGCTTTTTGCTTACATGCAGGTAGCGTTCGGTGGTTTTAATATCAAAATGCCCAAGCAAATCTTTTATGTACTTTATGTCGGTTCCTTTATCAAGCAGGTGGGTGGCAAAACTGTGGCGCAGGCTATGTACCCCAACCTCCTTTTTTATGCCGGCTTTGTTTTTTGCATTGCTGAATATTTGTTGCACTGTTCTAATGGGGTAGGCCTGCATGGTTTGTTCGCTTTCAAATAAATAAACAAGTGGCTTTGGTTTATATTCTTTTACATAATTTCTTAAAATATCCAGTAATACCGGGCTTAAATTTACGTACCGGTCTTTTTTACCCTTGCCACGGGCAATAAAAAGCTGCATACGTTTACTATCTATATCTGCCATTTTAAGATTTACAATTTCGCTAACCCGCAGCCCGGCACTGTAAGCAGTAAACAGCATGGCTTTGTGTTTTTTGTTGGTAAGCGCATTAAAAAGATGGCGTATCTCTTCCTCATTCAGCAATTTTGGCAACAGGGCTGGCTTCTTCGGCCTTGGGATCTCCCAAAAAAAATGCTCCCTTCCCAACACCTGTTCAAAATAGAACTTCAGGGCGTTTAACCTGCTGTGCGCCGTGTTTTCGCTAATGCCTTCTTTTTCCATAGCATATACCAAATACCGCTTTATATCATCTGCCTGTAAATCATCAACTGGTTTTGTTTTTAGTAATTGCAGCAGCTGCATAAACTCATTGCGGTAGGTTTTTATGGTGCTTGGGCTATAGGCTTTTAATTGCAGTAGCTGTATCATCTTTGCAAGTGCCTGGGTATTTGCATCACTTAATTGCCAGGCGGCAGATAAGGCTATGGGCTTTGTAAGGGCTGGCTGCTTTTTATCTTCAACATACTTTTGTACAGGTAATGTTTTTTCAACTTTCTTTTTCTTTTGTAAATATGCCTGTAGCAATGCATTGTTTACAATGGCCTTTTCTTTTAAATCTTCAATTAATAAATTGTATCCTTTTTCTGAAAGTGGTATGTACCAGCAGCTGTTGGTCTGGCTCCATTTTACGCCGGGTTGTTTATGTATAATTGCCTGCAGCAGCTTGTCTTTGGCAAAATAAATGCCTATACATTCTTGGTTGCGGTGTAATAAGGCTTTTAAAGTAACAGTTTGCATTAATAAATATAAAAAAAAATTGCCGCTTCGCCGTGGATCGTGTTTTCACAAATTATGCCTGCAAGGAAAACTATCTAAATAGCCTGTCAATAAATCTTCACCAATAGTTAACGCGGCTTCTCCAGCTGTTAACTCCTCCTCTTACTATTTTACGACAAATTGACCGAAGCTAACTCAACTGGAACCGAAGTAACTTCAACTGGCTGCGAAGCAACCGCAACTGTGGCAGAATTTACCTCAACTGGCCATGAATTTACCTTAATTGATGCTGGCACAGGCATATTTAAAACCGCCGGTAATACCATGAAAAACGTTGACAGTACAAACAGGCATCAACCTGCATTCTAACATCCAGAAACCTTACAATTGCTTAGTATATGTGCAAAAATCTGTGGATAAGTTATGTATTTAAAGTATATGAAATTTTACACCTAACTATTACTTTAGATTTTTAATTAATCCTAAAACTATTTAACTATGCCACAATCTATCATTACCCGAAGCTATCCTTTTGCAGATGGCGATTTAAAACAAAAAGCCGACGGACTTGCAAACACCCTTACCCGAGACCTTACTGACCTGGCTGTACGAAAAATTACAGATGACAACATTAAAAATTTACGTACGCTCATCAACAGCTTTGATGAACACAGCACCGATGCCGAACTGCTGGGACTTGTGGAAGAAGCCACTATGAAAAAAAATGCCACCAGGAAAGAAGCTGAAATTGCTATCCGATCCATCAGAAACATGGCCGATATTGCTTACAGCGGTAAAGGCAAATACAGCAATTTTGGTTTTGAAGATCTGACCAAAGTATCGGATGCAGATTTTTACCGCCTGGCAAAAAGAGTGGTGCGTATGGCAACCAAATATTTACCCGACCTGGAACCACAGGGATTAACTGACACACAAATTAAGTCGCTTCAAGAACTTGCGGTAAACTTTGATAATGCTATTGATAATATTGAAGATGCCATTGAAACCCGCGATGTGGAAACACAGGAACGTATTAATAAGGGCAACTCACTATGGGCCGAAATGAGTAAACTGGCCAGTGTGGGCAAAGCTATTTATGAAGATACAAACGAAGCTAAGTTTAATGATTATGTATTAACTCCATCAGCAGTAAGTGATGGAAAAACTGATACGCCAACCGGTTAATGAAATCAGGAATGAAGAATGAAGAACGGGCAGCAAGCAATTGCTGCCTGTTCTTTTTTTATATAAGTAACAGCAAGTACCGGCATGCTAAAACCAGCCAGGGCACCGGTTTATTTCTTTTCATCCTCGTAAATAAAACGGGTATAGTTAACTATTTTATCTTTTCGTTTTTTTACGGGGTTGTAATATTCGTTGTAATAGATCTCAATATTATCACCCGATTTTTTTAACCGTTGTATTTCTTCTTCGCCCAGGGGCATCATGGTAATAAAACTTACTACCGTATCATTGGCTGCTTTAAGTTGTAAAACATAATCCCGGTTATTTAGTTTATCTATCCTGTAAAACCTTCCGGTAAAAGCAATGGAGCCAGCCTTTGCTTTTTTGATCTGTTCCTGTATTTCTTTGTCGGTATATATTTTTTCTGCCTCGTTTTTTACAGGGCCATTGCACGAAAGCATGGCAGCAAAAAGCATTATTGACTGCAGTATCAAAGAAATAATTTTGCGCATGGCAAGTTGATTTATTTTTTTAACCATTTAACCAGGCCAGGCAACCTGTTTAGTTTAATGGCACTATATCTTTCTTCCACCGCCCCAAAGCTGCTGTAAAAAAACGCCAGGCTGGGTATATCGCTGCCTTCAAAATCCAGCAATAAATTTTCGCCGGCATGGTCTTTTATAAAAGCGTTGATAAGGGTATGGGAAGCACCCATTGTTTTACCGTTGGGATGATTGCCCACCAGGATATAACAGGCCCTGTTATTGCTGAAGAAAAATACTGCCGAAGCCAGCAGCTGATTGTTGCCGGAGTAAACAGCATAGGTTGTAGCCTGCTTTTTTTTATACAGTACATCAAAGAGTTTTTCAAACCTGCTGAAGTCATCATCACTCATTTTAGAAAATGCACCAGCCTGTTCTTTTGCAAGCTGCAGCACAGGCGCCAGGGGAGTATCTTTTAGTACGGTTAAGCCAAACTGTGCAGCTTTTTTAATATTGCGTTTTATATTATCGCGGTATGCCTGGTAAAGCTCATCGTAGGTTTTATTGAGGTTCAGCACATAATTCATTCTTTGGTACAAACTAAAACCGGGTAGCTTAAAACAATTACCGGGGTTAAAATACATATCCCAGTATTTATAGGTTGCGGGTATGGCTTTTAAAAATGAGTTGACTGTACCAGCAGTTATTGCATGGCCAAACACACCCAGGCAGGCAGTGAATGGCGGCTGGTATAAATAATGAATGCGGTATTTTTTGTTCCAGGTAAGCGGCATTACAGCCTCGTAATCATTAAGCACAAGCGCATCCCAATGCTTTGCCATAGCATCCAGGTAATAACTGTATGCATATATCAAACCATTATCTGCCCGGCTGATGCAGGCATCCCATTTGGTTTTGTTGATCTGCTCATATTTCAGGTAATGTATCTCCACGTTAAAATGGAATTTGCGGTATCCATCTTTTCAGGTTGATGTTCTGCAGGTCGATGCTGAAGGCAATATTCTTTACAAATCTTTTTTCGATGATGGTAGATTTAAAATAATCTTTGTACTCCTTGCTGTACAGCAGCGGCACATAAATGTTCACTACATTTTTAAACAGCGATAGCTGCAGGCCGGCATCATATACAAACCTGCCGGTTTGTGCATTCTTTTTCCAGGCGTCGGCATAAGTGCCAATATCAAAGAATACCCTCAGGGGCAGTTTAAAAGGAAGTACAGCCAGTGGGTTTACCGCATTGGGTATAGTGCTGGTGAAATTAGCAGCAGCCAGCCAGTCATCGCTTTTGCCTATCTTACTGCTTAAATAATCGGTGCGTACTTTAAAGCCGCCATCCCGTATCATGATCTGCTGGCTGCTGAATTTTTCAAACTCGTTTCTACCAACAAAATAATTGCTGTAGGTATAATCTTCGTAACCCTTTGGCCCGGTCATGTTTAAATGATAGCGGTCGGTTTCAAATTGCTTAATGAATGTTTTATCGCCCAGGTAAAAGAATTTGCCGGCAAATAAACGCAGGTTAACACCGCCGCCTTTGGCATAATTGAAAAAATAATTTCCGGTAAAGGCAATGCGTGCAAAACCCTGTCCCTGCTCTACCTGCAATGCACCCTTGTAAGGATACAGCACCCGGTTGTTTTCCAGCACAAACTGCAACTGGTTTACATAGCGGGTTTCGGTAGGGTAGGTGATCACATCAACCTGGTTGGTAGTATCCCTGGTAAATAAAATACCCTGCTCGGCAATGATAAAAGTTTTCCATTGGATGAACTTAGTTATAGTGCTGCGGGGATTTTTGTTGGCAAAAACATATTTAAGCGAGGGCACAATTTTTGAAAAACGCTGTGCATGTACTGTATTGGTTGAATCGGTAAAATTATCGCCACTGAACGATTCGGCTGCAACAGCGATCTCAAATTTTTGGCCCTTATTACCCGGGTACAGCGAATAGCTTAACCTGCCAATACCATTAAACTGTTTGCTTTTAGTAGCATACATGGGCGCTACCAAAAACTGGAATTTGTTTTGCGGTAATGTATAATTGTGCAGCAGTATACCCAGCATAACCTTATCGTAAAAATTATAACCAACAGCAGGCGATGCAAAAATGTAATTGTGTTTATCTGTTTCCTTCAGGCTGAAGAAAGAGGCAAAGCGAATATCTTTTTTGGGAGTAGCTTTTTTCAGTTCTCCTTTTTTATTCAATAGCGCAAAAATGGCATCCACATTTTTACCGCTTACTTCTTCCACCACTTTTTTAAAATCTTCGGGGTAAGGATGTTTGAACTGCCAGCGTTTGTAATACTCCTGCATGCATTTATCAAACAGCTCTTTGCCCAGGTCATCTTCCAGCAGTTTCATCCAGTCGCCGGTTTTAACATAGGTAACCATGTTATAATTAAAGGCAGTCATTTTTTCGGAAGGGGTTTCTATGGGCTGGTCTTTTTTAATGCCAATAACTGTTTGCAGTAATGTATGCTGAATATCATCGGGCATTCTCTTGTTTATAAAAGCTGATTTGGTTCTGATGATATCCATATTGGTATTGCCGTATTGCTGCATTGAATAGCGGTTGTCGTAATAGGTATTCATGCCTTCATCCATCCAGGGATGTGTACGTTCGTTGGTGGCCAGTATGGCTTCAAACCAGTTGTGGCCTACTTCGTGGTTAATTACATAGTCCAGCATTTTTTCGCTGCCGCCATCATCCAG
>JAKPQD010000071.1 GCA_029572965.1 Bacteroidota bacterium | reverse complement strand
GATACTATTTTTTCTCTTACCCAGGACGAAAATTTATGAATAAATCTTTTCAAAAGATAAGGCTGTTCGGTAAATTTTATTTCAATGAATCGGCTATCTGCCCGATTTTGTTCTAAGTATGTTTATAAGTTTCTATCATGGAAACTATTTGTTCACTTTAAAGTCTTTTATTTTAATACTTTAGATTAACTTAATAAAATACAAGGTACAAATAAGGCTCAAATACTTACTATAACTTGCTTTCAGCTTTCTGTATTTGTTCCATTATTCGCAAATACTTTTTTGTTGGTTTCCCGGCGTACGATTTTTTGAAATTCTTTTTATACAGTTCGCTGTACAGGTTGTTTCTTTTGAAGTACTCTCTTAATGTTTTGTCTAATTGCCTGCATTTCTTACTTTGGATTTGTGTTTCGTACTTACAACCACTGAATGCCTCATGGTGCAAAAAGTAACCGCCAATCAAGTACAGCTTACGGCAACGCTTTTTTGTCTGTGGGCAAACGAAATACCATACTTTGCCCCGGTTTAGGTTTGAAGGGGTTGAGGTTAAATATACTTTATAGTTTCGGGGTTCGACCCTGTATTTATAACTCAGCTCGATGTATGGCTGTTTGCCACAGGTGTTTGCCTTAATTGAAACGCTGCCTGTGGGGTTTCCGTTTGCATAATGTTTTATCTGAAAATTTGGTTTACCCCCCTCAGCTTGATAAACTCAAAGGGGTAACCCGGGGACAATACGGTGAAAATTTTTCCCTTTTTTAAGGACTCAGAAAATTCAGAAAATTCAGTTTGCCCCTCAACTTGATAAACTCAAAGGAGTAAAACCCGGGACAAATAAGGTGGAAATTTTTCCCCTTTTTAAGGACTCCGAAAACTCCGAATGAAATTACAATTCTTTCTCAGGGGGGTGTAAAGTGTTACCCTTTTTTATAGACTCTCGAAATTCTCATTTAAAGGCTGCAAATGTTTCTCAGGTGCAAATTCCTTTCTTTTTAAGTCGTCCGATTCGTCCGATTTTGCAGCCTAAAAGTTCCCGGCCTTGTTTCTTTTTATAAGTTCGGATTTTCGGATTTTTTCTGATGGTTTTTGGAGGCCTCAAGGAAAAAAGGGGGTGTATTTCCCCTTTTTAAGTAGTTTCATTAGTTTCAATTTGCCTTTTTAAGGAGTTCAAAAAGTTTATTTTTAAGGCGTCCGGTTTGTATGATTAAGCCCTTTTTGGAGGGGTTTTGTGTCTTTTTTGGAACATTTTCGTCCCTTTTTTATAGACTCTGAAAACTCTGAATAAAATTACAATTCTTTCTCAGTGATGCAATAATTCTTTTTAGCTCGTTCGATTCGTTCGATTTTGTCCTCTTTTTTATAGCCTTAAAAAACTCTAAAAATTCCTTACCCGGTTACCCGCCGGCCAGTGCCCTTTTTTAAGTTCGTATTTTTGTATTTTTCAGTCCTTTTTTATAGCCTCGGAAAATTCGGAAAATTCGACCTATCCACCCCCGTCCGAACTTCACAGACTCAAAGGGTTTCCCGTAAATCCATTATTAAAACTTGTTCTTTAGTCTTTGTATTCATATCAGTTCGGGTTTGTGGTTAATACTTGTTTTAACTCCTTCAATCTGTCCAGGTAGGGCAAAAAGGTTCTGTTTCCGTTGTGCGCTTTCACGGTGGCAAAGTGACTTTCAATGAACAAGAAATAATCCGTTATTACGCTATACCTATTCAGCCTTATGGGTTGGGCTGGTGGTTCAATACTTGCAAAGTAGTTTTCCAGTTCTGTAATATCATTACTCCAGCTTTGAGGCTGCTTTTTTATTAGTAATCCAAATCGTCCAACATTGAACGCCTCAACTTTTTTTGGCAAGGGTTCAGCGTGCGGAAAAATAATGTTTTGTTGGTAGGTAACTTTAGTAACTTTTTCAGGATCGGGCTGCTGTGGTGGTTGTTCCTGGATATTCCGTTTCCTGAATAGTCGCCAATCCTGTTTTATTAAATAGTCTGCAAGGTCTTTGCCTTCGCTTTTGTCCCGTTCGGGGGCTAACCGCTCCAGCAAATCCGAAAATATAAAATGTGTCCCAGGCAAACGGGCTTCATATTCCTTAGCCTTGGTTTCCCATTCTTTGAAGGTGCTACCGTCTTTCGATAGGTCGGGGAATACATAAACAAAACGCCCTTGTAAAACTTTCAATTTATCAAACACAAAACTGCTTTTATTGTAAACGGCCAACCAAATAAAATCTTCAGGTGTTTCAGGTAAACCGAAATATAATGTTCCATAAATAGCCGTTTTGGGCGCTTCAACCAAGGCAACGGGGTTATTATAGTACTTGTTTAAAAGATGTTCACCGAATAAACAAGATACCATTTTGTCTTGTTTTTTGTATGCTTCTAACCATTCAGGCAATGGCTTATTGTTACAAATGTAATGTTTTTCAATTATTGAGTGTAAAAAGTCCGTGCCTGTGGTGTGGTTCTGTTCGTCAAATTGTTTGATTTGGACGGCTCTAACATTGCCCTTTATATCAATAAAAGGAAAAGAAATTGCCCCCGCTCTATATCCTTTTGGAATAGTACCTAATCGGTACAACTCTATAACCTTCGTAACATCGTCAATCTCAAATGGAAATTGTACCCTAAATAAGTTTTGTATAAACGTGTTTTTTGTATAGTATTCAGGGTGTAACGTTTGTTTAAAGGTTTCAAAGTCAAAAAATACAGGTTCGGGCTGTGGTATTATTATTTTTTGTTGCGGCTTCCAGCTGTTCGACAGTCCTAAATAATTGCCCTGTTCTTGCTCCCGAATTGCTCTTGCATACCAGTCCAAATACGGGTTAAGGTGGTACGAACATTTATCTTCACGGTCGCAACGTCCATACTGTTCGGGCAAATAGTTGCCTGTTTTCGTGTCAACATACCGTACCAGCGTCCTTTTTTTGCAATTCGGGCAATAGTATTTCTTGCTGCCTTTTTCTAAACTGTATCGGTAGAGTTCATTCATTTCGCTAAAAAATATTCTTTGTTTTGTGCTTCACCTGCTTCACCTGCTTCACCCGCTTCACGGTTTAGTTTAGATGGTGAAGATGGTGAAGATGGTGAAGGTGAAAAAACAACTTTTTTTTGTGCATTAACTACTGTTCCGTATTTTTTACGCTCCGTTTGATAGCCAGAATTTCTTAACCTATCCGCAAGGGTTCGCAATGAGCAGGCTTTAAGACCGTTTTCAGTACAATAGTTTCGGTACTCGCTGAACATATCCTTCAAGGGAGTTTCGTTTGTCGCTGAAACCTTGTATTCGTGTTCACTCAAAAACATCTGTACGCTATCGCTTTCAATCCTGTATTGCTCAACGGCTTGTTGTGCGGCTTTGCATTCTGAAAACCCCCCTTGCTTCAGTAATCTATTAAGCCCCTGTAATACCCAATTGAATACGCCTGGGAGCTCATCTTTAATAATCTTTGTATGTAGGTTTTTGTCCTGTTCCTGCTCGGGAATAGTAACATCAAAGGGAATAATTAAAAACCGTCTGAAATAGGCGTTTGTATGCTCAACGTCTTTGGGCAATTCATTACAGTTGAAAATCAGTTTTGCATACTGTTTCAAAATGAAGGGTTCACCATAAGGCAAACGGGCTTCAACGGGTTCTCCTGAAACCAACGCTTTAAATAAACCTGTTTCCAGCTTTCCGTTTATTTCACTTGCATAGTTTACCAACTTGTTAGCCAACTTTGCCCTAAAATACCCGTTGTCATTTGTAAGGCTCTGTAATGAATAGTTGCTTACGTTATCAGCACCCAATAAGGCGTTTACAACTTCAAAAAAAACACTTTTCCCATTCGCTCCAGCACCGTACAGGATTAAGGCTTTTTCCTCTTTTAGTGTATTACTCCCGTGTTTAATGAATACAAATCCTAAATATTCAGCCAAAACCATCTGGCGTTCAGGATCGGGCAATACTCTGTTTAAATATGCTTTAAATAATGGTGCTTTTGCCTGCGGGTTGTATTCAAACGGTAGCTGGTAAGTAATGAAGTCTAAACGGTTAAACGGTCTTAGTTTCGTACCGTGAGGGCTTATTTCAAACGTTCCGTTTTGTAGGTTTATTAGTACAGTATTTTTGTCGCTTTTGGGCGTGGGTAAATATGCCGTTGCAAGGAACTGTTTAAAAAGCTGCTCCCTAAATTGGTAAAACCTTGCTGAAAACTTAGCAACGCCCATTCGTTCGGCTGCTTCGCCCAAAAACTTTTGGAATGTTTCTTTGTCAATTTCCACCCAAAATGTACCGTTGTACAGGTAAATGAAATCGTGGTTTTTACATAAACCCCAACGGTTTTTTTCAGCGAGCTGTAAGGCGTTTTCAGCTGACAAAACCAAATAATGTTTCGTATTCAATTTTAGGTTATTCAACTGCCCTTGTATATCTTTTGCCTGTTCACTTCCGGGTGCTGCCTTTTCCAGTTTTTTTCTTAGTTCTTTAACCTGGGGAAACGCCAAGGCTTCAAAGTCCAACGGCTCAAACTGCTCAATAAGCTGTTGCAATATTTCGGCGTGAGGGGTTGCTATTTCGCTTTTGCTTTTCAGTTGCTCAACGTGGTTTAAAATTGTTGTTGGGTTGTTGAGGTCGTCAAATACGGGGTCTATCTTCATTGCTTCGCAGTATTTGAGGGTTCAACAATGGGCTGGAACAATTCGGGGTTGGTAGTGTAAAACCCTGCACGGTGTTTTGAAATTGGGCAAATGCCTTGCCGTACAATTTTAATACAGTTCTGTTTTTTCCATTTAGCAACGTAACGGCAAATATTGGCCCTCAAAATGCCTGTTTCAATAGAAACCATTAACATAGTTTTGGGCTGCCTGTAAAAAGTAACAAACACCTGTTTCATTTGTGTTTGAAAATGCGTACTTTTGCCTTGTCCTTTATGCAAAGAATTAACGGGGGTGCGCAATGTATCAACCATTGTTACCCCCTTTCTTCTTTAGATAGGTTTCGGCTTCGATGGCTGTTTCTTCCAATGTTTTTTTTCTGCCCTTCTTTAACCAGTCGTCAATTTCCGATTTTAGAAACCTCAATTTTTTACCGCTTTTATGTACGGGAATAGTACCAGCACTTACCCAGCCATAAACGGTCGGCTTTGTGGGTTTGTCTGGGTGGTACTGGCAAAGTTCGCTGAGGTCAAACCAACGGTCGGTTTCTGTTGGTTGTTCTTTACTCTTTTCAAGTAACAGCCTTTTTATTTCGCTTACTTCATTGGCAAGGTGTGTAAAGGCTTTCGGCAGTGTTTCAAGGGTTAAACCCTCTGTAAAATTTTCCATTGCTCGTATTATTTATGGATAATACTGCAAAGCTATCGGGGTGTTTAGGTCGGCTACAATGCTGTTTTAATTCAGGCATTGTAACGGCATAAAATTTTTAATATTTACTTGTATTTTTAATTCGGGGCTGATTGACCTTTTGTATTTGCCCGTCCTTTATTTCAATTAAAGGACTTTTGCAAGGATTATCATTTCGTGAGATTATTTTTTCAACAGTATCGTAAATAAAATCTCTCTTCTCGTTTCGGTAAATGAAAGTAAAGTTTGAAATAATCCATTTAATTAAATCCTTCTTTTGGCAACCTGGAATAAAATCGTGTTCAATTAGCTTTTTAAAAGTATCCGTAAGCCTGTTTCCATTTCCTCTAAATAACAGTTTTTCTCCGGCGTTTTCACCCGTTTCAAGTACCCGTTTCAGCTCGGGTTGCTGTTCTGGGCTGAAAAAATCTTTTATGATACCAAATACTATTTGCACGGCTTCGGGTTTTAATGCAGGTTTTATTTCAATAGTTTGCTGAATGGTTGGAATATTATTTGCTTGTATTACTTTGGTTTCAAAGGCTTCAAATTCGTTTTCGTCTGTTTCTTGAAAGAAACCGAACAGCTCCTTTAATATTTCGTCCAGTTCATTAAAAAAAAAACCTAATTCAAAATATGTTTCCCCTTTAGTCTTTTCCCTGTACTCTATGTATTTACGTTTGTGGCTGATAATTTCGGGCAAATCGTTTTCACTGAAATTATCTTTAAGTTTGGTTATTTCGCCGATATGCCGATTCCAGAGGCTTCCATGGTCGTTCGGGTCGTAAATATTCAGTTCGTTCGCCTTGGTCTGTATTGGGCGTGTAATATTTTCCTGAATTTTCTCGAATTTGTCTTTAATTTCAGCCTGCAGCTTGTCAAGATTGAGTTTTTCTGTGAAGTTATTTGGGGGGTATAGCCGCCAGTACTGCTCGTGAAGTAAATGTACCTCGCTGATAACCCCGTCATACTGTTTAAAATTGTCAATATTCGAGTACAGGTATTCTATAAGTTGAAACAGGTTTTCAATTCTTGGCGTAATCATTTGTCCTTTATGCTTTAAGTGGTTACATATCTAATTTAATTTTGTCGGCAGCCTTGCGCTTGCTTTCGTCCACAATCTTAGCGTATATCTGTGTGGTCTTTAGTTCCTTATGACCTAACATTTTGGAAACGGTGTAAATATCTGTACCGAGTGAAAGTTGCAAGGTGGCGAACGTGTGGCGAAAACAATGAAAGGTAATATCCTTTGTTATTCCGGCCCTTAAAATCCACTGTTTTAGGTGTACATTCAAATACGCTGAATAAACAAGCCCTTCAAAAACCTTAGCTGTGGGTTCTTTGCGTTCGCCCAATAGCTTAAACGTCTGTTCTGAAATTGGTAAAACCTCAACGCCTTTGGTTTTCTTTTGTCTGAACTGTAGAAAATAGCCTTCCAATTCGCTGTATTGTACTTCGCTCCAAACCAGTTTTGAAATATCTGAAAACCTCAACCCGGTAAGGGCTGAAAACAGGGCTGCACGTTTCAATATATCATTGTTGCACGGTGTTTTTACAAGTTTGTTCAGTTCCTCAATGGTTAAGTATCCCCGTTGTACTTCAGGTTCACTTATGCCGTCAACACGGGTGCTTAAATCAGTCTCAAGCAAACCCTTTTTGTATGCCTGTTTCAATGCTGCTTTAAACTTGCTGTAATAGACACGGGCTGTACTTTGGGTAATTTGTTCGCTTTGAATACCCCTTTGTCGTTTGGCCGTTAAAAGGTATCCCCGAAATTCATTACATAGGTTTTTATCCAGGTTAGAAAGGGTTAATTTGCCCCCTGTGAACATTTCAAAGTAATTGAACGCTGCTTGCCAACCGTTTTTATTACCGCCCGTTTTGGTTTCAACTATCTGTTTGAAGTATTGCACAAAGTCAGTTTCTGTTTTCAACTTTGCATTAAGAAACCCGTAATTCCCAGCCTGTATTTCAATTTGACGTTTCGCCCTTATGTTTTCAGCCAGTTGTTTAGTTTCGTTGTTGGCTTGCTTATCAAATGGGTTTTTAGGTTTATCAAATAAGTATAGCCCTAAAAATTCCCTTCGTGTGGGTTTGCCTGTTTTGGGGTGTGGTATCGGTGGGTAAAAGTCAAGGTATAAACTTTGCCTGTTTCCTGAAATTGCCCTTTGTCTTAATTTTACTTTTGTTGCCATTGTCTTTTATGTTTAGTTACTAAAGTTACTTTTGTTACTCTCTGAACAAACTTTATTTTTGCTCCTTATGTACTCATTGATGAGGTGTATAAAATCGTGATGTACTTTCTCTTCGCAGGAATAGCCATACCAAACCATATTACAGGCTTCTTTTTGTTCGGCTGTGGGGTTGAGGTTCAGCAAGTCAAACGCTGCTTTAAATTGGCTTTCGGTGGGTATGTATTCGCCCCCCGCTGTTTGGTAATCAAACTTTGAGGCTGAACGCTTCTTTTCGGCTACTTTTTTCTTACGTTGATAGTATGAATCGCTGTATGCCGTATCGGTTGCCATGCGTTCAGCAAATTCACGCCTTTGGGCTTGTGTCGGTTTCCATTTATGTCTCATATCCCTAACATTTTGTACCCCGTGTACCCATCAATGGTAAAACGGTACAACAAAGATACAAAAAGATACAAAACAAACAACTAATTAAACAAATAAATTATTAACATGCAAGCAATAAAAAGCCCATTTTATGGGGCTGTGTTCATGTTTGTATTAGTTTTTTTATCTGTATATTTTGTAAACTTTACTTTCTATCATGAAAAGAGGAAATATTTTAGACCTGCAGGGCAGCAAGCAAAGGCTTAATTCTTAAATTTGTTTTTGTGGGAAAGAAAATACCAGCTTATCCCAGCCATTGAAATTAAA
>JAKPQD010000070.1 GCA_029572965.1 Bacteroidota bacterium | reverse complement strand
TACTCCCACACCCATAGCGTTCAAAGGAAACGGGGCGCTCAAGATAAACCGACGGGGTTACACAAACCTTTACTGGGGGCGCTTGCCAAACAACAGCTCATCGGAAATCACGGTGTCGTTCTGGGTTAACCGCATGAAAGCGGATATTGTTCCCCGCAACCGTATTGAAATTGTTACCGGTAAAGAGGAAGGCAAGTGGGAAACCTGGAATGGGTTTGGCTTTATGGAGAAAACAAAGGCATTCTGGAACGATTGGGCATTGGTGGAGTATAACCTGAAGCTCAACAACCCGTCCGATTTTATTTGCATTTCGGTTGCTCCATTGCTAGCTAAAAGCGGAGATGTTTACATTGATAATTTTTTAATCAAGGGGGAAAAGGATAATGTAATTCTGAAGAAAAACGATGTGACACTAGTAAATAACAGACTTTTTAAATGGTGATTTGAAACTTGCTACAGGTTTTGATTTTCTTCGGATACAATCATATTGCAATCATATTCCTCGCTTTGAATAATATCTGACAACATAGTACTTTTCATGAAGTCAAGTATTTTACTGTTTAAATTTGACCACACCTTGCGAGCTTTACAGCATGAGCTCAGCTGACAAGAACTTGGATTGTTCAGGCATTCCTGTAGATCATCGTTTGCATTAAATGCTCTTTCAATATCCAGTAGCGAAATTTCATTTGCTGGCCTAGCTAAAAAGTAGCCCGACTTTAAAGAGGGCCTTACTATAAGCTTTGCCACTTTAAGCGAATTAATAATGTGGTCGAGGTACTTAAATGAAATTTTTTGTCGTAACGCAATGTCCTTTTGGAACACACCCTTACTGTCAGTCCCGTTGTTCAAAGCAATATCAATCATTACCCGTAAACCATATCTTACTTTTGTGTTAAATCGCATTGCTCATAATTTTTAATATTCAATACAAATTTAATATTTATTGACTCGTCAATTGTTATTAGTCCATTAAATCGTTTTGGAGGAGAAAGCCCTAAAGTTTTCCAGTTAATTTCAGTGTTTCCAATAATACTCCTTTGGTCAGTGGTGGTTTTAATTTCTGGCCTGATAACTTTTGTTATTTTTTTCCCGGCAATAATAACTTCTACAGGTGTTAATACATAATTTTTCAAATTCTTATTAGGGAATCTTATTTCAATTTGAGGGTAAATATAGGCTCTAAGCATTTTTTGAAAGTCCGATTCTATCATTTCAAAATTTGCTTTAAAGTTCTCAAGGGGAACTGTTAAACTGAAAGCCTCCTCAAAAGGATCAAAATATAATACCCAATTCGATAATTCAGCCTTTAACCTAAACCCTGAAATATTTGTGTTACCACTTATAGATATGTAGCCATCGCAAATTGTACCATGATTTAAAGGGGGTTGTGAATATGCTGTAAAGCAAGCAATGGCAAAAAAGCAAAAAAAGATTAAAAGCCTATGCCGTAGTAAGCTAACAATATGTGATAGAGTATTCATAATTACTACGACATAGGCAGTTATTACCGTAAGGCTAATTAAAAGCTGACTGTAGCCTCAAACATTACCCCATTAAATCCGGCATCGGCACCAAAATCTCTGGTAAAATCCTTATAATTCTGCTTTACATATTCCAGCTTTACCAGTGTGGATTTAAGAATAGCCCAACCAGCACCAAGCTGTATTCTATCAACAGTTTGATCAACGCTTGCTGAATTGGCAGCATCCTTATTACCCTTTACCACATTGTAACGTGCACCTACAAAGAAATTTTCGTCCTTACCAAATCGGTAAAGCAATTCTGCAGCAATTTGATTGAATTTAAATTCCTTAGCATCCGGATATAGTCCCTTTGCATTCTCGTAGGTACCAAAGAACTCAAAACCATAAACCCTACTAAACAGGTTTAGCATGTATGAGTTAGTTTTGGTGGCAGCACCAGGTGAGAAATATGTATTTAAATGATTTGATTTGATATCAACAGCAGTAGCACCGTTTTTGGCAAGATTCATTACCAGGTAATACCTTGAACCTGCCCTATCGCCGCCGTAAAGCGTATTTCTGTGGTTGCTTTCAGGCATATGGTAACCCGAAAGAGTTAAGCGAGCTCTTATTTTCTCAGAAAAGTTCTTATCGTACCCGGCTTTCCAGTAAAACCCTAACTCCTTGTGTGCATCGTAGGCTGTAAAATTTCCACCGGAATAAAGGGTTAAATCCTGACGAAGCTGGCCGGTTGAGGTAGCCGCCATTAGTAGTATCCCATTGTTACGGTACATTACTTCAAGAGCTGGCGCTGTGGTAAATGCATCCATAATATAATTTCCAACAAAGGGATTATTAATTACCTTACCATTGTCCGATCTACGGAAATGGGCGTCCCCGTAGTTAATCTCCATGTCACCAACCCAAATTGTTAACTTATCCATTACTTGATCAACAATTTCAGAGTGAAGAAATGGAAGCTCATCGAACATTAAGTAACCTCCCTTAACCCAAGCCTCATTATGGTGACGCGACGACAGGTAGGTTTGCAAGTTCAGCACAACCCCTTGAGCTAACTCTACATCAAGGTTAAAGTTTGCTGTTGGTAGGTTAAAACCTGTCCCAAGAGGAATCAATAAACTATCGGCGTGATGCTTTATTGACTGGTACTGAAGGGCAAAATCGCCACCTACTTTTACCTTGATTTTTTCAAAATCTTTGCCTTTTACTTGTGGCGACTCAAACTGGGCATAAGAATAACTTAACCCAAAAAGTGCAAGAAGAGTAATTAATGTTCTTTTCATACTTGATTAATTTAGTTTGTTGTTGTTTTTATTGATTTGTAGAAAGTTCAAAGCTGAAACTAACTAACACATCCTTTCCTGTTTTTAATGTGCCAAACATGGCAGTGGGGGGGTCAACTCCATACTGAGTCATATCAATCCTATAATCGCCTTTAACCTCCAGCATATTGTTGCTTTTTACTATCCCAGCAATAGGTATTTCAACCTGTCGCTTTTTGCCTGCAATTTCAAGCATTCCCATAATTTTGCCCTTAAATGCACCCTTTTCAAGGGCTAGCTTTGACTGCGTGGCGGTAAACTTTACAAAGGGAAACTGTTTGCCCTTTAATGCATCAAATGTCTTACTATCCATTATGGAGTTATCGCTGGTTATGCTTTTTACTGGAATTGCTAATTCTATTGAGTGAATTACCAATTCATTCGCATTAATCTCAATTTGTTGAACCGATTGCACACTTTCCACTTTCATCTCCCAATCATGCAACGATGAGGTCCCTGCAATTTTTATGGAAGATTTATTCACACTCCACATTGTAATGTGAAGAGTCATACCTGCGGCTAAAACCGAGCAGAACAGCAGAATTAATAAGGAAAACTTTTTGCTCATAGGTGTATTTTTTTAAACTACTTATACTATCATTTTTGTAGTTTAACGCAATTTTATGGAATAAGTTTTACTTTTTACCTCAAATTGATTTATATCAATCTAAAAGGGATGAAAATGCTGATTAGCCAATCAAAATTTTACCCTAACCATACACTTCACCTCGCTACGGGTATTCCCCATAATAAGGTCAGGGCCTGACCCTATAGTTGCCGAACCGGGGTAGTAGGTTTGAGCATATCGTAGCCAGAAATCAACACCTTTTGAGGGTGAGTATTTAAGCATCGCCATAATTCTGGTTCCGTTAGAGTAGTAGGCTGGAACCGTAAAGGAGTAAAGCAAATCGCTCTCGTACGAGTAAAGGCGGGTATTCCATGATTCTGTATCGAAAATGGCAAAGCGTAACCTGATGCTCAACGGTGTTTTTTGCAGGTTAATGTTGATA
>JAKPQD010000123.1 GCA_029572965.1 Bacteroidota bacterium | reverse complement strand
ATTGGTATGCAGGGTAAGAATGCTTCCTTTGGAAATACTGATGGCAACAGCATTCCGGTGCGTGAAGCTTTTGATTGGTATAAATCCGGCGAAGGAAAAGGTATGGCGCTCTGGTATAAAAATACAGGTGAGTGGTGGAATAAAACCAACTTAAAACCCAACGATGGTATTTCACTGGAAGAAGAAATAAAAGATACCAATTCCTTATTCAATTATTATAAAAAACTGATTCATCTTAAACAAAGTAATCCGGCACTTGCAAGTGGAGAATATGCCAACGCAGAAAATGATAACAGCAAAGTTTTTAGCTTTTACCGCATCAATAATAGCAGAAAGGTTTTAGTGGTGGTAAACCTCTCCAATGAAATGCAAAAAGCGATATTGCATAATGGGTATAAAAAATATACAAGCTTGTTTGGTGAAAATACGATGCATAAAAATGAGGTTGAATTGAAACCTTTTGAAGTAGCTGTTTTTGAAGTGAAATAATTTTATGACCTCAACATCAGATTTTTAATTGTGCTTCGTTGCGTCGCACCCTTATACTTTCGGATTATATATTGGGCTTTTACCGTTGCGTAGATTCAAGCGATAGAACATAAATATTTATGGTGTGGATTGTGCTAACACTATTGAAAATGAATTGTGTTAAGTATTTTATTTTCCTTCACTGAAAATTTGAGCTACTATCATTTGACATCAAATATATTTGTGCATACAAGCCATTTTAAACAAATAAAAAAGAGATGGGAACTTGGGGAACAGCAATTAAAGACAATGACGCATTTGCTGATATCTATGGCGAATTCTTTGAGCTTTATAATAAGGGAGGTCAGCCTGAAAATATTTCACAAAAAATAAGAACAGAAAATTGGGAGATATTAGAAATTGAAGAAGAAAAGCACAGTTTTTGGTTTGCTATTGCGCTTGCTCAATGGGAAACCAAATCGCTTAATGCAGAGGTATTATCAATTGTTGAAAATATTATTACTTCTGGAGCCGATTTAAAACTTTGGCTCGAACTTGGCGCAAGCGAATATGAAATTAAAAAGCGCAAAATTGCTCTTGACAATTTTTTGGGGAGATTAAGGTCCAGTAGACCAAAAGCAAAACCAAGGAAACGACCCAAATTAAAAATTCCAATATTTTCAACCGGTGACTGTTTGGCTTTCAAAATAAACAATGGTAATTATGGTGGTGCAGTCGTTTTAGCAACAGACAAAAATACGGAAGACGGGTGCAACTTAATTGCGACCACAAGGCTGAATACAAAAACAAAACCAAGGCTTATCGATTTTGAAAATGCAGAAGTGCTTGTTTGCAATTTTGGTAATTGGCAAAACGAAGCGCATGTAGTGTGGTATATGCCTGACGAGTATTATAAAAATTATTCCGGGATTTATGAACTTGTTGGAAAAATAGAGGTTGAACTAGAGTACGATATAAATAATAGCAGCAAGGATTATTTATTTCGACAGTCTTTGACATTAAGTTGGATGATGAATTATGCTATTGACAGACAACTTGAATCCGAAGTTTCAAAACCAAAACCATTAAAGACTTTAACTATTAAACAGTTTACAAGAAACACAAATGGGTGAAAGTCTTTTTTTCGCTGCTATTGGCGTCCCCCCAACAGCCTTCGCTGTTCGCCACTAACGCTGTTCTTGCCGCTCAACTTTCGCTTCGGTAAAGCCCAATAAAATTACCCAAAGTACAAGTGAGTGACACAACGAAGCTCATAGCAGCAATGCAGCTAAGTACCTAAATAAAAAATATTTGAGTTTGAAAATTCCTATACCAGGTAGCTGGTTTATTTTTATGTATAATTAGTTAATAAGCCTTAAGTGCTAGTCTGTATCAACAATAAATAATTTCAAATGCTACAATGTAAAGCTGCTGTTGCAGATGGAAAAGGAAGTTACTCTATTCAAACAATTGAAGTAGATGAAACCCCAATAGATGATGAAGTGTTGGTGCAGGTAAAAGCAGCCGGCATTTGCCATACGGATTGGGATTCACAATCGTGGGGCAAGCAATTGGTTATGGGCCATGAGGGATCTGGTATTGTGAAGCAAGTTGGGCCAAAAGTAACTTCAGTAAAACCGGGCGATGCAGTTATACTTAACTGGGCCATTCCCTGTTACAGTTGTTTTCAATGCCAGGAAGGCAACCAGCATATTTGTGAAAATAACTCCGCCGTTGCAGCAGGAAATAAACTGAGCAAAGGCCACGCACGTTTTGAAGCAACTACTTTAAACAACACACCTGTTGAACGTTCTTTCAGTTTGGGCGCCATGAGTGAATATACCCTGGTTCGCGAAGCGGCCTGCGTTAAAATAAATGTTGAAATTCCGTTCCCTTCTGCGGCGATTATTAGTTGTGGTGTTATGACGGGCTACGGCTCTGTAGTAAATGCGGCGAAAGTGAAACCAGGAAGTTTCGTAGTTGTTTTGGGCACTGGTGGCGTTGGCCTGAATGTAATACAGGGAGCAAGAATTGCAGGAGCTTTAAAAATTATTGCAATAGATATTAATCCATCACGCCTGGCCATGGCTATTGAGTATGGCGCCACACATACCATACTTGCAGATAAAGACGATATTGGATTACTGGAAGCCGCAAAAAAAGTAAAAGAATTAACCGTAAGAGGCGCAGACTATGCCTTTGAATGTACAGCCATCCCTTCGCTGGGCGCAGCGCCTTTGGCGATGGTACGCAATGCAGGCACGGCAGTGCAGGTAAGTGGTATTGAACAGGAAATAACCATCGATATGAACCTCTTTGAATGGGATAAGATTTATATCAACCCTCTGTATGGAAAAGCGCGGCCGCAAATAGACTTCCCCATTTTACAACAACTCTACGCAAAAGGCGATTTGATACTGGATAAGATGGTAACAAGAACTTACGCATTAGAAGAACTTGGCAATGCTTTTTCGGATATGCACAAAGGTTTAAATGCAAAAGGAGTCATCATTTTTTAAAGCAGTATTATGCCGGCATTTTTCAGTAACGAGATATCTGATCCGTCGTTTAAATTGGACGGGCTTCGCTTTATTACTGTAAAAAGTAAGGCGTTAAGAACAAGAGCGGATATCACCGTTTATCTCCCTCAAAACACATTGCCAAAAGCCGTTGTTATTTTACTGCATGGCGTCTACGGTTCGCATTGGGCATGGGCGCTAAATGGAGGTGTGCATACTACAACACAAAAGCTGATTGACGAAAATAAGATAGAACCGATGGTATTGGTCATGCCGTCTGACGGGCTGTATGGCGATGGAAGTGCTTATTTACCGCATGTTTCAGCCGATTATGAAAAATGGATCAGCACAGAAGTAATGCAGGCTGTAAAAGAAAAGTTGAGCATTATTACCGATGATCTTCCTGTTTTTATTACAGGCCTTTCCATGGGTGGTTATGGTGCCATGCGTTTGGGCGCAAAATATCCTGATGTGTTTACAACATTTTCCGGGCTGTCTTCTATCACCGACTTTAACCAGATGAAATTGTTTTTAGAAAACAACGATGACAGTTATCTAAAACAAAGTGTTCAATACCAGGAAAGCGTTTTGCAATGTATACTTGCCAATAAAAATAGCCTTCGCAATTTTCGTTTCGATTGCGGCACCGAAGATTTATTAATTGATTTCAACAGAGCATTGCACCAGGAACTATTGCGCCAGAACATAGCACATACTTACCAGGAATATCCCGGCGGCCACGAGTGGATTTACTGGCAGCAACATATTGAAGAAACAATGCTGTTCTTTAATCAATTTATAAAAGACATTGTTGAACCCGGCAGCAGAACATGAATTGAACGTTCCTTGCGTCGCACACTTGTAAGTTCAGATTATTGGTCGACAGTTGACCGTCTACAGTCGACCGAATAGTCAAGCGTACAAGTGAGTTACACAACGAAGCTTCATAGCAGCAATGCAGCTCGCCACATAAATAAAAAAAAACAATTCATATTTGTGCAATGAAATTTTCATACACACTTTCAGAAATTCATGATGCTGCAAAAACCTTATGGCGCGAAGGAAAACAATATAAAACCTGGGCGTTTCATGCACAAATGGGTGCAGGAAAAACAACATTGATTCATGCATTGTGCGAATTACTGGAAGTAAAAGATGCCATCAGCAGCCCAACATTTGCAATCATTAACGAGTACAGCAGTCCGCTGGCAGGCGTTATTTATCATATGGACTGGTACCGGTTAAAAGATGAAGAAGAAGCGCTGCAGGCTGGCGTGGAAGATTGCTTATTAAGCGGCAATCTTTGCCTGGTAGAATGGCCGGAGAAAGCTTCAGGCTTGTTGCCGGATAATACACTTCATATTATCATTGAAACCACAAACGCGTATGAACGGTTGCTTAGCTTTGATCCCGACCATTTGAAATCTTAAATTGAAGACTGGTGCTAATATTTTTTTGAAAATTGCATGGGAGCCTAAGATGCCCATTGCCCTTCAGATGAAAGGATTGCGACGCAACAGGCGATGCCATAAAAATTAATGCTTGTATTATACAATTATTATTTAAGCCACCTGACAGAATTATAAATTGAGTAATTTTATAGATGCGTTAAGCTGCATGCTTTAATCAACTAACAAATAATGGCTAAATCAAAACCTATTGTCAGCACGTCGTTCAGTTATGAAACATTGGAAGAGACGCTGGACATTAAATTACAGGAGGCAAAACTTTTTATTGGCTTGCCTAAGGAAAATTCATTACAGGAAAACCGGGTGGCCCTTATTCCCGATGCGGTTGGTGTACTTGTAAATAATGGTCACGAAGTTGTGGTAGAAACTACAGCAGGCGAAGGCAGTAAATACTCTGACAGAGAGTTTAGCGAGGCTGGCGCAAAGATCGCTTACGATAAGGCTGAAGTATATAAAGCCCCGATATTGATAAAAAGTGCACCTGTTGCAGAAACAGATTTGCCCTACCTGCAAATGAACCAAACCATTATCTCGCCCATTCACCTTCCAATATTAAAAAAAGAAATATTGGAAGGGATGATGGAAAAACGGATTACCGGCCTTGGTTTTGAAAACCTGAAAGACGATAGCGGTACGTACCCAATTGTGCGCAGTATGAGCGAAATTGCCGGAAGTGCCGTTATGCTTATTGCCGGTCAATACCTTGGCAGCCCCAACAATGGTAAAGGTGTTTTACTTGGCGGTATCAGTGGTATTCCGCCTACAAAAGTAATTATCATTGGTGCGGGTGTTGTGGGCGAGTTTGCTACAAGAACCGCACTGGCATTGGGAGCATCGGTAAAAGTGTTTGATAATAATGTGTACCGTTTAAAGCGGCTGCAGAATAACCTTGGTGTTCGGGTATGGACTAGTGTAATAGAGCCTAAAATACTGGCCAAACAACTAAAAACCTGCGAGGTAGCTGTTGGGGCATTAAGCAATGAAGGTGGCCGCAGCCCCATTGTAGTTACAGAAGAAATGGTAATGGCCATGCGCCCCGGCAGCGTTATTATAGATGTTAGTATTGACCGTGGGGGTTGTTTTGAAACAAGTGAAATTACTACACACCAGCGGCCGGTGTTCCTCAAGTACGATGTAATACATTATTGTGTACCTAATATACCCAGTGGCTTTGCAAGAACAGCCAGTCATGCAATCAGTAACGTATTAATGCCGCTGCTGCTTACTGCCAGCGACGAGGGAGGCTTTGACGAAATGGTTTGGCATAATTTCAATTTAAGAAATGGTGTATATATGTATAAAGGGCACCTTACCAATTTCTATATCAGCCAGCGTTTCGATCTGAAATATACCGACCTGAATTTATTAATTGCAAGCAGAAGATAGTTTTATGAATTTTGTTAGCCAGGCAGCAGCAATTCTATGAGGCTTTACTTGCCACGCTCGTTTCGAAGTTCTGTTTTCATGGCGACATTTAAGCGAAGGGTGGCATCCCGAAAGCTTTCGGAACCGCACTTTTCATTATTCCTCATTTATAGCGGCCAAATTGCGCTACAGTAAAAACTTTTTCTGTATTATTTCCACGCGTAAATATTTAATATCGTGATGCTAATAGTACTACATTAATTAACCCTCAAGCCTGCATTAAGCGTACTTCTTCATCCCTTTTTTCTTTTTTTTAAATTTCCGGTTCAGCTACCTTTTATTCCCGTTCAGCGTATAAAAATTGGGTGTATTCAGGATAATTTATACATTCATTGAACTATTAATAAACCAAAACCAAAACCAAAATTTATGAGAAGGATTTTACTAACAGCAATGCTCTTAATCTGTGCCATTGGCGCAACGTTTGCAACTAAGATTACCGTAAAAGTTACAAATTTTAAATTTTCTCCAAAAACATTAAATGTTAAGGTTGGAGATACCATTGTGTTTACATGGA
>JAKPQD010000208.1 GCA_029572965.1 Bacteroidota bacterium | reverse complement strand
CTGCAATGCCAGCGGCTACTTTAGCATATATTCGCCCATAATCGTCTTCCAGGGTCTTCACTGCGGTAGTTGCAATATCTTCTAACATATAACTCCGTTCAATATCCTTATCATTAACATTAACAACCAGATAGTTTATTGTACCCCCGCGTTTTACAAATTTTGGTATTGGATTTTCGGCATTTTTAAGAGCTATCATAACTCCAGCAATAGTAACTCCTTCTCCTAATGACATACCATTGAGCGTTACCTGAATTGAAGACTTCATAGCCTGATCTGACAGAAGTGAACCGCGGGATTTCTTGATAGCTCCTTTTCCATTTTGTACTATAACAATAAGCTCACCCGCACCTTTTGGCATTGTATCACGTTTACCAAATTTGCCAATCCACATGTTATAATCGTCAGTATCTCCTAATTGTTTTGCAAGCCTTTGCAAATCACGGTAAACAAGATTCAGAGCAGGATTGAGTTCATAAATTTGCTTATATTCTATATAGGCAAATTCACGATCATTCATGTCGTTGTCCTGGTCTGCAATCTGTTCAAAGGCAATAGCTGTCAGATACTTTGCCATTAAATTCTGTTTATATGATTTCCCTGTTGTTACACTTATGTCCCTTAACATATCGTTGACTTTTTTAAATTCAACGCGTGCTTCATCAGGTTTGCTGAGCATAAGGTAGTTGATTCCAAGATACATGTGGATAAGAACCCTCTCAAAATCTTCACCGTTATAATCAGTGGTTGTTTCATTCAGTAGCAATGATGCAGCTTGTTTACTTACACTGATGGTTATCTGGTCGGCTATCTTAGCTGCTTCGATAAAAACTTTGTTGCTGTTTTCGTAATCTCCTGCAACCTGCAAAATCAAACCGCATTCCATCATGTATAAAAGCTGATCTTTTGATTTTGTATTTATTGTAGGGAGCAGTTTATTGGCTGCCTCCTTATATTGACCGGAGTAAAATAATTTTTCAATTTCGCCGATTTGTTTGTTATAGTCATAGCCAGCACATGTTACCAATGATACCAGAAGAAATAAAATACAACAAGATTTAAACTTTTGCCGCATACAAATTACTCCGTATTAAAATGTTATTTTCTTTTTACTGGCTGATTTTAAAAATTCCTGTTGATCTTGCCACTCAACCACCTGCGTTTTCAGATTAATAAGCTTTAAGGTAACAACTAAATATTGAACTGATTTACTTCCTACAGTGCGCACATTTTCCCTTACCTCACCAGTCAAATACATATTTGGTGATTTTAATTCGCCAACCGGGATAGCGCTTTCAGGATCAACCATGCCGGTCATACCCTTTTCCATTTCAGAAATTGCATCAGTAGTAAGCGATTGGTCTATAAATTTTATGCGGCGTTTAATAAGGTTTGTCGTTATTTCATCAGCAAGCATTTTTGTGTCAATGTGCTCAGATGTTTTATTACGGATTTGTTTTACTTCAATGTAGGCAGGTTTTTTCCATTCATCTTTTAAAAATGAATACATTGACTCAACCATTGTATTAACTGTCATCTTGATTTCTTTTGGTCCCCATTCACGTGAGCCCTCGGCTTTGTCTGCATCTTTATATTGCACGCCACCACCACAGGCTATAAAACCAATAATAAAAATTATCAATAGCAATGAAAGCTTTTTCAT
>JAKPQD010000203.1 GCA_029572965.1 Bacteroidota bacterium | reverse complement strand
ATTAAGTTCAATGGTTAACCAAAAAAACATTCTGGTTTACTGCTGGCGTGGTGGAATGCGAAGTGCCAGCATGAGCTGGCTTTTTGGCTTAGCTGGTTTTAAGCCCTTTACGTTGGAAGGTGGTTATAAGTCATTCAGGCTATACGCTCAGGCTGCTTTCGACAGGAAATATAAATTTATTGTCCTTGGCGGTATGACCGGCTGCGGTAAAACCGAACTTCTTAAAAAACTCAAGGAAAACGGTGAGCAGGTTGTTGATCTGGAAGGGCTTGCCAACCACAAGGGTTCTGCATTCGGCTGGATAAACCAGCCGCAGCAACCCACCACTGAGCACTTTGAAAATCTACTGTTTAATGAACTACGAAAGTTAAACCCCGCACTACCTATCTGGATTGAGGATGAGAGCAAAAGTATTGGTTCAATTTTTATACCCCTATCAATTTATAACCAAATTATTAGTAGCCCAACCATTATTGTTGAGACTGACCTAAAAAGTAGAATCGACAGGTTGATTAGCGACTATACTGCATGCGATAAACAGGACTTAATTAACTCGGTTGTGCGAATACAAAAGCGACTGGGGTTAGAAAAAGCAAAGCGTTGTATTGAACATATTGAATCCGGTAACCTTCGCGAAGCTATTGCCATTACGCTGGAATATTACGATAAGACCTATAGTTACGGAATTGAGCAAAAGAAAATACCACCAAAGTTTTTAACCTTTGATGGTACAAGCAACGATATGATTGTTAAACTAACGTCGGTTGGTAAAAGCATTACACACCCAGCGTTCCCGGATTAATGCAAAGTACTGGGATTTTGGCTTTATTGGCAATTACGTATTGCTCCTGGGCTCCAAAAACAAAATCGGTTAGGTCGATATTAGGGGTTGTCATCACAATTATCAGTTCGGCCTCAATATCGGTTGCCAGGTTAACAATTTCCTCCTGAAAACTTTTGCCCTTTGCGGCATTATGAATTTCCCAGTCCAGACCATTGGATTCTATATGCATTTTGGCAAAAGACAGGTTATTGTTAATTTTTTTCTGAACGCCTGAATCGAAAGCATTTGGCACAATCACATGGATCTTTGAGCCAAACAGCTTAGCAAAACGAATTCCCCATTGAATTTTCTCTTTATCTTCATCCCTGAACTCAACAGGCATAACAATATGTGAAAATCCCTTTGCCATATCGGGCTCATCCTGAACAACCAAGAATGGCACCTCGGAGCCGGCAATAACCTTTAGAGCCCAACTTCCAGTTAGCTTTTGTACCCCTTTAATTCCATGGGTACCCATAATTACCATTTCGGCATTTATTTCACTGGCAAACTCGCTGATAGTATCAAAAATATTGCCCTCTAAAATGTGAGTTTTAACCTCAACGCCATACTCGTTTACTATTCTTTGCTGATCGTCCTTCAGCTTTTGGCTTGCATCATCCTCGCTAAACTTACTTTTACTGAATAACCCGCCGGTTTGAATAACATGAACAAGGTTGATTTCAATGGGTTCCTTAGCAAGCTTCATCAACTTTATGGCATGCTTTAGTGCGTTTTCTGCAACAGGGGTAAAGTCCCAAGGAATTAGATATTTGTTAATTTTTTCTGCCATAGGTTTTACATTTTAGTTCTAAAATTGGGTAGTTAAATTTACTAAATTTTAATTTAAAATCAATCCTTTAAACCAATTTTCAATTTTTTCGGCCAATTAACTTTGTTAATATTTGATTAAGCACATCTTTTCTGGATTCGCTTACTTTAAGCTGATTGATGGCCTGCATGGCATTATTAAAGTAAGTATCGATAATGCTTACCATTTCCTGCTGCACTTCCGCTTTATTGTAGTAATCCAT
>JAKPQD010000060.1 GCA_029572965.1 Bacteroidota bacterium | reverse complement strand
TGATTTCAAAATAGCGACATAACAGGCGGTTCAAAGAACTTTAGTAGACTTACAGTCTTTCTTAAGATGGCTTTTAGCCTTAATAGGACTTACAGTCCGTTAGAACAACCCACCGCCTTCAGGCGTGTGGTACATGAGTTCATTAATTTGAATACCATCAACCAATAGAAGTATCAGGTTATTCTGGCTTGGCGCACCTCTCATAAAAACATAGCTATTAAACCCAACAATATTCCTGAATTGAAACCCTGGCAAGTCCGACAATGACTCTTCTAATGTAAAATACCCGCGTTCTTTGATTTGTTCAGCCGTAACCACATGCACAGTAGCTGCTGCATCTTTAATTTGTTGTTGTATTTTTGAGGCACTAACAATTTTTACATTCATCAAATCATCCAATGACATATTAAAAAGAGCTTCAATTTCAGATGTGTCCACTAATTGAGAATATAAGGGCGCTTTAAACATTAATAAAATTAGTGCAAAACCTAAAAAACGTATATTTATTTTACTTATGAGCATTCTTTTTATATTAAAAGAATTTTGTTCTTATAAAATTGACCTATGAGCAAACTGATAATAAGAACCAAGAATCAATGTTTACACCAAAAGCAAAGGAAGATATTGATTAAATTTAATGAATTATTTTTTATTTTCAAAATAGACGACTTCTTTTTTTAATTGAATATTAGTCTTTTTGTAAAACGGCCATCAAAAAGAAAAAATCGGAGAAGCCATAATAAAAGCTTAAATTCTATAACAAATAAGAGATGTTTTTATAGATACACTTCCTTTTTAAAGCTTATTAACACATTCTTGTTTATAACAAAAACAGAAAATTCTTTCTTTTCCATCATAAAATCCTTTTTTTTGTTTCAACAATTTACAGGTTCTGATCACACAATACATTTGTGATTTTAGATTAAAAGGGAATCCCGTTTAAATCGGGAGCTATCCCCGTAGCTGTAATCCCGATACCGATTTTCGGTATTGTATTTTCGACCAATAAGCCACTGTTATGCTTATGTATAGCGGGAAGGTGTTGAAAATCGGGAAAGCCAGAAGACCTGCCTGCAAATGTAATTCGTAGCTTTCGGGTGAAAGGCGAAGGGAAAAGGCTCGTTTTCGGTACTTTTTTTCCACGCATTTTTTTTGTAAGCTGCATAGTTGCAACAATGAAACTAAACAATAGCACTATGGAACTATTTATTATCAAAAGAGATGGGAAACGGGAAGTTTTTTCCGTGGAAAAAATAAAGAATGCCATATCAAAGGCATTCCTGTCGGTGGGTAGCTTTGCCACTAACGAGGTGTTGTGCAACATCCTGTGCCGCGTCAATATCCGCGAAGGTATCAGTGTAGAAGAAATTCAAAACCAGGTTGAGGTGGCTTTGATGGCCGAAAAATACTATGCAGTGGCTAAGTCGTACATGCTGTACCGTCAGAAACACGCTGAAGATCGCGAGGTAACCGAGAAACTGAAGTTTCTGATGGAATACTGTGATGCCCAAAATGCAGCCACAGGCAGCAAATACGATGCCAATGCCAATGTTGAAAATAAGAACATGGCTACGCTCATTGGCGAACTGCCCAAGTCGAACTTCATCCGCCTCAACCGCCGCCTGATTACCGACCGCCTGAAAGATATGTATGGAAAAGAAATGGCCGATAAATACCTCGAACTGTTGAACAATCATTTTATTTACAAGAACGATGAAACCAGCCTGGCCAACTATTGTGCCAGTATCACCATGTACCCGTGGCTTATAGGCGGGACAACCTCCATAGGAGGCAACTCCAAAGCCCCTACAAACCTTAAATCTTTTTGTGGGGGCTTTGTCAACATGGTGTTTATGGTGTCGAGCATGTTGAGCGGGGCTTGTGCTACACCCGAATTTTTGATGTACATGAACTATTTCATTGGTCTCGAATATGGCCCTGATTATTATAAGGACGCGGATAAGGTGGTTGACCTTTCTCTCAAACAACGGACGCTGGACAAGGTGATAACAGACTATTTCGAGCAAATTGTGTATTCGATAAACCAGCCTACAGGGGCAAGGAACTTCCAGGCTGTATTTTGGAACATTTCTTATTACGATAAGTATTATTTCGACAGTCTTTTCGAGCATTTCGTTTTCCCGGACGGGAGCAAGCCCCATTGGGATTCGCTCAATTGGTTGCAAAAACGGTTTATGAAATGGTTCAACAAAGAGCGTACACGGGCTGTCTTAACATTTCCGGTCGAAACCATGGCCTTGTTAACCGAAAATGGTGAACCAAAAGATAAAGAATATGGCGATTTTACTGCCGAGATGTATGCCGAAGGCCATTCTTTCTTCACCTACCTGAGTGACAATGCCGATTCGCTTAGCAGTTGCTGCCGTTTGCGCAACGAAATTACCGACAATGGCTTTAGCTATACCCTTGGCGCGGGAGGCGTTTCAACCGGCTCGAAAAGCGTGCTTACCATCAACCTCAACCGCTGTATCCAGTATGCCGTCAAATCTGGTATTCCATACCAAGTATTTCTGGAAGACGTAGTGGACAAGGTGCATAAAGTGCAACTGGCTTACAACGAAAACCTCAAGTATATGCAGTCAAAAGGGATGCTCCCGTTGTTTGACTCGGGGTATATCAACATGAGCCGCCAATACCTTACTATAGGAGTGAACGGGCTTGTTGAAGCTGCCGAATTTCTTGATATTGAAATAAATGACAATCCGGAATATGCCGGTTTTGTGCAACAAGTGCTTGGCCTAATTGAAAAATACAATAAAAAGTACCGTACCAGCGAGGTGATGTTCAACTGCGAAATGATACCAGCCGAAAATGTTGGCGTTAAACATGCCAAGTGGGATAAGGCTGCAGGTTTTAAAGTGCCACGCGACTGTTACAACAGCTATTTCTATGTTGTCGAAGACGACTCGTTGAATATCATTGACAAATTCAGGCTGCATGGCCGCAAGTATATCGAACACCTTACCGGAGGCTCGGCGCTGCACCTTAACCTCGAAGAGCACCTGAGCAAAGAGCAATACAAACAACTGTTAAAAGTGGCAGCTACGGAAGGGTGCAATTATTTTACATTTAACATTCCCAATACTGTTTGCAACGATTGTGGGCATATTGACAAACGCATGTTGCAACAATGCCCTTCGTGCAAAAGTACTAACCTTGATTACCTGACCCGTATCATCGGGTATATGAAAAAAGTAAGCAATTTCTCGCTAGCCCGTCAACAAGAAGCTTCAAAACGCCACTATGCTAAAGTTTGTTAATTATAGCGTTGTTTTTAGGGAAGTGCCCAACGAGGTAACCCTGGCCATCAATATTTCAGGCTGCCCCAATAAATGCAAAGGGTGCCATAGCCCGCACCTTATGGAAGATGTTGGCGCTGTGCTTGATAACGAAATGCTGTATAGCCTGTTGTGCAGGTACAACAATGCTATAACCTGTGTTTGTTTTATGGGTGGCGATGCTGAGCCTGAAAAAGTAGAGCAGTTGGCTTTTTTTGTCCGCAGGGCAACCAATGGGCGCATAAAGACAGCTTGGTATTCGGGCAAAAGCCAATTGCCACGGGGTTTCATCATTGAATCTTTCAATTATATAAAGCTTGGGCCTTATATAGAAAAGCTTGGAGGGTTGGATTCGCCTTTTACCAATCAGCGCTTTTATAAAATTGAAGAAGGCCGGATGGTTGATAAAACCTGCTTGTTTGCAAAGAGAAAAGTCGTAAAAACTGAAGCTTCTTATCAATAGTAAGGAGCTTTTGTTTTTTATCCCTGTCAGTAAAGGGCATGGCGAATGAAGATTTAATCTGTTTGAAATAGGCTTTATGTACTATAAAAGCGTTAAGAATACTGATATTTAACGCAGAAACCCATAGCTGTGCCCAATCTGCAGTTATTTATGAGGCTTTGTAAGGTTGATGAAGAGTTTAATACTGTACAACTGTTCACAATTTCTTAACTATCTGTATAATTAAAAAAATCAATCTTTTTTCTGTAATAGCAAGCTTTTAAAGGCTTTTGGGAGAATTCTGTGTAAACACGATGAATTAATGTAAATGTAATATTTACTGAAGCTATAGATAATCTATTACCAATACTATAGCCAAAGAATTTTTAAATAAAAACACATGAAACGAGCATGATTCGTTAAAAACAAAAAAGGATGAAAATTCATCATGCGAGTTACATCCAACCTTATTAAAAAAAATTATTTACGGATGAAACATTTGAAATTTTTTGGCTTAGGCTTGCTCATAATAAAAAGCTCAATGCTTTTTTCGCAGGCGGGCTATTTGCGAGGTGACTTTCACCAGCATACTACCTATTCGGATGGTAGTTATTCTATCGGGCACATGATGTCGAAAAACAACCAGTATGGATTGGACTGGTGGGCCAATAGTGAACATGGCGGAGGTTTTACAACCAATGCCCGTGTAACAGGTTTAGATTTAGGCACAACTGTTTATTGGGACAGCTATACACCCAATCCTATTGTTGGAACTGTTAAATCAAGTGGCGGGCACCAGGTAATGTGGCGCTGGCAATCGCTCGATAGCTCTTTTGCCCAAATTTTGAAAGCGAGGATAGATTTTCCTTCCAAAACCATATTTCAAAGTTATGAGTGGAATGTCCCCGGACACGAGCATTGCAGCATGGGGCTTATCAACAATCAGTTTAATGCAATTCCCGATTGTACGCCATTAAGGCAATTTGAATTTATGTTTGACAACAACGATGCAGACCTTGAAGGGGGAGTGAAACAAGGCTGGACAAAAAGCACAAAGACCGGGCACGCAAAAGCTTTAGAAGCTATCAGCTGGTTACAAACAAATTATCCTACTACAAGTTACACTATTCTGGCCCATCCCGAGCGTAAGCCTCAGGCTTCCGGGGGGTATACCATTGCTTCGTTACGCGATATGAACAATGCCGGGCCGGATGTATGTTTTGGCTTTGAAAGTATGCCGGGGCATCAGAAAGAACCAGGACGTGGAGGTTATAGTTCCTCGTCTGCCGGGGGAGGTACATACGGTGGATGTGGATATTTTTCTGCCATTGTAGGCGGACTTTGGGATGCTATGTTATCGGAAGGCCGTAAGTTTTGGTTATTTGCAAGTTCTGACAGCCATAATGAAGATGGCGACTTTTACCCCGGCGAATATCAAAAAAATTATACTTATACAGTCGGAAAGTCAGCTCAGAATATTGTTGACGGGTTACGCTCAGGCAACAACTGGATTGTTAATGGCGATTTAATTGATTCATTGGTTTACACCATCGAAACTGTTGACCAAGCACGTACAAAAGCCGTAATGGGCTCAATTTTATCAATTGTAAAAGGCAAATCAATAAAAATAACCATTAAAGCACGCGACCCACAGGGAAATAATTACAATACCTATAGCTCTTATACTAACCCCGTATTAGACCATATTGATATTATCAAAGGTAAAGTTACCGGGATTATAGACCCTTCTTCACCCGGCTATAATGTTGAAACAGTTAATACTACCTCAGTCATCGCCCGCTTTGATGCTGTTGGAGGTGTAACTGATACAAAAGGCATAACAAGTGAAAAATGGAAAAGCTTAGGCAATGGCTGGGTAGAAATGAGCCTTATCATTAAAAATGTTACCGACTCGGTATATTTTCGTTTACGCGGAACTAACCTGGGTTTGAATGTTACCAACGAAACCGATGCTGATGGCAACCCGCTTTCAGATGCTTTAATGGGTACAAACAATGCTGCAAAGGCTTTTGCTGATTTGTGGTTTTATTCAAACCCTATTTTTGTGTATTCTACACCAGTTAAATCATCAAAAATACAGATTAAGCAGGCTTCAGATGACCTGGAAGAAAGAATTGCCCCATTGGCCGGACAGACACAAACAAAAACTGTTGGAACTGTTGATTGGACAAGTAGTGACTTAGAGCTTGGTTGCGAAGGTGGCGCTGCAAAAGATCCTCAAATGGTAGGTTTGCGTTTTGCAGGAATTAATTTAGCTAAAAACAAAGTGATAAAAAAAGCTTACATCGAATTTGAAGTTGATGAACCTACCGCTGCAGACCCTTGTGTTTTAAAAATTTGGAGCGAAGATAATGACAACCCTTCTACGTTTACCAATACAAACAACGCGTTAACATCACGTCCAAAATCATCTGATTTTATTACCTGGACCGTTCCTGCAGGATATCTCAATGTTGAAGATGAAAAAGGAAATACCCCCGAAATAACCTCTTTGGTCCAGGCAAACCTTAACCGTGCAGGTTGGGCAAAAGGCAATGCTATGGCATTTTATATCACCGGCACTGGCCGTCGGGTCGTAGAGTCTTATGATGGCGAAGCCCCCGCAGCTGCTGCTTTGGTTATTGAATACGAAATGAGCCAGGAAGAAATAAAAGAAATGCAAATAGCCGACTCTGTTGCATATCAATTAGCTTTAAAAACAGATTCTATTTTATCAATTACCCAATCATTGGCCGAAACAAATTATACAGTTCCAAGCTGGACAAAATTTTTAATGGCCAAAAAAGTGGTTTCAAACAACCCGACAGAATCTGCTGTTAACAACTTAGGCGCTGCAATAACAAACTTAGAGCCTGCTGAAAAACCTTATGCAATCAGTATGACATTTAATGGAGACCCTGCTTCTCGTTTAGGGTTTACCTGGTACACTAATGCTGGCGTAACAGGGGGCAAAATAGAAATTGTAGCCGGTATTGCTTCAGATGCAACATCTTTTAGCTCTCCTTTAATTTCAATTAACGCAACCTGCAAAGCTTTAGATAATGTTAATTACAATGTTTCGAGCAATAATTTATCTACATTGGCTGATATTGCTAATAACTCAAAACGAAGTTATGTATGTAACAAAGTTTTGGTTACAGGATTAACCCCAAATACTACATATTCATACCGCGTAGGAAAAGATGGGGCATGGAGCGAAATAGGCACATTTACAACGGCAAAAGCCACTAATGACAATTTTAGCTTTGTTTATATTGCCGATACGCAAGCCAATACGGTTGAAAACTTTGAAGTTTCTGAAAAAACAACACATGCAGCACAAAAAATGTTCCCTAATGCTAATTTTTGGTTACAAAGTGGCGATTTGATTGAAACATCTGGCGCTACCAACTCGGAATGGGAATGGGAACAATATTTTCAGACCAACCAGGATATTCTTATGAAAAAGCCTTTGGTTGCTGTAGTCGGAAACCATGACAACTCGGCAAACAAAAACTTTACCAACCACTTCAATACCAAATCTGAAGGTTTTGATGCTACAATGTCAACCACCCCCGGAAGTGTATATTCTTTTGTATATGGCGATGCGCTGTTTATGGCAATGAATAGCGAAAATTACAGTACAGCCGGATATTTAGACAGTACCAAATCCTGGATGAGGGCCCAGGTTGCCGCAAATCCAAACACCAAGTGGCGTATAGCTTTCTATCACAAAACAATTTATACAGGCTCGCAGAGCCACCAAAGCGATGCCGATGGTAAAGTATGGCGTGAAGCTATGGCTCCGTTATTTGATTCTTTGAAAATTGACCTGGCAATACAAGGACACGACCATATTTACGAAGTCATTGGCCCAATCAATAATAAAACCAAAATTGATGCTGTGACTAACCAGTCAACAGTCCCGGTTCATGCACGCGAAAACCTTACTGGAAAATTAAACGGCATATTTGATGTGAAAGAAGGTACATTGTACTTTTTGAACAACTCCGCTGGTAAGAAAAAATACGAGCCCCGCTCTGAAGCCCAAATGCAAGCTGCTGAAGCCGCGCTGGGCATTACCAACTACTTTGGCATGTTTACCGGTCGTTTCGGCCAGGATGGGTTACCTACTTTCAGCAATGTTTCGGTATCAACCGATACAATAAAAATCACTACTTATTCAGTAAACGATTTAGGCGAAACAGCCCTTTTTGACGAATTTAAAATTGTTAAAAATGATATCGTAAACTGGCAAAACCCTGCTGATATTGTTTACAATACCCCTCTGGGCAACGAACAGCTAAATGCAACAACAAGTGCAAATGGTACACTGGTTTATGAACCTGCTGCCGGGACTGTCCTAAATGCCGGAAACAACCAGGCTTTGACGGTCAAGATTCAATCTGAGAAAGTAAACTATTCAAACTACCGAAAAGTAGTGCATCTTAATGTTAAAAAAGCTCAACCAGAAGTGTCGTGGGCAAATCCGGCCGATATCACTTATAACACTTTGCTAAGCAATGCTCAACTCAACGCTATGGCCAATGTTGATGGTACATACACTTATCAACCTGCAGCAGGGACTAAGTTAAATGCTGCTAATGCTCAGCCTCTTAAGCTAACCTTTACACCAGCAAACAGTAATTATGCTTTAGTAGAAAAACAAGTGTATATCAATGTTTTAAAGGCTAATCCAGAAGTATCGTGGGCAAATCCGGCCGATATCACTTATAACACTTTGCTAAGCAATGCTCAACTCAACGCTATGGCCAATGTTGATGGTACATACATTTACCAGCCAGCTGCCGGGGCTAAGTTAAATGCCGGAAAAAACCAAGCCCTTAAAGTTACTTTTACTCCTAATGATACTAATTATCTTACTGTCGAAAAACAGGTAGCTATTAATGTATTAAAAGCTACTCCTTTGGTTACCTGGACAAACCCTGCCGATATTACTTATAACACCTTGTTGAGCAACAAGCATCTGAATGCTACTGCTAATGTTGATGGTACTTATAAGTATAAACCTATTTCGGGGACTAAGTTAAATGCCGGAAAAAACCAAGAGCTCAAGGTTACTTTTGTTCCTAAAGACAGCAATTATGTTTCGGTTGAAAAACAGGTAACTATTAACGTGTTAAAAGCTGACCCGGAAATTACATGGGCCAACCCCGCCGATATTGTATCAGGTACAGCCTTAAGTAGTACCCAGCTCAATGCTACGGCCAATGTCAATGGCGCATTTGTTTATTCTCCGGCATCAGGTACTGTGCTTGCTGTGGGTAAAAACAGGCTCTCATCTGAATTTTTCCCTGCCGACTCCGTTAATTACAACAAGGTAAAAACCAACGTGGAAATTAATGTATTTAGCAAAACTGGTATTGCAACAGCTAACACAACAACATCGGTTTATCCTAACCCTGCTACCGACTTTTTGGTTATTAAAAGCAATAATACTATCAAACAGGTCAATATTATCAACCTGTTGGGCGAAAACCTTGTTTCGGCATCAGGCGAAAGATGCAACCAGCCTATAATGATCAGGCACTTGCCGGCCAACATATATTTGGTCAAAATAACTTTAGGTAATAATGAAACGATAACAACTAAGATTGTTAAAAATTAGTCGCCAAAAGCATGAAACGAACAAAATAAAGCCAACCCGAAGGCTTATTTTAAATCTTAATATTAAACCGCATAGCACTAAATTACTATGCGGTTTTTTTATTTTTAGTATTTAAACCCACCTTTTCAAAATTTAATTATTTTTACTGAATTCGATGTGATAATAAAATGAAACGAGCATGATTCGTTAAACACAAACAAGGATGATAATTCATCATGCGAGTTCCATCCGACCTTATTAAAAAATTATTTACGGATGAAAAAAACCGTTTTTAGTTTCCTTGTTCTGGCCATTTCTTTTACTAATGGCTTTTCGCAGTTATTTTCTGCTTGCGAAAACGTTTCGGCATTTGACAAATCTCGGAAGCCAGATATTGGCATAGTTATTAGTTCGGGCGATGCCGAAACGGTTTGGAATGCTTTGCGCCTTGGCATTGCAGCCGAGTCAAAAGGCGATTCGGTGGTGGTTTTCGTTATTAGCAAGGCTGTAGATGTATTTATGAAAGATACTTCCAAGTATGATATTCCTAAAACCAGCCTCGAATTTTTGAAAATGGGGGGAGATATTTACACTTGCGCTACATGTGCTGCCATGCGCCATACTGAGAATGTGCAAATGTGTACCATTACTTCCATATACGATTTGTACGAAATAGTAAAAAGGAGCAAAAAGCTTGTTACATTTTAAATAACTCTCAAACTTTATTTATGGAAACTACATGCAAAAATTTTGAAAAATGCCCTATTTATACGGGTGTTTTAGAAGGAAAAGATGCTACAGCAAGCAATTATCGCAAGCAATATTGCGATGCAGGCGAAGATGGATGGATGAAATGTAAAAGATACCTGGTAAAAGAAAAAGCCGGTAAGTGCCCTCCTGATTTGTTGCCCAATTCATTTAAAACTGTAGATGAAATAATTGCTGCGATGGCATAGTATTTACATTTGTAAAGACTGCAATTGGCAAGGCCCTAAAGAAGAATTGAGCTGGGAAAAAACTGAAACATGCATGGGTAATGACCTTTTTGAGGTTTTTCCTGTATGTGGCAGCATGAATATTCATCAAGTTTTCAATTGATGAATATTCATGTATTTATTATTTCACCACAATAAGTCTTCTGTTGACCGCAAACGTTCCAAAATAGCCCACAGCTTCGCCTGAAATGTTGGTTAACGGGTTGGCCTGTGGTGCAGAAGCAGAGGCCATTGGGCCTTTTTTGCTTTTCAGGATATTGTTAGCAGTTTTGTAATAATCGTAATTTTCTTTGTTGACATGATAAAACTCAACAATGGCAGTATCTCCAAAGCTGAATGTTGGCTTTTGTACTGGAAATTCAACATGTTGACCGTCGGTAACCTCGTCGCTGTATATCTGGTAGCTGGAAGACAAGGTGTCCAGATTTGGAATAATTGGTTCTACACGATAATAATCTTCGCTTCCTTTAGGGTCAGTAAAATAACACTTGAGATAATATTTATTTTTGTTTTCCTTGTTACCGGGGCTTGTGGCTGTTATTTTCTGAGATGCAACCGAGTCGAGGGCTACAGGATAGGGCAGGAATGATGATGCTTCGTATTTTTTACCATCAGCTTCAATGGATAGATGATAAGTTCTACCACTAACACCTTGTAAATTATTGGTTTGGTAAACCCCGGCTTTGATTTCCGTTAGTTGTTCTGAGTTTCCGGCATCATCGCTTATAACCACCACAGCATTACTTACTGCCGGGAATGAATCGTTGGAACTAAAGAAGCTTTCTGACTTAGTAAGGGTCACGTAATATGGCCCGGGCTGGTCGGTGATGATGGCTGTTACCGAAAGCTTTGGAGAAGCCGTGTTCAGGTCGATATTGATAATTTCCTCACAGGCAGAAAATGCTGCAATAACCGGAATAGCTAAAGCTAATTTGTATATAGTGTTCATTTTCATAGTTTCAGAATTTGAAGGTATATGTAACTGAAGGAATAATAGGGAAAAGCGAAAGTTTAACTGCTTCGGTTTGGTCAGGATTGGTTTCGCTTTGGCGGAATGAGATGGAGTAAGCGTTTAGCCTGTTATACACGTTATATATGGAAAAGTTAAATGACGACTCAAATTTGGCAGTCTTTTTGTGAATCCATGTTGCTGCAACATCCATACGGTGGTAATCGGGCATACGATAGCCATTTCGCTCGGTGTAGTAATATACAATGCGGTTATCAGCCATATACTTTCCACTGGGAAAGGTAACGGCATTTCCTGTATAATAAATCCACGTTGCCGAAAGTGACCAGCGTGGGTTTAACTGGTAAATACCAACAACAGAAACTTCGTGTCGTCTGTCCTGCTTGGCAGCAAATGTTTTGCCAGCATCGATGTCTGCAAAAGTCCTGTCAGTATAAGACATTGTGTAGCTGATCCAACCATTGAACTTGCCATAGCGCTTTTTTGCAAATAGCTCAATGCCATACGATTTGCCTTTTCCGAAAACCAGGTCAGCTTCGGCGGTTTTGTTTAGTACAAACTGAGCCCCGTTTTTGTATTCTATCTGGTTTTGCATGGTTTTGTAATACACTTCTACCGATGTTTCGAAAAGGTTGTCGGCAAAGTTCTTGAAATACCCAATGGCGTATTGATCGCCGATCTGTGGCTTTACGATGTTACTGCTCGGAATCCATAAATCAGTGGATTGATAAGAGGTAGCATTTGATAACAGATGCAAATATTGCTGTGTCCGGGCATACGAAGCTTTTATCGAGCTGCTTTCGTTAAGCATAAAGCTGGCGCTTAGCCTCGGTTCTATTCCCCAATACGTTTTGATATTTTCATTATTTTTGTAAACGGTAGTATCTGTAATGGTTCCATCTTCATCAAATCCGTAGATGGTGGTCGGGCCAAGCTGGTTAAAGTTTGAAATACGCAAACCTGCTGTTATTTTTAATTTTTCCGAAACGGCCCATTCATCACTCAGGTATGCAGCGTTTTCTAAAGCATATCGCTTTGGAATGTCAGAGCTTACAAGCGATGTTGTAGCATTGCCGGTTACACTGCCCGGAATAAATGAATGATAAATGGCATTATACCCAAATTTCACAGTGTGTTGGGAGTTCATGTAGTATTGCCAGTCTTGTTTGAAGTTATAATCGCGTATAGAGGATTCAACATTTACCTGTGTGCTGTCGCTGCCAAGCTGCATGTTGTAAGTAAAATCGCTGTATATAAGAGAAGTGTTGAGGAAAAGCTTGTTGGAAAAAATGTGGTTCCAACGCAACGTGCCTGTGGTATTGCCCCACATCGACTGGAACGAGTTACTGAAACGAAGCAGGTTGATGTCGTCACGACCAAAATAGCCTGAAAGGTAAAGCCTGTCCTTTTCTCCAAGGTGAAAGTTCATTTTGGCGTTCAGGTCGTAAAAGTAAATGTTGGTATTTTTAAGCATCTCGTTGGAAGAGGCTTTTAGGAATATATCGGCATAAGTGCGGCGTCCTGAAATCATAAATGAGCTTTTGTCTTTTTGTATAGGGCCTTCAACCGTAAGATGTGATGAGATAAGCCCCAATCCACCGTTTACATGATATTCTTTATTGTTTCCTTCGTTCATCTTGACATCCAGTACGGAAGAGAGACGACCGCCATATTCGGCAGGCATTCCGCCTTTGATAAGGTTCAAATCCTTGATGGCATCAGAATTGAATACCGAAAAGAAGCCCATCACGTGCGAAGGATTATATACCGGCGCTTCATCAAGCAAAATCAGGTTCTGGTCTGAGCTCCCGCCACGTACATAAAAGCCGGAGTTCCCTTCGCCTGCTGATTTTACGCCCGGCAGCAACTGTATGGTTTTCAGCACATCCTTTTCGCCAAACAGCACCGGGATATTTTTTACTTCGTTGATGTTTAGCTTGTTCATGCCCATTTGCGTTGACGTAATATTACGGTCTTGTTTTTCAGCAGTTACCACCACTTCATTTAACGAGATAACGCTTTCGCCCAGTTCAAAATTGACTTTCATGTTTTGTTTCAGGTCTATTGTTTGCTGGCTTTTTTCGTATCCTGTATATTGCGATACCAGGTTGTATTTGCCTTCGGGTAGGGTGATAGAATAAAAACCATAGGCATTGGTTACTACTCCTTTGGTTGGCATCTCCGAAGGATATACAGTTGCACCAATTAAAGTTTCACCTGTTTTAGAATCCTTTATTTCTCCGCTGATGGTGAATTTTGCTTGCGAAAACACTGACATAACGGATGTTATCCAAAGGATGAATGTCAGGGCTGCTATTTTGCTTATTTTCGGCATAAATCAGATATTTTTTTGTTATGAAAATTTTTTACCACCCCGAGGGTGTGTAAAAAGTCAAATTTGTTCATTTTTCGACTCCGCTCAAAATGACAAATTGCTGATTATCAATTGTCAGGCTGAGCGAAGTCGAAGCCTTTTCAGACTTTTTACACAGCCTCATACTGCTCAAACTTGAGATATTCAATTCCTCCCCTTTACAAATGGAGGATAGGAGTGGTTTACAAGCTAATTCAGGTCAATCAATTATTGCAACTCCCGTCACCATTGCCATTCCTCATCTTTCCCTTGCCTTTTCCATGACCTTTGCCATTGCCCTGCATCATATAGTTTTTGCCCTTTTCTATTGAAGAATTGACAATCTGGTCATAAGCGCTTTGCGAGATATAGGTTGGAACATAGGTAATACCTAAAGTTACTAATTGTTTATTAAATGCGCGCAAATGGTTCCGTGAGCCTCGTTCCAGATTTTCCATAACCATGGTAATGTTGGCATTAGAGGTGGTAGCGATAACGTTTTGCAAATCGTTGATATCCATTTCTTCTATCAAAGCGCCGGTTTTATAAGCATCTTCAATAGTTGTTGAGCCTGCTGATACCAGGTTGTTGTACAATGCCTGAACTTCTGCATTGGTAAACACTCCTACCTCGCCAATCAAAGTGTCTGAGGAACCATAATAGGCCAATAACAAGTTGATAGCCGAAAGATGGTTGTTTTCTGCATTGGTAATGCGTGAGAATACCGGACTTGCCCATTTTTGGTATAATGCTGCATAAACATCACGTGCAAGCTTTTCTTCGTCTTTTATTTTCACAAGAGAGGCGAGCTCAGTCTCAGTCAAAGCAGCTGTTTCGACAAAGGCTTGCTGCATGTTGGAGTGCATAACGGAGGTTGTTCCGTCGCCTGCTACATCTATGATGCTTGCATAACGCATATTTTCTGAGTTTGACAAATCTTTTTCGCATGAACTCATGGTCATTGCTGCTATAGCTATAAAGCTACCTGTTACTATTTTACTGAATGTTGTTTTCATGATGATAAAATTTTGATGTTTTTACTTTTGACAAGACACTATTTACCCTGTTCAATTGTCCTGACTTTTCAGAACAATTGAAAATAATTTTTTTAATAAATTGATAATGAATTAATTATACTAAAGGTATGTGCAAGGTGCCCGATTTACTTTTTATTCCGGGCTTCGTAATTGTCGCAAATGCCGTTTTTGTTGTTGTCCACAAAGTTCTTGCCTTTGCTATTACCTTTTCCTTTGCCATTACCTTTTCCTTTGCCAACAGAAGTTGTGTCGGCCCTGTTTTCGTAGTTGTCGCAAATGCCATTTTTATTGGCATCTACGTAGCCTGTGCCTTTGGAATCCTTATTGTACTTTGCTTTTGCGCAACAATTTCCCTGGGCGTTTGCCAATGAAATGGCTGCAAATAATGCTATTCCTGATAAAATAAGTTTTGTTTTCATTTCTTTCTTTTTTTAAATCTAACCATTAATTGTATGAACTTTCTGAAATCACTGTGATTTGCACTGCCCTTGTTCCATGCCTTTTTTCATACCTTTCATTGGCCCGTGTCCGGGAAGTGCCATAGGCGACTCGTTGATAAAGATATCCTGGAACAACTGGTTGAGCTTCTCCTTTTGCTCATTATTACAGATGGTTTTGATGTCAAGACAATATTGGAACATCAGCTTTTTCAACTGCTTGTGCATTTCGCCAATAGAATCGGACAACGCATTAAGCTTGGCAGTGTCGCTGTTAGGCGCAGCAATCTCTTGCAAAAAAGCTTTTCGTACATCAGCCAGTTGTAGCGTGATTTCTCTTGCCTGCATTCGGAACGGACGGTTAAACTCGCGAAATTTGTCCATCTGTTCACTGTTAAACCCAAGCTGTTCTTTAAAATAGCGGCCACTGTATTTTTCGGCAACAGCTTCGAGTTTTGGTGTTTTTACATCATTAGGAATGATAGTTTCTGCCTTATGTTGATGATACATGATGGTAACAAATGTAGATATATTCATTATTGCCAGTACTACAATTGCCCAAACCATTGTGGTATGTTTGTTTTCAGCTTTCATCACTCTTGTATTATTCGGTTACAAACACATTTAACGATTCCATACTTGCATCATCCATATATGTCAGTTCTGCAGGGATAACATTACTTTGTTTAGCAGGTTTATAAAGCTGTCCCATGGTGATACCTATAAATACTGCTATTACAATAGAAATACTGATTAAAACCGGCTTCAGTATGCCCTGACGAACACGTTTTTGGCTGCTTTCAAGAGCTTCGATACCTGCCATGATGCGGGTTGAAAGAAATGGATTGTGTTGCGCGCTTTTTTCCTCGTCCATTACCTTTTCAGCCGCTATCAGTGCATGGTAGTATAAAGTACAATCATGGCAATTATGCAGGTGATGCTCAACCTGAGCCCGGATACCGTCGGGCAACCTGCCTTCGCGGTAAGCTTCTAATTCTCGTTTGCATAAATCACAGTTCATTTTAATTGATTTTTATGGTTAGAAACAAAACTTCATTTTTTCCTACGGTCATTTTTTATTTTTTTTCAAATGGGCAAATAATTTTTCCCTGAGATTCGTTTTTGCCCGTTGTATAAGGGATTCAACAGCTCCTTCTGTGGTATTCATGATTTCGGCAATTTCTTTTTGCGATAGTTCATCATATTTGCTTAAAACAATAGCTGTGCGTTGGTTTTCAGGCAGGCTGTCCAGCGCTTTTTGCACCCACAGGCGATGTTCTTCTTTAACCAGCATATCCTCGGGGTTTTCTGATTCGTGAAAAACAACAGATGGCTCATAGTTTTTGCCACTTCCTAAAAGTGTATCCAGCTTTTGGAACAGAAAGTTTTTTGAATTTGCTCGTACTTTGTTTAACGAAGCATTAACAGCTATGCGGTATATCCAGGTTGAGAAAGCTGAATCGCCTTTAAATGAGTCAATAGATTGATATGCTTTAATGAAAACCTCCTGAGTAAGGTCTTCAGCGTCATGTTGGTTGTGCAAAAAGCCTAGGCATGTGCGATAAACCATAGACTGATAGCGCTCAACAAGAATACGATAAGAATCTCGTTTGCCTTCAAGTATTTTCTGAATTACTTCACTATCAATCATTCCAATAAAACTATTTTCTACGTAAAAATATTAAATAACCTAATAATGTGTAAAATAAATTAACAATGAATGAACTATTTAAGTTTAGTACTGGTTGTTTAATTTTTATTCAATTAACTTTAATAAAAAAGATACTACCATGATAAAAAAGGGATTCATTACATTTTGTTTAGTAACATTACCATTTGTTACTTTATCTTCTCAGGATACGACTGCTATTAGCTGGGATGGATTTTTTGAATCAGCTGCATTTGCCCAACCTTTTGTATCAGAAATGCATAGCAATGTTTCAAAAGCTGAATTAGGCTATAACAAAAGTTATTCAGAATTTGATTTACTTGAAGAAGGTAGTAAATTCAATAGGCCCATGGTTGAATTGCATGCAGGATTTGATATTCCATTATTCGCAAACTTTTCTAGAGATATTGACAATAAAAACAAGTGGGGTTTTGCCGCTTCAGTACCCGTTAGCGTTCATGTGCTTGAAGATATGTGGGGCTCAGAAACGGCTCCTGTAATTAATACTGATTATCGTTTTGGATCATTCAAATTAAGGTTAATACGATATTTCCCAAACAATAGGTTTATCAAAAATATATCTTTTTCCTGGCTTCCAATTTTTCACGAGTGCACACATCTAGGTGATGAAATAACAATATATCGTAAAGACGAAAATTTTCCAATTACGCGTATTAATGTATCTTACGAATACACAGAATTTCAAGCAACCATTAATGACCCGGACAGGATTAGGGAGAACTGTCACTCTTTAAGGTTAGGTTTTTCATACCGAATTAGCAATAGAGGTCTTGGGTGGTTCAGTGTACGTAAAGATGCCGAATTAACTACCGATTTGGATATTCCAGCAAGTAAATATCGGGGTGAATATTATTTAGAATACCAATTTCAAAGAACCCAAGGCTTTCTTGCCAGTAAACGTTTTGTCAATGTTTTATCATTTGAAGTTCGCTATAGATTGAGATATGGTTACCCATTGTTTAAAAAAGTAGATGAAGGGAAATGGGAAACTACTGAAGTAAAAGAAGGAATGCTATTTAACTTTAATCTTTATTGGGGATATAAATTTTATCCAAAAACAAATTTCAATCACGCAGTTGGATTTTACTTTCATGGCTACCGAGGACTTAATCCTTATGGCCAGCTAAGAAACTATCCTGGATATCCATTTTTTGGAATTTCTCTTATATATGAATTATAAGCTATAATAGGTGAACTCTTGTAAAAACAAGATTATTAGCTGGTCAGTATTTTTTCAATAGAGCTTCTTTCTTTGTCTGTTAAAGAGCCCATTTCAACTAATGCGTGTTCTATCTTTGATTTGAAGTTCCAACAGGTCATCTGGCGCAACGAAAGCCTGCGGCCAAATTCGTAGGACGAGATGTCTTCTTTCCCTTTACATACATTGTATGCAATGTAAAAAGCTTTGCTGATAGGAAATTTGACACCATGAAATATTGTGCCGTTGGTGGCAGTCTCTTTTGTTTTGCATTTGGTGCAACGTCTCGAGAAGGGCTCTTTGCCCGGGCAGGAGTTGGTGTTGCCGCATTTTTTGCATACGAAACCATTGGCCCACTTGAGATTAGCCAAAAATTCAAGACATTTTTCATCATTGTGGAACATCTCTTCAAGCTGTTCAGGACTAAGGCTATCATCAAAAACTTTGCTCATAATCAATACATTGAGGGTACAAAGGTAAAAATTTTTTTGGTGATATTAAAAAGATTTAGGTGATATTATTGTGATTTATTTTTTTATTTGTTTTATCTTTGCAGAGTAAATTTTAAAAACAGGTAAAGATGGAAAATAATTGTGAAGTAAAGCCCAGGCCAAAGACCATAAAAGAGTTTTTTTCTTCCTGGTATTTCTGGAAACCTTTTATTGCAACTGTTATTGGTATGATTGCAGGCTTTCTGTACTATTATTATATAGGTTGTTCTTCTGGTAGTTGCCCGATAACAAGCAGTCCATATATGAGTATCATTTTTGGAGGGTTTATGGGTTTTTTTATCGTGAGCAGCCCATGTAGCAGAGGTAAATGTTGAGGATTTAAAAATTAAAAATTAAAAATTACGAATAAGCTCTAACAACCAATAACTATCAACTTTTATGTCATTAATAGAAATAAATAAAAGATACAGCGAGCTGGCAAAGTCCGATTGTTGCTTGTCATGCGGAGGTGCTATCAACTACTCAGAGGTAAAAGCCGGAGAAGTATGTGTTGACTTGGGAAGCGGACGAGGTACTGACGTAATACGCCTTGCCGAAAGCGTTGGCGAAAACGGCTTTGTTTACGGTATTGATATTTCTGATGGTATGATTGAAAAAGCCATAGATACTGCAAAAAGATTGAACGTTACCAACGTTAAGTTTGTCCGCAGCGAATTGGAAAAGATTGCGCTTGACGATGCTGTTGCAGACCTTGTTATATCTAATTGCACCATCAACCATGCTTCGGATAAGCAGATGGTATGGAACGAAATATACCGGATATTGAAAAAAGGCGGCCGTTTTGTGGTAAGCGATATATATTCTACAAGCCCCGTACCCGATGAATATAGAAATGACCCTGTTGCTGTCTCAGAATGCTGGGCAGGCTCTGTTACTCGTGACGAATATCTTAGTCAGCTTGAGAATGCAGGCTTTTCATCAGTAAATATTATTGAAGAATCCGCCCCTTATGACAAAGGTAAAATTAAAGTGGTTAGCTGGACCATTGCAGCCCAAAAACCAGCTAAATGTGGTTGTAAAAAGTAAAAATATTTTTAAATTTAATAACATGAGAAAGATTATAACATTATCGGTACTTGCATTTGCTTTTTTACTTGGCAATTGTAGCGCAGGAAGTCCTGAAGGCAAAGCCAAATTTGGAGAAGTAATTGTCTTGACAAACGAAACCTTTAAACAAAAGGTTTTTAACTACGAAGTAAATAAGCAATGGAAATATGAAGGCACTATGCCGGCTATCATTGACTTTTATGCTACATGGTGCGGCCCTTGTCGTCAGATTTCGCCACGTATTGAGGAAATAGCCAGGGAATATGCAGGAAAGATTGTTGTTTATAAGGTAGATGTGGATGTTGAAAGACAACTTGCTCAAAATCTGGGAATACAAAGCTTACCTACAATTTTGTTCATTCCGGCCAAAGGGCAGCCACAGGCTGCTATGGGGGCTTTGCCTAAAGAATCGTTAGTAAAAGCTATCAATGAAGTTCTTTTAGTTAAATAATTTTTTTAAACTGTTTATTATGACAAGTCTTATTAGAAAAAAAGAAGTGTTAACAAACGCGAAGGTAGCCCAGTGCTGCGCAAAAACATCTAAAAATGTTGCCGGCTGCCACGACTAATTGAATTTGGGCATCAGGACACTGCTAAAAGTAAGGCCTGGTGCCTTTTTTTTACCACCCCAACGAGGGTGTGTAAAAAGGTCAAATTTGTTCATTTTTTCGACTCCGCTCAAAATGACAAATTGCTGATTATCAATCGTCAGGCTGAGCGAAGTCGAAGCCTTTTCAGACTTTTTACACACCCTCAAATAGAGCACTAAATTTGAAGGTGCATGTTACTCCTTTTACAAAGTAATTTTATAGAATATGGCAAAAAATATTTTGAATTAACAATCAAAGTCCTATCTGCAGTTCTTCAAGGAGATAGGGGTTAGTTCAAATTAGCTGCCATTTTCTATATAATAGAAGGCTGTAAAAGGTCTTTAAAGTTTAATCGGATTGTTTTAATTAGTCATCTGTCATTAGTAATCTGTAATTCGTAATTAGATGGTTTTTTCTAAACACAACATATTTTCTAACATCAAGGATTCTGAGAATTTCTTTATTGTGAACCTCCTTTCGGGCAATGCCGATATTTTGTCGCCCGACGAAGCCTGCAAAATAGACGGGCTCAGGAATAGTAAAGAAATTGTTTCTGATGATTTTGTAAACGATATGGTTGCCAAAGGCTATTGGGTGGACGAGACAGAAGAAAATAAGCTGTATAAAAGCAAATATCTTGATTTTATTGACAATCGAGATAACGATGAAGTGCAGTTGTTCTTTGTCCCCAACTACAGCTGCAACTTTGCCTGTTCGTATTGTTATCAGGACGAATACGCCCCGGCTAAGAGCGAACTGACTAACGAAATTGTTGATGCCTTTTTTACGTATATTCAAAAAGAATTTGCCGGAAGGCGCAAATATATAACGGTATTTGGAGGAGAACCTTTGTTAAACTCTCCAAAACAAAAAGAAATAATTACATATTTAGTTGAACAGTCCAATAAAGTTGGGCTTGAGCTTTGCTTTGTTACCAATGGATATACTCTGGCCGAATATATTGATATTCTCAAAAAGGGCCGAATCCGCGAAATTCAGATTACGCTGGATGGTACGGCTGCTGTGCATAATGTAAGGCGCTTCCTCAAAGGTGGTGCTGGCACTTTTGATAAAATTGTAAATGGCATAGATGTTACTCTTGCCAATAAGCTGAATGTGAACTTGCGCATGGTCATTGACAAGGAGAATATCAATAACCTGCCTGAGCTTGCCCGCTTTGCCATTGATAAAGGTTGGACAAAAAATTCGTATTTCAAAACTCAGATTGGCCGCAACTACGAGTTGCACCATTGCCAATCTGCGCCTGACAAGCTGTTTACAAGGGTTTCGTTGTACGAATCGCTTTATTCACTAATTAAACAGCATCCTTATATTGTAGAGTTTTACAAACCTGCTTATTCTATCTCAAAGTTTCTGGCCGAAAATGGCAGCTTGCCTGCCCCATTGTTCGACTCATGCCCTGCATGTAAGACCGAATGGGCTTTTGATTATACCGGCCACATATACCCGTGTACTGCCACTGTCGGTAAGGCAGATGAGTCGTTAGGGACATTCTATCCCCAAACGGCTTTAAATACAAGCCTTATTAATGAATGGGAAAAACGTGACGTAACAACCATCAATGATTGTAAAGACTGCAGCCTGCAATTGGCCTGCGGGGGTGGTTGTGGTTCGGTGGCTAAAAATCAATCAGGGCAAATCTGCTCTACCGACTGCCGTCCGGTGAAGGAGCTTATCGAACTGGGCTTTGCATCATATTTTTAGCCATTTCTTAAAAAGTGTTATTATTGCGATTTATTTTGGTGATATTATAGCGATTTATTCAATCATTTTTCGTATCTTTGTTTCATAATTTAAAATTAATTAATTATGGAAACAATGGTAAAAGATGTGGTTTACTTAACCACCCAGGAATTTAAAGAAAAAGTATTTAATTACGAGGTAAACAAAGAGTGGAAATACGTTGGCGAATTGCCTGCAATTATTGATTTTTATGCCGACTGGTGTGGCCCATGTAAGATGGTAGCCCCAATTCTTCAGGATATTGCTAAGGATTATGCCGGAAAGCTTATTGTTTACAAGGTTGATACTGAGAGCGAACAGGAATTAGCTTCAGTTTTTGGCATCTCAAGTATTCCAACCCTTCTCTTTGTGCCTAAAGAAGGACAACCTCAGGCTGCTATGGGCGCTCTTCCCCGTCAAACATTTGATCAGGCCATCAACGAAATTTTGCTGAAAAATTAATTTGATTCCTTAGATAAAACAGTATTGTTTTAGTAACTTTATGATAATCAGTAAAGTTCTTTAAAATGTATTGTTTTAATTAATAATTAATGCTATGAAAGAAATAAATGCATCTGAATTTGAAACTGAAGTCCTTCAGGGAGGCAAAGTAGTACTTGACTTTTATTCTACTGAATGCCCGCCATGTGAAGCGCTTGCCCCAAAATTTGAAAATTTATCCCGGCTTTACGGCAATGATATTAAGTTTTTTAAAATATTTCGTCAACAAAACCGCGAATTAGCTGATAAACTCGGAGTTAAATCTTCGCCAACGCTATTGTTTTTTGATAATGGGAAAGAAGTGGCCGACAGGTTGTCTGGTGGTATTAAGCGCAGCGATATTATCTGCCACTTGGACAGCATGATCCCTGTCGAACGCGTTAAGGCTATTAAATCGCAGATAAAACCTGCCGTTACCGAGTTTGATGTAATTATCCTTGGGGCCGGCCCTGCCGGGTTGACTGCCGGTTTGTATTTATGCCAGGCCAAGATTAACACTGTAATGGTGGACATTGCATTGCCGGGCGGGCACGTATCTACAACGCACGAGGTGTCTAATTATCCTGGTTTTATTGAACCTCAGGCAGGCTATATGCTGTCGCACAACATGAGTGAGCAAACCAAGCTTTGTGGCTCCGTATATAAGGTTGCTGTAGATGTTACCAGGGTTGACCTTGAGAAAAAAGAGGTCGTCATTGATGAATACGAAACGCTGAAAGCCAAACGCATTATCATTGCCACCGGGACATCACCCAACCTGACTGGCGCCCCGGGTGAGATGGAACTGAAAGGCAAAGGAATTTCTTACTGTGCCACTTGTGATGCTAAATATTTTGTAGATAAAGAGGTAGTTGTGATAGGTGGTGGAAACTCTGCAGTTGAAGAATCGGACTTTATAGCCAAGTTTGCTTCTAAAATAACTATGGTTCACCAGTTTGATAAGCTCACTGCCAACAAAAAGGCGCAAGAAAAGCTTTTGGCAAACCCAAAAATCAAAGTGCTTTATGAACATGAGCCCCGCTCGTTTGTTAAAGAGGGAAACCAGGTTATATCTGAGATTGAAAACCTGAAAACAAAAGAGCGTATAAAGCTTGTCAGTGATGGAGTTTTCATTTTTATAGGCTTCAAACCCAATATTGACTTGTTTAAAGAAAAACTTGAACTTGACCAGTGGGGATATATCAAGACAGACGAAGATATGCGAACCAGTATTCCGGGCGTTTACGCGGTAGGTGACGTGATAAGTAAAAAATATCGCCAGATTACTACTGCTGTGGCTGATGGGACTATTGCAGCTATCTCTATTGCTAAGGAATTGGATTGAGTTTAATAAACCTCCCCAACCTCCCGCCTGAGGCGGGACAAGCTCTTCGTAATGGAAGGAAAAGAGTAAAGTTTATTTTATAAAATAATTAAAAAATGCAAACAACATTAATTGTGCTTGGTGTAATGATTGGCGTTTTCGCTTATCTGGTTTTCGCAGCAAAGCGCAGGCTGAAAAACATCCCTATGGTAAAAGACCATGACAAAATATTGACGCTTACCGAAGCCAATTTTCAACAACAAACAAAAGGCAGAGTAGTGCTGGTTGACTTTTGGGCCAGTTGGTGCGCGCCTTGTCGTATGATGGCACCAATACTCAATGATGTAGCAGGCGAGTTAAGCGGCAACCAGCATGTAGGCAAGGTAAACATCGAGCAATACCAATCGCTTGCTCAGAAATTTAAAGTACGCAACATTCCTACGCTCATACTGCTAAAGAATGGCGTAGAAGTGAACCGTTTTGTTGGGGTCAAATCTAAAGATTTTCTGATAAAACAAATGAAACAGGTATGATTTGTTAAGAAGAAGTACTCATGATTGCTCAATTGCAACTTTGAGCCTGTTAAAAACATAATGAAATTTATTTGTGGGTAAATGTTATCATTTCATCATAATAAAATTTAATTTATAAGGAATAATAGCTTGTCCCGTCTTTAGCAGGAGAACACCCACAAGTAAATACTATCGTGTTTGCGTTTGACCAATCATGGGTGTTTCATTAAAATAAAAATGAAAAAATGAAAGCCAATTTTAATTCATTAATAAACGATACCCGGCCTGTTATTGTTGATTTTCATGCATTGTGGTGTGCCCCGTGTAAAGCTCAGTCGCCAATTCTTAAAGAAATTGCGACTGAACTTGGCGATAAAGTGCGTGTGATAAAAATTGATGTTGATCAGAACCCTGATATAGCAGGCCGGTATCATGTGCAGGGAGTTCCAACGCTTGCTATTTTTAAGGATGGCGAATTGAAGTATAAACAAGCAGGGGTACACTCAAAAAACCAGTTGATGAATATTTTGTTAAATATTAAATGATTGTATATGGCTTTAGTTGTTAATCCTCAGGCCTGTCCGCAAAACCATCGTTGTCCTATGTTAAGGGTTTGTCCTGTTGGGGCTATTACTCAGGATGGCTTTGGGCTGCCTGTAATTGATGAAGAAAAATGTATTGAGTGCGGAAAATGCGCCATGATATGCCCTATGAAGGCTGTAACTTCTAAAAATTAATAACAAAATGAACGAAATAACACTTTATTCAGCCTCTGATATTCAAACCATGCAACTGGCAGACCAATCGCGTTTGCCCGGCAAAAACAGGGTAGAGGAAATTCGCAATTTTGCCAAAAATGCTGGTTTCAAACGTATTGGCATTGCCAACTGTGTGGCAGTGCAGAAAGAAGCTAATATGCTAAAAGAGTCCTTATCAAAAGATTTTGAAGTATTTGCTGTGGATTGTAAATGTGGCAAAATCCCTGCTAGCGAGTTTTTGGGCGAAGAAGCTAAAGGCGTTTCATGCAATCCTGCTGGCCAGGCAGATTTTCTGGCCGAAAACAAAACCGAGCTAAATGTTGTTTTAGGCTTATGTTTGGGCCATGATATGATTTTTACTGCAAAATCAAAAGCGCCATCTACTACTTTAATTGTTAAAGACAGGGAGTTCAAGCATAACCCAATGGAAATTTTCAAATAAAACGATATGGATATTGCAAACTATTTCAAATATAACGAATTGCTTTCATCTGGCGCTCAGCCTTCAACAGCGCAGATTGAGGCTTTAAAAGCTGCAGGTTTTGAGGCAATTGTAAATATTTCACCTGTAAGTACCAGAAATGCTTTGAAAGATGAAGCCCAGGTGGTTGAAAAGCTGCAAATGGATTACGTACATTTTCCGGTAGATTGCTCCAATTTGCGCCCGTTTCATTATAATACTTTTAGCGGCATCATGGCTGGGCTGGATGGCAAAAAGGTGTTTGTACATTGTGGAGGAAACATTAAGTCTTCCAATCTTATACACATGTATCATGTGCTGGAAAAAGGGATAGACGAGGCTGAGTCGCTGAAAACCTTGAAACAAATACAAAATCCGGAAGAAAAATGGTTCTCGTATTTTAAAAGCTTTGGAATGCAAGGGATGCAGTAAATTAAAAATTACGATTTTACCATTAATAATTAACCATTAATTTTATTGACAATGAAAAAGAACATGGGTACTATTGACAAGGTAATCAGGATACTGGTTGCAGTCATAATTGCTATTTTATTCTTTACAAATATTATTTCAGGAGCATTGGGCATTGTGTTGCTGATACTTGCTGCAGTATTTGTTTTGACAAGCCTTATCAGTTTTTGTCCGTTGTATATCCCGTTTGGTATTGATACCTGTAAAAAGAAAGAATAAGAAAGCTGTCAGCAAAGGAATTGAAGATGGGAGTATTTCAAAATACTTTCATCTTCTTGTTTTTACTTTACTCAAAAATTTAACATCATGAAAATAAAAGCATTAATCGCAATAGTTACTCTGTTTATCAGCACTTTTGCAACATTGACAGCACAAAGCCCAATAGAGTCCAATTCAATGGAAGTAAGCACTATGCTTAAAAAAGATAAGAAGCTGGTTGTGTTGGATGTTCGCACTGCTGGTGAATTTCAGGCAGGTCACGTTAAAGGTGCAGTAAATATTGATGTTACACAGCAAGGTGCTCTTGAAAAGATTAATAAGCTTGACCGCAAAGCTAGGTACATTGTATATTGCCGTACAAGCAGGCGAAGTAAAATAGCCACAGATCACATGGTCCAGAACGGGTTCAAAACGGTGTACCAGATGATGGACGGCTTTAGTGGTTGGACGGCCAATAACCTTGAAGTGGTGAAGTAAGTTTTTTATAGGTCTTTATCTTATGTTAAACCATAGAAAATATTACTTTTATGGTATTATAATTTAAAGTTATGCTTGACTTCCGGCTGAATGTGTTTATCTGTGTGGCCCACAACTTAAGTTTTTCTAAAGCTGCCAATGAGTTGTATATTACTCAGCCTGCGGTTACCAAACATATTAAGGAATTGGAATCGGAATTTGAAGCAAAACTTTTTAATCGCCATGGCAATAAAATTGAGCTTACTAAGGCCGGAATCCTACTTCTTTCGTACAGCGAAAAAATACAATCGCTGCATAACGAAGTTAAGTTTGAATTGAGCCGGCTAAAAGGCAAGAGCAAAGGGGAGTTGCGTATAGGGGCTAGTACAACCATCTCGCAATATGTTATACCATCGGCATTGTCAAAGTTTCACGAGCGCTACCCCGATATAAATCTGTCCCTTGTCAATGGAAATACGCTGCAAATAGAAAAACGGTTGCTGAAAAATGATATTGACTTTGGTATAGTTGAAGGAAATCCTGGCAATACAGACATCCGCTATTATCCATTCCTTGATGACGAACTCATTGTATTTACTTCTTCACAAAATAAAAGCGCTCCACAGGTTGTCTCTGCTAAGGAGTTGGCTTCTTTGCCTTTGGTTTTGCGCGAAAGAGGTTCGGGGACACTGGAAATCATTGAAAATAGCCTTCAACAATACGGTGTAAACCTCAAAAGCCTGCAAGTATTAATGTATTTAGGTAGTACTGAGGCTATAAAGTCTTTTGTAAAGACAGGCTCTGGTGTGGGTATTGTTTCCCGCTTTGCTATTGAGCATGAACTGCTTTCTGGTATTTTTAGGCAAATAAATACCAGTAATATTAGGTTTCAACGTCAATTCTATTTTATTTCACCTCAGGGACCTGAACCCTCAGGGCTTACTAAGCTGTTTGTCAATTTCTTGCAAAATTATTATAACTTAAAGTTATAATTTATTACTTTTTGTGATTTGACTGTTGATTATCATTGTGTTACGTTTGCAAAGTAAAATTTAACACAATGAGGAATTCTTGGATTATTTATGTTACGGCTGTTGTTTTATGCTTATTCCCATTTGTTGATGCTCCAATAGCTTTATTTATGGGTATTATACTGGCACAAACTGTAAAACACCCTTTTTTGTTGACAAGTAAAAAGCTGACCCATATTTTGCTACAAGTTTCAGTTGTCGGGATGGGGTTCGGGATGAATACCTTTCAGGCTGCTGAGGCTGGAAAACAAGGCCTTGTATTTACCATTTTTTCTATTGCTACAACTATTGGCCTGGGGATATTTTTGGGCAAAAAGATGAAAGTAGAGCGCAAAACCTCGTACCTGATATCAACCGGAACTGCAGTTTGTGGAGGAAGCGCTATTGCTGCTGTTTCGGCTTTGGTTAAGTCGAACGAAAAGCAAGTTTCTACTGCTTTAGGCACAGTTTTTATTCTAAACTCATTGGCTTTGTTCATTTTTCCAATTATTGGGCATTGGCTGAACCTTTCGCAACACCAGTTTGGCGTTTGGGCTGCTATTGCTATCCACGACACCAGCTCTGTTGTTGGCGCAGCCAGTAATTACGGGCAAGAAGCTTTGCAGGTGGCCACTACCATCAAGCTCGAACGGGCTTTGTGGATTATCCCTATTGCCTTTTTAACCGTATTTATTGTCAAAGGCGATAACAAAAAGGTGAAAATACCCTATTTTATCATTCTGTTTGTTTTGGCTATGCTCATCAATACCTTCATTCCTGCGGTTCATCATGAAGCTGCTTTTATTGTCAATATTTCTAAAATTGGGCTAAAGATTACCCTTTTTCTCATTGGTACAGGTTTAACCCGTGATTTGTTAAAAAATGTTGGCATAAAGCCCTTTATTCAAGGCATTTTGCTTTGGTTTTTTATTTCTGTCTTATCTTTAACAATCATCATGTATAGCTTGTTATAATATATTGAAAGAACATCAACCATCTTATATTGAGCTTTTCAGGGCATTCTTTTGGCTTGGCCTTACAGCATTTGGAGGTGTAGCCATGTCGGCGCATGTGCGTAAACACATTGTCGAAAAGAAGCAATGGCTTGATGCTAATACATTTGATTCTGGTCTGGCGCTTTGCCAGGTGATTCCCGGAGCTATTATTATGCAGTTGGTAGCTTACATCGGGCTCAAGCTGAAAGGCTCGCGCGGGGCTATTGTTAGTTTTATCGGGTTTGGCCTGCCTGCTTTTCTTATCATGTTTATCCTTTCGGTTATATACAAGCATTCTAAGCACCTGTCCAATGTTGAGCTTGTGCTGAATGGCCTTCGGGTGATTATTGTTGCCATAGTGGCCAATGCTGCTTATATGTTTGGTTCTAAAAATTTTGAAAACTACAACGACTGGATTATTGCTTCCATTGCTGCAGGGTTGTTTCTTACTAAGCTGCATCCGGCTTTGGTATTGCTTATTGCAGCTTTATTGGGGATAGTTTTTACTAAAAAAGATTTTGGAGAATCAAAAAAACGAGTCAAGTCAAAGTCTTTCAAACTATTTATATGGACTTTGGCTGTTGTTGCTGTAGCTACAGGTATTATATTTCTTGTAAACAGGGATTACTTTACTCTTGCAACTATTATGTTGCGTATTGACCTGTTTTCCTTTGGAGGTGGACTAGCTTCAATGCCTATTATGTACCATGAAATGGTTGACTTATATGGTTGGTTCGACCAGAAAACTTTCATGGACGGGGTTATTCTGGGTCAGGTTACACCTGGCTCAATCATCATCGCAGCTACATTTTTTGGCTATATGCATTTTGGTATTCTGGGCAGCATACTGGCTACTGTGTGTGTGTTTATCCCATCATTCCTTATTTTGATGGGACTTATTCCTTTCTTTGACAAGCTAAAGGCATATCCTCAGTTTAATAAAGTTATTAATGGCGTACTTTGTTCGTTTGTAGGATTGTTAGTTGTTGTAACATATCGTTTTACTATCGGTGTACAATGGAATATTTTCAATATCGTAATAGTATTGGTTGCTTTTGTCCTGCTATTGCGAAAGGTGGATGTAATATGGATTGTGATTGGAGGTATGGTACTTTCTTTTTTAGTAATGTATTAGCTTTATAAAAAATGATATTGTTACATATCAGAAAGGTTGGCAAGTAAAGCTATAAATTCAATATAGCTACCCACGTTATATTTTGCCAAAGACGAACATTTGCCTATGCGGATAGAAAATGTTTCGGCTGGCAATGCCGAAAACATGGTTTCGTCTGTTTTATCATCGCCTGCGGCCAGGATAAATTCGTAGTTTTTGTTTTTGAGCAGGTTGGCGGCTGTTTGTCCTTTATCGTATTTCCCGCTTTTGATTTCGAGTACTTTGTTGCCTTCCAATATCTCAAGGTCGGTTTTGTGCCGTATTATCTCGGCAAGGTCATCACGCAGTTCGTGCAACCTGAGTTGTGCAAAGTCCATCTCGGCATTTCGGTAATGCCAGGCTAAGCTGCCCGTTTTTTCTTCAATAAATGACCCGTTACAACGGTTGACATATTCTTTAAGTATTGGCATGACAATGCTTTTCCAGTTTGAAGCGGTATTTACGGTTTCTTTCCAATCCTTCCCGTGTTTTTTTTCAAAATATCCATGCTCGGCAACCAGGGTCACATCAAGCCCTTCAAACTGTTTTTCGAGAAAGTTTTTGTCCCTGCCACTAATGATAACTACAGTGTTTTTAGGGTCTTTTGACAATTGGTTAATGATAGATAGGGTTTTTTTATCAATGATGGCCAGCTCAGGGTATTTGGCAAACGACACCAGAGTTCCATCATAATCAAGAAATAGTATGCGTTTGGCAGCATTGAGGTAGCTTGTTTTTATTTGCGAAACGATTTGTTTGTTGACGTATTTAACACTCATCTGGTTTTGTTGTATTTTGGCATCTGCCGTTTGTGCAAAGAAATCCAACGCCCAGGTGAAGACGTTGTAATTGGCAATCCTGTCCTGCATGCGTTTTAGGCGTACATGCTTTTCGTTAGTTTTCATTTCCAAGGCTGAGCAAATAGCTTCTGCCATTTCATCATTGTCAACAGGGTTTATAATGATGGCCTCAGTCAATTCGGCAGCAGCACCAGCCATTTCGCTAAGTATCAATACGCCTTTATTTTCTTTTTGACAGGCAATATATTCTTTGGCCACCAGGTTCATCCCGTCGCGCAAAGGGGTGATAAGGCCAACATCACTCAAATCGTAAAGGGCTATCAGCTCGTTGAAAGACAAAGATTTATACTGGTAAATAACAGGCCGCCATGATAATGAACTGTATTTGCCGTTAATACGGCCTACGGTTGATTCTATCTCTTTTTTCATTTTCTCGTACTGTTTGATGTTGTCGCGTGAGGGTACAACTACCATATTGAAAATGACTTTGCCATTCCATGCTGGATATTTTTCAAGAAAGGTTTCAAACCCTTTGAGTCGGAGCAAAAGCCCTTTGGTATAGTCGAGCCTGTCCACCGAAAATACAAGTTTTTGGCCTGAAAGCTGTTTTTTTATTTGCTCTTTTTCTTTTACAACAGGTTTGTCAAAACATGCGCCGTGAAACTTGTCAAAATCAATACCAATGGGGAAGGCATCAGCTTTTACGAGTTTATTGGGCGTAAGTATCACGTTTTGATGGCATTCAAAACCAGTGGTACGTTTAACGCATTTGATGAAATGCTGGGTATAGTCATGTGTGTGAAAGCCAACCAAATCGGCGCCAAGCATACCGTTGATAATACTTTCGCGCCATTTGCGTGGCAAAAGCCTGAATATTTCAAAAGAAGGGAAGGGGATGTGCAAAAAGAAACCAATAGTTACATCGGGCATCTTTTTTCTGAGCATTTCAGGCAACAAAAGCAGTTGATAATCATGTATCCAAATAAAGTCGCCCGGTTTTATTACCTTAATTATTTCGTTGCAAAATAAGGTATTTGCTTCTTCGTATGCTTTAAAGTAGTTGTTGTTAAATACACTGTAGGTAGGAAAATAATGAAACAGCGGCCATATAAGGTCATTGCAAAAGCCTCCGTAATACAACTCATTAGTATTGGCAGGTATATGTACCGGACAGATATTGAAATGCTTGTTGTTAAGTTTATCAGACGGGAAATCATCGGGGATATTATTGTCAATACCTGCCCACAGTATTTTTTCGTTTACCCGAAAGTCTTTGCTCTTTTTAAATTTTTCAGATAAGGCCAGTATGGCTGAAACCAAACCTCCCGAGTTTTGCATGGTTTTATAGCCATTTTTAGTTTTGCTAAACTTAAAGGGCAACCGATATGCTGCAATAACAAGCCTTTTAAAATTTGCTTCCATAGCTTATTTGCTTTTGCTTATTCATAAAAAACTTTCACAGCTTCATTATTCAGCCTTTTTTTTAACCAATTATTGATTTTTGCTTTTTCAGAAACAGTGATTGAGCCTTTTGTTGTTAAAACTATAATGGTTGTACTTGTTGGAGATGCATGCTTTTCACTATAGGTATAGGTTTTTGAATAAGAGCAATTTTTTATTTGCGGGTATATAGTTTGAATTTCGTTGAGCAAAACTTGTCCTGTCTGGTGTGAATTTTGAATGCTGTCAAGCGTTGCCTTTTTTTTCTTTAAAGTACTGTTTAATGTTATTATTTCTTCTTTTAACCTGAATAATTCTCCTTTTTCGTTATCTTTATTGCCCAATGAGATTCCTTGCTCAATGTGTATAATAGTTTCTTCAAGTCCAAAATCTTTGGCTTTCATTATTATTGCATCTTTTTGCTCATCAGACAGGGAAGTGCCTCCATAAACCAAAGTTATTTCATGGCTTTTTTCATCTATTTTATGGTTCAGCAGGTAATTTCCTTCAAAATTTGAAATGCCCGAAATGTATTGGTTTGTTTTTTGGATAAATTCTTCCTGCTTAACCAGCTTATACCCAAAGAAAATACTGGGTAATAGTACAATAGAGATAATCAGGGTTATTATCCTGTTGATGTGTTTTTTCTTTTTTTCGTCTATAATAGTTCTTATAGGAAAATTCAACAGTTGCGATATCCATACCGAGGCAATGGCAATAAATATGGTATTGATGGTGAATAAATAAAAAGCTCCCAGGAAAAAATCCAATTGTCCTGTGGCAATACCATAACCAGCAGTGCATAAGGGGGGCATCAGTGCAGTGGCTATAGCTACACCGGGTATGACATTGCCTTTTTGCCTGCTGCTAATAGCTACAATACCTGCCAAACCACCAAATAAAGCAATTAAAACATCATATATAGTAGGGCTTGTTCTGGCCAATAATTCTGAATGTGCAGTCGATATTGGGCTTAATGCAAAGTATGCTGTTGATGCAACCAAGCTTGAGATAATAGCAAAAGCAAAGTTTTTTAAAGACCTTTTGAATAATTCAAAATCGTAGGTGGCAATGCTGTATCCCATGCCATTGATTGGCCCCATTAGTGGCGAAATAAGCATTGCCCCAATAATTACCGCTGTTGAATTCATGTTCAGGCCAATAGATGCAATGATGATGGCAAATATCAAAATCCAAAGGTTGGTTCCTTTGAAAATAATCCCTTTTTTTATCTCTTCATAAACCGAATCCTGTTCTTCCAGTTCTGACTCTAAATTGAAAAAGTGTAATACTTTTCGGATAACGCTCTTTGCTCCCATATTTTTCAGATTGTCGTATAACGTTTTTTATTGTTTTTTACAATTAAAAATCATGGCTTGATAAACCGTGAAATAATTTTTTCTTTTGAAAACATTGTTGCAGTATTGATGAAAGCCAGGTGCGAATATACTTGTGGGAAGTTGCCCAACAGCCTTTTTGTTTCAAAATCTAAGTCTTCACTATAAAGTCCAAGGTGGTTGCTCCATTGCAGGAGGTTGTCGAAGATGTTTTTGGCCTCAGCCGCTTGCCCGGTTTGATATAAGGCCTGAATCAGCCAAAATGTGCAAATGGTGAATGATGACGAGGGATTGCCAAAGTCGTCTTCATTTTTATAGCGGTACATAAGCCCTTGGTGAGAAAGTGCTTTTTTTACAGCCTGTACGGTGTTTATAAATTTTTCGTCTGTATGCGAAATGAAACCATATTCGGCCATTAGCAGCAAAGATGCGTCCAACTCGGTATTGTCATAAGCTTGCGAGAATGATTGAATTTCTTTTTTCCATCCATTTTTTAAAACATCATTTTTAATGTCATTTGCAATCTCTCTCCAATTGCAGTAATAATACGGCTTGTTAAGGATGGTAGCTATTTTAGTAGCCCTGTCCATGGCTACCCAGCTCATCACCTTTGAAAATACAAAGTGTTTTTCGTTGTTGCGTATTTCCCAAATACCTTTGTCTGGTTTTTCCCAATGTGTAGAAACTGTACGGGCTATATTGCGCACTATTTCCCACATATCTTCAATCTCGTCCAGTGTGCCAGGAAAATATTCGTAATACTGGTAAATAACATTTAAAAGGTACCCAAATACATCGTTTTGCCTTTGATAGTATGCTGCATTGCCTATGCGTACCGGCTTTGAGTTTTCGTAACCTGAAAGGTGCATCAGGTTATATTCGGTCAGGTTTCTTTCACCACGGATGCCATACATGATTTGAAACGTGTCATGCTTTGATTTGAGAATGCCTTTGATAAACGTCATAAACCCTTTGGCCGAATTGTAGTGCCCCATTTTTAGCAATGTATCTATGGCCATAGAGGCATCTCGCAGCCAGCAAAAACGATAATCCCAGTTTCGCACTTCTCCTATAGTTTCGGGGATGCTTGTTGTCAACGCAGCCAATATTGCGCCTGTTGGCTGATATGTCATCATTTTCAACACAAGCAAACTCCTGATGATTTCTTCAGTATATTCTTCGTATTTTTTTGAACGGTTTGTCCAGTTTAGCCAATATACTTTTGTCCGCTGATATTCAAGATATACCCTGTTAATGTCAATGTCTATAAGCTTTTGGTTGTACGAGACAAGAAGAAACTGTTGTTTCTCAAGTTTTATAGGCGTACTGTTTAGTATGGCTTCAAAATCAATGCTGCTGTATAAATAAATACAATCAGTGGGGTTGGAAACAGAGTACGACCTCACCCGGTTGTCTTCAATGTTATGGGCTACTTTTTCTCTGGCATAATTTAACGCCGGGGCATATTTTACCTTAAAAATCGGAGCCCCACTAATGGGCCTGATATAGCGGTATATTTCAGATGGCGAAAAATATTGATTTTCGGCAGTTTTATACCTGGGCATGAAGTCTATAACCTCAAATGTACCTTCGTCTGACTTGAATTCTGTACACAAAACGTTGGTGCGGTGAAAATATTTTTGTGAAACTTTATAAGAATCATCCACTTCAAATGCCATATAGCCGCCTTTTTCTTTGTCTAATATTTTAGCAAAAACCGAAGGTGAATCAAAATCTGGCAAACAACACCAATCAATGCTCCCCGTGCTGGATACCAAGGCTGCACTCCTGCAATTGCCTATAACTCCGTAATTTAGGTTGTTCATTTTATGCGTATTTTGAAGTTGATTGCTTAAAGGTACTCAATTGTATTAACGAATGAAATTTACTTTTAGTTAAAAAGACTTGTTTTTTCTTTAAAAAAAATGGCTATTTTTGCATTGAATAAATAATCAATCAATATATGCCACGCAATAAAGAAGCAAACCAGAAGGTGAAAGATGGACGCCGCGAACAGATACTTGCTGCAGCCCTTGAGTTGTTTGCCAGGAAAGGGTTGGTTGCAACCCGTATCTCAGATATATCGGCAAAAACAGGTATTTCGCAGGGCTTAATTTATCATTATTACAAGTCCAAAGAAGAAGTGTTTAACTGGCTAATTCGTGATGCAGTAGAAAAGATGAATACAGCAGCATTAGAATTGGAAAAGCTTCCATTGTCGGCGAAAGAGAAGATTGTGCTTGCTGTTGAGCAGCTTTTAAAAGGGTTTGACCAAAAAGTGGAAACGGCCTACTATTACTTTCTCATTACTCAAGCCGCTTTGTCTGAGGCTTTTCCTCAGGAAGCCAGAGACTTTATCTTTTCGCAAAACAATATAAAATACGGGGTCATAAACCGCATCTTCATTCATGGGCAAAAAGAAGGTACTGTCAGGAGTTTTGATGCAGCCGAAATGACAACCTTATTCTTTTCTACCATCAACGGGTTGGCCATGTACAAAGCTATAAATGGCGCTAATGCCAAAATGCCCGACAAAAGGATAATTCTCAATATGTTTTTAAATGAATTTTAATGTAAACAATATGCAAAGCTTAAAAAGTAAAATATTGCTCAACCTGATGCTCCATAGCCATTTATTTCGGTTTCAATTGAAGCGCAAGCCTTTCGACCCATCCATGGAAGGCATCCGAAAAATGCGCGAAAGGGTTGAGCAGGCTGCCAATCGTTTTGGCAAATTGCCCAAAGAAACTGTAATAGACGAGTTGAACATTAATGGACGCTACGCAGAATGGGTCAGATTGCCTGGCAACCATGCAGAAAAGGCGATGCTGTATTTTCATGGAGGAATGTACCTGTTGGGATCTCCTCAATCGCACAGGCAACACGTGGTTAAGTTTGTACAAGGCACGGGTGTCAATGCTTTGGTGTTTGATTATCGTTTAGCTCCTGAATATTCTTATCCTTCTGCTTTGGAAGATGCTTTGGCTGCCTATCAATATTTGCTGGACGAAGGTTATAAGCCTTCAAATATTATATTTGCCGGAGATTCGGCCGGGGGAGGGTTATGTTTGGCTACTTTACTGGCATTGAAAGATAAGGGTATTGCTCTTCCTGCGGCTGCAGCAGCGCTTTCGCCTTGGACAGATTTGTTGCTTACCGGCAGGTCGTATAAAACCAACATGAAAAAGTGTTTTGCACCAATAGGTTGTCCTCAATATGCCAGCGAGTTTTATGCCAAGGGGCATGACAGAAGCAACCCATATATTTCGCCACTTTACGGCGATTTAAAGGGATTGCCCCCGTTGCATATCAGTGCCGGAGGAAATGAAATCCTTTTGGATGATGCTATCTGCTTTGCCCAAAAGGCCAAAGATGCCGGAGTACCTGTAACCCTGCGGGTAGATAAAGGTATGTGCCATTGCTATCCTGCATTTGGCAATCTTTTTAGAGAGTCGAAGTTGGCATTAGCCGAAATTTGCGAACATTTGAGAAGGTATGTTTAGAAAAAAAAGAGAATTGAAATATTTTCTGAAAGAATGACAGAAAATGTTCAGGTTCATTTTATAATCATTGTTGTCCGGTACCAACAGGCCGCCGCTATGCAGCTTAGAAACATTTGGTGTATTTGGTTGTCCTACAAACAGTTCGCAGTTACGCTGCTATTATTTAGTCGCGTAGCGACGTCCTGTTGGTAGTACAATTAAACATCGTTAAAGTTAAGCCCCGGCGGGGCCGACCAGTTTCTAATCAACGATATTACCAGTATCTATTTAATTTTACCGGACAACAGTGTTTTCTAATCAAATATTGGACTGACAGATGTTTGCTTAAGCAGGAGCTATATTCTAAGCAATTAAAGGATAAATACCCAAAAAGGCCTTCATTGCTGAAAGCCTTTTTGGGTTAAATTTTGTGATGTATTATTCAACTGGTATAATCATTTTTTGGGTAGAAGAAAATTGTCCTGCTCTCAAAGTATAAAAATATGCCCCGGGAGACAATTTTTCGATGTTAAATGTTATGTTATGTTCGCCTGAGGTAAATGTTCTTCCTGCAAGTTCTTTAATTTCCAATCCTTGCGAATTGTAAACTTTTAAAGATACAAAGCTGGTTTGGGGAATGTGGAATGTGATGATGGTGCTGCAATTGTTAACCGGGTTGGGAAAATTTTGATACAATGCGTACCCGTCTTTAGCAGTAACACCAACCTGAGTTGGGTCAGGTGTAATAGAGGGGGTGCATAGGTTTGCAGCTTCTTCGGCAACATCAACCGGCAGTTTTTGCGCGTTTTTCAAACATATTTTATCCAGCATTGCACTGTCTTTGGCAAAGCCAACATATATTTTGTGCTCTCCGGCAGTCAAATCGAGCTTTTTCAATTCGAGCCATTGCCAACCGGTTGTGGTAAGGTTGTCAAACAATTCAAATTCGGCATCATCTACCTTTACCCAAAATGCATTGCTATTGGCGCTTGCGTTGTTGAAACGCCCATAGAGGTAATAGCTGGTATCAGCGCTTACCGAAATGCTCATTTGAATGATGTTGTCTTCGCTTGAGGGCGCAGAGGCAGTGTTGTTTTGTGCGGCTGTTTGGGTTACATAAGCTCCGTTTGAAGCATTTTTGTCAGCCAAAGTTTTCCAGTTTTTTCCAACGGTGCCGCACTCTGCTTCGGCATAAGCTGCTTCTAACCCCATGAGCGAAAGCATTGTAGCGCCGTATCTTCTTCCAAGTTTGCGGTAACCTTCAGAATTAAAGTGGGCATAATCTTGTCCGGCGCATCCGGCAGATGATATAACATGTGCAGTAGGAATAGTGTCGGGCAGCCTTTTAATAATGCTATTCATGCTTGAACAGCAATTGCCTGCTGCGGCCAATACTTCTCCGGCCAGAATGGGAACAGAGTCTGCTTTCAATGAAAGGTCGGCAAGCATATCGTTGTATATTTTCTTAACATAAGTTGGCCATTGAGCATCTCCGGTATTGGTTTCGCCCTGGTGAAGAAGGATACCTTTTATAACACCATCTTGTTGGGCCAGTTTAGCCAGGTCGATGAGGTATTTATATGGATTATAGCCATAATCCTTAACCTTAGAGGTAAACCAGCTTTCTTTGTAAGTAGAATCATAATCCATGTATATGTCTTTATCAAACAACCTGATATCGCAGCCTCCCACAGCAACGTTGATGATGCCTACAGTAATGCTGTCGGGGAGGTTAGCCACCATTGTCCTGCCAAAGTAGTCGGCAGGCGAGAGTTTTGAGTAGCACTGACAGGTTGGCGGTACGGCGGTGTACCATTTGGCCTTTGTTCTTCCAAGGTTTGAACAATTCAGCGCCTGAAAAACCTTAAAACGGCTGTCAACGGTTTTGTCCTGCGTTTCTATTGTCCCCTGGCCTTCCATATTGGACTGCCCAAAGCAAAGATAGATGTAAAAATTGGGGTTTTGAGCCCCCACGTTCATGCAAAGCATAAATAGCATTAACCATGCTAATGGATGCATCTTTTTTGTGTTTGCCATAATTGAGAAATTAATTAGTTATAATAAGTATAGTTGTTCATTTTCAATGAGTTGTTTTTATTGTAAGAGTATGGTTTTTGATATTGAGTTTTCTCCTTGTTTGATTTTGACGATGTAACTTCCCTTTTTGAGGTTGGTAGCGTCAATGAAACCCTCTGTTTTTGAAATACTTTGGCTAAACACCAATTTGCCATTAATGTTGAAAATGTCAATAGTTCCTTTGTTGCCTGAAGTTAGATTTATGCGGTAATAAATTTTTCCAGTTTTATTGGGGTTAGGAAAAATTTCTACAGTTGTATTTTTCATATTTGTTATACTTACGATTTTTGAAGCATTTTTAACAACCAATTTTGTTATACTTTCCAGTGGTATATCGTCAAAACCTACAATGGCATTGCCATTATAATTAGCAAATATTGAATCGCCCTTTATTAAAGCTTCTTTAAGGTAAAGGTTTATTTGGGTGCCTGATATAGCAAAAGAGTCAATGGCTAATATGCCTTTACTGTTTGTAATAGTAAGCCCTTCAATGTTATTGTTGTTTTTCAGGGCTTTATTGAAAGAAAGTAAGATGGATTTACCATCAGTTGTAGAAATCCCTCTTGCCAGCTTGGTTTCTGTGAGTTTGTTTTGTATTGTGTATTGATTAATTGTCAGTAATGCAATAGAGTCGATAGACATTATAGAGCCCTGATTATAGCTGAATGTTACACTTTCGCCAATGGCAAAACTGCTTTCTGTAAGTATATGCAAAATTTTATTATCAGCAGTATCAATAAAAGCTGTGTCAATGGAAACATTACCATTGTTTCCGGCTACTGCAATTCCGGTAAAATTGTTAGTTGAATCTTGAATGCCCGTATTGAAAACTACCTGAATATGTTTGGCCCCAATCAAACTGGCGCTTGCAGCAAGTGGAGTAATCTTCCATCCTTTAGTTTTTACAATAAAATCGGTAAGCTCCTGTGCATTTTTTTTGTGCTGAGTTACATTTGGGTGGTAATCAATACCTACATCGCCTGATTGGGCAGACATTTCAAAAAAGTAAACCTTGCCTTTGCCTTTCTTTGTTGCAGAATCGGCAATAAAGGTAAGGTACTTTTTTATTGTTACCAAGGCTGAGCCGGACATCATGGGGCCTGCCAGGCAGATAATCTCTGGCATGGCATATTTGGTTTGGATGGTGTCAATCAGCCTGAAGTAGTTGTTGATAAATCTGGCCGAGTCACAACCAGTAGTGCTGAAATCATTTGTGCCCAGGTCAATACAAACGAGATCGGGTTTTTGTGCAAAAGAATACTTAGGCTTGTCATCATAAAGGAATGTTCGTGTGTAGAGGTTGGTCATGCACTCTGCATCGCCTGTTGCCGGGCCATCATAATTGCGGTATATGCCAATCCCTGACTTGCAAACGGCCAAATGGCGGGCATTAAAGTTACGTGATGTTATGGCAGCGTAGGTCAGGTAGTGGTTTTCAGTAGTAGGGCCAAATTTTTCGCCATTTTTTCCTTCGTTTCCATAGCCACAGGTGATTGAATTGCCAATAAATTCAATCATTTTCTCACGTTGGTTGACAATAGTGGACAGGTTTGCGTCTTTGTCAACGACAAAACCAAGAAACTCGGTTTTTCCAAATTCCTGTTCGGTACGTTTGAACAGTTCAATTTCGTGTACTTTGTTTTCAAGGCCTTCAGCCAACAGATATGTCTTTTGTCCAATACTTACATTTATTGTATCTGTCACTTTTCCGTCAAGTATAACATTGTAGTAGTTTTTGCCAATATTGTCATTCATAATGGCCGCTATGCTTGTTCCTGTAAAACAAGCCCTGATAGAAACTCCAGAATATGAGAACTTGGGGGCTAATGGGTTGGAAAAGTCAATTCTACCAGTATATTCAATAAGCGAACTGTTAGCAGGTATTGTGTCTGCTGGTGCTGCCATACATTTGGCTGCGATGAGCAAGCTGATGGACAAAATTATTTGTTTCATTTTATTAAATTTTAGATGATTAGGTATAGGTTAGATTTTAATAATTCGTTATTGCAATGTTCGTGGATTTTAACATTTTCGGCTTGGCAAAATGTTGAAATTTCTTTATTAAATGTACAAATGTTGAGATTTCAAATATTGGGTTTGCCTGCTTAATTTATCTCAATGTCATATTTGTCAAGCAATCCGGCAATGCCGTTTAATGAAAATTTGGCCTTTTTAATGCGGTTTTTGTCAGGGTCAATAGAATAATTGAAGGAAGTTTGCATATCTGCTTTTTCAAGGTTGGTATTGTCAAATGTGGCTTTGGCAAAATCGCATTGGTCAAAGACCGACAGGCTCAAGTCGCTCTCGGTAAAGTCGCATTCGTGAAATTTCAGGTTTTTAAATGTGTTTTTCTTCATCTTGATTTTGTAAAATGAGGAAAGACTAAGGTTACAATCTTCTAAATGTATAGAAAACCCAAATTCATTGCACGTTTCAAAATGCATACCAATCATTTTACAGTTTTTAAAGCGTACATCACAGAGAGAAGTGTTGATAAGCTTTGTCATACTTAGGTTACAGTTGTCAAACCTGCATTCCAGAAATTTGATATCCGAAAGGTCTGAGTTTGAAAAATCGCATTCCTTAAACGTGCAGTTGTCGTATTCTCCTTTTTCCAACGCTTTGCTGGTAAAGTCCACTTTGTTGAATGTTTTTTCTTCTACATAAGCCATAGGTAGTACATTTTATATGATTCCCATTTTTTTTGCATAAAGGATTGCCTGCGAGGTATTGTCCGTTTGCGTTTTGTTCAATATCTTTTGTCGATGGTTGTTCACGGTGTTTACGCTAATAAAGAGCTTTTCCGAAATTCGTTGACTGTCCAGCCCTTGTGCAATAAGGTTTAGGATTTCGGTTTCTCTTTTTGTCAGCAGCATATCTGCGTGCAATTTATCGTCTTCGTTGAAAATATGCAGTTTCTTGGTTTTTATGTTTATCATCCTGCGTTTGGAGACAACGTTTAAAGCCCGTTGGGCTATCAGCTCTGTTATAATCATTATCAACCATGATTTTCCAAAAGGGTCTTGTTCTAAAACAGCCAATTGGTGGATGAAACGCATATACACCCCTGCAGTATTCTTTACCCTAAAGTCATACACAAGTTTGTAATCCTTTTTCTCTTCATTTGGAAGGCTATTGAAAAAAATGTAGGCTTTGTTCTCCGTTTCAAGCACAAAAGGTAGGTCGTCAGGGTGAATTATTTGATGAAAAAGGGCCGTATCGTCATTTTCAATATCTTCATGAGTTTTGTAACCCAGCATTTCTTTGAATTTACTGCTTTTTAGCAGATAATTATTTCGGTTCATGTCAAAAACAGAGATGGTACTGTTTTCAACTTCCGACAAACGTTGTAAAAGCTTCAAAAGAGGCTCGACCATTTTGTAATCTTCTTCTGAAACAATACATTGGTGACTTTTCCTGTTTTGTTCGTGGGTAGCGGTAAGTTGTTTTAAGTTGACCGGCATAAAAATGATGAATAATCACTATTTATCTTCAAAGTAAGGCATAATAATTTTGGTTTTCAATTATTCTCCAAAACTTATTTGAACCTTTTTATTACTTTTTATGTATAGTATAGTTGATCATTTACAACTAATTGAAAAATACTCGCCGTCAGGACCATGTTCATGCCCGACATGTGTGAGTTATTGCAAACGTCCTGGATGGTGGACAATTGACCAAGCTTGTAATGCTTTATATAGAGGCTATGCAGCCCGTATGATGCTGGAAATATCTCCAGACAGGACTTTTGGGGTACTGTCGCCTGCATTTAAAGGAAATGAAGGCGGTGTATCGTTGCAAATATTTTCAGACAATGGTTGTACTTTCCTGCAAAACAATTTGTGCGAGCTTTATAGTACAGGGCTTCAGCCTTTAGAATGCCGTTTTTGTCATCATAGCAGGCGTGGGGAGGGCATTGCATGCCACAACGATATCGGGCAAGAATGGAACTCTGCCAATGGCCAGCAGTTGGTAAACTTTTGGTACAGAAATTATCTTCTCAGAAAGTTTTTTTAATTAAAATCTTGTTTTTATCAGTTAACTTTGGCGTTTGTTAATTTTATCAGCGATGAGAAGGCTAAAGCTGACATTTTTTGTTTTGTTATTTTCTTTTGTTTCGTTAAAGGCTCAACGCTTGGATAGCATTTCGGCTATCAATACCATTAATATGTTTTGCGATCCTGGTTATATCACGGGTTTAGGAGGTGTTGGGAATATTGAGCCTTTGATGTTTGAGGCAGATATCATTCCTTATTACATGATTGGTTTTAATAAAGACTGGCGATGGGGCATGGGGCTTTCTCCCCGCGTTATGCTCAGGATGTATAATGCAGAGTCTTATCCTGTACGCACACCATCATACATGCCAAGAATTTTGTTGGTCCGACAGTTTGTAAATAATGCCAAAAAACATGATTGGTTTGTTTACCTTTCGTGGTATCACCACTCAAACGGGCAAGATGGCCCATTCTTCAATGCAGATAGTTCTGCAATAAATACAAGAAATGGAAGTTTTTCGACCAATTGGTTAGAAGCAGGGCTTTTTCTTTCGCGAAACAAGGAAAATAGAAAGTATTATATGAAGCTGTACTCAGAATATAGCTACAACCAAGACAAGGAATTGAATGGTATTTACGGACGCTTGAGGGTCTATTTAGATTTAAAAACGGAGTGGAACTTGGTTTCTAAAACGCTAAACTTGTTCAATTTGTCTTATTTTGAAGAAAATAAAGATGTCCTGAACAATTCATTTCGTTTTGGATATATTGCAACCGACCTGAAGAATGTAAACTATTGGGATAAAAAGCGTTTTACTTTTAAATATACTTTGACATATAAGCCATCTTTCCTTCGTGACGTAACTCTTTTTGCCCAGTATTATTACGGGCAGGATTATTATAACATCTACTTTTACCGTACTTTACATATCCTTCGGTTTGGAATTGCTGCCAAGACTTCTGTTTTCAACAGATGAGAAAAACCTTAATCGTATTTTCGCCTGACAAACCAAATGTCTTTCCACGATACACCAACGCCAAACCTAACATAGGTTTCGCTTACCATGCCTTTTTCAGTAGTCCCGGTTTTCCCAAGTTCAGCCGAAATTGTTACAATGGCTTTTTGCCTTATGGGCAAACCCAGACCTGCTGTTATACCGAAATTTTTAGGGTTAACGCCGCTTCGTTCGATATACGAGTTGCTAATAGCTATCCCTGCCATGTAATGTATCCTGTTTAGGTAGTTTGTGGTTATTTCCTGCAGCGGGCCAACTTTTATACCTGCTTTTATCTGGCTAACATCCCGGTATTTAACATTTGCAATAGTTTTATTTAACGATGACCATTGCGTGTATTGGTAATCGGCTGCAATGCTGATTTTTTCATTCATGGTAAAAGAAATCCCCCCGCCAAAATACTGAGGCAAATATTGTGTTGTAGATTTTGTTGTCCGGTCTTCAATTTCGGTGCTGCTTACTGTTGTGTAAATAGTATTTTTAAAGGAAAGCTCACTTTTGTTTCCGTAAACTAACCCAACAGTATAACTCAAATCATTAGAGATATTGTCATGAAATTGCAGCCCAAAGTCAAAGTATAATTTTTGTACAGAAGAGACTTTTTTTATCGTCCATGAATTGACCATTTGTCTTGTATTGATAGCCCCAAAGAAATATGAAGCATTTACCCCGACAGAAAATTTTGGATGAATTTTAAATGCATTTATCCATTGAATTCTGTTTATCCCACCATCGCCAATATAATTTGCAGCTTCTACATATTTAGAGCCTTCAATAGGTTGTAAGGTGTAAATGTCATATCCGACAGACGAATAGGGTAATAAACAAAGTGCTGTGCCCCAAAAACGGGCTATTTTCAATCCAAGGCCTAAATTTCGGATGTTGCCATTCCAGGCGGTCTGGTTATTGCCCGTTGCTGCAAACTTGGAGTACTTCCCGTTCATTGCAAAGTTAAACAGTACCACCGAGCTGTCCAGAATTGAAATGGCTGCAGGGTTATCTGTATTGATAAAATCTTTACTTCGCACGCCTATCGATACGCCTCCCATTCCTGCATTATATCCTTGAGCCCCAAGATTGGTTTCCCCAATTCCGTAAGCGGAGTTAGGGTTATATGAGTTTTGTGCCTGAACAGGTTGATTGACCAATAATATAGTGGCAATAAAAACTGAAGCCAGGTAATATCTTTTAATTTTCATCATTATATATAGAAAGCTGAATTTCAACATAAGCTTTTGCTTTTTCATTGTAAAAATCTCCTAATACCAACCTCTTTAAATCTCTCTGGGAACCATCTTTTTTTAGGTTAAGGTTAATCCTTAATTTGTCAATACTCATTGCATTGATTTGATTTTTAATAAGATCTGTAATGCTGACGGAATAATTGGTATTTAAATCATTAAAATATAAATCTCTCGAAAGTTTAAAGGCTACCTGATCGCTTTTGTAGTCAGATTCGTCAATGTAGCTAAGATAAATGTTTTCAGGTAAAGGCGATAAAAACGGGTAAGAGTTTTTTAGGGGTTTTAAATAAAGTATAGCGCTGTTGATATGTATATAGTCCCCTAATTGCTTGAGGTTTTTTATATAAGGAAAATCAATACGGACAGTAGTAGAAGTCATGCTTTGTAAATAAACTTCGTTGTTTGTTAATAATGAAGACAGCTCACCATATTGCGAGTTGAGCTTTTCAATATTTGTACCTGTTTTGTCATGGTCAATGTGGGTAAAGAACAAACTGGAATTTAATGAAATATTTATTGTTTCGTTCTTTTTTTTGTCTTCGTACCTGTGATAGTATATTATCATCGAAACTGAAGTGTCAGAAACTTCAATATTTACAACGTTATTCGACTTAGATACATCGGGGACCAGCACAAGCCCCTTGAAATAATTGCTAAATTTAGTATCGTCACTTACTTCGTCAGATTCGGACATGAACTTATCCAACATATCCTTTCCTAAATCATCAGAAAGCTTTACCGAAAGATATTTCTTTTTGTAAGGTTGGGGTTTAAATTTATAATTTGCTAATTCTTTTGTTTTTCGGGCAAAAGAATTAGTGCTGTATAAATTATCATTTTTATCGGTTTCAATATTGTCATCAAGCTCATATACCCTAAAGCTTTGAATAAGTGCCGTGTCACCAAAATAGTCGTTTAAGCATTTTACATACAAAACGACAGAATCGAAAAAAGTTTTTTCATACGCTGTATATGAAGGTAGGCTAAATGTAAAATAAGGAGTAGCAGTGAGGGTGCCGGTATATTTGTCATGGTAACTCCCTAACCAACCAGTTGTTAAACCTGAAGTTACAAACGAGTCAGATTTTACCATCGAAAAAGTGACTGTACATGTATCTATAAATACCGACCTGATGCTTGAGTTAAAATCTTCACTACCAATCGAAAAATCGTCTGATTTACATGAATGAACTAAAAAATAAAAAAAGGCAAATAAAAATACTACGTGTTGTTTTTTCATTGTTCCAAAAATCTTGTAAGGCAAATAAACTAAGCTTTACCTTTATAAACTAATAATCTATATGAACCTCTTAAAACTCTCGACAAAATAAATAAATATTCATGTTAAAGTAATTATTTAATTTAAATTTATTTATTTTGCGCTTGCCGAAGAATTTGTGCAAATTAACTATAAAATAATTTATTTAGTAGATATTTTTTTTTAAGAAGTATATGGTAAGATACATTTGTCGCCATTAAAATCTTGATGGAAACGTTTTTAAAATCTTTATAAAATGATGAAATACTTAAAATTTGGTGTGCTTATAGTAGCATTGGTTTCTTTGTTTACTGCATGTTCTGATGATGACGATGATTCAGAGGATCTTATTGGCAATTGGGTCAGGATGTCTGATTTTGATGGCGTTGCCAGAAGTGAAGCAATGAGTTTTGTTATTGGTAACAAGGGTTACATTTGCATGGGATATAACGGAAAAAACAGGCTTAAAGACCTTTGGGAATATAATAATGATGGTGATTATTGGACTCAAAAAGCTGATTTTACAGGAACACCACGCAGTGCAGGGGTTGGATTCTCGATAGGTTCAATTGGGTACATTGGTACTGGCTATGATGGAGTCAATTATTTGAATGACTTCTGGGCTTACGATCCTTCTTCTAATTCATGGACAAAAAAAGCAGATTTGGTTGTTAACGGAGATACAACTCTTGGCCGCTCTGATGCTGTGGGTTTTGCCTTAAACAATTACGGATTTGTTGGTACTGGTTATAACGATCGCTGGTTGAAAGATTTTTACAGGTATGACCCAGCAACTGATTCGTGGAGGCAAATTACCAGTATATTGGGGACTAAGCGAATGGGGGCTTCATCATTTATTATTGGCGGAAATGCATATGTTGTTGGAGGCTATAATAATGACACTTATAATTATGATTTTTATATGTTTACCCCTCAGGGTGATTCCGGTGTTTGGACTAAGAAAAGAGATATAAAGGATAGTAATAAAGATGAAAGCTACGATGATAATTATAAAATTATTCGTGCATATGCCGCCGCTTTCTCTATTAATTCAAAAGGTTATTTAACAGGGGGAAGTAATGGCTCGATTTTGTCTGATACTTGGGAATACAATCCTACTACCGATTTGTGGGTTAAAAAATCATATTTTGAAGGGGCAGCCCGTCAACGTGCCGTAGCTTTGACATTTTCAGATAAGGCAATTGTTGCTACTGGCACAAGCAGCAGTTACAGATTTGATGATTGCTGGAAATTTATGCCCGATGATGAAAGTAATACAAATGACTAAACAATTTTTACTGGTTGGGTCTTTATTTTTATTTGCTTTTGTGTCTTGTCAGACAAAAAAAAGCTTAAAGGTAGAGTCGTTTGTTGTTGATGAGGGCTGGGGGTACAAGTTGGTTTTTGGTAAAAAAACTATTATATATCAGACAAATATTCCCGCGATACAAAACCAACAAACTTTTCATTCTGAAAGAGATGCATTGGTAATAGGTTATCTGGTCAAAGAAAAATTATTGCATAATCAAATACCACCTACAGTTTCTTTAAATGAACTGGCCAGTGCAAAAGTTCAGATAATGCCATAAGAGTAAGATAATAAAATAAAAAGCCGCTTCAGCTTGAGGCGGCTTTTTTTATGCCCAGTTCAAATATTTACTTCTATTCACTGTTGTCCGGTAAAATATCAGGGTTAAAGTCCGTCGGTAAGTTAGAGTTTGTAACCCCAGTCTTAAGGCTGGGGTTAGCAAAGCTATGAAGTAATTGGGCTTAATTAAACAGCATTTCAATGACTTTGGAAGTATAAACAGAGATTTACGAAACGGCTTTTGTTTACTTATAAAAACTGGATGTTTGTTAATCTGTTTCGTTATAGGCTATTTCGTTGTGTTGCGAAAAGTCTAACCCTTCGTTCTCTTCATTTGGGTTAACGCGTAAGCCAAAGAATTTGTCCACTAATTTATATAGCAAAAAGGTGATAATGGCAGAATAAACAATGGTTGCACCAACTGCAATGAGTTGAACGGTTAATTGATGCTTGTTGCCATACCAAAATCCCTGGTAAGAGCCCTGAATTGCTGGTGAAGCAAAAATACCAACCAGTAAAGAACCAATGATACCAGCAATACCATGAACGCCAAAAGCATCTAAAGAATCATCATATCCAAGTTTTATTTTTATATAACCTACCATGATGAAACAGGTAATAGAGCTTATTGTACTTACAATAATAGCTGCCCTGACATCAATAAATCCTGCTGTTGGGGTAATAGCAGCTAATCCGGCAACAATACCAGTGCAAACACCTATGGTTGTGGGTTTTTTGTTAATAAACCAATCGAGCAGGGCCCAAACAAAGCCTGCTGTTGCTGCTGCGATATGTGTTACAAGCATTGCATTTCCGGCTACTCCATCAGCGGCCAATCCGCTTCCGGCATTGAACCCGAACCAGCCAAACCAAAGTATTCCTGTTCCTATGGCAACAAAAGGAATATTATGGGGCGGAGTAGGGGTGTTGTTGTAGTACCTTCTCCAACCAAGCATGATGGCCATAATTAAGGCCGAGATACCTGCTGTAATATGAACGACAATGCCTCCGGCAAAGTCAAGTGCCCCCATTTTAAATAACCATCCGTCTGAAGACCACATCCAGTGGGTTACCGGGTTGTATATGAATAATGCCCATAACAATGAAAATATTACAAAACCTTTAAATTTAATTCTTTCAGCAAAAGCCCCTATGATAAGCGCTGGAGTTATGGCTGCAAACATGCACTGGTACATGATAAATACAACGTGGGGTATTCGGGCGTTAGGCATAGTAACTGCATAAGGACTAAGGTCTGATGCTTTTATGTTGTTAAGAAATGCCCAGTCAAAGCCCCCGATAAAAGGTTTTAGAAAACCTTCGGATGAACCAAATGACATGCTGTATCCCAAAACTACCCATTCAATGCTAATAATCAACATAATAATAAAGCATTGCATGATGATGTTCAGGAGGTTTTTTCGGCGGACAAGTCCGCCATAAAACAAAGCAAGCCCCGGAATAGTCATTAACATGACCAGGGCTGTGGAGATTAGCACCCAGGCTGTATTGCCAAGGCTAATTGATGAGGCCTGTTCTTGTTGCGAAACAGACTGGCAAAACAAATTTTGTTGAAAGAGATTTAAAAATACTAATAATAAAATAATACCCCAAATGCGTTTTTTCATTTTATTTTTATTTAAAAGTTATAAAATGTAATTTGAGGCGCAAATATAATTAATAATATATATCGAAAGTTTATTTTTTGTAATGAAATTCTTTTTTATTTTATTCCAACCTTAAAATTTTATTTAATTATTTTATCATTGTGTTTGTCTGAATAGTTAACTTTATTAGTGATAATAAAAAAAAGAAACGGAAACCAATATATAGTTTCCGTTTCAACTCGGGTATTAAACTAATTTTGAGAAAGGGTTTAATCTGCTTTGTTGTAAGCTATTTCGCCATGTTGTGTAATGTCAAGACCTTCAGTTTCGTCAACATCTTTAGCCCTAACACCAACCAGTTTATCTGTAATCCAGAATAGCACTGCGGTAAGAATTCCTGAGTAAAGAATAGTAACTCCAACAGCTTTTAACTGAATGATAAACTGTGTTGCGTTTCCATAAAACAATCCACTGTACGAGCCTTGTATGGCTGTTGTTGCAAAGAGCCCGGTTGCTAAAGCACCCCACAAACCACCAATACCGTGTACCCCAAATGCATCTAACGAATCGTCGTATCCAAGTTTGGGTTTTATTACCCCAACCATGATGAAACAGAATACTGAAACCAACATACCTATTAGTAATGCACCTGTTACATCTACAAAACCTGCTGCCGGGGTAATGGCTACCAATCCTGCTACTGCACCGGTGGCAATACCAACAACGGTAGGTTTTTTGTTGAAAATCCAGTCGAGGATAACCCAGGTAAATGCAGCTGTTGCTGTGGCCAAGTGTGTTACAAGGAATGCACTTGCTGCCAATCCGTCTGCTGCCAAACCACTACCAGCGTTGAACCCAATCCAGCCAACCCATAGCAGCGCTGCTCCCATTACAACATAAGGAATGTTGTGTGGTTGAGTAGGATGTCCTTCGTAATATTTTCTTTTACCAATCATCAGCGCTGTTACAAGGGCTGCAATACCAGCATTGATGTGTACTACTGTGCCTCCGGCAAAGTCGAGTGCCCCCATTTTAAATAACCATCCGTCGCCGCTCCATACCCAGTGTGCAACTGGGTTGTAAACGATCAGCGACCATAACACGGTGAACAAAAGAAATCCTTTAAATTTAATACGTTCTGCATAAGCTCCCAATATGAGAGCAGGGGTAATGATAGCAAACATACATTGGAAGAGGATAAATACAATGTGAGGTATTGTGCCTATTGTACCTCCATCAGCCGTTGGTTGTGAGTGTGAGATAAAGTAGGGGCTGAGGTCGCTTACATGGATGCCTTTTAAGAAAGCCCAGTCAAAGCCTCCTATGAAAGGATTTAGAATTCCTTCAGATGAGCCAAAGGACATACTGTAACCAATAACTACCCATTCGATAGTGATAACAGCGGTTATGATAAAACATTGCATCAGTACGTTCAATACGTTTTTACGTCGTACCAATCCGCCATAAAACAAGGCTAATCCGGGTATGGTCATCATCAGGACGAAAGCTGCTGCTACGATGAGCCAAGCTGTATCTCCAGAGTCCACTGAAGGTGATACTGGAGCAATAGTTGCTTCTGTGGTGGCTTTGATACTGTCGTTTGCAGCTTTAGGATCTTGTGCGCTAACTCCTAAAGTGCAAAAGAAAACCAAAAGTATTAAGCCTATTGTTTTTATTGATAAAGTTTTCATGATATAAATATTTTACGGTTAATCATTTCTGTTGCTGTAATTATACTTCTTCACCTTTTATATAAAGGGCCTCGGGGCCTTTCTCTGCATTTCTGATACGATAAACGTCTTCAATGTCTGAAACGAATATTTTTCCATCGCCCATTTCTCCGGTTTTGGCAGATGTAATAATGGCATTTATTGTTTTTTCCAGATTTTGGTCGCGAACGATTATTGACAACATGGTCCGGTTGATTTTACTTGTATCATACGATTTGCCACGAAAAATAATTTTTTCTGTTGATTTTCCTACACCAGTGGCATCCCAGTAGGTAAAAAAATCGATGTCAACGGCATGAAGAGCGGCTTTTACATCTTCAAATTTTGACTTACGGATAATTGCTTCAATTTTTTTCATAAATTTAAAGAATTTAATTTATTATTAATAATTTGTTACAAAATTATATAATTTGATTTAATTTATCAAGCAATTTGATGATAAATATAAAAATTTATTTATATCGTTTTTGTTTATATAAATTATATTGGGGTTGTATTTGTTATTTTGATTAATTATTTTTAATACTCCTATATATTTTAATAATATTATATATAAAAATTTGATTTTTAATTAAGCATGGTTTTTATATTTGGCAGACTGGTTCAACTTTTATATTTTTAGGTAACCTGTTTTTCAAATATGGCTAAGGTTATTTTTTGGGTATAGGTTTACTAAATATATTCTTTTTCTTTTTTAGTTTTACTTGGACAGGTTAGTAATAATCTTCTTTTAACTGTGAAGTGTATAAATATTTGCAGAAAAATCAGCTTTACATTGATTAAGGTAAGTAGAGGCGAATTATTATTCGGTGCTACGCACCTTATTTCGAAGGGTCTTTAAATATATTGCAACTATGTTGCTTCATGTATTTTATGTTCTTGATTGTCTTGATAAAAAAATGCACCACAAAAGGTGCATTTTTTATCAAGTGTATTTTTAGTACAATTTTTTAATGGTTGTTGTAGGCTGTTTCTCCATGTTCGAAGAAGTCGAGCCCAATTTCTTCTTCTTTTGCTGATACACGGATACCAATAGTGTATTTGATGGCAAGGAAGAGAATGAAGCCTACTGCAATAGTCCATGCAGCAACCGATACTACTCCAATAGCCTGGCTTGTAAATAATCCCCAGCCTCCACCGTAAAGAACGCCTCCGCTTTGTGAGAAAATGCCAACTAATAATGTACCAAGAGCCCCGCATATTCCGTGGACTGATATTGCACCAACCGGATCGTCGATTTTAAATACTTTATCGAACAATTCTACTGAGAAAACTACAACAATTCCAGCTATAAAACCTATAATAACAGCTCCTCCGGGAGTTACAGCGTCGCAACCAGCTGTAATGGCTACTAATCCTGCTAAAACACCGTTTAATGTCATCGAAAGGGTAGGCTTTCCATATCTAAACCATGTCAAAATCATAGTGGCAATGCCTCCAACTGCAGCGGCAGCATTTGTAGTTACGAATATTTTTGAAATCAAGCCTGCGTCGCCCACTCCTAAAGTTGAACCTGGGTTGAATCCAAACCAACCAATCCAGAGGATAAATACGCCTAAAGTTGCTAAAGTTATGCTGTGACCAGGGATAGCATTTGCTTTTCCATTTTTATATTTACCAATGCGAGGGCCTAATACAATGGCTCCTGTCAGGGCTAACCATCCGCCTACAGAATGCACTACTGTTGATCCTGCAAAATCGTGCATGGGGATACTTAATTGTGACAACCAGCCTCCCCCCCATATCCAGTGGCCTGAAATGGGATAAATAATTAACGAGATTATGGCGCTATATATTAAGTATGCTGAAAATTTTGTTCTTTCTGCCATAGCACCCGATACAATTGTAGCAGCAGTAGCGGCAAATACTAATTGAAAGAAAAAGAATGCCATGTTGGGCAATCCTGCTGCAGCTCCGTGGTCAACTTTTGAGAACAATTCAAATCCCCCGATGAACCCGTTTCCGGCACCAAACATTATTCCATAGCCTAATAGCCAAAAGACGAAAGTGCCAATACAAAAGTCCATTAAGTTTTTAAATAATATGTTTGTCGTGTTTTTTGATCGGGTAAAACCTGCTTCGACTAAGGCAAACCCTGTTTGCATAAAGAACACCAGAGCTCCTGCTATTAACACCCATATGGTGTTTAAACCTATTGTTAATGCTGTTGAATCCATAATATCTTTTTTTATATTTACACTAATCTTTAATAAACAATGATTCAGGGCCTCTTTCTCCATTTCTTATGCGGACAGAATCATCAACAGTTGATATGAAGATTTTGCCATCGCCAAGTTCGCCCGTTCTGGCAGCTGTTGCTATTGCCTGCACTGCATTTTCGGCCAAATGGTCCCGGCAAACGAAAGAAATTAATATTCGAGGTATAAACCTGGTTTCATAAACGGTAGCCCTATATATTGCACCGGATTTTTCATTTCCAACTCCGACAACCTCTGAGTAAGTAAAAAAGTCGATTTCAGCTTCATGAAGGGCATTGGTTACATCTTCAAATTTCGACTTACGGATAATAGCTTCAATCTTTTTCATTATTGTAAAATTTAAATTTTAATGAATAATGAAACTCTCATAGTGCTTACTTTATATTATTATTTTACAAGGATATGGGAGTTTCATTGGTGATTTATAAAGGGTATTTGTTAAAATGAAATACCTACGCCTAAGCTGATTAATTCCTTGTCCGGGTTTATCATTAAAACGCCTGTTACAGGAATTGAGAATGAATCAGAGACTTTGATTTCTTTTGTTGCTTTTGCGCCAATATTACAAAGGGCAAATTTGGTGTCTTTGGTATGCCATCCGTCTCCGGCACCTACAAATAAACTAAAGCTTTCAAAAGCATAGCTGGCTTCAAAGTATTTGTCGCCACCGGTTGAAGCAGCTGCGGCAGCTTCATTGAAGATGTAGTTGGCCGATAGGGTAAACTTGTCCAATGTATATCCAACGTTTGCTTCAATAGCGTGTGCCCCTGAATCTTTTGAAAATTCAAATGCACTATACCCGTCAGCGTTTAAGGTTGGATAATAATAATCGGTTACGCCCAATGAAAGGCCAAACTCAAACGCGTAAGAAACGTAAAAATCAATTTCGCTGTATGAGCTTGCCAATCCGAAAGAGCCCCATGTCCCAACTGTCAATCCGCCATTTTTAACAACCAACGAAGGTTGGGCCGAAGGCCCATCAATTTTTGAGCCCCTCCAAAGATAAGTGCTATACAAATCCAATCCCGGGGTTACGGTTGTTTGTGCTAAAGAAACTGCTCCTGATACCATTGTAGCAACTGCTACCACCATCACTTTTAAACTTGTTTTCATAATAAATATATTTTACGGTTAATAATTTCAAGACAAAAATAGTAATTAATTTTAAAATAACACATAAAAAGTGATAATAATTTAAAAAATAAAGTAAAAAATGAAAATATATTTATATAAATAAAGTGTTATTAAAAGTTTATTTATTATAAAAATAATTTTATATCCAAAATGATGTTATTTTTAATATAAAATTCAAAAAATTATTATAAATAACATATTTATGTTACAAAAAATAATATAAATATGTTTAATAATTAAAAAATGTAATTAATTATATATTTTTTGTTATATATATATATTAAATTGAGCGTTTTTAGTTGTAATTAAGCGATTATTAAAAGAGGTATGAAAGTATTAACTAAAAAATTTAATATTTTGGATAAATTATTTGGTTTAACCAAATAGTTAATTTATATTTGCTAAAAAATTATAGCCTATGACAGACGAACAACGGTTAAAAACTGAAGAGCAGATATTTGCTGCGGCAATGGAAGTTTTTTTTGAAAAAGGTTATTACGGTGCCCGTATGCAGGATATCTCGGATAAGGCTGGTATCAACAAAGCATTGCTACACTATTATTATCGTTCAAAAGATAAAATGTTTGAAATGGTGTTTTCAAAAACAATTGATAAGTTTTTTGAAAATATGGCTTTCACTTTGTCTAAGGATATGTCTCTCTTTGAAAGAATAGAGGTGGCTGTTGATAATTACATTAGTTTTTTTTCTGACAATCCACATATTCCGGTTTTTGTTGTCCAGGAGATAAATAGAGACTCGGAAGCGTTTAAGAAACTTATGATTGATAAAATTGATATGTTGAGAAACAATGTCATGGCACCTTTTGTAATGTCGATCCAGGAAAATATAGCTAAGGGCGTTATTAGGCCTATTGATTTTCGTCATCTTATTGTAAACATTGTTTCAATGTGTATTTTCCCGGTTATTGGAAAGCCTTTAATACAAGGGGTTGTATTTGCCAATAATTCTGGCGATTGGAATTTGTTCATTGAAGAACGGAAAAAGGCTGTTGCCGAGTTTGTAATCAATGCAATTAAAAAGTAATTATGAGGAGATTATTTAAAATACCTGTAGTCCTTTTGTTTGCTTTTGTGCCAACTTTTATTTATGGACAAGCAATAAGCCTTGAATACTGCAAACAAAGGGTGCGGCAAAATCATCCGATTGGCCCTAATGCTACAATCACCGATTCTATTGCATGTTTAAAGGGAAAAAATTTGAAAAATGAGTGGCTGCCTCAGTTAAACCTTAATGGACAAGCTACATATCAGAGTGATGCTATTAAACTTGATATGCTGCTACCTGATACTTTTCAGAAACCAATTGGGTTTTCCAAAAAAACAATTGAAACAGACCGTGACCAATACAAAGTTTGGCTTGATGCCACGCAATTGATATATGACGGAGGTTTGAACAAGGCGCGGCGTGAGTTTTCTGATTTATCCTATAAATCGGATGTATTTAGCGCTAAATCGGATATAAATAAAGTACTTGACCAAACTACTCAGTTGTATTATTCCATTATTCTTAACCGTTCGAATAAAAAGCTGGTTGAAGTGCTTATAAATACTTATGATACAAAATTGAAGCAGATAAATTCCCTTATATCACAGGGGATGATGATGGAGTCGGACAGAGATAACATTACTGTAGAGGTTTTGAAACTTAATCAACAGCTATTTGAATTAGATATGCTTTATAAATCATTGTTGGCAAACCTTTCGGTATTGATGGGCGAGCAAATAGGCGATTCGGCAAAGTTTGATATACCTGTTATTAATAAGCCGGATAGTTTGCAAATGAGCCGTCCTGATTTGGCTGCATTGGATGCAAAACAAGAAGCCCTGCAATATTCTGAAAAAATATATAAAGCCCAGCGTATGCCCAAGCTGTCTGCATTTGCTCAGGCAGGGTATGGTAAACCGGGATTGAATATGCTTTCTACTTCTTTTGATCCTTACTATATAATAGGCCTGAATTTCAAGTGGAATATTTTCGATTGGAACAATTCAGCCCGGGAAAGGAGTATTGCCCGTATGCAGGCTGTAATGATCAATAATCAGCGCAGTGCAGTGGAAAATAACATACAAATATCTATCAATAATAGCAAATCACGCATTGTACAGCTCGAAAATGCTGTTGTTACAGATGCTAAGATTGTTGAGCTGCGCAGCTCCATTGCCCGGCGTTCGGCAGACAGGCTTGATAAAGGCCTGATTTCTTCTACAGATTTTATCAATGACTTGAATGCCGAAATGCAAGCCAAGTTGAACCTCGAGATGCATAAAGTTCAGCTCATGCAGGAACAAAGCAATTTACAAAGCATTTATGGGGTTTATTAAACTTAATATTCAATTACGAATTAAAAATTACGATAAAATAAAGACAATGAGAATAATAAAATTTGTAGCGATGATAAGTGTTTTGGCGTTTGTGTCGTGCAACAACCGAAATGGTAAAACCGATGCTTATGGAAATTTTGAAGTCGTTGAAACTCAAATTACCTCTGAGGTTCAGGGTAAAATTACTGAGCTGGAATTTGATGAAGGGCAGGAGGTTAAACAAGGGGATGTACTTCTTTCTATTGACTCTGTTTCAACGGTGTTGCGTATAAACCAGTTGGAAGCTCAGATTGAGTCGGCCCGTGCACGTAAAACGCAAGTAGCATCTCAGTTGGATGTGTATGACGAACAGTTAAGGGCCGCTGAGGTGAATAAAATACGTATTGAGAAGCTTGTGTCTGACGGATCTGCCCCGGTTAAGCAACTTGACGACATTAATGACCAGTTAAAGCTTATAGCTAAACAAAAAAATGCTGTTGCAACACAAATGCACTCAATAGATGCAGAAATTAAGGCTTTGCAATGGCAAATAGCCCAAATAGCCGATCAACTCTCAAAGTATAAGGTTGTTAGTCCTGTCAATGGCACAATATTGGACAAATACGTTGAAAAGGGCGAGATAATCACACCAGGGAAGGTGATTTGCAAAATTGCAGACTTGAAGGTCATGAAACTCAGGGCTTTTATATCCGGATCTCAGCTGTCGCAGGTGAAGATTGGCCAAAAAGTAAAAGTGTTTATTGATGGGGCTAATGAAAGCTTTCAGCAGTATGATGGCCAGGTATCATGGATTTCTTCAAAGGCAGAGTTTACTCCAAAGATAATTCAAACCAGAGATGAAAGGGTGAACCTTGTATATGCCATTAAAATTGATGTTCCGAATGACGGATCGCTAAAAATAGGGATGCCTGCGGAAGTGAAATTTTAAAATAGCATTTATGATGGTCAGGTTAAATAATCTTTGCAAGACCTACGGCACAACCAAGGCGATTGAGGATATTTCGTTTGAAGTGAACGAGAATGAGATATTCGGACTTATCGGGCCAGATGGGGCTGGTAAAACAACCATTATGCAAATTGTTGCAACGCTGCTGGTCCCGGATAGTGGAATTGCAGAGGTATGTGGAATGGAAGTGAATGCCAATTTCAAAGCTTTGCGCAAACATATTGGGTACATGCCGGGCAAGTTCTCGCTTTATCCCGATTTAAGCATAGAAGAAAATATTGAGTTCTTTGCAGCGCTTTTTGGAACTACTGTTCAGGAAAATTACCATCTTGTAAGTGACATCTATTCGCAGATAGAGCCTTTTAAAGATAGGCCAGCGGGAAAACTTTCTGGAGGTATGAAACAGAAGTTGGCATTGTCTTGTGCCCTGATACATAAACCGAAGTTGCTTATATTGGATGAGCCAACTACTGGCGTTGACGCTGTTTCGCGAAAGGAGTTCTGGGGAATGCTCAAGAATCTTCAGAAAAAAGGCATATCTATCCTGGTATCAACACCATATATGGACGAAGCCGCTTTATGTGACCGGGTAGCCCTTATGCAATCTGGAAAAATTCTTCAGATTGATACGCCTCAGGCTGTAGTCAATTCTTTTAATGAAGTGCTATATGCTGTAACTTCAGATAAAGTCTATAAAATGAAGGAATACCTCAAGCATTCAAACTATTGCAAAAATGTTCATTTGTTTGGGCAGGAAGTGCATGTTACGCTGAATACCGGGGTTATTGATAATGTTGTGACAGAGCTCAAAAATACTGGTTTTTCTAATGTTGAAATAAAGCCAATAAACCCAACTGTTGAAGATTGTTTTATGAAATTAATGGTTCAATAGAAAATGGAAAGGTTTCAGGATATAGATAAGGCTGATAGTACTGTAATATGGGTAAAAAACATGACCAAAAAATTTGGGAAGTTTGTTGCCAATGATAACCTGACTTTTTCTGTTGAAAAAGGCGAGATATTTGGGTTTCTTGGGGCTAATGGGGCAGGAAAGACCACTGCAATACGTATTTTATGCGGATTGCTTTCTCCAACGTCAGGTGAAGCTTATGTTGCAGGTTATGATGTTTATAAACAAAGCGAAAAGATAAAGCAAAGCATTGGCTATATGAGCCAAAAGTTCTCGCTTTATGATGATTTGAACATGATGGAGAACATCCGTTTTTTTGGTGGAATTTATGGTTTGGATAAAAAAACAATTGAACAACGTACCAATGAGCTGATTGAGAAGTTTGGTATGCAGGATATGCAGAAAAAGCTGATAAAAGACATACCATTAGGCTGGAAACAAAAGATAGCTTTTTCTATTGCAGTGTTGCACAAACCAAAAGTTGTTTTTTTGGACGAGCCTACAGGAGGTGTTGACCCGATAACACGCCGTCAGTTCTGGGATTTGATAAACGAAACGGCCGAAATGGGCATTACGGTCTTTGTTACAACGCATTATATGGATGAAGCCGAGTATTGTAACAGGGTTTCCATTATGTCCGAGGGTAAAATCATTGAACTGGGCAAACCCAAAGATTTGAAAGAAAAGCACCAGGTCAATTCTATTGATGAGTTATTTTTTAAAGTAGCAAGGAATGTTAATTACTAATTACGAATAAAAAAACACAAACAACAACAAATATGAAGAAAGAGTTATTATTGACTATTTACAAACCCCTAAACACTAACCTCTCAATATGAAAGCAGTAATTTTTGATATGGATGGGGTGTTGGTCGATAACAGTAAGGTTCACGATCAAACATGGCAGATGATGTGCCAAAAATATGGGCGTCCCGAGATGGCTCCTTTGGTAAGGGATATATTTGGCGGGACAAACAAAGTGTTTGTCGAAAAGTTACTTGGTATAAATGATGCAAAAAGGGTTAACGAGATAGCTATTGAAAAAGAAGCGCTTTACAGAGAGGTTTTTGCGTCAAGTATTTCTGCTCCTGATGGATTGATGAACTTGTTGTTTGAATTGCGCAAAAACAATTATCGTTTGGCAGTTGGAACCTCTGCACCTACTGAAAATCTTGACTTTGTTCTCGACAAGCTGGATATCAGGAACTTCTTCGATATTTTGGTGGACGAATCGCAGGTGACACATGGCAAGCCCGATCCTGAAATTTATCTCAAGTCTTCAAAATTACTGGGCATTGAACCTAAGAACTGCCTTGTTATTGAAGATTCGGTATTAGGTATAGAAGCTGCCAAAGCTGCAGGAATGAAGGTTGTGGCTATTACAACCTCTTTCACGCCTGATAAACTGGTAAAGGCTGATAAAATAATCAACAATTTCAATGAGTTGACGATGAGTGATGTTAGCTCGATTTTGAATTCGTAGAGAGTAAAGTATTTGAGTAGAAAAAGCATTATGAAGACATATTTAAGTCTGGTAAAGAAAGAGTTTCACCACATTTTGCGCGATAAGCGTACAATGCTCATTTTGTTTGGTATTCCGGTTGCTCTTATGCTGCTTTTTGGCTTTGTTATTACCAACGAAATCAAGACTATTGGAATTGCAGTGTTGGATCAATCCAATGATTACACTACTAACCAGATTGTTGACAGGCTTGAGTCTTCATGTTATTTTGTAGTTAAACAGCGGATTAGTAATTATGGTCAGCTTGAAAGTGTTTTTAAATCGGGGGCTGCAAAGCTTGCTATAGTGTTTGAACAGCAGTTTGACTATAACCTGCAACGCAATCGCAAAGCCAATGTGCAGATTATTGCTGATGCTTCTGATGCCAATTTTGCCAATCTTTCGGTTTCTTATGCCACTGCTGTAATTCGGGGGTACATAAATGATAAAAATGTTCAAAAGTCCGGGATGTTGCAAATAGTTCCTGAGGTTCGCATGGCGTATAATCCTGAGCTTAAAGGAGTGTATTTTTTTGTTCCGGGTATTATGGCACTTATCCTGATGCTTATCTCTGCTTTGATGACTTCTGTCTCAATTGTAAGAGAAAAAGAATACGGGAGCATGGATGTATTGCTGGTCTCGCCTGTGAGGCCTGTTGAAATCCTTTTGGGTAAAGTTACTCCATATATATTACTTTCATTTATCAATGCATTTGTAATTGTTGTATTAGGATGGTCTGTGTTTGGCCTTCCAGTTGCCGGGAGCTTGTTTCTCCTATTTTTCGAATGTTTTCTGTTTATTTCCCTGGCTTTATCATTAGGGATACTTATTTCAACAATAGCCGATAGCCAAATGGTTGCTATGTTTGTTTCTGCGGTGGGATTGATGCTTCCAACCATCTTGTTATCTGGTTTTATTTTTCCTATAGAAAATATGCCGCTCATTTTACAATGGTTTTGTAATATAATGCCTCCAAAGTACTTTATTATCATACTGAAACATATTATGTTGATGGGAAATGGCCTGAAAGAGGTATGGAAAGAGACGTTGATCCTGCTGTCGATGAATTTGTTTTTTATCCTGCTGGCTATTAAAAAGTTTAAAATTAGGAGGTAAAAACTGCTGTTATGCGTATAATATTGATATTCCTGAAAAAAGAGTTTGCCCAGATTTTTCGCAACAAAATGATGTTGCCTATCATATTTGTCATTCCGTTGGTGCAACTTTTAATTTTGGTGAATGCTGCAACCATGGAAATGAAAAGCATCCGGATGGTGATTGTGGACAATGACCTCTCAATGGCTTCAAGGCGTTTGGCTTCGCATTTTCTGGCTTCGAAATTCTTCGTTATTGACAATTATATGTCTTCTGCTATCCAGGCGCAACAGCTTATGCAAGATGGCAAGGCAGATGTGGTTTTGTGCATCAACCGCGATTTTGAGAAACAGCTTTTAAACGAGTCATCGGCAAAAGTTCAGGCTACCTTTAATGCTATCAACGGTATGGTGGCCGGTATTGCCAGTTCGTACATTCAGGCTATCATGGCCGATTATCAGGCAGAGCTTATTCAAAGCGGAAGGTACAACCGACCAGTATCTATAGGTGTTGCTGGTACTAATGTTGCTCCGGCACAACTGAATATACAACACCGTTTTTGGTACAATCCTGAGTTGAATTATAAATGTTTTATGGTACCCGGGGTTTTGGTGGTTTTGGTTACGCTTGTAGGTATGTTTTTAGCGGGTTTAAACCTTGTCAGGGAAAAAGAAATTGGTACCATCGAGCAAATCAATGTTACCCCTGTCAAAAAATACCAGTTTATAGCCGGAAAGCTTATTCCGTTTTGGATTCTTGCCCTTATTGAGCTTGGTGTAGGATTGACCATTGGAAAATTGATTTTTGACATACCTATTGAGGGTAGCTTATTTTTATTATTTGCCATTGCAGCTATTTATCTGGTGATAGTATTAAGTATTGGTCTTTTCGTGGCTACCATTACTGAAACCCAGCAACAAGCTATGTTTATTATGTTTTTCGTAATGATTATTTGTATCATGATGAGTGGTATTTTTACTTCCGTCGAAACCATGCCCAATTGGGCACAAATGGTAAATCATCTTAATCCGGCGTATTATTTTATGAGGGTTATCCGCATGATACTGCTTAAAGGTTCAGGTTTTAAAGACCTTTTGTTCGAAATATCCTGTATGGGCATTTATGCTGTTGCCATGTTGACTTTAGCTGTCAGGAAATACAAGAAAGCTGTGGCATAGAAATGATAGAAATCTTTTTCTTTCCAAATACCTGGTAGTTTTTTTTAAAGCTTATTTTTGCTAAAAAAAATTCATGGAAGAAACGGGTGCATTAACAGATCCTTTGGAAGATCTACGAAAACTGCTTGTTGATTTTAAAGGAGAAGTGAATATTATCAACGAAAGGATAGATGTTGACCTGCAGGTAAAGTACTTTGACCTGTCCCAAAAATACAGGAACAAGAAATTGTCTTTGCCTGAAGGTGAATTAAATGTCGAATTGCTTGATGATGAAAGTGCAGATGAGGAAATCAAAAAGATTCTTCTCATTCAGTTGGCCCATAGCAAAGATGTAAAATCATTTCGTATTATCGAAAAGTTTGTATCCCAAAAGCATCCTGTATTATATCAATGGTCATTAATGGCATTACAGGAAGCCCAAATGTACATTCAGTCCGATTTGCTCGAACAACCACAGATATTTCTTTGTACCGGCCTGGGCGGAAGAGATCGGAAGCTCAGGTATTTCATTGCTTTTTTCAATCGAGAAGGTCTTGATTTTACTGATTGGCAGCAAAAAACTATTAAAAATGAAGTAGAACTTGGATTGCCAGTTTATGACGCAGAATTAGAAGATATTCAGTTTGAAAGGTTTTTGGCAAAAATAATCCTTCTAATACCAATTGTTAGCCCAATACATCATTTTATGCGCGACGTTATCAATAAAATAAATATATTCGGTAACTTTGTTGACGAAAATTGCATTGTTACTAATGTACGCATACTTTCTTTTGATGAAATACTCCAAGTGGCCAACAAAAAAGAAGATATAACAGATAAATTATGAACCAACAGATTAATGCTGCTATTCAGGTGTTGCCACGCAGCAAAGACAAACACCCGTATGATATTGTTGACAAAGCTATTGAAATTATCAAAACCTCCGGCCTGAAATATCAGGTTTGCCCTTTTGAAACGGTTGTAGAAGGCACCTATGCCGAAGTGATGACATTGGTAGAAAAGGTACATGCAGCCTGTTATGCCGCGGGTACTGAAGACATGATGTGTTACCTTAAAATCCAGTCTTCATCGCAAAAGGCTGTTACTATTGACGATAAAATGAACAAGTACAAATAATAGTACCTAAAAATCCCCAATACAATGGAAAGTATTATTAGTATTAAAGATTTACGCAAAGATTATTATGTAGGAAAGATTGTTGTTCCTGCATTACAGGGGGTAAATATCGAGATTAATAAAAACGAGTATGTTGCTATCATGGGGCCTTCAGGCTCAGGAAAATCAACACTTATGAACATTCTGGGTTGTCTGGATGTACCAACTTCTGGGGATTATATTTTAAATGGTACGAGTGTCAGCAAGCTCAATGATAACGAGTTGGCTACCATTCGTAACCGCGAAATTGGCTTTGTTTTCCAAACATTTAATTTGTTGGCACGATACAATGCTTTGGAAAATGTAATGTTGCCACTTGTTTATGCCGGTGTCGAAAAGGAAAAGAGGATTGAAAAAGCTAAACAGATTATTGACATGGTGGGGTTGACCGAGCGTATGCACCATAAACCTAACGAATTATCTGGTGGTCAAAGACAGCGTGTGGCTGTGGCAAGGGCTTTGATAAACAATCCGGCCATTATCCTTGCTGATGAACCTACCGGAAACCTTGATACCAAGACTTCTATTGATATCATGAGGCTTTTCAATGATATTCATCAAAGGGGAAATACGATAATACTTGTTACACATGAGGAAGACATTGCCCTGCATGCTCATCGCATCGTCAGGTTGCGCGACGGGCTTGTTGAATCTGATTATAGAAATGAAAAAGTAAGACTGGATTAAAAAGGAGGCTGGGGATAAGAGTCTGGGGGGTGAAATATGAAACATCCTGACTCCTGACCCCAAACCCCATAACACTAAATAATAAAACATGCAATTATCCATGACAGGTTTTGGCAAAGCTACCGGAGTTTTTGCCAATAAAAACGTAACAATTGAAATACGTTCGGTCAACAGCAAACAGCTTGATATAAACCTTAAGCTTCCTTTGTTTTATCGCGAAAAAGAGGCTGAAATTCGCAATATTGTAGGGCGCGCTATTGAAAGAGGTAAGATAGACCTGTCTGTAACGGTTGAACAAAGTGTAGCTACTTCAAATTACGCCATAAATGCTGATGTTGTCAAAGATTATTATCGCCAACTTAAGGATTTGGCTGAGGAATTGGGTGTTACTGTGGGTGAACAGCTATATACTTCTGTTATCAGGCTTCCCGAGGTGTTAAAAAACGAAGCCCAGGGCCTGATTGAAGAAGAGTGGGTAAGCCTGACCAAACTTATTAATGAGGCTTTGGCTGATTTTATCCAATTCCGCCGTCAGGAAGGTGCTGCCTTGGAGCATGATGTTAAACAACGCGTAAATACTATTGATGAGGCTATTAAAAAAATTGAACAGTTTGAAAAACAGCGCATTGACAAGATAAAACAACGGCTTAGCAAAAACCTCAATGAGTTTATTCCGGCTGCAAGTATTGATGCTAACCGTTTTGAGCAAGAAATCATTTATTTCCTCGAAAAGATAGATATTACCGAAGAAAAAGTCCGTTTGCACAACCATTGTCAGTTTTTTATCCAGACCATTACCAACGAAAGCGCAGCTGGCCGTAAGCTGGGCTTTATTGCCCAGGAAATGGGGCGCGAGATAAATACCATTGGCTCTAAAGCCAATGATACCGACATACAGCGCATTGTGGTGATGATGAAAGATGAGCTGGAGAAGATTAAAGAACAACTGCTGAATATTTTATAACCGTAAATGCATGGTAATACCTTATAAAGATACCCAAGGTTCGAAAAAAAGCCAGGTAAGGCAGATGTTTGACAACATTGCATTTCGCTATGACTTTCTAAACCATTTTCTTTCGATGGGTATTGACAATTTCTGGCGCAGAAAGGCTATTTCAAAAATTAAGCATATAAAAAGCGGTATAGTGCTCGATGTTGCTACAGGTACTGGCGATTTGGCTATTACAACGGCTAAAAGGACAAAGCTTGACATTATAGGTATTGATTTGTCTGAAAATATGTTGAGTATTGGCCGGGAAAAGATTGAAAAAAAAGGCTTTGCTCAAAGAATAAAGTTGCAACAAGGAGATTCTGAGGGTATTCAGTTCCCTGATGCTCATTTTGATGCTATTACTGTTGCTTTTGGTGTACGAAACTTCGAGAACCTTGATAAAGGCTTGTCGGAGATGTACAGGGTGCTTAAACCCGGAGGAAAAGTGGTAGTGTTGGAATTTTCAAAGCCAAAATATTTCCCGGTCAAACAAATCTATTATTTTTACTTCCGAAAAATATTGCCGTTTATTGGACGTTTTATTTCGAAAGACAGGGCTGCTTACACGTATTTGCCTGAGTCGGTGGAGAGTTTCCCTGATGGCAAAGCTTTTCTTGAACATCTGACAAAAGCCGGGTTTGTTCAAAATACTTGTAAAAGCATGACTTTTGGCATAGTGAACCTTTATACTGGCGATAAAATTTAATATGTTGTAAACTGAATGCAAGCTTATAAAAAATACATATTATTTTTCATTCTTGTGGTTTGTTGTCAGATTTTAGGATGGGGGCAGAAAAGCAAATATAAACATAACCCCGAGTACGATGACAAACCTCTGCACTTTGGTTATACTATGGGCCTCAATGTGATGGATTTTACTTTTGGCCGCAATTACAATGGGCTAAATGAAAATTATTATGCTGATCAGCTTGGCTTAGGCTTGGGGTTTCAAGTAGGAATGATTTCTGATTTGAGGTTAGGCGAATATTTCAATTTGCGCTGCCTGCCAAGTTTTAATTTTGGACAACGTACACTTCAATATTTTTCAGGTAAATCAGTAAATAAGGTAGATTCAATGATGCGGGAAGTTATGCTTGAATCCAGCATGCTTGACCTTCCAATACTTATCAAATACAAGGCTATGCGTCTGAATAATACCAGGCCTTATTTCATTGCCGGAGGAAGCGTTCGGTATGACCTTGCCACCAAGTCAAAGTTTGATGATAAACATAAATTTGTCCTTTTAAAACCGCTGGACTTCTATGTCGAAGTGGGTTTTGGGGTGGATTTTTATTTAGAATTTTTTAAGTTTTCTACTGAAATTAAGCTTTCATTAGGACTTATGGATATTCTTAACCATAAGGTCAATGAACCAGGTCTAGATATACCCAAAGATGCCCCTATTTATGTTAGCTCTCTCTGAAAGCTCAATTCCAATATACTGATGATTTCTTTTCATTTTGAATAGCCCATGCAGCAGCAGGTTAGCTTAAAATTAAA
>JAKPQD010000129.1 GCA_029572965.1 Bacteroidota bacterium | reverse complement strand
TAACGTTTTCGGGCTTTGCGTTCGTTGGGGATTCCCAGCACTAAAGCTCATTTGAAAAACTAAATTTAATTATATGACAGAACTTGATTTGAAAACGAAAGCCCCCAATGACGCAAAACCCGTGTTATATGAAGTGCCGACTTATTTACGATGAAGCCCAATTGGAACACTAAACAGAAAAACAAAAAGAAAAAAAGCGTGGAAAATTTAAAATAAAAAATATGAAACAAGGAGGAAAAATTGCAGGAGGAAATCCTGAACGTGGTAGAGTTGACAATGATTATTATGCAACACATACCGATAGCACAAAAGCATTATTAGAAGTATGGAATATTGAATACCCTGCTTTAGAACCTGCTTGTGGCGAAGGACATATATCAAAACTATTAGACCCATACAGAACAAAATCTTTTGATTTAGTTGATAGAGGATTTGGCAATGTGGGGGTTGATTTTTTGACAAACGAATTTAATGCTGAATACAATACAGTTATTACAAACCCACCGTTTAAACTATTTAAGGAGTTTGTAGAAAAAGGATTGAAAGTTGCAAAAAAGCACGTTATACTGTTTGGTAAATTACAAGCATTGGAAGGAGCAGAAAGGGCTACATATTTTGAACAAACACCATTAAAATACGTGTATGTTTTTAAGAAGCGACAACAACCATTGAGAAACGGAAGTGAAATTGACGAACTAACAGGCAAGAAAATGAATAGTAGTACAATGGCATTTGCTTGGTTTGTATGGGAAATTGGTTATGAAGGAGAACCAATAATTAGATGGTTATAAAAAGTGCGGTGGCTTTTTTCTTTTTGTTTTTCCTTCACGGAACTTCAATTGGAAACGGTCAGCAAGGCATTTCATATAACGGTTAGGGTATTGCCGAAGGTGGGGCATTAAACCACCAAAGTTAAATTGAAAAACAAATGTTTAATATGAGTACAGAAGATAAATTGAAAAACGTCCGCCCCACTTTTGGCAATACAGTGTTACCTGCTGTGCCAGCGTTTGATTATATTAAGTGTCCGCTACACCGCTACACTTTTTCAGTAAAGCCAATAAGGGAATGGGCTGAACGTAATTGCGAAGGCAAAACTTTGAACCTTTTTGCAGGTAGGACAAAGCTGAATATTGATGAAGTAAGAAACGACTTAGATGAAGAAGCATTGGCTGATTACAGAATGGATGCTGTTGAATTTTTAAGAACGTGGCAGGGTGAAAAGTTTGATACAGTATTACTTGACCCACCTTATGCCTTTCGTAAGAGTATGGAAATGTATAAAGGAATAAGATGCAGCCCATTTAAGCAGATGAAAGATGAAATAATGAACGTATTAAAAGAAGGTGGTAAAGTAATTACGTTCGGCTATCATTCAAATACAATGGGTGCAGGTCGTGGCTTTACTGTCGAAAAAGTGTGTTTATTTTCTCACGGTGGTGCAATACACGATACGATTGCCAGTGTCGAGAGGCATTGCAGGTAACGTTTTGCGGCTTGGCGGTCGTTTTAATGCCGCCAAACCGCTGTTATAAGCTGGCTGCGGTTATTTACCGAAAAACTCAAATCGAAGCACTAAATAAAAAAATTAAAAAAAAGAAGGGATGGAAATAAATAAAATATACAACGAAAATTGCCTTGATACTATGGCACGAATGCCTGATAATTTCATTGACTTAACGGTTACTTCTCCACCGTATGACGATTTGAGAACTTACAATGGATATTGTTTTGACTTTGAAAATGTGGCAAAAGAACTGTTTAGAGTAACAAAGCAAGGTGGAGTTGTTGTTTGGGTAGTTGGAGATGCTACAAAAAACGGATGTGAAAGTTTAACATCATTTAAACAGGTTTTATTCTTTAATCAAATCGGCTTTAATGTAGAAACAATGATTTGGGAAAAGACTGGAAGCGGTTGTTTGGGAAGTAATAAGTTTTATGGACAAAACTTTGAGTATATGTTTATACTTACTAAAGGAATACCAAAAACAACCAATTTGATTTGTGATAGAGAAAACAAGGTTAAAAGCGGAAGTGTTAAAGTAAACGGTGGACTTGATA
>JAKPQD010000120.1 GCA_029572965.1 Bacteroidota bacterium | reverse complement strand
CTAACCTGTGTGCATGTCAACAAATTATATTCCTTTCATCTATAAGCCTTTCATGGACAACGCAAAAAAAGGTGCGTTGTTTGTATTGGCACCGTGATGGATGAGGCAGTTTTAAAAATAATGCAAATATTTTTGTGATAGGTCGTGGTTATTATTTAGCAGTGCAGTGAGCAGTTGTTGAATCTGTGCTGTCATGGTGCCGGGCGCGGGTGTAAACGCAATATCATCAATCGATGCAATAGGCAGTATGGTGTCAATGCTTCCTGAAAAGAATGCTTCGCTATATTGTTTTATATCACGTGCAGGAATATCACATTCCTTATAATTGAACTTTTCATAGCGGAGCATGTCCAGAATAATCATCCGTGTAATCCCCGGCATTATAGACTGCAGGGTAGGTGTATGGATACTATCGCCCATAACAAAAAAAATATTAGCCGTTGCAGCTTCAGCGATGTTGCCTTCGGTATCCGCCAATATAGCATCATTAAATCCTTTTTTGCTTGCTTCCATCTGGGCAAGGTAGCCGTTGACATAATTGCCCGCAACTTTTGCATATACCGGAACAGTAGAAGCATCTAATTTTTTGTATGAGCTTATACATGCACGCGAGGGTTTTGAAGGTTCTTCTGAGTTGAGCGATAGTTTTTGGTAATCCATGCAGAAAATAGCGCATGAAATATTGGTATTATGCGGGATAATGGAAAGTTCCATATCATCATAATAGGCAAAAAATTTCACAAGCCCGTTTGTCACGTTGTTTGCTTTTGCACAGCTCATAATTCCTGACACAATTTCTTCATTGGAATAGGGAAGGTTCAGGTAAATAGCATGAGCGCTGTTTGTAAAGCGTTCTAAATGCTGGTGTATGGCAAGCAGTGCAGTGCCTTTGCTATTAGTAACTATCTCCATAACTTCAAATATTGCCGTACCCCGGCCAAAGCTATGCGAGAGCAATGAAACATGTGCTTCATGTATATTACATAATCTACCATTAAGCCAGCATTGCATTTTGGTACCATCCTTTACTATGTTGCATCAAAACTGCATGCTGCACCATTGCATGCAAATGTGCAACAATAAAGAGCATTAAAGTATATTTAAAAATGTTTTTACTATGAGCGATAGTTATTGTTTATGTAAACTTTTTTTCTTAATAGCTGGTAAAAATTGTTACTATAACAGATTTGATGTTATTGTAGCAATAGATGGTGCCAGTTGATGAAACTATCAGAATTAACAATTGGGGCACATCGAAATGCGCCCCTAAAAGAGTGGTTTCACTACAACAAGAGCAAAACAATAATTATATATATCTGTTACTATAACGTTACCGGTATTGCCATTGATATTCTGGAAAGATTTTTCTTTGCCTTTACATAGTTTGGATCAATTGCAACTGCTTCTTTGAAATCTTTTTTAGCTTCTTCAATAAGCTTTTTGGCTTCTTCCTTTTTACCTGCCTGAGCTAAATTTTTTGCTTCTTCAACGGTTAACTCGCCCTTATAGTTTTTTAATGAAGCTTCAACAGAACAAAATATCCACCCTTTGCACCAACTATGATAGTGGAAAAACCTGATGTTGTCACCATTACAGTAACTGCGAAGACTATTGTTGCAATGCAAAATCGCTTTAGCATAGCACCTCGTTGTTCTTACAATATGATTATACTATATTAACCATAGTATTGAAATGCTACGGTGATACTGCACTATTAACTATTATACGTAATTTGGTTGAAATGCTCTATAGTAGCATCGTACAGCACCAATTTTCCTGCATACTTTGTTGTACTATACTACTATACAATCAAAATATGAATTAATACATTACATCGGTAAACATAAACAGTTATATACAACAGTATGATAATCGCAATGTCAAGCAGTCAATATTTTTTTTCAAAAATGTAATTATTACAGTTTTGATGTATTTTTATTGATATACATTGGAAAGTTATGCCGGGTAAAAAATTTTTTGAAGAATTTACGAAAATACAAAAAAATCTTGACAAAAAAATGATTTTTAATAATATGA
>JAKPQD010000112.1 GCA_029572965.1 Bacteroidota bacterium | reverse complement strand
CAGGGGCGGGCCCGACGGAGTCAAAGTAACAAAGAAAAGGCAGCCCCAAATCTTTTAAGTATGCTGCTTTATTCTGAGCTCCGCAGGAGCGGCATGTTTGCAGCAAGGTATTCCAACAATTTTTGGCGCCGGGACAAGAGTATTATTTGAAAACGAAATCTTAATACCCGGCGCTGATCAGAATAGACAAATAATGTCCGGTCAAACCAGGTTCACCCAAAGAAGTTTAAAGATTTCTTTCAGAAAAACGTTGCTGCATTATAACAGAAAAGCCGGATTGCTCCGGCTTTTCTGTTTAATTTATCCATTAAGTTTCTTGATAAACACCGCACTAAGGACAAAAAGAGCAAAAGATAATATGACATACAGCCAAATCAGAATCGTATTTGCCCTTCTTTTTTCGGGTGGTTCCTTCTTTAGCTCTTTTACTATTGACTTATAATTACCTTTATGGACAAATAGGAAGTAATTCAAAACAAAAAAGCTTATCATTATTATTACAAGCTCCTTCTTGGGCAGTTCATTGCGCAAAAAAATATTTACTCCCAAAAGTTGCAGTAAAAGCCCCAATAACCCCAAGTTAAGGAACATCATAAAAGATACTCCAAACAAAGCATTCCATTGGGGTATGTCTTTTTCTCCCCATGTTTTCAGATTCCATGAGTACAGCCGGTAATATAAGTATCTATAAATTTTCATCATCGCAAAGGAAAAATTACACGTGGTGCAACATATGTATTATCTGGTACTGCATACATAGGTGGTGAATACGGAGTTGTTATCATTGGACGGTCAAATGCTCCAAGTGCATCAAGCGCAAAATATCCACCCCCTATTATCCAACCCGGAGGACCTCCAAAGGTTGCAAAAGCACCCATTCCGATATCTAATCCAGATTTGGCAGCTACGGCATAATCTCCTTTTAAAAGCGCATCGCCACCTTGGTATAAAGAAATTCCGGTTCCAACAACAAATAAACCTCTACTTGCAAGTTTGAAATAACCAGCTTTACTTAAAGCATTTGCACGTGCTCCTGTCCATTGATTGCCTCCCCATTCCAAAGAGTTCCATTTCCCGTTTACACCTCTCCAGCTGCCATTTATAACATTGGAATATTCTCCAGCACTCGAAACAAACCCAGCTGCATTTATTCCGACCCCAATTGCGTAAAGTGAATTACCCCCTTGTCCTGTAGCTTTTTGATGACTGTAATAATTATCCCATGGATCCAGGATGAAGTAATAATTTGATTTTGTATTTATCTGAAAACTCCAGTTAAGGTCTGGAAGATTGTAAAGGGAAAGTACGAAACCCGTTCCACCGCGTGAGTCAGACACAAATCCTGAAAGGTAAGCCCTGTAACCAAATCTCCAATATGGTATGCCTATTTCATTTGCCAGGTATTCAAATGCCCAAAAAAGAGTTTCTGCTTCGGTTTTGCTATATGAAACCGGCCCCGACGGACCATA
>JAKPQD010000108.1 GCA_029572965.1 Bacteroidota bacterium | reverse complement strand
TTTCATCATTCAATGCAATAATACTGCTGAATTGCTTTGATTTTATGAATGTTCCAATGAAATAATCGAGGTTTGATTTATACACTTTGTACCTGTTGGTTCCATTTCTTTTGGGCTGAACCGGAATATTCAAAGCATATTTCAGAGTATTGCTCAGGATAGGATAGACGTTTTCCCAGTGATACTTTGCTTCATCGGGCAGTTTATCGTATTTGTAAATCTGTTTTTCGTAAACAACCCTCTTAAACATGGTTGTTTCAATATCGAGGTCAAGAATGCTCTTTTTATGAACCAACGAAATGCCGTCATAGGAAATGATAAGCTCAGGCGTGGCTGCATTGCGGGCGATTTGTACCCGAAGGGTAAAAACCTTGTAAGCGTTGTATTCAGTTGAAGATTCTTTTTTGTCGTAAAACCATACTTCGAGGTCTCTAACAAAATTGGAGTTTACAACATCTGCAACGGTTTTGAAATGGTTGTAAATGAGCCATGCGTAATAATGTTTTGCAAACCTTGTACACTTTGTAAGGTCAACGGATATTAAGGCTTCCTTGTCGCTGGTATTTTCAAAATCGGTATAAAGTTGTTGAAGTTTTTGTGTCTTTGCATCAGGGATAATTTCTTCAATGTTTAAAGGGAACTCGTAATGATTAATGGGCAAACAGCCGTTTTTCTTTTCGGTGTAGAAGGCAAAATCTTTCTTTACAACCGGATGGTTGAAAGTAAGAATGTTTAGTATAAGATTTTGCTCTGCCATTGAAAATGAGATATTTAATTTTTATGAACGTGGGCATGAAATGCCCATAATGTTTGAATATGGGCAAAATTCCTGCAAACTTGCCCTTGTTTCCGATAATCGGGACAGAATGTCCTGATTATTGTCTTGATTCAACTTATTTACATTCAATATATTCATTATCAATAAATTTGCTTTTGTACCAAACTGACCCATATTTATTTAATATGTACCGTAATCATAAATTTTGGTACATGTTCTAAAGGTATGTACCATCATGGGACATGTTACTTCCTTTCAATAATTCAAATAGTTTTGTGTTAATAAAAATGTTTTCCCTGCCGATTTTCCGTGAAATAAGTATGCCAATTTCTTCAAGGCTTTGCAGATACCTTGATGCAGCTTTTCGTTCAATTTTCAAATTATCAACCAAAAAATCAATCTTGCAATAGGGTTGTAAAAACAGAATCTCGATCAAATCTTTGCTGTATATACGTGGTGATTTATCTTTAACCGTATTAATGGTTTCCTGAATCAAAGCATTAATAGCATTTACCTGCCCGATGGTTTCTGCTGCTGTCTGTTCAATACCTTTCAGAATGTAAAGCACCCAGGGTTCCCAATTAGAGTTAAATGTAACATCTCTTAACAGCCGGTAATATTCTCCTTTATTGTGAATAATAAAGCCACTGAGATAGAGAATAGGACTATCTAATAAGCCCTTCAACATCAGGTATAGAATATTTACTATGCGACCTGTTCTGCCATTACCGTCATAAAATGGATGAATACTTTCAAACTGGTAATGCTGAATCGCCAGCTTGATTAGTGGCGAAACATCATCATCTTCATCCATATTGAGGAATTTTTCCAGATTAGACATCAGGTTACTGATGGTATCTTTATCATCGGGTGGAGTGTAGATTGTCTCTCCTGTGGCATCATTTTTTAAAGTTGTGCCGGGCAGTTGGCGAAGCCCTGCCGTGTTTTCTTCGAGAATATTCTGAACCTGAATAATACCATTGGTGCTTAAAAATCCATTTTTGCGGATAAACTCCGTACCTGCAAACAATGCCTCACGATAGCGGAGTACTTCTTTTGTGGCAGAATCGGGCTTGAATGATTTGGCGGTTAATGCCTGGTATAATGAATCGTGGGTGGTGATTACATTTTCAATTTCGGATGAAGCTTTAGCTTCTTTCAGAACAATGGCATTGATGAGAATATTCTGGTTAGGCAGTGTATGTGCCAATCCTTTTAACTCAGCCAGAGCAACGGCCGCCTTGCTTTCCTGCCTTAAAATGGCTTTGGTTTCAATTGCATCCCTGTCGGGTGGCAACAAAGGCAGTTCGTTATTGGGTATTTCAGGATTTAGAGCCATGATACTTTATTTAATATTCATTTGATTTTGTTCGCCTCACCAATGAGGTGAGCAAATTGTAAAAAACTGTTTGATAATGCATTAGATGTACTGAAAAAGGCGAACAAGTTTGCCTTTACAGGGATGGTATCTTCACAACCATGCTGGAAACTGATAAATATTCTTTGCCATTTGGTCTTTGACATCATGATTTATTCAGTAAATTCTTTAAAACTTTCTTCAAATTCTTTTTTCTTTACTTCTTCATTGTAGAAAGGCATTCCCCAAACCGTGTAATTTTTCCCTTTCCAGAGTTGTTCAATTTTATGTTCTGCTTTTAGTGATTTCAGGAATGATTCTTTCCATGCATCTTCTTTTAACAAATGCTTGCCTTTGGGTTCAATGAAAATCTGGTAATGCAATTCTTCTTTGCCTTTTGAATTTATCAGAAATAAAACAAAGTCTGGTTCGGTTGGTTTGCCATCAGCAAAATTGTATATTTTGAAAAATCTTTCGTTACGGACTAAATAGATTTCATCGTACTTGTCTTTCAATTTCTGATAGACTTTGTCAATGAATTTGATTAAATACTTTTCTTCAGATGTACCAAAACAATCATTGAAAACATACCAGTCTTTTTTACTCAAATCAAGATGTATTGAGGTTTCCGTAGGATTACACATTGATTTTCCGTATTCTTTATCTTCGCTTTCATTAACAGCAAACTGTAAGGTTTTATCGCTTATGGTATCTTTAAGCATATAGGGTTTAAATTCTTTCGTGCCTTTAAATTCTGTCTGATCTGAACCGATTGAAAGAGAAATTTGCTCAAGGATATTTACTGTAATATCGAGCTTGTCTTTTGCAGTAAGGTTATTGATTTGTTCTTCTGTACCTTCAACTTCAAGTTTTATTTTACCCAGATAGTTTTCGGAATTAATAAAATCGGTTATGGATGAAACATTCGGTACTTTTTGTATCAGGTTATTAAAGTTG
>JAKPQD010000107.1 GCA_029572965.1 Bacteroidota bacterium | reverse complement strand
ATGGCAGAGCAAAATCTTATACTAAACATTCTTACTTTCAACCATCCGGTTGTAAAGAAAGATTTTGCCTTTTACACCGAAAAGAAAAACGGCTGTTTGCCCATTAATCATTACGAGTTCCCCTTAAACATAGAAGAAATTATCCCTGATGCAAAGACACAGAAACTTCAACAACTTTATACCGATTTTGAAAATACCAGCGACAAGGAAGCCGTAATATCCGTTGACCTTACAAAGTGTACAAGGTTTGCAAAACATTATTACGCATGGCTTATTTACAACCATTTCAAAACCGTTGCCGATGTTGTAAACTCCAATTTTGTAAAAGACCTCGAAGTTTGGTTTCACGACAAAAAGGAAACCACCACCGAATACAACGCTTACAAGGTTTTTACCCTTCGGGTACAAATAGCCCGCAATGCAGCCACTCCGGAGCTTATCATTTCCTATGATGGCATTTCATTGGTTCATAAAAAGAGCATCCTTGACCTTGATATTGAAACAACCATGTTTAAAAGGGTTGTTTACGAAAAACAGATTTACAAATACGATAAACTGCCCGATGAAGCAAAATACCACTGGGAAAACGTCTATCCTATCCTGAGCAATACCCTGAAATATGCTTTGAATATTCCGGTTCAGCCCAAAAGAAATGGAACCAACAGGTACAAAGTGTACAAATCAAATCTCGATTATTTCATTGCTACATTTATAAAATCAAAGCAATTCAGCAGCATTATTCCGTTGAGTGATGAAAATTACTTTAAAGTAGAAACCATAAGGATCAAGAACACCACACCCGGTAGCAATCGTTTACAGTTCGGACAGGATAAAACTGATATTGTACCGTATTCCGGGCTAATCGCTAATGGTCCATATTCTCATTGTCCGTTCGCCCATGTTAATATGTTTTTTATTTGTCACGAAAGCGAGAAAGACAAAGCAAACCTGCTGTACACCTATTTTAAAAACGGGTATAAAAACTTTCCCAAACTCAATCAACTGCTCAAAGTACCGGTAAACATCATCAAAGCCGACCAAATCACATTCACCAACAACGAAAACCCTTTACCCGAAATCAGGCAAAGTCTATTCAGCAAATCCTTTGACC
>JAKPQD010000083.1 GCA_029572965.1 Bacteroidota bacterium | reverse complement strand
TGAGAACTCTCTCTGTTGGCCATCTTTTTCGTAGGGCCGTTTCAAAAGTTTGGCTTCAATAAAGAGTTCTTGTCCTTCTTTTACTGAATGCCTGAAATTTTCTATGTTTTTTGACTGTAGTAAACCGTTGACCTCGCATTTGTGATTGTATGCCTCTGTTGACGGGGTACCGTCATCTTTGTAGCGAATTTCTTTCCATGATAGAGTAAAGGTTATTGACAAATACTTGTCCTGTCGAGTCTCTTCTTTTAGCCCTGTTACGGTACCGGACATTGTTAGTCTTGGGAACATATTGCCTCCTATTATCTAGTTATTATATCTTTGTTTCCTAATTGCTCATTAATTTTGTTTATATGTCCAACAATCAAATCCTCATTCCTTTTCACTGTTTCGAAATTTTTCTCCATTGTTTTGTCAAACATTTCACGGGATATATAGGTATGGTCGATATAAATTACCCATATTCCTAACATGGCAACAATCACAGCTAATGCAATCCAAAGCCATTCAAATATTGGACTCGGTTCCATTTACTACCTCCTTTTTAAATTCCATTAGATTCGATAGGCTCATTATAGATTTTCATTTATTCGCTTCTCTGCTATTTTGAAATACTCTGGGTCAAGTTCAATGCCGATGAAGTTGCGGTTAAGATTTTTACAAGCCACACCAGTTGAACCAGAACCCATACAATTATCCAGCACGGTCTCGCCTTCCAGTGTGTAGGATTTGATTAAATACTCAAGTAGTGCTACTGGTTTTTGGGTGGGGTGAACTTTTCCTGCATTTGCCTCCCAAAGTCCTTCAATTATTGTGTCTGGATTTCTATGTGTATATACAAATTCCCTTGAGCTGTCATTGTACTTTCCTATATCATTTGAGGATGTTTTATCTTTTTTTGAATAATTCTTAACCTTAACTGGCTTATCCCTTAAAATCATAATAGGATAGTATTTAATTGCCCCATCTCCAAATACCATTATATTTTCATGTCTATTCATGGGGCGATATTTCGCTGTCTGAAATCCCCTTGGTATATGCTTGTCCCATACCCAATCATATTTATACTGCTTGATGTTGCTCATTCTCAAATAGCTTGAAAACGGCTCACTCCCAAACAACACAATCGCCCCTCGGTCTTTGATAATACGCTTGTACTGTTCCCACAACGGTTCAAATGGTATTACCACGTCCCACTTACACTTTGTAATTCCATAAGGTAAATCGCAAAATATCATATCAATACTCCCATCGGGAATATCCTTCATCTTTTCCAAGCAATCGCCTTGTATTAATTCAATCTTTGGCATCTTTCAACTCCTTAACTAATTTTTCGTTTGCATCAACAATCTTCTGCATATCCTCAACGGATATTTCTTTTTCCAAAGGCTCGAAGAAATAAACCTTCTCGTCCTCTGTCTGAAAATACTCTTTGGTCACTTTGATTACTTTCATATCCTCCTTTATTTTTTGTTCCATTTCACGTTTATTAACAAAATGTAAATTATAGTGGCATTCCCTGCAAAGTGGAACCCATTTTGATACATCCAGATAATTGGCACCTATTCTACCTTCGACGTGATGCACATCCACCGCAGATTTTCCACATAGAATGCAGTAAGGGTGGTCTTCTAGAAATTGTTTCCCCAATTTTCTATATCTGGTTTTATTGTGCTTCATTGATTATAGCCTGTATTTGTCTTGCTTTTGTGCCCGTGTTGGCCTGCAAATCGTAGTCCTCATTGTCCCAGTCCACCAGCTCAGCCCACCCGTCTGGTTTTGGCAGTCGTTTCATCAATCTTTTTAGTGGTACTTTTTTGGCCATTTCATCACCAAAAGGCCCTTCCCAAATATTTTGGGTTTTGGCTACTCCTTTTACTTTTTTTATTTCATCTTCGTTGGCAATCTCACAAACGGTAACACCTTCCTTGAATACTGCAACGGCGTAGGCTCCAATGCGTTTTCCACGGTTTTCTAAAGCTCTTTTATGTAATGGTTCCGATAAAGGACCCATGTCCTCAAAAGTGTCACCGTTGTAGACAACATCAGCAAAGATAGTTATTAGTTTTTCTGACCGCATACA
>JAKPQD010000078.1 GCA_029572965.1 Bacteroidota bacterium | reverse complement strand
ATGATTTCAAAATAGCGACATAACAGGCGGTTCAAAGAACTTTAGTAGACTTACAGTCTTTCTTAAGATGGCTTTTAGCCTTAATAGGACTTACAGTCCGTTAGAACAACCCACCGCCTTCAGGCGTGTGGTACATGAGTTTACAATCAAAAGTTAAAAGATTTATGCATTAAGGCTGATATACCGCTGAAAGTTGGGCTAAATATTGAAGAACTTCTTGTGGCAGCCGATGAATATCCTAAATGGCGCAAAGCCTGCGATTATACCTTGCGAAATGGAAGTTTTTCTTTGGTATTGAAAACTAAAATTGCTCAACAATATTTTAAGTTGAATTTATTTGCCATTAAAGAAAATGGGCAAACATTGGGGATTACCATTTATGGTAGCAAAATAACAGAATTCAATAAACCTCAGGAATTTCAAAAAGAGTTATTGAAATTTGTTGATAAACAATTTATTGTACCATACCACTCTGACCATGATGAAAGATACCGTTATATCGTAGAGAATGCCCCACTTTCGATTTATCAGCTCACGATTGATGGTAAATTTACTTTTTGTAATTCAGCTATTCTTAAACATTATGAGTGTGCCGACTTTAATGAGTTTTATCAAAAATATGGAGATTTTGAAAAATGTATTGTCAATAAAACAACGTTGGAAACATATAAATCATTAATAGCCCGAAACGGGTTTGTTAACGGTTTTGAAATGGAGGTAAAGCTTGAAAATGACAAAAACAAATGGTTTTCATATTATGCCTACATTAACGAATCAAAAACATTAATCAACGGGTTCTCTTTGGATATAACCGAACGAAAACAGGCAGAAAAAGCTGCAATAGAAAGCCAGTTTCGATATAAGATGCTTTATGAAAGCATGATAGATGCTTATGTAGCATTTGATAACGAAGGAAAAATTATTGAATTTAATAAAACCTTTGCCAGCATGTTGGGATATTCGTCTGAAGAACTATATAAGCTTACTTATTATGACATTACCCCTTTGTCGTGTATTGAGAAAGACCAAAAAATATATATCGAACAGGTTCTTGTAAGAGGCTATTCAGACATTTATGAAAAAAATTATAAGCGAAAGAATGGAGAAGTATTTCCTGTTGAATTGCGGACTAATCTGCTAAAAGATGGAGAAGGCAATATTGTTGGGAAATGGGCTATTATACGCGATATAACCGAACGAAAAAAAACTGAGCTTATACTTAAAGCCAGTGAAGAGCGACTGCAGCAATTGTTAAATACAGTGACAGATTATATCTATTCGGTTACTATTGACAATGCAGGCAATATTAATACCATACACGGCGAAGGTTGCAAAACTGTTACCGGTTATTCGCAAGAAGAATTTATTAGTGATCAATACCTGTGGTTCAATATTATTCACGAAGAAGACAGAGATGCAGTCATAAACCAGGCCAAAATTCTTATGCAGAATATTGAGCCATCATCAATCGAGCACAGGATTATCCACAAATCGGGTATAATAAAATGGGTACGCAATACCCCTGTTATCAGGCGCAACGAACAGGGCGAAATGATAGGCTATGACGGCCTGATAGCAGATATTACAGACCGAAAAATGGCTGAAATAGCTTTAAAAGAAACTGAGCGCAAAATTCTTAATGCTACTATTGAAGCAGAAGAGAAAGAAAGAGCCCATATTGCCAGAGAATTACACGATGGAATAGGCCCATTACTGTCTACTATTAAACTTTATATTGAATGGCTTAACAAGCCAGAACTTCAAACCCCAAAAGAAGAAATTGTAAACAATGCCAACAAAACAGTTGCAGAAACAATATCTGCCATAAAAGAAATATCACAAAAGCTTAGTCCTTACATTGTTACGAATTTTGGGTTAGAACATGGCCTGAAAGAATATATTGATAAACTAAAAGAATCTTGTAACATTGTTATTAATTACGAATCAAACCTCAAAATCAGGCTCTCGTCTGAAATAGAAGTCACCTTATACCGGATAATCCTTGAATGTATTAATAATACTATAAAATATGCCGAGGCAAAAAAAATTTACATAAGGCTCAATGTGTTTGAGCAGCAACTATTTGTTGATTATGAGGATGATGGAAAAGGTTTTGATTATTCAACTTTAAAATCTGATGGCAATGGACAGGGGCTTATCAATATCAAAAACCGTATTGCCAGCATGGGAGGAAAGATAACTATAGAAAGCAGGCCGGGGCATGGATTCAAGATGAAAGTAATAACAAATATTTAGCATTTATTATTCAAATATTAGGTAAAAAAATATTATCTTTAGATAGGTCAAAAAGATAAGGGCATGAAGGGGAAACGCTTAAAAATACTGATAGTTGATGACAGTTCTTCATTTAGGAGTGCGGCAGCTATGTTTTTGACCAACGAACTAAACTGTGAGATCGTAGGAGAAGCAGCTACAGGTAGGGAGTTTCTTAAAATGATAAAAAATCTGGATGTTGACATAGTGCTGATGGATATCCAGATGCCCGACATGGATGGAATAAGCGCTACAAAAGAATGGTGCCTGAGGTATCCACATACCAAGGTGTTGGCCATTACAATGTTTACAGACAAAGCCTTTTTGCTTCAGCTTATTGAGGCAGGTTTCAAAGGATGTGTATTTAAAGCCAGCTTCTTTAGCGAGATATTAACAGCCATTGAAGCTATCATGGATGGTAAATTATATTTTGAAAAAGATATGCCGGTTTCTTAGCTTTTTACAAGCCTTACCATTCGTTGTTTTTCAATATTTACAATATCTTTGTAAGTATTATAAAGGTTTTTACATGAACAATACTCCAAATTATGTCATAGCCATTGATGGCTATTCTTCTTGTGGCAAAAGTACTTTTGCAAAAGCTATTGCAGCCCTTCTGCAGTATATATATATTGATACCGGGGCAATGTACAGGGCTGTAACGCTGTATGCCCTAAATAATAAGTTAATTACAAATGGTGTTGCAAATAAGGAAGCGGTAATCGAACATTTGCCAAAAATAAATGTTAGGTTCGAAAGAGAAACGGATGGCCAGGTAAAAACTATACTCAATGGTGAGGATGTTTCTGAAACCATCAGAAATCTTGAAGTGTCAAAAAACGTAAGTGCTATAAGCGCCATAAAGGAAGTGAGACAGAAGATGGTAGAACTACAGCGGTCGATGGGTAAACAAAAAAGGGTAGTGCTTGATGGCAGGGACATAGGAACAGTTGTTTTTCCTGATGCCGAAATAAAGATATTTATGACAGCCGACCCAAAAGTCAGGGCACAACGTCGTTACGACGAGCTGATAGCAAAAAATATGCCTGCTTCATTCGACGAAGTTTATCAAAATATAATAGACAGAGACCATTTAGATACTACACGCGCAGAAAGTCCATTGACTAAAGCCGATGATGCAATAGTACTTGACAACACCCTGTTAACTCCACAGGAACAGGTGGATTGGTTTTTAGAACTGGTTAAATCAAAAGGATAGTTTTTAATCTAAATAGTAGAATTATGGCACATATTGTATGGGATGAGAAGATGAGTGTCCAGGTAGGGCTGATGGATACCCAGCACAAAAAACTGATAGAAGTTATAAACGACTTTTATAGCAGCATGGGGAGCAATAATAGCAAGGAAAAAACCCTTGAAGTGATAAAGGCCATGAAAGATTATACGTTTTTTCATTTTAATGCAGAAGAGAAACTTATGCAGCAAAATGCCTATCCGGATTTTGAAAAGCATAAAAAAGAGCATCAGGCATTTATAGATAAAGTTCACGACATGGAAGAAAGGTACAAGTCCGGAAAGCTCATCCTTACCCTCGAAGTGGCCAGTTTTTTAAAAACATGGCTTACCAACCATATTATGCAGGTGGATAAGAAATACGGTGATTACCTGAATGCTCGTGGCATTCGCTAATTTCTGGATAAAACAAAATGAAGGTTACCATTGACGAAAAGTCTGGTTTTTGCAATGGCGTTGTAATTGCAATAAGCCACGTAGAAGAAGAGTTGAAAAAAAGCGGGCATTTATACTGCCTTGGGCAGATTGTGCACAATAATGTAGAAGTGGAAAGGCTCGAAAAAATGGGCCTTGAAACAATTAACTACGAACAATTTAAGCAATTAAAGGATTGTAAAGTGCTTATCCGCGCGCATGGTGAGCCACCTCTGACATACCAGATAGCAAAGCAGAACAACATTGAATTGATAGACGCTTCGTGCAAAGTAGTGTTGAAACTTCAGGAGCGTATTAGGAATGAGTACAATAATACTGTTGAGAAAGCCCAGATTGTTATTTACGGGAAGAAGGGCCATGCTGAAGTAAACGGTCTAATTGGACAGACAGGAGGAGATGCTATTGTAGTAAGCAGTGATGCTGATTTAGAAAATATAGACTATACTAAGCCGGCTCATTTGTACTCGCAAACCACAATGAGTATTGAAGGCTTTCAACAATTGGCCGATAAAATAAGGCAGCGTATGCAGCAGGCTCAGGGTAAGGAGACGGTGGCATTGTATATACATGATACAATATGCAGGCAGGTTTCCAATCGTGCACCTCATCTTCGCCAGTTTTCAAAGGATAATGATGTTATCATCTTTGTCAGTGGCCGAGATAGCTCCAATGGCAAGGTGTTGTACGAAGAATGCAGACAGGTCAATGCTAATACGCACTTTGTTTCGGATATAGCCGATATTCAGAGCAATTGGTTTGTCAATAAACAAACAGTCGGCATTTGTGGTGCAACTTCTACGCCCATGTGGTTAATGGAAAAAGTTGCTACTTTTATAGCTCAAATTAAATGAGCTGTCGATTAAATGCTTTATGCCGACATAATACTGCCGTTTCCGTTACAACAATATTTTACCTATACTGTTCCTGTTGAGCTTTGCACGCAGGTAGTTATGGGAGTGCGTGTTATTGTGCCTTTCGGCAAAAGTAAGTTTTACACCGGTATTGTAGCATCGCTATACGAAAACCAGGCTGTCAATTCGCAAATTGAACTCAAAAGCATTGTTTCGGTTGTTGATAACAAGCCTGTCATTAGTGAGTACCAGCTGAGGTTTTGGCAGTGGATGGCCTCGTATTACATGTGTTCTCCGGGCGAGGTGATGCGGGCTGCATTGCCTGCAGGGCTGAAACTCGAGAGCGAGTCGTTTGTTGTTGCAAACGGTCAGTTTGATGGCATTGATGAGCTTAGCGAGCAAGAAAGCACTGTATATGGCTTTATTCAAAGCAAAAAGCGCATTACGCTCGAAGACGTTTATAAATCGGTGAAAATTCCCCGTGTTGTTAGTGTTGTAAAGAAATTGTACGAGCAAAAGGCCATTTTTATTGATGAAAAAATAGTTGAAAAATACCAGCCAAAGCAACAGACTTACGTAAGACCTTGTAATACAGATGCTACATTTGACGAGACTATGAAAATGCTTGCCAAATGGCCCAAGCAACAACAGTTATACGAAAGGTTGCTGCAACTTATTGATACTACCAATGCAGATGTCGAAATCGGTGTTTCTCAAAAGCTTTTGCTCGATTCTGAAGGCTTCAGCAGTTCGGTAGTAAAAACGCTCGAAAAGAAAGGGTTACTTTCTGTTTATAGCCGCGAAATGTCGCGTTTCAAAGAATCGACTAATGAAAACGAAACGTTGGTTGAGCTTTCAGCAGCTCAGAATATTGCAAAGTCAGCAATAGAAAAGTATTTCGAAGATAAAAATATTGTATTGCTCCACGGTATTACCTCGAGTGGCAAAACAGAGATATATTTTCACCTTATTAAAGATGTTCTCGAAAAAGGCAAACAAGTTCTCTTTCTTTTGCCAGAGATTGCCATAACCTCGCAGATGATAAACCGTATGCAACGGTATTTTAAGAATAAAGTAGGAGTGTTTCACTCGAAATATTCTGACAGTGAGAGGGTAGAAGTGTGGAAACGCCTTATGGAAAGCAATGCTGAAGGCATACAAATTATTCTTGGTGTCAGAAGCTCGGTATTTCTGCCATTTCAGAACCTCGGCCTGGTAATTGTTGATGAAGAGCACGAAAACACTTACAAGCAGAATGACCCTGCCCCTCGTTATCATGCCAGGGATGCAGCCATGGTACTTGCCCAGATGTACAATGCCAAAGTCCTTCTGGGGTCTGCAACCCCATCGGTAGAAACATATTTTCATGCTACATCAGGCAAATATGGATTAGTAAACCTTAATGAGCGCTTTTCAGGTCTTGAATTACCTAAGGTAGAACTCGTTAACCTCAGGATTGCAAAGAAAAAAGGCAATACCACTTCGTATTTCTCCAACAGGTTGTTGCAAGCCATTGATGAAACCATTGCAGATCAGCGTCAGGTGATATTATTTCAGAACAGGAGGGGTTTTTCGCCTTATTTACAATGCGCTTGTAGTTGGATACCTCGCTGTAGGCACTGTGACGTGACTTTGACATATTATAAAAACCAGAACAAGCTTGTTTGCCATTATTGCAACTTTGTAGCCAATGTACCCGATAAGTGCATTGAATGTGGTGGAACAGACATAAAAACTATGGGTTTGGGCACCGAAAAGGTTGAAGACGAGCTGAAGTTGATGTTTCCTCAATATCGTGTGGCCCGTATGGACCTGGATTCAATCCGGGGTAAGTTTGCTCATGAGCATATCATTGCAGACTTTGAGAATGGCAATGTGGACATTCTGGTTGGTACACAAATGGTTACTAAAGGATTAGATTTTCAACATGTAGGATTAGTGGGTATTCTCAATGCAGATAGCTTGCTCAATTATCCTGATTTCAGGGCTTATGAACGCAGTTTTCAACTTATGCAGCAAGTGAGCGGCCGTGCTGGTCGAAAAGGCAAGCAAGGGCTGGTGGTTATTCAAACCTATTCGCCCGCTAACCCCGAAATCCGGTTTGTTTTAAAAAATGATTATCAGGCTCATTATCAATTCCAAATAACAGAACGAAAGGAATTTTTATATCCGCCTTATACCCGTATAATTCACCTTATGCTCAAGCATGTGGACGAGAAGCTAACTTGGGATGCGGCCAATGTCCTTGCAAAACTATTGAAACAAAAGCTTGGCAACAGGGTTGCTGGCCCGGCTCGTCCATTGGTTGGACGCATCCAGAACCAATATATTGTGGGCATCGTGATAAAGCTGGAGCGAACACTCGATTTGGCAAAAATAAAACTCGAAATAAGCCACATTATTGCAGTATCTATGGCTAACTTTAAGGCAGTGCGCGTTACTATTGACGTTGACCCGATGTAAAAAAGTTTTGCCGCCTAAATTGCATCATAACGGGCAAAATGTTTAACATTGTGAAAAATTTTTCAAAGTGGTTTCCGATAATTTAAAGACTTTTTTCAAAGACCTGACATCAAAGCGAATACTTATTATTGGCGATGTCATGATAGATGCTTATATGTGGGGCAAAGTAGACAGGATTTCTCCTGAAGCTCCGGTTCCGGTTGTTACCTGTACAAAACAAGATAACAGGCTTGGAGGAGCTGCCAATGTTGCTATCAATATTGCTGCTATGGGTGCAAACCCTATCCTTTGCGGTATTATTGGAAATGATGATAAAGGGACTTTGTTCCTAAAGTTGATGCAGGATAATCATCTGTCTAATGCCGGTATCTGTATAGTAAAAGGACGAAAGACAACAATTAAAACCCGTATCATCGGGGGAAACCAACATTTGCTCCGTATTGATGACGAAACAACCCAACCTTTGGAAGGCGCTGAAATAGTTAACTTTTCACAACACTTGTTCGATCTGATCAATGAATTAAAAGTAGATGCTATTATTTTCCAAGATTACGATAAAGGTTTATTGACACCTGCTTTAATTAATGAAGTAATTCATTTTGCCAATAAAAAAGATATTCCGGTATTGGTTGACCCTAAAAAGCGCAATTTTCATGCTTATCATGGGGCAACCTTGTTTAAACCAAATTTTAAGGAGTTTTGTGAGGGTTTGAAAGTAGAACTTTCAAAAGAAAATTTGCAAGATGTATATACTGTTGCCAAAGATTTTCTAAATTCCCATAATATCAAGATACTATTATTAACCATGTCTGAAAAAGGGGTAATGATTTGTACTACAGAAAACTTTCATCATATACCTGCCCATGTGAGAGATATTGCAGATGTGTCTGGTGCTGGAGATACTGTTATCAGTGTTGCAACATTAGGCATAGCTTGCAATCTCGATTTAAAGGAAGTTGCTGAGGTGTCTAATCTTTCGGGAGGCCTTGTTTGCGAGAAAGTAGGCGTTGTTCCTGTTGATAAAGCACAATTAGAAAGAGAAGTTAGAAAATATTTGCATTAGAAATTTGCATTTTTCTTTATCTTTGTAGCATCTAATAGCTAATCGGGGTATAGTCCCGCCTGGGGCAGGACGCCACGTAAAAGGTAAAAGATAATCGGGGTATAGCGCAGTTGGTAGCGCGCCACGTTCGGGACGTGGAGGCCGGGCGTTCGAGTCGCCCTACCCCGACTTATATTACAGTTTAGCCCCGGTTTTTTCGCCCATTTTTACAAGCGTTTCAATTCCTTTTACAGAATGTTCCAAAATATCCGGGTCGGGAGTGATGTATTGTTTCTTAAATAGCTGTATAATAGTAGAACCACCATATTCAAACCATCCTTTTTCTTCGCCTCTGCGGAAAGTATGGGCGTGACGTTTCCTTTGGACAATTTTACCTACCAATAATGCCCCAACTTCCAATTGAACAACTTTCTCGAAATTTTCTGTTTCTAAAACTGTGAGTTCACGATAATTTTTAGATAACAAATTTTTTGTAGCTGAAAGGGCAATAGGGTTTACCGAATGCAAAACTCCTCGTAAGCGTTTTACTCCAGTTTGTGTACCATTGTCTATATAACAAAACCTGTGATAATCAGAAGGGGCGAGACGATAAACAAAACACCAGCCATCATGGTATTCCTGAGCTATCTTCTTATCCTTTACCAAGTCTAACAGTGAGTACCAATAACCTTTTACCGGCAAAGCTCCAGTATTGGCTAAGTCGAATACCATAAGTCTTGAGTCGGCTGGAGATATAAGATGAGAAGGTGTTTCATCAACAGGACGAGCCCCTGGCACTAACTCCCGAATAAAGAAAGCATTAAAATTCCTGAATGATTCAATGGGCTGCTTTATTTCAGAAGTATCTATGTTGTAATGATGGATAAATTTTTTAATTAAATACCGGCTTTGACGACTTTTAACAGCTTGCCCGTATATTTTTGACACCATCTTCTTATTGAGGATACTGTGGATCAGGGTTTTCCCAATTTTTGTTTTGTACAAAAATGCCAAGCCATCTGCCTGATAAGTCTTTTCAGATTCAATATGTTGTGTGTTTCTATTATAAAGTAATACTTGTTTCATTTGTGTAAAATTTTAATTTATTGAAATACAGTTATTTAAGCTGTCGTGTTTGATATTTAGTGTGTAGAAGCAACCCCTTTCCAATAACCGGGATAGGTGTTTCATCTGAAAGAATATGTTTTTTCAGCAAAAATAATGGTATTCATTAGATGCATGTTGAATTTAAAAAAAAAAATGCTTTAAAGGCTCATAATAGTTAATTAGTTGTTTTTATCCAATTCATTACTTCACAAAAAAATTAATCGGATGTCAGCTTTTTTATGATGTCCGAATGCAAATCAACGGTTAAAAATGAATTTAAAGAACACTTTCAAAAATACAAAGCTTTTGTGGTTTACCTTTTATATATTGAAAAAACCTATATCTTTGTGAATCTAAAAACTAAAAACTATGGAAAACAATAATGGTTCGTTGCTCAAAGCAACTATGAATTATGGTTTAATAACAGGATTAATCGTTATAGTGTATTCTCTTTTGCTTTATATTATTGGTTTACATTTAAACCAATATTTTGGGTACCTGACAATTGTAATTATGGCTGCCTGTATTTTCATCTTTACCAAGCAATATAGGGATAAACAAAACGAAGGTTTTATCAGTTTTGGCAAGGCCTTTCAATTAGGCATTTTGATAGGGGTGTTTGCTGCTATTTTGTTGTCATTTTTCTCTTATATTGAAGTTACTTTTATAGACCCTACTATAGTTGAAAAACAGTTGGATATCCAGCGGGAAAAGATGCTTGCAAAAGGGATCAGCGAAGAACAAGTTGAAATGGGGATTCAAATGGCAAAAAAAATGATGACGCCTGCAATGTTATTCATTGTGTCAATATTGTCTTTTACTTTTTGGGCTGCAATCATTTCATTAATTACTTCAGCTATTTTGAAAAAGAACAGTAGTAATTAATTTTTTTTCAAAATTTGTATCATTTAGTTTTAAGCAATGGATTTATCAATAATTGTTCCTGTATATAACGAGGAAGAGTCTATTCCTGAGTTGGTTGCCTGGATTGACAGAGTAGCATTAGCCAACCATCTTTCTTATGAAGTGGTAATGATTGATGATGGGAGTACTGATAATTCATGGGAGTTGATAGAATCTGTTGCCCAGGCAAATAAAAACATCAGGGCGATTAAGTTTAGACGCAACTATGGCAAATCTCCGGCCTTGCAATGTGGTTTTCAGGCTGCAAAGGGAGATGTGGTGATTACCATGGATGCAGACCTTCAAGACAGCCCTGACGAAATTCCCGATTTGTACAAGATGATAACCAGAGATGGGTACGATATGGTATCTGGCTGGAAACAAAAACGGTATGATCCTCTTGCAAAACGTTTGCCAAGTAAAATATACAATGCTGTAGCCCGCATGGTGACAGGGATTAAACTTCACGACTTTAATTGTGGGCTAAAAGCATATAAAAGTCGTGTGGTAAAAAGTATTGAGGTTTATGGAGATATGCACCGCAACATCCCATACCTGGCATATCAGGCAGGTTTTAAAAAAATTGGGGAAAAAGTTGTGCAACATCAAAAGCGCAAATACGGATACTCAAAATACGGCTGGCAGCGTTTTGTTACAGGCTTTCTTGATTTGATGTCGCTGGTATTTGTTACAAAGTTTGGTAAACGCCCTATGCACCTTTTTGGGGTATTAGGCTCGCTGATGTTTATTGCTGGTTTATCCTGGGCTGCATTTTTAGGAATAGATAAACTTTATGCTGTAAGCCACAATTTGCCGGCTAAATTATTAACTCAGAGCCCCTATTTCTATTTAGCTTTGGCTGCCATGATTATTGGCACTCAACTGTTTCTTGCCGGGTTTCTTGCCGAATTGATTGTTCGTTCTTCAGCAGACAGGAATACCTACCTGATAGATAAATCAATTGATTGATGAAAGCATTGTTGTTAGGTCCGGCTTATCCATTAAGAGGGGGCATTGCCAACTTTAACGAGTCATTGGCAGTTGCTTTTATCAAAAATTCGATAGATACTCATATTGTATCTTTTTATTTCCAATATCCATCGTTTCTTTTTCCGGGCAAAACCCAGTTTACAAAAAATAAACCGGCACATTTCATTGAGATAAAATCAATACTTAGTTCTATAAATCCGATATCGTGGTATAAAACTGCCAGATACATTGAGCAGGAGAATCCGGATGTAATTATTGTCCAATATTGGATGCCTTTTATGGCACCTGCATTGGGCAGTGTACTTAGATTGATTAGGCGTAAAAGGGCGCCTAAAGTAATAGCTATTGTACATAATGCCAAGCCTCATGAAAAACAACCTGGGGCAACAATGCTTACCAAATATTTCCTGAATGTTTGTCATGGTTATATATGTCTTTCTAAATCTGTGTTGAAAGACCTTGACGAGTTTACTGTTAATCCCAATAAAATATTCACGCCTCATCCTGTGTATGATATTTTTGGTGATAAAGTCCCTAAAAATGAGGCCAGGAAGTATCTTTCCATTGGTTTACAGGAAAGGGTCATTTGTTTTTTTGGTATTATCAGAAAATACAAAGGGCTTGAGCTGTTATTGAATGCAATGGCCAATCCTTCCGTAAGAGATTTGAACCTAAAGTTGATTGTTGCCGGGGAATTTTACGATAACAAGCAGTTTTATTATGATTTGGTGAAGACATTGAATATTGAATCCAATGTTGTTTTTACTGATAGGTATATACCTACCTCTGAAGTAAAATACTACTTCTGTGCATCAGATATGATAGTTCAGCCATACTCAGACGCTACACAAAGTGGTGTAACGCAAATAGCCTATAATTTTGAGCGGCCTATGTTGGTGACTAATGTAGGAGGCTTGGCAGAAATAGTATTCCACAACCATACTGGTTATGTAACAGAGGTAAATGCAGAGTCAATTGCTTTATCAATTTCTGATTTTTACCTCAATCATAGGGAAGAAGAGATGAGCGCCAATGTAGCAATGGAGCAATATCGTTTTTCGTGGCACAATATGGTGGACGCAATCTTAAACCTCACAGAAAACTTGCAATAGGCTTTATTTATAAACTTAGGTGGTATTTGACCCCTAAAGAAATACCTTGCAAACGTGAATTGTCAATATATTGATATTCTTTTTCGTATAACGAAGTGAGAGAAAAATGATAATGCAACAAAACCGACAATTCTTTAATAATCCTGTATTCTCCTCCAAAAACCAATGAAGCCATATATTTTGACAAGCCCTTTTGATAATCTTTATTATTGATGGCAAGCGTGTTATTTTTTTGTATGTAATATTTATATTCCTGATTGTTATATAAAAGTGCTGACAACTGAACGCCTCCGTCAATATTTAAATTGTCAATAATTTCATAATGGTAAACAGCCGGAATATTTAACCATACAAGATTTGCGGCACAAGTAGGATTGATAGCCCCAGTTTCAATGACAAATGAATTGTTTGTTATCAGAGGGTTTATATCACCTTGTTCCACATTTCTTTCGAAATATTTGAGATTGTACGAATGCCAGTTAACACCTAACCCAATCGAAAAGTCATTTTTATTGATAAGTGTAAGTTTATAAAAAGCACTCAAAGCAATGCCTGGTTTTTCTTTGTATTCCAGTTGCTGCTTGGTAATGTTGCGATCTATCGGGTTTGAATAATATTGAGATTGGTTAGGTAAAAAATAATAAAATGAAGATAATTGAAACTCAAAGTCTTGGGCTGAAAGTGTAATTGTAAATACAGCAATCAGCAGGGTTAAGTATTTTTTCATAATTGGGGGAAGAAATAATTAGTTTTTATTTAGCTTCTTTAAAGCCAAACATGATTGATACACAGCCACTTTGTACATTTTCTACATTTTTGCCTGAAGGGTGTACTTTTACAACAATTTTAAGTTGCTGACTTGATTGTAATTTAAAATCCCAAGTTCTGGCAAAGTTATTCTCTTTGTTAGAATAAAGGACTTTATTGTCCGGGTCGAGAACTTTAAATTCTATTGTTGGCAATTGCTCAGAGCCACAGACTGCAATTCGGTATTCAGTGTCAGAGTAAAATGTTTTATACAGTTCAGCTTCTTCACCTTCGGTAAGAATAGCAGCATGGAAATTACCATCATGAGTATATGGATTTAATTCTACTTTACATACTTTTTTGGCAAATCCTTTGCATTGGGCTTGGTTGTTTTGAATGCTTCCAAAAGATATCAATAAGATAGCAATGATTGATATATATTTTTTCATCCGTAAATAATTTTTTAATAAGGTCGGATAAAACTCGCATGATGAATTTTTATCCTTATTGTGTTTAACGAATCATGCTCGTAGTTAGTTTCCTAATTTTCTTATAATATAAAATTACTTCGTATAGTTTTTACTTTATCAGTCAACTCTTTAAATACCGCTTGATTAATATTTGAAGACGTTTCAGATTTTAATGTTGTAACATTTGTACTGGAGTTTTTTACCGCTTCTATCTTTGATGATTTAATTTCTATTTTATCAAAAGATTTCTTTAGTTCGTTCATTTCTACTATAAGTGAAGCAACATCAGGATTGTCTTTGTTTTCGTCAAGAAGCTTTAATACAATATCAAAAGATAATTTCTGGTCAACAATCCGTTCTACAAGTTTACTGTTTTTAAAATTATCAGGGTTGACTAAAGATGTAGCAATATATAACCCTTCAACCCAACCTCCAACCAAAACAATTGAAGCAACAGCTGTGCGGTCATTTTCTTTTAAAAAGCTGCTTGAAGCCATAAATGTTTCAGAAATAATATCCATAATCACATCGCGGTTATTGATGTTTTCCTCCAAACGTTGAATGGTATTACTATTAATTGCATCTAATATCCCTAATCCATCGGCCATTTTTTTTGCAGCCTGCATATAGTCTATTGCTGTCTGGGTTTGATCGAAAAGGCTTGCAAAACTAAGGTCTGTAGTGTAAACACCGAGGTTAAGGGCCATACTTTTGTTAGTGGTATAATTCGAAACGTTACTTAGCGGGTTTAATAACCTTTCGTTATATGTAGCTCCGGCAGTTTTAATGAGCATTGCAGTTTCGAGCGGCGAAGGGAGCGAATAGAATATTTTCTTGGCTTGATTGATATTTTCGGCAATCTCTTCATCAACTTCTACAGCAACCTCTTGGTTAGCAACATCTTTATTGCAAGAGCGGCAGCTACTAACAATTTGAAATGTCCCTATTGTTAAAGCAATCAATAAAATCTTGGAGTTTTTCATGTCTAATAATAAATGGTTGAATAGTAATGCTAATTAATAAAAGTAAAAGTAAGTGTTTTTTTTATAAAATACAACACTAGTGTCCCATTAAAATCGGGACGTTATTAAAAATTAAACAAATTTGGCTCATTAAGCCTAAAACGTTCTTTGTCATTTTGAAATTTAGTTCTATCAAATAGGTCTCGAAGATGAGTTTTATCTGTTAAAGAA
>JAKPQD010000068.1 GCA_029572965.1 Bacteroidota bacterium | reverse complement strand
CCTGAGGCTTAATATCTTCTTTCATACTCATGTGTTTAATTTATTATGTTGCCTATTTGATTTTTAAATTCAGCGTTGCACCGGCCACGATAACTCCTTTTTCAGATACAGGATTGTAACCAGATTTAAGGAAAACAGGGAATGGCACATTCTGATTAATCACAAAATTGCGCTGCACCTTGAGTTCCAAATTGTTTATTCCAGCCTTCGTGGCATAAAGCCCTTTCCATGGAGTAGCACCTATACAAGCATCTGCCTGCCACTTTTTATATTTCACCCCATACCCGATTTCGGCATAGCTCGTGAAGTTTCTGCCTCCTTCAGGTTTGGGATCCTTGCCTAAAAATACTGTTGCCCACTTCAGTTGGAGTGGAAAATTCCTGAAACGATAGGTCATGTAGTAATCCACAAAGTGACTGGAACTATTAAGGTTGAAGTTAAACGGATCTGTATCCCAAAACTTTGCGCCTGGTGAATAAATGTCCTGTACTGCTACCGAAAACTCCGGAGTCACTTGATAAATAACAAATGGCATTGCTGTCTTATAAATATTATCGAAAGATGCGCCTGCAAACAAACCAAACATCCATTTGCCTTTCACGAAAGTGATTTGAGGTTCAAACGCCGGTGCTTCTCCAAACAACTTGCCACGACCTATACCACGCCAATAATGTTGCGTCACGTATGTAGGAGAAAGTGTTATTTTCAACGGATTCTTAGGTTCTTCTACCTCTAGTGCATGAGTAAAAAACGGTATCATAAGAAGCAATACAAGGATGAACATGGCTTTTTCATGCCTGTATAAACGTGTTGATTTAGTAATGAGAGATGCCCATAAGCTGGTAATCAGTATCTTCAACATGTCTTTCTGCAATGTATTTCGTAGTCCTGTCATGTCAGTTAAATTACAAAATTAATTTTTGAGTATTCACAATACGTACCACTAATTTTCTGCAGACGTACTACAAGTCTATCAAACAGTCGTTTCCCATAATTACGTATGTTATGGTTGTAACAGAACTCATCGAGACACGCCTGCAAATACTTTCCTTTTATCTTGTGGTAAACTCTCAGTAGATTATGTTTGGCGTTACTGATAGCAATATGAACCCATTTTAAGGTTGTATTTGTTACTTATTTCTCCGATTGTAACGTGTAGATAAAATATGTGTGAAGAGTAAAGCCCGGATTGGTCTAATCCTATGACAGTGTTTATGTTAGGGCTATCGTTCGGTGCCATGTGGTGTTGGCTCCGCTTCGCGGTGGCGCGTGTTTTGCACTCGTGATGCGGAGCACCAATTACATAAAACGCTCGCATACCTCTGAATCGAACAAAGAGAGCTCACCGAAGTTAATCCTTCATGCACTATACCATAGTGTTAGATTCTCGTGCTATTTATTCAGTCGGGGTTTTGTCAAATTTTTCATTAGTTAAACCAAGCAAGCCTCTTAGGAATCCATGAATAACTGCAATTGGCAAACAAAGAATACCAAATATCAGCATCCCTAATTCATAAAACAGTGTGCTGTCTTTGTATGGTTTTCCCTGAAGTCTGGAAAGAAATGCACTAAAGGGGATTCCGTACATATTTCCTGCAATCATCATTTGTGATGCTGAGAGAATAATACTTGCTTTCTTTTTGCCGTATTCTTCTACAATAGAATCGTAGGCATATTTTTTAGGGAATCCTCTTGTATCTGCAAAGTGCTGGGCAAACATGATGGCTTTTGCTTCTTCTGGTTTAGTAAATTCACTTCCTCCGCTTAAAAAGCTACTAATTTCTTCATTACTCATACCTTCTTTTAGTGCCATTTGTGTATGCTGATACGAACAGGCCGCGCAACCATTAACCTCGGTTACAGCTAATTGTAAGCGTTTTACGAGACGTTTATCGACTAACTTAGTTTTATTATTTCTAATCAATTCAGACAATGCCCCCGGTGCTAAAACAAAGGAACGATACAATTCCCAGATACTATACTTTCGTTTATATTCATTTCTTTGAATTACTGTTTCTGACAGACTTAATTTTTTAGTCATATGAATGAGTTTTTTATTACAATTTGTCTTTTTGCATGAACGTTCATTTACCGGATACAAATTATTAAGTGACCCGAAGGGCAAGGATTTGCATTCTTCGGGCTTTAGTAATTTGTTCTTTCGTCGAAATACTCAATTCGTTATTACTTCCACTTCATTTCGAAAATCAAATCAGTAGAGTTTTTCAAAAAATGGAGATCGAATATTTACATAACAACTTTATCGTTTGGCAGACTCGGTGAATGAATGGCAAATATTTTCGACTTTTCCAGAAACTCGCCCTCAATAACATTATTAACATCAGCAAACAGATAACTGCCATTAGTCAAAAGAACCTCCTTACCATTAACTTTATATTTGGCTTTTCCTTCCAACATAATGAGTAGTTCTACTTTCTCCTGATGGTAGTGAGGCTTGCATACATCACCCTGTTGGTGTTCTTTATACATAATCTCAACCTTATCAGTTTTACAAGGATGATTCTCATCGAAAAAAGAACCAACGAACCAACCGTTAAAATCATTTGGTTCATCGTACTTACCCTGAAAATATTTACCATTCTTAAGCTTGGTTATATCCATTTTTTCAAAAATTTCATTTAACAACCTTTTGGTATATGTTGTTGGCGCCGCTTTGGGATGGCGCGTGTTTTTACTGCATTAAATATGACCGCATGTTATGTGGGGTTATTTTTCTTTTGTTCTGCGTTTCAAATCCATTTGTTCATGGAGTATTCTAATAATCTCAATTTCATCGTTCTCTGTTTTTCGGTAAAAGATAATGTGTCGACCAGTTCTTAATCCCAATAAATCGTTTATAATTCCTGAATAGGTTTTTCCCAGACTGGGATTTTTTGCGATTTCGCTAAAATTATCTATAAGCATTTGATAGTATTTGTCAGCTTGACTTTCAGACCATTTTTCAGTTGTATAATTCCAAATATGGGCTAAATCATCAACTGCTTTGTTTGTTAATCTATACCTTGCCATTCAGGGATTTATTAGCTTTTAAGTTTTTAAGATGAACTTTTGGTTCGAAATCTTGGGCTATTCCACTGTCAATCCCTTCTTGAATCGCTTCTCTTAATGCGATCATTTTGTTTTCCTCTTCTTCTAAAAGCCTTAAACCAGCACGGACTACCTCACTCGCGTTTTTATATCGTCCCGCGGAAATCCTGTTTTTAATGAAATTATCAAAATAATTTCCCAATGATATTGAAGTATTCCTACTCATAACGAATTAATTTTTCTTCAAAGTTACCAATATTTGGTAACTTTTCAAATTTAATTGTTTTTTTAATAATCCCATGTACCGCTTGTTATGGGCTGTTGTTGTTTTGCGTAATACCTAAAATTTATAAACTGCGTAATCAAGTCTCAATATAATATTACTTATGCTGTCAGCTTCTACGATAAATGCCAAACCAAGCTAACGTATTGAAAAATGCTTAATCATTTTATATCTGCTCTTCATTTAATTTAAAATACTGATAATGTTTATTTAAGTGCCCAGAGGAATGGCAGAATTGCAGCTCTTTTGCAAGCTTTAGCTTGAGTGTCGGCTCGTAAGGCTTACAAATGTGTTATTTTGTGTGTGGACTGTTCATTTTATCGTTTTTTGTCTTTATGTAGCAAATTGGCAGCTGTTTTTTTTACAGTTGACCCTAAACGTTTGATGGTAGGGTTTCGTGCGGGATTCCGAAGCTGTTTCTTATCAGTTTACTATCTACTTTGTTAACGAGCCACAACCGCCCGCAAACCTCTGAAACCAGCATGAACTCTACCATGTGTTGTGGATATGTGCCTTTTATTCTTGTTCATCAATCCCTGTAACTGTCATCAATAAAAAATCGAGGCATTTTGAATAATCCAAATCATCATATTCAAGTCCGATTTTTCTGATATTTGAATAATAATCATTGAGCTTTTTATAATAGTTCTTTTCCAACTGAACCGATGTCGCCTTTTTTCCAATTTTTTCAATCAAGAACCATCTCTCGATCAACCGTGCAGTTCGTCCATTACCGTCTTGAAATGGATGAATTTTAACGAAAACCAAATGCAGT
>JAKPQD010000050.1 GCA_029572965.1 Bacteroidota bacterium | reverse complement strand
CTGCCACCTGTAGAGGTATACAAAAACGATTATCCTCCTCAAACACATGAACACATTGAACAAGAACTATCGACAAAAACTCTTTTTGTAGATTATATACTCAAAAACAAATTGCTCTGGGTAGTTGCCATTGCAAACTTTTTTGTCTATATTGCCCGCTACAGCATGCTTGACTGGGGACCAACGTTTTTACGCGAGATAAAGGGGGCAAACATCACACAGGGTGGATTCAGCATTATGGTGCTTGAGTTTGCAGGTATTCCATCAACAATTTTGTTTGGCTGGATTTCGGACAAACTGCAGGGACGGCGCGGCATGGTATGTATGCTATGTATGATACCGGTAGTGCTGGCATTTTTTGCAATAGTGGTATACCCGCAACCATCCCTGTGGTTTTACTACGCAATGCTTTCGGTCATTGGATTTTTTGTGTATCCGCCGGTTATGTTGTTAGCAGTTATGGGGCTTGATTTAACAAGCAAGAAGGCTGTAGGTACAGCACATGGCTTTATCAGTGTGTTTGGATATCTTGGCAGGACAGTTCAGGCAAAAGGCTTTGGCTTTATTCTGGATTATTTTGCCACAACATACGATATTGTTACTCGATGGAACATTGTGCTCTACTCCATCGTTGCATGCACTGTTATATCAATTGTGCTGTTAGCATTTACCTGGAAGGTTAAACCACAATAATACTATGAAAATATCTGGCGATAGTCATCCTTGATTTACAGACTGTATAAAAGACATATCTTTTTATAAATCTGTTCCCCACTTTGATATTATCAATTGATGTTTCATTTAAAATTATTTTTTGCTTCCAGGCCAAACCCGGAATGACAATTTTGCAAGTATCCATAACAAAAAAGATTTGCAATTACATACATATCATGTACTCATTTACTGTACCACACTTTTTACTTTAAGGGATGTCATTATGAAACTGCTATCACTCTTTGCACCGCCACCGGCAAAACCACAACTGCCACAAGAAAAAGTAAAAAAACTTTACCCGCGGTTTAG
>JAKPQD010000027.1 GCA_029572965.1 Bacteroidota bacterium | reverse complement strand
ATTTCAAAATAGCGACATAACAGGCGGTTCAAAGAACTTTAGTAGACTTACAGTCTTTCTTAAGATGGCTTTTAGCCTTAATAGGACTTACAGTCCGTTAGAACAACCCACCGCCTTCAGGCGTGTGGTACATGAGTTTTAAAAAAATGGCAGAATATTTCTATTCTTCATACTTTTAAAGTTAATGAATTATTTTAGCTAAAAAAACTATCCTTCAATAATTCAATTCAACTTTAAAAATCATTTTTTAAAGAAAACAAAGGGCATATCATAAAATATTTGTTTCTTTGCTCACTCAAATTAACTGACTATACACAAAGTATGACTTTTTTTTATCATATCTTTTTGGCCTTATTCTATTTTGGCACCTGTGTTGCATCGCTTTTTGATGAAAAAATCAGAAAATTTCTTATTGGACGCAAAGGTATTTTTGGCACTTTAAAAAAAGCTGATCTGAAAAACAAAAATGTTATTTGGTTTCATGCGGCTTCTTTGGGCGAATTTGAGCAAGGTCGCCCAGTTATAGAAGAAATAAAACGAAGAGATAAAAATGTAACTATTCTTCTGACATTTTTTTCGCCTTCTGGATACGAGATTAGAAAAAATTATGCAGGAGCAGATGTAGTTGTTTATTTGCCGTTCGATTTTACCTGGATGGCTCGTAAATTTGTTCGATTGGCTAATCCGAAAGCAGTATTTTTTATCAAATATGAGTTTTGGCACAACTATCTTAATCAACTGCACCAAAAAAACATACCAACTTATTGTTTTTCATCCATATTCAGGCCTCAGCAAGTGTTTTTCAAATGGTATGGTGGTTGGTACCGCAGTATGCTAAAGTATTTTAACCATATTTTTGTTCAAAATCAACAATCTAAAGAGCTTTTGGCCAGTATAGGTATTACAAATACCTCAATTTGTTCAGATACCAGATTTGACAGGGTTTATGAACTTGCTTCGCAAGCAAAGCAACTGCCTGTGATTGAAAAATTTATCAACGGACATAAGGCGTTTATTGCTGGAAGCAGCTGGCCTGCTGACGAGAAACTGATTATTCAGTATTTTAACGCATACCCAAACCCGGTCAAGCTTATTTTTGCCCCTCACGAAATCAAAGAAGACGGGATAAACAGCATTGTCAGCAGCATCAATAAAAAAGTTATTCGGTATTCGCAGGCAGAAAAAGTTAACCTTTCTGAATACGATGTACTCATCATTGACAACGTTGGTATGCTGTCGTCTGTTTACCGGTATGGCTATGCTGCTTATATAGGAGGGGGCTTTGGCAAAGGTATCCACAATATACTTGAAGCTGCTACATTTGGTATTCCTGTTGTTTTTGGCCCCAATTATAAAAAGTTTCGCGAGGCTGTAGAACTTGCCGAAAAAGGCGGAGCTTTTCCTATTGCAAACATTAACGAATTAACAAAAATTCTTGACAAAATACATACTGATAAAGTCTTTTTAGAAAAAGCAGGTACAATAAGCCGCGATTATGTTGCCGATGGCCGTGGAGCTACCGGGTTAATATTAGATAAAACAGGATTTTAGGCAAGGCTGTCATATTGTAAAACCTTTTGATAACTTTTGCAGGTGTATCGTTTAACAACTTAATCCAAAAATTAAGCATTAATAATACTTGGTTGATTAAGTGATTGCAGTTCAATAGTTTAACAAAATATCAAACAGTTTCTAAAATCAGCTTGTCCCGTTTTTAACGGGAGGGTTACCCCGGCTAAATCATATAACTTGGCTTTAAAAAGCCTCCTTATAATTTGGGTTAAATGCATAAATTTAAAAACCGGCATAAGGTGTATTGGGATAATTGTTGATAAAAAATGCACGCTACAAGCATTTGCTTTATGAGGTTTTCTTTTTTTGGGGTAAAAGAAAAAATTATTACGTATCATTCAATGTCAGGTTATATTGAAGCCTCGTGAATCAATGTTGTTTAGTCAAGACTTTGGCAGGTTCTGCGAAAGCTGTCAGGTCTGATGTGAGACTACCCCGACAGCGTCTTTCTGGCTTGTCGGCGTCTTTTTTAATACTTAACTAAACAACATTGCCTCGTGAATAATAATGGCTAAAAATGAGGATGTGTCTGAATTTTAAGCATTAGTACAAAAAAAGGCTGCCCCAATGGACAGCCTCTCATATTTTTAGGCTCTCAGATTATTGCTGAGCTTCCATTTTTTCCATTTCGGCATTGTAGATTTCTTCAAATTTCTTTTTATCATAATCGATAGCAAGTTTTTGGTTCTTAGAAATGCTGTTATTAATACCTTCTAAGATTGCTTTCTTTGAAACCTCAATACCAATCCAGTAGTCGTAGGTTGAACCTTTTTTGAACAATTTTTCACCGATAATAGCAACGTCAACCAATTGTTGATTAACTACTTCACGGGTCATTGTTTCAAATTTGCTTTCGAAATCCTGGGCATCAGCTACAGAACGTTGGTTGGTGTAGTTGTCTGTAACAGTTTTGATTTTACTGCTAATTAGCCCGGCTATCTCAGCTTTAGCATTGTTTAAAGCTATTTTTTTTGCTGTTGCAATATCTGGGCTCTTTCCAGAAGCCTTTGCTCTGTAAAACTCTTTGTCAGATTGGAATTCTTTTCCTGATAAAGGTAAAATTACTTCTTGAGAATCTTCAGTTGCGGACATTTTTTTGGGGCCGCCACAACTTGTATTCAACAATACTAATGCTGCTGAAACTAATGTTAGGTATAAAATCTTTTTCATAAATTTAGATTTAAGGATTTAAAATACAATGATAACTATAATTTTTGAATTTTTGTCAATGAAATTTGTAATTGGTCTAAGTTGATAAATATTTTTATTATTCTGCTTGTAAAGGCATTATTCAAAATTTCCCGCGAAAGATATCCCATGTAGCTGTCCCCCGAATTTTGACCTACTTGCCTGTTTACGGATTTTGATGTGGATGCCTGAAGGGCCAGTTCATTTGTAAAAGCTTGCAATATTCCACACCAAAGCCCTTTGTGTTGTAAATATACAACATTTTTTGTTGAATCCGAAGAATTTTGTTCATATTGATAAATCCCTGGGGGTACCTTTGATTTGTTATTGTCCAACTTTGAAAGTATCTCAAATGAGCCATCTACATTGGTATAAATGTAAGGAAAGTCAACATTGTTGTACCGTTCCTCTACCTTGATGTTGTAATCTATCTGTGTGCCATAGTCTAATTTTCGTTGAGTCTTGAAAAGCTCTATCAATACTTCTTTGGTCAAGGTGTCTTTGCCTGTTTTGTCAAATTTTATCAGTAATATTTTTTCATTAAAGCGGGTTTGCAGGCTGTCCACTATTGTTAATGAACCAATCAGCGGAACTGCTGATTTTATCCTGTACAATTCCTGCAATTTGCTTGTATTGCCGCTGTTGTTATAGTTGTCAAAAACTCCCGAGAACCTGCAGCCATTGAGTACTGAGGCAAGCAGTACTGCACGGGCTTTTGCCTGCATCAAAGCTACCGAATCATTGGCGTATGGGTCAGACACACCCACAGTATAAATTATATTTTCATCACCCGAAGGGATAGGGTCGAAAAATGAAGGCAAAGCTTCATTGCCAATGCCAATAACCACGTTAGCCCTTATCTTATTGGCAAGTTCAGGGTTTGTTTGGCTTTTTGCTATAAAAGCCAATACAAACAGCTCTGCTAATGCGACAATAAATTTTAATTTATACATAAGGTTCTATTTGTTTTGTTTTACCTCGAAGGGTAATCTGTTTTGTATAGATCGGCCAAGAGTTACGGTGTCTGTATAATCCAATTCGTCCCCGATAGCAACTCCTCGGGCGATAGATGATATTTGTACACTGAAGCGGCTTAAACGACGGTATAAATAGAACGAGGTAGTGTCTCCTTCTGCTGTAGCACTAAAAGCAAATATTATTTCTTTTATAGTCCCTTCTGCCACCCGTTGTTCGAGCTGTTCAATACGCAAATCGGCAGGTCCTATGCCTTCCATAGGAGAAATAATACCGCCAAGTACATGATAAACCCCATGATATTGTCCTGTATTTTCAATAGAAAGAACATCTTTAGCATTTTCGACAACGCAAACCAGCGAATTGTCTCGTTGCTTGTCGTTGCAAATAGGACATACGTCAGCATCAGAGAGGTTACTGCATATCATGCAAAACTTAATCTCGTTTCGGAGCCTGGAAATCGAAGCCGAAAACAGGTTGACATCTTCAATGGGTTGTTTTAAAAGAAATAGCGCCATTCTTAACGCTGTTTTTCGGCCTATTCCGGGTAGTTTGGCAAATTGCTCTACAGCTTCCTCCAACAATTGAGACGAAAAAGTGGGGCTGTTCATATAAAATCTGTTTATCGCAAAATTATAAATAATTGTAAATTTAAAAGATTTTCTACATTTGCCGTAAAGCTTTACCAATGATGTCTCCATATTTTATCCTTTGTATCATATTAGTTTATTTTGTTGGAATTTACATTGTATCCCATGTTACTGCCCGAAAAGCTGATAATTCAACATTTTTTATCGGGAACCGTAAATCGCCCTGGTTTATTGTTGCTTTTGGAATGATTGGGGCTTCTATTTCTGGGGTTTCATTTATTTCGGTTCCGGGATGGGTTGGAACCAGCCAGTTTTCGTATATGCAAATTGTATTGGGCTATCTGGCCGGGTATGCTTTTATAGCTTTGGTGTTAATGCCTTTATACTACAAGCTTGAACTTACATCTATATACACATACCTGCAAAAACGGTTTGGAGAAACTTCATACATCTCAGGGGCTATGTTTTTTCTTATTTCCAGAACTATAGGGTCTGCTTTTAGGCTGTTTCTTTCGGTCAGTGTGCTTCAGTATGTTGTTTTTGACCACATGGGTGTTCCTTTTTGGCTAACAGCAAGTTGTGCCTTGCTTTTTGTTTATTATTATACCAGAATAGGCGGAGTTAGGACTATTATTTACACTGACACCATACAAACGGCTTTCATGTTATTCTCACTTATAGGGGTGGTTGTTATTCTGGCCAGGTTCCTTCATCTCGATTTTGCAGGGGTTTTCAATGCCATCAGAGATAGTAATTATTCCAAAGTTTTCTTTTGGACCGAGTATAGCGATAAACGCTTTTTTTTTCGTCAATTTCTGAGCGGGGCTTTTATTGCTATCACTATGACCGGCCTTGACCAGGATTTGATGCAAAAAAACCTTAGTTGCAAGAATATCCGTGAGGCTCAAAAAAACATGTTTTGGTTTAGTCTTAGCCTAATTCCTGTAAATATTTTGTTTCTTGTTGTAGGGGCTATGCTTTATATATTTGCAGCCCAAACAGGTTTTGTCATTCCTGCCAATTCGGACATGTTATTCCCTGCCGTTGCTACATTAGATGTTATGCCTGTGTTTTTTGTAATAATCTTTACAATAGGCCTTATATCTGCTACATTTGCCAGTTCAGACTCTGCTATTACAGCTTTGACAACTTCATTTACATTAGACATCCTGAAAGCAAACCAAAAGAGTGATGAATATCTTGCAAAGACAAGAAAAAGAGTACATCTGGCGATTTCTCTTTTAATTATCGGGCTAATAATGCTTTTTCATGTTGTAAATAACCAAAATGTTATATCAGCTGTGTTTACCGCCGCCGGTTATACGTATGGCCCGCTGCTTGGCCTGTTTTCTTTTGGGTTGTTTACAAAATATAAATTAAAAGAAAAATTAGTCCCTTATGTAACTATTGCTTCTCCGGTTGTTTGTTTATTTTTAAACTTTTTGTTCCCCGATTTCTTTAGCTTTGAGATTCTTATTATTAATGGAATGTTGACTTTTATGGGGCTTTTCGTAATAAGAAAGAAGCAAATACCTGAAAATGCTAATTAATTATTGAAAAAAAACTATTTTTGAATAAACTTTTGAGCAATGACAAACCCAAGAAAGGCAAAAGCTTTATATATCGCAACAGACTTTTTTATGGCTGTCATCTCCTGGACATGTTTTTTCGTTTTTCGAAAATATGTTATTGAGCAGTTTGATTTTTCACAGGTTGTGTCGCAAATGTTGCATGACAGTAAGTTTTATCTGGGAATTACCCTTATACCGCTATGTTGGGTTTTTTTGTACTATTTGTCTGGTTATTATAACTTTATTTATAATAAAAATAAAAGTACGGATGCCGTTTCTTCTTTCCAGGCTGTTTTTATTGGCACTGTTGTTATTTTCTTTTTTTTCTTGCTCGATGACCAGGTTCGAAATTACAAAAATTATTACATCACTTTTATTACGCTTTTTGCAATTCAATACTTGCTAACTCTTGCCGGACGTTGGATAATTACCGCTTCAAAGCAAAGAAAAGTACGAAATGGTCAGCTTTCATTTGATACCATCATAGTAGGTTGTCAGCAACAGGCAAAAAATATTTTTGACGAGTTGACGCTCAAAAAGGCTATTTATGGCAATCGGTTTATCGGGTATATCCAAACCAGTGACAATAATTCAAAGTTTAATGAACTGCCATGTTTGGGTACTATTCAGGATTTCCCGGACATTATAAAAGAATATAGCCCGTCAGAAATTATCATTGCTACAGAATCATCAGAAAGTGAAAAGACCAAAGAAATCCTTAACTGGTTGGGTTATTCTGAAATAACTGTAAAAATTGTGGCTGAGATTAGCAGTCATTTGAAGGGACAGCTGAAAATTAGTAATATCCTGGGTACAGCTTTATTTGAAATTGATCATCAGTTGATGCCTTTGTGGCAGCAGGCTTTAAAAGCATGTATTGATTTTACCGGGGCAGTTTTGGCTATTTTACTTTTTCTGCCTTTAATTATCATTATTGCTATTGGCGTGAAGGTAACTTCTAAAGGGCCTATATTTTTCAGGCAAGAAAGGATTGGTAAAAATGGCAAGCCTTTTGTTCTTTACAAGTTCAGGAGTATGTATGTCGATGCCGAAAAAAATGGACCTAACCTTTCTACTCAAAACGACAGACGCTGTACGCCTTTTGGGCGTTTGCTAAGACAAACCAAGCTTGACGAAATACCTAATTTTTATAATGTTTTGAAAGGAGATATGTCTTTGGTTGGACCTCGTCCTGAACGCAAGTACTATATAGAACAGATAGTGAAGATTGCTCCCAACTACAAACAGTTGCAAAAGATAAAACCTGGTATTACCTCATTGGGGCAAGTTAGGTACGGATATGCAAGCAATATTGAGCAAATGGTAAAACGTTTGCGTTACGATCTTATATATCTCGAAAATATGTCGTTACGTACAGATTTTCTGGTTATTTATTATACTATTGTTATTATTTTTAAAGGAAGGCATATTTGACAAATAGTTTTATTCTTGTTTATTTTTATATTCGTGGGCATAAGCTGATGGTAAAATACCAAATTCGTCTCTAAAATACCGGGCAAAATATTTTGGATTGTTAAAACCTGTTTGATATGAAATCTCAGCTACTGTAAGTTGGCTTTTTTGGAGCAGCTGGGCAGCCCGTTTAAGCCGGATAAGCCTTATAAATTCACTTGGTGTCTTTCCCGTAAGGAAAAGCAATTTTTTGTACAAATGAACGCGGCTCATGCCCATTTCTTTGCTCAGGTCTTCAACTGAAAAATCAGGATTGCCGATTTGTTTTTCTACCACTTCAAGGGTTTTCTTTAAAAATTTTTCATCCAAAGAAACTATTTCAACTTCGGAGGGGTTAAGATCGAAATTCGTTTTAAATGTTTTTCGTAAAGAATCTCTTAGTGAAATAAGGTTTTTTATCCTTGATTCAAGAATTTCAAAGCTAAATGGCTTTGTCAGGTAATCGTCTGCACCAGCTTCAAATCCATTTACTTTTTGAGTGTTGTCAAGATGGGCTGTGAGTAGTATTACCGGGATATGTGAGGTGCGTTTGTCATTTTTGAGCCTTTTACAAAGCTCAATGCCATCAATGCCGGGGATGGCAATATCGCTAACTACCAAATCGGGTACTACTTCCATAATTTGCTTTAATGCATCAGTTCCATTGCCTGACTCAAAAATCTGGTAATGAATCCGCAGGTTGTCTTTCAGGTAAAATCTTAAATCTTCGTTATCTTCTACCAACATCAACGAAGATTTTGTTTTATTTGAAGGTTCGTCCGTCTCATTTTCGGGGAGGGCTTCTTTTTCAGCATTGATTAACACTGTCTCAATATTGTTGCCACCAACAGCCTCTGCAGATACATTGACCGGCAGTTCTACATAGAAGCAGCTCCCTTTGCCGGGCTCACTTTCTACCCAAATGCGGCCATTGTGCAAACGAACAAATTCTTTGGTCAGGGCCAGTCCAATTCCGCTTCCCTGGTTAATAATGTTGGCCGGCATTTCAGTATTTTGAATAAATGGTTCAAAAATGCTTTCCTGAAGTTCGTGAGGGATACCAATACCTGTATCTTTAACTTTTATGGTAACAGCATCCTTGCTATTGTCTCCTAATTTGTTGTATTCTATGTTAACCTCAATTTTTCCATTTTCATAAGTAAATTTAAAGGCATTGGATAAGAGGTTAAAAAGAATTTTTTCCATTTTGTCGGCATCAAAAGCTATATTGATATATTCAACATTAGATTTGAAAATAAGCTGGATGTTCTTCTTTTCGCCAAAGTCTGAAAAAGAGGTGGTGATGTCCCGGACAAAATATATCAGGTCGCCTAATTGCAGGTTCAGTTTAAACGGTTCAACTTCAAGCCTTCTAATGTCAAGTAATTGATTGACAAGATTTAGCAGGCGTTTTGCGTTTCGGTGTATCAGGTTTAACTGTCCTAACAGTATTGTGTCTTGTGTTGTTTTTAGTAATTTTTCCAATGGGGTGATAATCAGTGTGAGCGGAGTTCGAAACTCATGGCTGATATTGGTAAAAAAACGAATTTTTAGCATGTCCAGTTCGTGCAAACGTTTGGCTTCTTTGCGTTCATTTTCCAGGCTAAATTTTATCCGGGCTTTTTTTACAACTTGGTGCCTTGCGTATATCAGTATCCCAAAAATTATCAGGAAATAAAGTACAAATGCAATGACTGAGCGCCAAAATGGAGGAGAAACAACTATCTCGAGCGAAGCTCCTTCTTTATTCCATACGCCATCGTCATTTGATGCTATAACCCTGAAAATATACCTACCAGGGTCAAGGTTGGTATAGGTAGCCTTTGGATGCAGGCTATTTGTTTCAATCCAGGTTTCATTAAATCCTTCAAGCTTATATTTAAAACGGTTTTTTTCGGGATGAAGATAATTAAGTGCGGCAAATTCGATAGAAAAGATATTTTCGCTATAGCGTAACTTCAATTTTTTGTTGTTCATCAAAGATTTGGTTAGTACAATTCTTTTAAAAACAGGTTTATTTACTTTTACCTTCTCGTTAAATAGGTATAAATCAGTGATATATACCGGAGGGGGAGTGGTGTTGCTTTTAATTTGTTGAGGTTTGAAAATGTTAAACCCATTAGCCCCGCCAAACACAAGCTCTCCTTTCGATGTTTTAAGACATGCTTTTTCGTTAAACTCGCTTCCCTGCAAACCGTCAGATTTGTCATAGTTGAAAATATCAAATTCCAGCTTATTGTTGGTAAATGATTTTATAAAAAACCTTGTCAACCCATTGGTTGTGCTAATCCATATATGGTGCAGGTTGTCTTCTGTAATGCTTTGAATGGTATTGCTTGGCAACCCATCATTCATAAAATAACTGTTTATCTTACGTGTAAAAGGATTATAAATACTAAGCCCTTCGCGGGTCCCAATCCATATAAGCCCTCTGCTGTCAGGGAAAACAAAGGTTACATTATTATTACAAAGGCTGTTTTTGTCTGAGGGGATATTGTTAAAGTAAACAAACCGCCCTGTTTTGTGTTCTAACATATTAACTCCCAAAGCTGTTGCTAACCAAAGGTTCCTGTTTTTATCTTCGGCAATATGCAATATATAATTAGAACTCACAGAGTTAACCTCGCCATACTTATAATGGTAGAAAATGTTTTTTTTGCGATCAAATAAATCTAATCCGCTACCTAGGGTACCAATCCAAAAATTCCCTTGAGAATCTTCAAAAATGTCCCAAACTTTATCGTCTGATAAGCTTTGGGGGTTTTTGTCGTCATGTTTAAAGCGTACAAACTTTTGTCCGTCAAAATAACTTAATCCTCCGTAATATGAAGCTACCCAAAGTTTATCATCTTTGTCAATATATAGTTTAAGGATCACGTTATTGGGGAGGCTTGCAGGATCAGATGGGTTATGTTTGTAGTTTTTAAAAGTATTGGTTTTCCTGTCGAAATAAAAAATACCTCCATTGTTTGTCCCTATCCACAAATTCTCTTTTTTATCTTCGGCAAAACAGTTTATGTCATCAAAGCCAATACTGTTTGCCTTTGAGCTTTCATGTCTATACAAGTCGAATTTCACAAGGTTAGGGTGGTAAAAATTTACCCCCCGTTTGTATGTTCCTACCCAAACAATATTTGTATTGTCTTTATAAATGCAGGTAATTGCATTTTGCGAAAGGCTGTATTCGTTGTTATTGTCTGATGTGAGAACAGTTATTTTATCAGCTTTTTTATCAATAATATTAATACCTCCATGGTCTGTGCCAATCCAAATACGTCCAAGCCCATCGTCTTCAACAGCCCTGATGATATTATTATTTAATGCAGGCAATGATTTAGTGTTAAAAATGCGGGTTTTCAATGTCCTGGGGTTTATCTGATAAATTCCAGAAGCTACATTGGTGCTGTAAACCCAAATAAGGTTTTCTTTGTCGCACATTATTTTATAAAAAGCAAGGTCGCCACAGATATTGCGTATGCTGGTAATGCGTTGGGTTACTTTTTTTGTTTTGTGGTCAATTCTTTCGATTACTGCGTTGTCGTTTATGGTCAGCAGGTTGCCTTCTGTATCATTTGTAATTGCACGGACAGCCTTTGAAGACAAACATTCTGTATTTTTGGGGTTTACTTTCAGTAGTTCACATTTGTTTTCAAGTGGATTGTAGTAAATAACCCCAAGGTTAGATTGGGCAAACCACAGCCCTCCGTCTATGTCTTTAGTCATTTCATTGATTTGCGTAAAATCAGAACCTATTGCTGAAAAGCATTCAGGGGCTTGACGAGAAAAAGATTCATCAACCGGGTTGTAAATGTTATAACCTAAGCGGGTAAGAATCCATAAACAGCCAAAATTATCTTCAGTTATACTAATAATAAAGTTGTCAATAATTGAAGCCGAATCATTTGCGTCATTACGAAAAATTTTAAACAAAGAACCATCATACCTGTTGAGCCCGGACATGGTACCTATCCAAACAAACCCTTTTGAGTCTTTAAAAATGCAATTTATGTGATTTTGCGACAACCCGGCATTGATATCCAATTTTGAAAACAAGATCTTTTCGGTTGAAAAGCCTTGTTTTATAAGGCTAATGAAGAGAAGAAAAAGAAATACTTTACGCATAAGGAAATTTATGGATATTTTGATAAAAATAAGCACAAACAAACAATTTTTTATCTTGTCAAAAAAATAATCGTTTGAAAAATAATCATTTCTATTAAAAAATATTTATAACTTTGCGCTTCTAAAAAATAAGAATAAAAACTCGTTTTAATATGTATTTAACAAGCGAAAAGAAAAAAGAAGTCTTTGCTGAATTTGGTGGTGCAGCTACTAATACTGGTGGTGCAGAGAGTCAGATTGCTTTGTTTACAACTCGTATCAATCATTTGACTGAACATTTGAAAGCAAACCATAAAGATTACAGTACACAACGTGCTCTTCTTAAACTGGTTGGCGCAAGGCGTCGCCAGCTTGATTATCTTAAAGAAAAAGATATTGAGCGGTACAGAAGTATCCTTAAAGCGCTTAATATAAGAAAATAAAGGCAATATCAATTGCCTTTTTTTGTATTTAATATTTATTAAAACATTCAAACATGTACAATCTTATTTCTAAAGATATTGTATTAACTGATGGACGGGTAATCACCATTGAAACCGGTAAACTTGCCAAACAAGCTGATGGTTCAGTAGTGGTTAAAATGGGCAACACCATGTTGCTTGCTACTGTTGTTGCAGCAAAAGAAGCCAAAGAAGATACAGATTTTATGCCTCTTTCGGTAGAATATAAAGAAAAATATGCTGCCGTAGGACGTTTTCCCGGAGGGTTCTTAAAACGCGAAGCAAAAGCCTCTGATTATGAAATATTAGTTTCTCGTCTCATCGACAGGGCTTTAAGGCCTCTATTCCCGGATGATTTTCATGCAGAAACCTTTGTTACGGTTAACTTAATTTCTGCAGATAAAGATACTATGCCTGATGCATTGGCTGGGTTAGCTGCTTCTGCTGCATTGGCCGTATCTGATATTCCTTTCAATGGGCCTATTTCTGAAGTTAGGGTAGCCAGGATAAATGGCCAGCTTATTATCAATCCAACCTACTCGCAGCTCAAAGAAGCCGATATTGATATTATGGTTGGCGCTACTGCAGAAAACATCCTGATGGTAGAAGGCGAAATGCTCGAAGTTAGTGAAGAAGAAATGCTCGAGGCTATTAAATTTGCCCACGAAGAAATAAAAAAACATTGTAAGGTACAGTTAGAGCTTACCGAACTTGTTGGTAAAACTAAGAAACGTGAATATTGTCATGAAGTAAACGATGACGATTTGCGTAAACGCATTCACAGTGAGCTTTACGACAAAGTTTATCAGGTTGCAAAATCTGGACGTCCAAAGCACGAGCGCAGCGAAGCTTTTGAGAAAATTAAAGAAGATTTCTTGCTTTCACTTTCAGAAGAAGAACAAGAAGAAAAGAAAATGCTTGTAGAGCGCTATTACCATGAGGTAGAAAAAGAAGCTATGCGCAACATGATTCTCAACGAAGGGATTCGTCTTGATGGGCGTAAAACAAACGAAATCAGGCCTATTTGGTGCGAAGTTGATTGTTTGCCTGCTGCTCATGGTTCTTCTATTTTTACTCGTGGCGAAACCCAGTCGCTTACCACTGTTACTCTCGGTACTAAGCTGGATGAGAAAATTATTGACGATGTGATGATACAAGGAACCGACAAGTTTTTGTTGCATTACAATTTTCCACCCTTTGCAACAGGTGAAGCCAAAGCTTCACGTGGGTTAAGCCGCAGGGAGGTAGGGCATGGTAACCTTGCTCATCGCGCATTGAAAAATGTTATACCTACAGGAGCTGAAAATCCTTATACTATACGTGTTGTTTCGGATATTCTTGAATCAAACGGTTCGTCTTCTATGGCAACTGTTTGTGCCGGTACATTGGCGCTTATGGATGCTGGTATCAAAATTAAACGTCCTGTTTCTGGTATTGCCATGGGCCTTATTACCGAAAATGGCTCAGGCAAAGGAAAGTATGCAATCCTTTCTGATATTTTAGGTGATGAAGACCACTTAGGTGACATGGATTTTAAAGTTGCCGGTACTGATAAAGGTATTACAGCAACCCAGATGGACATCAAGGTTGACGGGCTTCCATACGAAGTAATGGCAAAGGCATTGCAACAAGCTAAAGAAGGCCGTTTGCATATCCTTGGTAAAATAACTGATACTATTGCCCAACCAAATGCCGACTTGAAACCACATGCTCCACGCATCGAGCAAATGACAATAGCCCGCGAATATATTGGCGCTGTTATCGGGCCTGGTGGTAAAGTAATTCAGGAGATACAACGTCAAACAGGCGCTACTATTACTATTGAAGAAGTAAACAACTCAGGTGTAATTGACGTATTTGCCGATAATAAGGAATCTATTGATAAAGCTATCAGGTGGATTAAGGGGATTGTTGCTGTCCCTGAAGAAGGAGAAATATACAAAGGTAAAGTTAAGACTTTGACTGCTTTTGGCGCTTTTGTTGAGATACTTCCCGGTAAAGATGGACTTCTTCATGTTTCTGAAATAGACTGGAAACGTATTGAGAACGTTGCTGATGTTTTGAAAGAAGGTGACGAGATTGAAGTTAAACTTATCGAGATTGACAAAAAGACTAACAAGCTTAGGTTGTCCCGCAAAGTTCTTCTTCCAAAGCCTGAGAAACCTGAGGTAAAAAAAACAGAACGTAAAAATGATGTTTCGCAACAATAAAATATGCAGCCTGACTATTTACAAGTCAGGCTGTTTTTTTACCACCCCTGCCATTGATATAAAATTCTTATTTTTGAAAAAAGAACTATGGAATTGATTGACACACATTGTCACCTCTTTTTGGAAGAATTCGACAGCGATGTTCAGGCTGTTGTGCAAAGGGGTGTATATCAGGGGGTTTCTACCATCATCAATCCCAATGTGGACGAAACAACTGTAGAAGCTCTGAATAAAATTTGTTCAGCCTTTCCTGATATATGCAAGCCAGCTTATGGTATTCATCCTTGTTCGGTAAAAGAAAACTACAAAGCCCTTTTATCTATAATAGAAAAAGAGATTTCAAATAATAAACCTATTGCTATTGGTGAGATTGGGCTTGACTTGTATTGGGACAAAACATTTTACAAAGAACAAATTGATGCATTTGAAATACAGTTGCAATGGGCAAAAGAGGTTCATCTGCCTGTTATCATCCACACCCGGGACGCAGTGGAGCAAGCTCTCGATATTGTGCAAAAGCACCCTGATGTAAAAGGCGTGTTTCATGCTTTTTCTGGCACTGTAGAACAAGCCAAACGTGCTATTGATTTGGGTTATGTTTTAGGGATTGGCGGCGTGGTTACTTTTAAAAATGGAGGCCTGGACAAAATCATTGGTTCAATAGACCTGAAAAACCTGGTACTCGAAACCGATGCGCCATATTTAACCCCAACACCGTATCGGGGAAAGAGAAATGAACCAGCCTATTTGCAACTTATTGTGAGCAAACTATCCGAAATATATCAGGTAGAGAAAGAACAAGTTACCGAAGTAACTACATTGGCTGCAAAGAGTGTTTTTAATTTATAAACATCTTTCATTATGCAAATTAAAGAAGCCCAAATAGACGATTTGCACGAAATACTTGACCTACAAAAGTTATCCTATCACGAAAATGCCGTAAGATATAATGATTTTCACATCCCCCCTTTGATGGAAACCATCGAAGAGCTAAAGAACGATTTCAGGTATAGTATTATCCTGAAAGCTGTTGAAGATTCGCATATTATTGGAAGTGTCCGGGGAAATATGAAGAATGACACATGCTTTATTGGACGGCTGGTTGTACATCCCCAATTTCAAAACAAAGGCATAGGCAGGCAATTGATGAGTGCTATCGAAAACCAGTTTCCTGCAGTAAACAGATATGAACTCTTTACCGGCTTCCGTGACGACAAAAACTTATACATCTATAATAAAATGGGATACAAAGAGTTTAAACAAGTAAAAATCAATGATGATTTGACTTTTATTTATCTTGAGAAGTTGAATACTGTATGCACATAGAACATTAATATCCAAATTCTTGTTTAAAAAATAAAAACGTTATGAACATAGCTCAAATATTCAGAAACAACGAGAGCTGGATTGCCGAAAAGCTAAAAGTTGATCCGGAATATTTCAAAAACCTTTCAAAAGGGCAAAACCCTGAGGTATTGTATATTGGATGCTCAGACAGCCGAGTTACAGCCGAAGAACTGATGGGGGCAAAACCCGGAGAAGTATTTGTCCATCGGAACATTGCCAACATGGTACCCAATACCGATCTAAGCGTGATGTCTGTTATTACTTATGCAGTTAGTCATCTGAAAGTTAATCATATTGTAGTTTGTGGGCACTATTATTGTACCGGTGTAAAGTCGGCCATGCAGTCTGCTGACCTTGGAATATTAAACCCCTGGCTGCGTAATATCCGCGATGTGTATCGCTTGCACAAAGATGAATTAGATTCCATTGCCGATACCGAAGAAAAATACAAACGTCTTGTAGAGCTTAATGTACAGGAACAATGCGTGAATATCCTAAAAACTTCAGATGTTCAAAAAGCATATAAAGAAAGGCATATCACAGTTCATGGCTGGGTGTTTGACATTCACAGTGGTAAGCTTATTGACTTGCAAATTGATTTTGACAACATATTGAAAGGTATTATGGAAATTTACAGGATAATATAAGGCCACGCTTTCTTTGAATTGCCATTTTCATTTTCTACCTTTATCGTAATTTCAGGAGCTTTGAGCAACACTTCTTCCATATTGATTATTTATACTGGTGGGACCATCGGCATGAAGCATGATGAGGATAATAATTCATTAATTCCGATTGATTTAGAAGCTCTTTTGCGTCAGATGCCCGAAATTAGCAAACTACAGACTGAGTGCAAAGTGGTCACTTTCAGCCCTCCAATAGATTCGGCTACAATGACGCCCGATATTTGGGTTAAACTGGCAAAAATTATAGAAGAAAGCTACAATCTGTATGACGGGTTTGTGGTGCTTCATGGAACTGATACTATGGCATATACTGCGTCAGCGCTTAGTTTTATGTTTGAGAACCTTCAAAAGCCTATTATATTTACTGGGGCGCAGCTTCCTATGGGTGCAGTCCGCACTGACGGTAGAGAAAATCTTATTACAGCCATAGAGATTGCTGCAGAAAAGAAAAACAACTTAGCTGTCGTTCCGGAAGTTTGTATTTACTTTGAGAATAAGCTTTTTAGGGGCAACCGTGCCACAAAATACAGTGCAGAGCATTTCAATGCATTTCGGTCGGTTAATTACCCTGCTCTTGCAGAAATTGGCATTCATATCAAATACAACTTCCCATCTATCAATTATCCTACAGTGGAGCGAGAACTTAAACTGAGCACTAAGCTCAATGGCAAAATAGGCCTTTTAAAATTGTTCCCCGGAATAAACCCGTCATTTGTGTCGTCAGTTCTTACAAGCCCCGATTTGGAGGCTATTGTTCTCGAAACATTTGGCTCAGGCAATGCGCCTACCGACGAATGGTTTATTTCCCTGTTGAAATACGCTATTAGCAACGGATTGATAGTATTGAACGTGTCACAATGTTTTGGAGGCAGCGTGGTTATGGGCATGTACCGTACAAGTCTTGCATTAAAAGAGTGTGGTGTAATTAGTGGTCACGATATGACAACTGAAGCTGCAATTACTAAGCTGATGTACCTTTTAGGGCGCTATGAAAAACGGGAAGATATTGTCCGGGGGCTTGAAACCTCATTAAGAGGCGAAATCACATTGTGAAATTTAAAAAATAATTAAACAGCCATTTTTACCTCTTCTTTAGCCTCATGAGTTGTTGCAATTTCTTTTTGTGCGAGGATTTGCTTGAGCTGTTCAATATACAACGTAGTAGGGACGCCATCTTTAGTCCAGTGTTTCTTACACCCGCTATAATTCAAAAAAACGCATTGAGCAGGGATATTGAGCCTTTTAAGCTCATAACCCCCTGTCAACAGGTTCAAAATACAAGCGATACCAACCAATCCTACGCCTGTTTGATTTTCATATTTTTGCAACACTCTGCTAAATGATGAAGAGTGTGTGATAAGTGCTACTGTGGTATTTTTATCTTCAACCTGATTTTTTATAGTATTCACAATACAGTTCCTGCTACAACTTGTACATTTGCCCTCTATCTCAGCAAAAATAGCTTTACATTGCCCATTATCCGGCTTGCACATGCAGGTAGGCAATAATATTACCCGTTTTGAGGCCTGGCTAAAGGATTTTTTTAATGACTTATTTAGAACCTCAGCACCCACAAGGTTCATCAGATATTCTTCTTCTTTTCTGCCACAGAATATATAATCCTCACGGTTTTTCATCTGTGGATGTATATTTTTCAAATAATTGTGAACGCCATTAGTATATTGTCCTAATGCATTCCGTGACAAATCTGAGAAATAAGTTGCATAAGATGATACTTTTGATAACAATTGTTTTACTCTCTCGTCTGAAAATCCCAGTAAAAAAGCATACCAGTTATTCATCCGTTTTACTTCTTCGCCAAATTCGCCTGTAGCATCAAGCCATTTGATAAGCCTTTTAAACTCATACAAAGAATACTCAGGTTTAACATCAACTTCAGGATTAGAATATATGCGGGATAAAAAATAGCCTTTTACATCGTCCACGTAAGGCTTAAGCATCTGGTTCTTTTTTCGCAGGTTATTTAGATGCGGCAGCAGGGTGTCAACTACAAAGCTATTGTCTTTTTGGGCATATCCATTATATATATTCCACAAAGTGCCTATGATAATCAATTCAAAAGAGTATTCCTCTTTTGTCCTGAGCTCTTCAGTTTTGTTCTGCGAAAGGAACTTTACAAGGCCATCTACTTCTTTGTTGAAAAAAATGCTCAGCTCCTGAATAACAGATTGGGTAAATATCTCCAATTCTTTGTAAAAACTTTTTTCGTCTCCTTTTATACTTAATGAATAAGTTACCGGTTGGTTGATTGTTGTATTATCCATCTCTTACAATTTAAACTGTTTAAAACTGAAACATCTGATTCAATCATGTTTCTGTAATGAATACAAAGATGAATTCCGATGGCCTAATTTTTTTAAAGTTTATTTTAAGACAAATTAAACAGCTTATACCCCCAATAAAAAATATTTTTCGGTGAACAGGTCAAAAACGCAGATGAAGGTGTTTTTTATTTAACCCAACTAAATCATATAGTTCGGCTTTGAAAAACCACCTTATGGTTAAATTGGGTGTAAATAAAAAAACCTTCTGTTAAACATATCAGAAGGTTTTTTTATGTGAAAGGATAAAAATAAATATTACTCTTCTACTTCAGCAGCCTCGTAGGCTTTGAGCAGTTCGTTTTGAACTTCGGCGGGTGTTGGGGCGTATTCGGCAAACTTCATGTTGTAAATAGCCCTTCCCTGGGTTAATGAGCTTAATGATGTAGAGTATTTATCCATTTCGGCAAGAGGTACACGGGCTGAAATTTTTTCAAATCCGCTATCACTTGACATGCCAAGCACTACTGCACGTCGGGTTTGTAAATCGCTCATTACATCTCCCATACGCTCTGATGGTACAAGTACTTCAACATCATACACAGGCTCTAAAATTTTCGGCCCGGCATTTTTAAATGCTTCTTTGAATGCATTACGCCCTGCCAACTTAAACGAGATTTCGTTAGAGTCAACTGGGTGCATTTTTCCATCGTAAACAGCTACGCGGATATCGCGGGCATACGAACCTGTAAGCGGGCCTTCTTCCATCTTTTCCATAATCCCTTTCATAATGGCCGGCAAAAAGCGGGCATCGATAGCACCACCTACAATACAGTTATAGAATACAAGTTTGCCCCCCCAAGCTAAAGCCACCTCCTGTTTATCTCGGATATTAAGTTTGATTTCTTTGCCAGCAACCTTATATACAACCGGATCTGGTGCTCCTTCTACATAAGGTTCAATAACCAGGTGCACTTCACCAAACTGTCCGGCCCCCCCTGATTGTTTTTTGTGCCTGTAATCGGCAGCTGCCACTTTGGTTATCGTTTCACGATAAGGGATCTTAGGAGACATAAACTCTACGTCAATTTTGTGAATATGGTCGAGATGCCACTTTAAGGTGCTTATATGGTATTCTCCCTGCCCGGAGATGATTGTTTGCTTCAATTCTTTAGAATGTTCTATCAAAATGGTCGGGTCTTCCATTCGGAGTTTGATGAGTATTTCGCCCAATTTTTCTTCTTCAGCTTCAACCTTTGCCTTGATGGCAATCCTAAATTTAGGCTCAGGGAAGGTTGTTTTTTCGAACATTTCAGAAAAACTTCCACCCGCCAGGGTGTGTCCTGTTTTGGTATTTTTCAATTTTACAGTTGCGCCAATATCCCCGGCTATAAGTTCTGTAACTTTTGTACGGTTCTTGCCAGAGCATACATACAATTGGGTAAGGCGTTCCTTGCCTTGGTTATTATTGTTGTTTAAATCTATTGCTTCAGTAACTTTGCCTGTTATCACTTTAAAATATGATACTTCGCCAATGTGAGGCTCTATAGATGTTTTAAATACAAATAATGAAGGAGCTCCATCTGGAGAAACTTTTATTTCATTGCCATTAGTAGTTTTAAGCCCTTCAACTTTTTCAGGAGAAGGGGCTACATTGCCCAAAAACTCCATAAAACGCCCAATGCCAATACTTTTCTTTGCCGAACAAACAAAAACCGGGAATACATCCCTTTTTAACACCCCAAGACGCAACCCGCTGCGTAAATCTTCTACTTCTAATGTACCTTTCTCGAAAAAAAGTTCCATTAGCTTATCATCGTTTTCAGCAGCCTTCTCAACTAACGCATTATGATACTCGGCAGCCCTTGCTGCTTCTGCTGCAGGTATTTCTGTAATTTCAGGCTTCCCTCCTTCTTTAGGATATTTGAGCATTTTCATCAATATCACATCGATAATGGTATCAAATGCTGTACCTTCATTAACCGGGTATTGTACAACGGTAATATTTTTGCCTAAACGTTCGCGGGCTGCTTCTAATGTTTTCTCATAGCTGGCCTTTTCATGGTCCATTTGATTAAAAAGAAGTATCATTGGCTTATTGAGCCTTTTGAGATGACGTGCGTGTATTTCTGTCCCAACTTCAACACCGTTATGGGCATTGATAACTACAACAGCACTGTCGGCTACATGTAAAGAAGTAAGGGTAGCCCCTATAAAATCGTCCATTCCGGGATTGTCAAGGATATTAAGCTTTCGGTCGTTGACTTCGGCATACATCACTGATGAAAAAACAGATGCCTTGTTGTTGTGTTCGATCTCGTTATAGTCCGAAACGGTATTTTTTTGCTCTACAGAACCTTTACGTTCTATAACGCCACTCTCAAAAAGCATAGCTTCGGCAAGAGTGGTTTTACCCGATCCGGAGCTGCCCAAGAGTGCAATGTTCCTGATTTGATTTGTAACATAGCTTTTCATGTGTCAGTGTTTTTAGTTAAATACTCAAAGAGCCTATATAAAAATTATATCTGACAAATTGGATAAAAATCCGGGCGGCCATGAAACCTGATGCGCATGTTATCCCTCAAAGACAATAGTTTTAGCTTGCTATCTATCAAAACTATTGTCAAAATCGAACCTTCATAAAACTACCATATCAAATTCCGCATCATTATTAATACTCAAAAAGGTCTTTATGTTTCATAACCGACCCTATGCAAAAGTAACATTTTCTGGCAATTATGCAACTTTACAGCCTGGAAAGTAAATTTGAAAATTCGAGAATTTGAAAATTAGCTGATGAAATACAGAAAAGCATTAGCTAATTACCGAATTTGCTAATTAATTACCGTTTTTGTTGAAAAAATTGCTTCATCAGTGAAGCACATTCGTCCCTTAAGACATTAGCGGTTACTTGGGTTTTCTTATGGAGAAGCGGGTAATCGCTGCGCATAAAGCCTTTTTTGGGGTCTGTTGCACCATAGACAACACGAGTTATCTGAGCCCAAGACAACGCCCCGGCACACATAAAGCATGGCTCAACAGTAACATATAAAGTGCAATCTGTAAGGTATTTTCCTCCTATTGCCGATGCAGCCGCAGTAATAACCTGCATTTCGGCATGGGCTGTGACATCGTTCAGCGTTTCTGTGAGGTTGTGCGCTCTGGCTATGATATGGTTTTTAGCTACTATTACAGCCCCTACAGGCACCTCGTCTTTGTCAAAAGCCTTTTTCGCCTCTTTCAGGGCTTCGTTCATGTAATATTCGTCAGAAAACAGTTCGTAGGGCATATTTATTTACTCTATCAATTCAAAACTATAATTTTCTTTCCACGAAACCTTGAACTTAAAAACTCTTTGTCTGAATATTTTTAAAAGCTCATTCTCGCTGTAGTTTGCTTGTTCATATTGTTTGTCCAGCATAGACAACAGTCCATTCGACGCTTCAGCAACCGGGACATATTGAAAAGCTGATTCATGCAATTTATTGAGACATTGCAATGCCAGCAATCCATTGAACCAGGCATAAAAACGGCGTATAAATACATTGATATTGGACGAATTAGCATTGCAGTTGGCAACAGCCTCAACCATTTTCTCTGATTTCAAAAACTCTGCGAATGAAGGTCCAATGGTTTCAATATATTTATGAATAAAAGCGTTCTCTGCTTTATAAAACTTTGGCACTAAAGAAAAGAAGCCTTTCAAAACCTCAAACGATTTAGGGTTGAACACTTTGTATCCTTCAGTATCCGAAATAATATCAGACACAGCTGCTCCGGTACCAAAAGGCACCCTGTCGGATATGCGTGGAGAAGGATATACGGCTGTAGTGTTTAATTCATCATATCTCCCGAGGGGTATGATTTTGTGAAGAAAGTAAAAATCCTCGCCTGCCTTTCGCTTGTTCATCCCACCTTGCGAAGCATATGCATCTGCTCGTACTGCAAATGAAGAACCCAATGTTTGAAAAGCATACGGAAAACCACAATATCGTAACGCCTCAATATAATACCTAAGATAAAGTTCATATTGTAAAATAGCTTTATATATCTGAGGTTCAAACTCTTCTCCTTCTGTAGGGTGCTCAAAATAAACAGAAATGCCGGGAGCTCGGGGGTTTTTTATAAAAAAGGATTCTATTTCAGCAAGGTAATTAGGTTTACAGGTGCAATCTGCATCATATCCCACAATGATACCATTGCGTTTGTCGAGCAAATTAAACAATCGCAAAGCCTCATCCATTGCAATCTTTCTGGCAAGGCCAACTCCTGCATCTTTGGCTGGTAAAGCTTTCAGAAAAACATGGAACTGTATATCAGCCCGTTGATGCTTGCTTATCCATTGTTGGGTTTCAATGAGTTGCCGTTCGTGAAAAGCTTTCATTGGCTCATTATTTTGGGTATAATTCAGCAAGATTATTACCTTGGCTTTGTTTTGCAAGGGGGTACAACAATAAAGGGCCTCGATGGCCCTTATTATATTGTTTTCGTTATATGAAGGAATGCAAACGACAAGCGAAAGATTGGAGTCTGGAGCTTCGTTAATTAAAGGCTCTCTGGTTTGATACCTTTCAAAATAGCCAGATGCAAAACCCATTGAATAATTTATTTTTTCTCTTTATCGTATTTTTTGTTCAACCCTTCGATAACATCTTTGGTAATGTCCAGTGAGTCATTTACATACAAAAGGTTTCCTCCATAAACATGGCTCAGTACAAATTGAAAACGGCCATCTTTATTATACTCTTTCAAAAATTCGATAATATTGTTTCCTAGTTTATTATTCAAAACTCTTGATTCTTCAGCTAATTCATTTTGAAGCTTCTGGCCATATTGCATCAACTCTTGTTGTTCGCCCATCAGTTGCTGTTCTATACGTTGGCGTTCAGAGGTAAGTAATAATCCTTTTTGGGCTTTATCCTGGTAATCAGCAACTTTTCTTTCGTAAGCAATTTTTCTGTTGTTTATATCTGCTTCCATTTTGCTTTGCTTTTTTTGTAGTTGCTCTTTTAAGTCTGCGTATTCGTTGTATTTCGCATACAAAGAATCCATGTTAACAAAGACAATGTTAGAATTGCCAGAAGCAACAACTTTGTGAGATACAGCTTCATTAACTTTGCTACGCAAAGAAAAATGCAAAACAAAAAGAACACCCAGCGCTACAGCCAGTACAATATTCACAATTAAAGAAATATTTTTCATCTGATTTTTAATTAATGATTATCAAATTTTGCAATTGTTTAATACTCGAATTTTTATTGCAAGCGACCACAAACATACATTTTTTTTTGATACGGGCAATGTAAAATTGTGGGGACAATATCATATTTTTCAAAATGATTTTCAGGAAAAATTTTGCATTTTTCAAAAAATCATTACTTTTGCAGTCCTTAACAAAAAGAATAATAACAGATAAAATAATATACGTATGAAACGTACTTATCAACCATCAAACAGAAAGAGAAAAAACAAACATGGTTTTCTTGAAAGAATGTCAACAGCTAACGGACGCAAAGTATTGGCAGCTCGTAGGGCTAAAGGCCGCAAAAAACTTACTGTTTCTGACGAACATAAACACAAAGCATAAGTTTCTGAACAAAACTATAAAAAGGCTGTTCCATTTCGGACAGCCTTTTTTTGTTTGTTTACCTTTGCAAAAAGATATTTTTAATGGAAAGCTTTTTACATCATAAAAATAAAGCCTTACAGGTTATTGCCGATAAAATATACAACCACCGGCGCATTAGTGAAGAAGAGGCATTATTGTTATATACCCAGGCAGATACTGCATGGTTGGGCGTTTTGGCAAGTCATGCCAAGCAGCAGGCAAGTCAAAAACTTGTATTTTTCAACAGAAATTTTCACCTTGAGCCAACAAATATTTGTCTTTATCAATGTAAGTTTTGTTCATACAAGCGAAAAATAGGCGAAGAGGGGAGTTGGGAATATACATATGACGATATTGCAAGGATTGTAGAAGCATACAAAAATACCTCTGTTACAGAAATCCATATTGTAGGTGGCGTGCATCCCCAAAGGGATTTGCATTATTATGGAAACATGATAAAGCTTATAAAAAGCATCATGCCGGCTATTCATGTAAAAGCTTTTACGGCTATAGAACTTGATTTCATGATTAAGCAGGCCAAAATGTCTTTATCAGAAGGCTTTCATGCATTAAAAGAATACGGGTTGGACAGCATCCCGGGTGGAGGAGCAGAGATATTTGATGCAGAAGTCAGGAAAATATTGTGCCCGGAGAAATCGACAGGCGAAAAATGGCTGGAAATCCACCGCGAAGCTCATCGTGCTGGCATTCCGTCTAATGCAACCATGCTTTATGGCCATATTGAAAAGTGGGAACACCGCATCGCCCACATGTCGAGGATTAGACAGTTGCAGGACGAAACGAAAGGCTTCAATGCTTTTATTCCACTGAAATACAGAAAAGAAAACAACCATCTTTCTCATATTGGAGAAGTTTCGGTGGTGGAAGATATTCGTAACTATGCCATTTCAAGGTTGTTTCTGGACAATATCCCGCACATTAAGGCTTATTGGCCCATGATAGGCCGCGACACCACAAAAATCTCCCTCTCATTTGGAGTTGATGATATTGATGGCACCATAGATGACACTACAAAAATATACACCATGGCTGGCTTTAAAGAAAAAAACACTATGACCTTGGATGAAATGCTGAAGCTGATAAAATCTGCCGGTTATACCCCCACCGAGCGCGATTCGGTTTATAATGTTATTCAAACTTTTGAGAATTAGGCAATACCTAAAAGAATTGTTTTTTTCGATATTACGCATGGCAAAAAATATATTTTTGCAAATATTTACGTTTACTATTGAAAAACTTGCTCATGGGAAGAAAGTCTGTTGTTGAATTTTTAAAAAGCAAACCTTTTTTAGAACAGGTAAAAGTGATGGCAGCTGTATTTTTTGCCATTGTATTTGCTTCCAGTATTGTTTTGCACTGTGCTACACGGCATAATAAATATTTAACTGTGCCCGATTTTTCTGGCCTTGATTTACAGCAGGCCGAAGAGCTGGCCGATGATTATGGCCTGCAGATAGCAATTTCTGACTCTGTTTTTAATATTGAAAGTAAGCGGGGCACAGTGTTAGACCAATATCCCAGAAAAGGGGCAAATGTAAAAAAGAACAGGCGGATATTTTTGATCATGAATGCTATAAACCCTGAAAAGGTGAAAATGCCTGATGTTGTTGGTGTTTCGCTTCGTCAGGCGGTGGCAATACTTGAATCGCAAGGGTTACAAGTACAGAGTATCAATTACGAGTCAGATTTAGCGGCAAACTTAGTGTTAAAGCAGGTTTTTAAAGGCAAAATCATAGCCCCGGGAAAAGAAATATACAAGGGCTCATCTGTCAAACTAATTTTAGGAAAAAGTTCTGACCAGAGTACTATGGTGCCTTCCCTTAAAGGGTTAACTCTTCAGCAAGCCCGCAAAAAGTCTATACTTTCATATCTCAATGTTAACAAATTTCATTTTGATAGTACTGTTCAGAATTGGAAAGATTCACTTAAAGCTGTAGTTTACAAGCAAGCGCCTAAAGACAGTACATACAGCACTTCGGGGAATAGTGTAGAATTGTGGTTAACCGTAAAAAGAGACCTTAATGGCCAATAGTAAATATATCTTCATCACATTAATTACGGCAAGTTTCTTCTTTTTTAAAACAGAAAAAACTTATGGACAAGAAGAATTTTTAGCCCCTGTAACTTATACAGTTAAAGCATCTCCTGTAACAACAAAAGCTTCTTTAAAAGCCACTGCAACTCAAAAAGCGGATAAGCAGATTGTTTTTTTCGACGACTTTTGGTATGCCAACGACTCGGCCTTTTGTTACCCGCTTGGGACAAACTGGAGGGACAAAAACGTTTGCATAAACCGTTCATTCGGCTACAAACCATATACAATTGGCGTTGCTACATTTGACGGCTTGAACAGTAAAGGTGAATTGTACAAGTCTGCTGAATCTGATGAGCTGAGCAATGCTGACACGTTAACCTCAAAATACATTGATTTATCAAGATATACACCAGATGACAGCTTGTACTTTTATTTTTTTTACCAGCCTGGCGGACTGGGAGATATGCCCGAAACTAGTGATAGCCTGATACTCAAATTTTATAAAAATAGTTCGGACAATGGTACTGTTGTTTGGAAAAAAGAAGGCCCAAACAAAGATGTATTGACTAATTTCCAGATAGTTAAAATGGCCTTAAAAGATGAAGCTTTTTATACAGATAGCTTTTATTTCAGGTTTATCAATAAAGTCAGTCTGAAAAACGAAAACCAAAATCCCGGTTTAGCTTCTAATGGCGATTTCTGGAATATTGATTACGTCTGTATTATAAAAAACAGAACAATGGCAGATACCGCTTTTATTGACAATGCCATTGCCCAGAATGCCGGATCAATACTTCTCAAATACACTTCTATACCCTGGAAACATTACAGGGACTTTTTTTACAAGACAACCAAACCGTTATTTAATCAAAAGATATACAACTTCGGGAGTTACGAAGCTAACGTACAGGTAAGCCTCCAATTTAAAGAAATTATTGGCAACGAAGTTTATCCTTACGAGAAAAACTCTACGATGATAGTTTGCCCTCCTCACAAATATACTGACTATCAGTTTGAAACCATCAACTTAACTTCAGACGAAACCGAATCTACGCTTTTTGAGATTGAGGCAAAAATTGAAAATTCAGAAGCAGACAGCATTTCATTTAACAACAGCTCTAAATGGTACCAAAGATTTGCCAACTACTATGCTTATGACGATGGAAGTGCCGAATTAGGTTATGGTTTAAAGGGCGCCAATATCTCTGCAGCCATGGTTGCATTGAAATACTCAACCTATAAGCCAGATACCCTTTCTGCTATTGATATTTATTTTAACCCAACTTTGAATGAAGAGAATGAAACAGAGTTTAATTTATTTGTTTGGGCCGACAACAAAGGTAAACCGGGCGACTCAATTTATGCCGAACGTAAAGTTGTTGAGATTGCAAAGGGCCCTCAACAATTTAAACGTTATATTTTAAGTAAAAGAATATTAGTAGATACCGTGTTTTATATTGGCTGGCAACAAAAGAATGAAGCCTTTCTTAATGTTGGTTTTGACAGGAATGATACTGCTAATGCTTTTCATTTTGTTAATTTTACGGGGATAGCATCGGGTTGGGCTAAATCAAAAGTTAGTAAAACTGGGGCTCTTATGATGCGCCCTGTTTTTGGCGACCCTACCATTGTTTCATTAAAAAGCACTACAAAACCTGCTGAGTTTTCGGTATATCCGAACCCTGCCGGGAATTATATAAACCTAACCTGCTCAACCAACAATAATTGCAAGGTTCAGATTTATTCTTTAACAGGTTGCCTTGTATTATCTATGCAAAGCGCATCATCTATTTATGTTGGCAATCTAAAATCAGGGATGTACATTATTAAGCTAATCGCACCTGACAACAATGTTAGTGTTTCACGTTTTATCAAGAAGTAATTGAACGAAGTAGCAGAAAATAACGAAACTGGCGAATTATTTGAACATCATCGCTGGACTGTGGACAAGGGACAGGCGCCAATGCGAATTGATAAGTTCATCTTTAACAGGCTGGTTAATGCTTCGCGCACTAAAGTGCAGAATGCAGCTGAAGCCGGAAATATCCTGGTCAATAATAAGCCTGTAAAGTCAAACTATAAAGTAAAGCCGCTGGATGTAATATCTGTCGTGCTTACCTTTCCACCACGCGATACAGAGATAATCCCCGAGAATATTCCCCTGAATATAGTATATGAGGATGAGCACCTTGTAATTGTTGACAAAGAGGCCGGAATGGTTGTACACCCGGCTTATGGTAACTTTACCGGGACATTGGTCAATGCGTTGTACTACAAATTCAAGGATTTGCCTATGTTTCAAAGTGGCGAGATGCGCCCCGGACTGGTACACCGCATTGACAAAAACACTTCGGGAATATTGGTTATTGCCAAAACCGAACTAGCACTGAACAAATTGGCCAGCCAGTTCTTCTACCACACCATTGAAAGGCATTACACGGCTTTGGTTTGGGGAAATCTTACTAAAGATAGCGGGACCATCACCGGAAATATATGGCGCAGCGCCAAAGACCGCAAAGTAATGGCTGTTTACGATGACCCTGAGATAGGCAAACATGCCATCACGCATTACAAAGTAATAGAGCGTTTCGGGATGACTACACTTGTAGATTGCGTACTCGAAACAGGCCGTACACACCAGATACGTGTACACATGAAACACATTGGGCACCCATTGTTTAGCGATGCTGAATATGGTGGCAATACTATACTTAAAGGCCCTTCTTTTTCAAAATACAAGCAGTTTGTGGAAAACTGTTTTGACATTCTTCCTCGTCAAGCCCTGCATGCCCGCTCTTTGGCATTTGACCACCCTGCAACGGGCAAAAGGGTGCAGTTTGAGTCACCTCTCCCTGCTGATATGCAGCAAGTTATTGAAAAATGGCGGGGGTATGCCAATAACAATAAGAGTGTGGAATAGCTTCTACTTCAATAATAACCTACCTTACCTTCAAATGGCTCATCACTGACCTGATAAAAAGAGGGTTCATTGACTGGGCTGGCAGTTGTAACTTTGTTATCATGCTTGCCGCAACAGCCTGCATATCAGCAAGGCCAACCTCATCTTTAGCTTCGCAAAAAGCTTGATGTACATCATACAGCATATCAAAACCATGACTGAAAACCTCTTCAGCATCTTTGCCAGTCTTAGGGCTATCCCATGCTGGCAAAACAAATGCAGGGAAAGGCAGGTTCTCAAGTTTTTCAAGACTGGCCAAGCTTTGAGCCCAATCATCATAAATTGGGATATCCCCTTTAACAGGAATAGCATCGCCGGTAAACAAGGCATTTTCCTGTTGCAACAAATACGAAACAGAACCCGCAGAATGTCCAGGGCTATGTATCGCTTTTAAGGTCAGATTATGACATAAATGTAGCACTTCTCCATCGTGCAGTACCTGATCTGCTTTGCAAGATCCTCCAACTAACTCATGAAAGCCGCCAACCGGGCGTTCGGCAAATTGTTTTTCAGTATCTTCCAGCCATGCCTGTTCGGCAGCATGCACATATACCTTAGCCCCTGTAGCTTCTTTAATAGCACTAACAGCCCCAATATGGTCAGGATGGGTATGGGTAAGCAGGATATGCTTTATTTCTTTAGGTTTTCTGCCAATTGATTCGATGTAGTCAAATATAACCTTTTCACTGCCTGCTACTCCTGTATCGATAAGAGCCAATTGCTCTCCTACCAAGATATACATTTGCACTGAACGTTCAAGAGACTTATCATTAGGCAGTTTTACAGAAAAAGGAATGTTTAATACGTCAATATAATTGGAGATTTTCATATTTGATTAATTAAAACAACAATATCAGGCCTTCCAGGTTTTTAAAACCTGGAAGGCTTTGGCTATGTAAAAACTTGTTACTTTCAATTAAGAAAGCCTGCTGCTCTCGCGTTCATTAAGAAATGCTGTAAGAAGCTCAACATTAGAGCGGGTTACGGCAATTCGGCCCGAACGTGTAAACTGTTTTACCCCGAATTTATTGAGCTCGGCAAAGAGCTTGCTGGTTTCGTATTCGTGGCCCGTTTTTTCAATAACGGTATAGTCTTGCGTGACTTCCATAATG
>JAKPQD010000049.1 GCA_029572965.1 Bacteroidota bacterium | reverse complement strand
CGTTATATGCGATTTTAAAAAGACCAAGACAACAGAGAATGAAAATATTTATAACATTAATTCTTTTTCCATTTATAGCGTTTGGACAGCCAAAGACTGACTTTAAAAAACTAGTTGAAGAAACTAATCATTACTTAACTCAATATTCTAAACTGATACCGTTTGGAGATGAATATTATCCAATTTCAGGGTTTGGACTTTCAAAAAAGGAAATAAAGGAATTGCTACTTGATGCAGATTATGACGCAACTTTATCTGATAATAAAGATTCAATTCAAAGTCATTTTATGATTGGTTACTTTCAAGGAAAGATTGAAGAACAAATAAATAAAATAGTAAAACACCCAAACTTTCGACAAGTAAATATTAAAGAGCTAATAAAATCTGATGAATTATCTATAGTAGTTTCAGAAGACAACAAACTTATCAATTTTTCTTTTGACGAGAAGACAGGCGGGACTTATCGCTCTCAAATATCTATAACACATTATACAGATTTTATTCCCAAAGACTCTGTTCAATTATCAGAATTTAATTCATTCTTTTCATCAGATGGCTATAACGGAATCTATACATTAAATACGGATGAAGGCACAAAATATGTTTTGACAGGCTATGTAAGAGGCTGTTCGTATTGTTTTGAAACATTTGTTCGCTTAATTGTTTTCAAGGACAATAAATTCAAAGAAGAATTTATGTATTCAGTAAATAATAGAGACTGGAATGACGGGGTTTTATATAATCACGATACCAAGACTATTGTTGTTGACTATCACATAGATGACCTAACGCCATTTTGTTATTGCAGCGGAGAGATTGACGAAGATAAATTCAACTTTGATAGATTTGCTGACAATAAGTTTTCAATAAATTGTCAATGCAGATTTATTTTCAATGGTTCGACATTTGAATTAGTTGAAGAAAGTTGGAAAAAGGTAAACAATGAAGATAGAAAAGAATAGAAAAACCGCATATAACAGCAGCTACCCAAAAGTGGCGGTTCAGTGGTTAAACCAAGCTTTGAACTTCTATCAAAGTTTGTGCTTGGCTGACAGTGAAGTGTTTCGAAATCGCCACCTTCGGGTAGCTGCAAACCGTTAGCGTTCATTGAACAAAACCTAGAATAAACGAAATGAAAATGAATATAAACAGTAAATTTAACAAGTATGAAAACAAAAATTAGATTATGGATATCGGCAACCATGCTTGCTTTATCCTCAGTATTTTTGGTAACAAATTGTACCAAAGACGATGATGTAATAAAAGATGCGACACTTCCTGTATTAACAACTACCGAAGTAATAGCAGTAACCCAAACCACAGCAACAAGTGGCGGAGTAATAACATCTGACGGTGGAGCAACGGTTACAGCGCGAGGCGTATGTTGGAGTACAAGCCAAAGCCCAACAATTGCCGATAATAAAACTTCAGATGGCACAGGAGCAGGAAGCTTTACAAGTGCGATTACCGAATTAATTGCAAATACAACGTATTATGTACGAGCGTATGCAACAAATAGTAAAGGAACGGGTTATGGAAGTGTAATGTCTTTTACAACACCGGAAAACAGTGGCGGAACTATAGTATTTAACCCAAATATTACATATGGTTCTATAACAGATATTGATGGTAATACCTATAAAACGGTAACTATTGGCACCCAAACATGGATGGCAGAAAACCTAAAAGTAACCAAATATAACGATGGTGCAGCTATACCAAATGTAACCGATGCCACAGCATGGAGTGAACTAACCACTGGAGCATTATGTGATTATGAAAATACCCCATCAAATTCTGAAACATACGGTAAATTATATAACTGGTATGCTGTAAACACAGGAAAGCTTTGCCCTACAGGCTGGCATGTGCCAAGTGATGCTGAATGGACAACACTTGAAAATTATCTTATTGCAAATGGCTACAATTATGACGGTACTACTACCGAAGATAAAATAGCAAAAGCAATGGCAAGTTCTAGTGGTTGGGAAAGTTATTCAGAAGCTGGTACTGTAGGTAATAATGATTATCCTGAAAAACAAAACGCAAGCGGGTTTACAGCCCTTCCGGGTGGCAGCCGTCTCAGCAATGGTTCATTCTATCTCGTTGGTTACTACGGTTACTGGTGGAGTGCTACTGAGGACAATACCTTTAACGCCTGGTACCGGGTCATGGACTACCTTTACAGCGATGTAATCAGTTACTACGACAATAAGGAGTTGGGGTTTTCTGTCCGTTGCTTGAGGGATTAAGAATTTATTTGATTCATTTGACTATTTGATTTATTTGTTTATTTCCGCGAAGCGGTCGATTTTTTTTGAAAATGGCACAGTATAGCGAACTACCTGTATATAAGGCAACGTATGATTTACTTTTGGCTATTTTCCAGTTTACAAAGGAGTTTAGTAAAGAATATAAATATACTGTGGGCGAGAGTTTGAAAAAGGAAACGATAATCGATAAACAATCAACGAAACGCTAACAAACGCTATGTAAAATTGCCGAGTTTTTCGTAACTTGGTTGCGAATTTCTCGCTTGCAAATTCTGTTTTGGCGGACAGAACGCGAAGCACGAGATTCGGCAACTTTACATAGCGTCAACCGTTGGCAACAAGTGTAAAAGACAGACGAGCAGACAGAAACGATAGTGATAAATAATAACGAAAGAAAGGATTTAGCTTTTTGACAGGACAGTGCAAATTTGATGGAAATTTATTTTGTTTTTTTCTTCCCACCCGCAAAACAAAAAAAGAAATCCCACCCACATTGCACACATTGCCAAAGCCACACGAGCCAACGTTCAAACCAAAGCTTCGCCAAAGAGTGCAATCTTGCCCCCCGCCGCTATGTTGATAAGTTTGTGCGTAATTTGATGACTCTTTTTTTTGATTTGGTTTAATATAAACTTAAATTTGACAAAATCGTCCAAAGCAATATGTCAATAGAAATGGATTCTTTTGGGAGTTATATCAGAAAACTGAGGGAGGATAAAGGCCTACCTCTTAGAAAAGTTGCAGCTCAA
>JAKPQD010000047.1 GCA_029572965.1 Bacteroidota bacterium | reverse complement strand
TTTCTTTAACAGATAAAACTCATCTTCGAGACCTATTTGATAGAACTAAATTTCAAAATGACAAAGAACGTTTTAGGCTTAATGAGCCAAATTTGTTTAATTTTTAATAACGTCCCGATTTTAATGGGACACTAGTGATTCAATTTAAAAATTCAAAAAGTAAACACTGGCTCCTATATACCAACCTTTTAGGCTGGTTGACTGTCTCTGCTCGTTGTTATTAAGGTTGTATTTGGTATTAGCATACAATAACCTTCCTAAAGTTAATTGAATAGAGGTGTTTGGGGTAAACCTGCATCCAATTTCCAATGCCAACCGATGTTGCGTTTGGGTCATGTTATCATAGCTAAAAGTCTTATTTTCGATGGTAGTGGTTTTTTCATCGCCAAATATATCGCTGCTTTTGAAATTTGATGCTCGGTAAATAGTTGAAACACTGACTTTATCAGTTATCCGGTAACGGATAAAGGCGCTGTTCTTCATATTGTACCAACAGTATGCTGCCAAATCAAACTTTTCAAAGGGTGTCCATTCTGTGGCAAAAATCACCGGCATACCAGTCATGAGTTTGAGGTTTTTCTGTGGAAGCCATTTAACCTGTAAACCAGGAATTATAGAACGTTTCAAACCATCTGGTTCCCAAAGCATGTCATATCTGAACAGTCCGATGATTTGCCAATTGTCAAACAGCGAATAGCCGGCATATCCAACCACAAAGAATTGATTGCTCATTTTTTCATCAAACGATTTTTTGTTGCCACTTTGGTAAGTTTCTGACGAAAGCATGAGGTTCCATTTCTCGGTAGGCAGGAATTGTAAGGTTGTCCATATCCAAATGAACTGTGTAATGTTGTCAATCTCGCTATTTTCCTGTAGTAAAGATGAACGCCAATAACGACTGCCAATGATGGTGTTGAATTTTTTGCTCTTTATAACAGGAATATAGGTCTCCAGGCGATATTCTGGGGTATTACTTTCCAAATGGCTATTATATACATTGTTTGTTTCCAAAATAGTTTGAAAAGAGTTGCAGGATAGGTTTTGTCGCATAAACCACATGCTATAGCCATCGCCAATAGGGCAATTTACTTCGTTAAATCTATCATTTTTATCAATGCCCCACAAATTGTTTGTTTTAACAGTATCCTGCGAGCTAAGCATCACAAACACATATAAACCTAAAGAAAGAAGTGCTAATTTTTTCATCATATTTATTTTTAATTTAAAGGAATGATAGCTTGTCCCGTCTTTGACGGGAGAACACCCACAAATAAATATCTTAGTGTTTGCTATTGAGCAATCATGGGTGTTTCACCGTGCAATAATTTTAATATTTCACGACAAAAGTATTGGCTGCTTGTTGAATGATAAAGAATTGCAGGGTTCTATGGGTCTTACAACCTAAAAATTAAGGTCTCAAATTATGTAATAGTTTGTTTTTTAGTTCAATAGGGGTGAGGCCGGTTGTTTCTTTCACAATCCTGTTAAAACTGGCTTTTGAGTTGAAACCGCATTCCAAAGCTATTGCAAGTAGGGTGTAATTGGCTTTTTCGGGAATGATAACAAGTCTTTCAAACTCCCTGACCCTGTATTGATTGATAAATCCGAAAAAATTATTTTCCGCTTTATTGTTTATTGCACGTGACACATAGCTGACATTGGTTTTTAGCCGTTCGGCAATGTCTTTTATAGATAATTTTGGGTTTAGGTAAAGTTTTTCTTCTTCAACAAGCTGTTTTATCTTATCAAAATAAACTTGTTCATAGTCTTTTACCTGTTCATCGCGGATTGGCTTCGTTTGCAAAGATTCATTATCTTTAAATACTGTAATAATCGCAGATTGCCTTAATCCGTTGTAGCCGATGAAAAATACATATACACAGATAACGCAATAAATTATAGCCCTTTCAGTTTCGATATCAATGAAATGCGAGATTTTATTGATAAAAACAATGGCTATAATGATTCCCCAAACAAAAACAAGCGATTGCAACAAAAGTCTAACCCAATTTAAATCAACATTTTCGGTATAGGATAATTTTTGAAACACTTGTTTTTTATGCTTTTTAAGGCTTTGGAATGATGCAACCCCATAAAAAGCAAACGAAGAAATTACAATCATTCGTCCCCAAGTGTAAAGTGTTGATTTATTATTATTTATATCGAAATTTTTATTAATAAATAGTGCAACCACAATGCTGACAAAGAAAAAGATGAATGGAACAAAATGGAGGTAATGGTTAACATTCATTTTGGGATAGTCTTGGGTTTGAAACTGAATATATAAATACAATGTAGGCCCATATAGCAGTGGAAATGCTGACCTTAATATACTTATAGAAGCAAACTGGTTAAAAATGATAGAAAAACAATAAAATAGCAAATGCAAGGCAAAAGCAAGCAGTAAAATACTTAGCATGGCGTTTGCCTTGTTTTTCCTGTTCTTCAGGCTGAGTATAAAAAGGAAGAAAGCTTGTGAAGCCCCAATAATATATAGGATATACATGTTATTTTATTTCTAATTGAGTGTTTAGCTCAAAAATCTTACCTTTTATTGCCGGAAGCATGATTTTCTTTCCATTATAAGCTGCATAAACTGCATTTCCATTGTCTAATTTGATTTTGGCTGAGGTTAACTTCCCGTCTTTCCATTCCATATCGACTTCAAAGCCTCCTCTGGCCCGCAAGCCTTTAACTGAGCCATTCTGCCATGCTTTGGGCAATGCTGGCAGCAGGTTGATAAAGCCTTCGTGGCTTTGAAGCAGCATTTCTGCAATTCCGGCTGTTCCGCCAAAGTTTCCGTCAATCTGGAAAGGAGGGTGGATGTCGAATAAGTTGATATTGGTTGATTTTTGAAGCAATGCAACAAGGTTTTCATAAGCTTTTTCGCCATCATAAAGGCGGGCAAAGAAGTTGATTATCCAGGCTCGGCTCCAACCCGTATGTCCACCACCATGCGAAAGGCGGAAGTCAATAGTCTTGCGTGCAGCAGCTGCAAGTTCTGGTGTAAGTGCCGGAGATATTTCTTTTCCCGGGTGCAGGCCAAAGAGATGTGATATGTGACGGTGCCCTGGGTCTTGTTCTTCAAATGGTTCAGCCCATTCCATTAGTCTTCCATCGGTTCCAATTTTCAAAGGCCTTAAGCTGTCTTTTTTGTTGATGAGTTGTTGCCTGAATGCTTCATCTATATTCAGTATTTTAGACGCTTCGATGGTATTGGAAAATAAATCCCAGATGATTTCCATATCCATAGTTGAACCTGTGCAGATGTTGGTTATAGTGCCATCTGGAGCAATGAATTTATTTTCTGGCGATGTAGATGGAGCAGTGGTTAAATATCCGGTTTTAGGGTCTTTTACAAGAAAGTCAACAAAGAACAATGCAGCTTCTTTCAACACAGGATATTCTTTTTCTAAAAATGCCTTATCACCTGTGAAAGCATAATGTTCCCAAATATGTTGGCAGCTCCATGCTGCGCCCATGAGCCACATGCCCCATTCGGGCTTTCCGGTAAGCCCTGTCCAATACCATGGGTCTGTAGTGAAATGAGCTACAAAACCACGTGAATTATAGGTGTTTTTAGCTGTTATTCGACCCGCAGGGCGTAAACTATCAATAAAATTAATAAATGGTAAATGACATTCTGATAAATTGGTTACTTCTGCCGGCCAGTAATTCATCTGAATGTTTATGTTGATATGGTAGTCTGCATTCCATGGTGGAACTAATCCATCAGCCCAGATTCCCTGAAGGTTAGCTGGCAAGTCGTTTGGCCTTGAGCTGCAAATAAGTAGATACCTGCCATAGTTGAAGTATGTAGTCAGCAATTGCGGATCGTTAGGGTCATTTTTGAAAGCCTCAATACGCTTGTCTGTTGGCCAGCCAGCACGTTCATTTGTTCCTAAGTCTAAATTAACCCGGTTGTATAAATCCTGATGTGCAGTAATCATCTCGCTTTTAAGTTGTTCATAAGGCTTTTTAACAGCTGCAAATAAAGTTGTAGAGCATACTGCGTGCGGATCTGTCTTCCAATAATCTGTTGCAGCAACAATGTAGATAATAGCCTCATCTGCGCCTTCTACTATAAGGCTGTCGCCTTGTACTTTAATATTTCCGCCACGATTAACAATCTTAAGTTGTGCTTCATAGTTGACACCATGGTTTAAGCCAATTACCGTTTCGTCTCCGCTGGTAACACGACCTTTCATGATAATCATCCCGTTTGGGGCTGTTTCAAATGTAACATCTTTCTTACGGCTTAACTTAGCTGAAAATGATATGCTCTTTTCTTTACTGGCACAGAGTTTAATGGCAATGCAGTTGTTGTCAACGCTCGAAAATGCTTCGCGTGAATAATTCACATTGTCAATTGTGTAGGTTGTATGGGCTAAAGCGCTATCTAAACTCAGGCTATACTTGTAATTGCTTACTTCTCCGGTATGGTTGAATTTCAGAAACAAGTCGCCAAGCGTTTGATACATAAACCAATCGCCCGGATGCATCATTTTTTCTTCAATAAACTGTTGTGCTTCTTTGTATTTACCTTCAAACAGTAGTTTTTGGGCTTCGGGTAAATATTTCCCGGCATCAGGTTTATTCAGGTCTTTTTTACTTCCTGTCCACAGGCTTTCTTCATTGAGCTGGATTCGCTCGTACTGGACACGTCCAAATATCATAGCGCCAAGCTTCCCATTGCCTATAGGCAGGGCTTCATCCCATTGCCTGGCAGGCTGTTTGTACCATAAAGTGTGCTGAGCATTTAGCGATAGTCCTACAAACAGAAGACATGCTAAAAATTGAAAAGCTTTCATAAGTTGGTGTTTAGTGTAATGTAAACACCAAAATTAATGAAAATACGCAAAGCTCATTATTTATAAACAAAAAACTCCGGTTGTTCACCGGAGTTTTTATATCAATTGAAAACTTTGTTTTTTCTTAGTTCATTACATTAACAATTTTCTCAGCTTGGTATTTACCTGCTTTAAGCTTTTCAGCTACTTCGGTAAATGCACTGATAGTTCTTTCTACGTCTTTCAATGTGTGAGAAGCTGTAGGGATAATACGCAACATGATTACGCCTTTTGGAACAACCGGATAGGTTACAATAGAGCAGAAAATTTTATAATTTTCCCTCAAATCATAAACAATAGCAGTTGCTTCAGGTACACTACCATTTAAGAATACTGGAGTTACAGGAGAGTTGCTATTACCTAAGTTGAAACCTTTAGCTTTCAAGCCACTTTGCATTGCATTAACTACTTCCCAAAGTTTTGTACGAAGAGAAGGGTCATTTTCTATCAAATCCAGACGTTTTAAAGCTCCTACAACACAAGGCATTGGAAGTGATTTTGCAAAAATTTGCGAACGCATGTTGTACCTTAAGAAATCAATAACTTCTTTTTTTGCAGCAACAAAAGCGCCTATAAGGGCCATTGATTTGGCAAAAGTACCAAAGTAAATATCAACGTCTTTCTGAACTCCAAAATGTTCGTCAGTACCGGCACCTGTAGGTCCCATAGTTCCAAATCCATGTGCATCGTCAATCATCAGGCGGAAGTTGAATTTCTTTTTCAACGCTACGATTTCGTCCAATTTTCCTAAGTCGCCAGACATACCAAATACACCTTCGGTAATAACCAAGATACCTCCTTTGGTTTCCTGGGCCATTTTGGTAGCTCTTTCAAGCTCTTTCTCGAGGTTGGCAATATTGTTATGAGGATACACAAAGCGTTTTCCTAAGTGCAAGCGTAAACCATCAATGATACAGGCATGGGCCTCAGAGTCATAAACAACAACATCATTTCGGTTCAAAATGGTATCAAGGATAGAAATCATAGCCTGGTAGCCAAAGTTTGCCAGGTATGCAGCTTCGCGCCCGGTGAATTTTGCAAGACGGGCCTCTAATTCTTCATGTAAATCAGTCTGTCCGGACATCATACGGGCCCCCATTGGAGCTGCAAGCCCATACTGGGCAGCGCCTTCAGCATCAGCCTTACGTACTTCAGGGTGATTGGCTAATCCAAGATAGTTATTTAAACTCCAGTTCAACACTTCTTTGCCCTTGAACTTCATGTATGGGCCAATTTCTCCAACTAATTTTGGAAACATAAAATAACCTTCGGCTTCTTTTTGGTATTGACCAAGTGGGCCGCGGTTTTTCTCTATTTTGTCAAATATATCCACGATTGAAACATTTTTTTGTTTAACAGGCGCCAAAATTAAAGATTTTCTTTAAGTTATATTGAAAAAAAAGATTTTTTTGGATGATTTACAGATAATAAACAAAACCCTCCACAGTTAAAAGACCGTGGAGGGTTAGTATCGAAAGTAATTATTATTCTATTTTTTTTCGAGAAGTACCACTGCGTAAACAGCAACGCCTTCTTCGCGTCCTACAAAACCCATTTTTTCTGTAGTTGTAGCTTTGACAGAGATATCATTAGTGCTTATCGACAGCACTTCAGCCAGTGTTTGCTGCATAACAGGAATATAGTCTTTGACCTTTGGTTTTTGAAGACAAATGGTAGAGTCTATGTTGCCAATTTCAAAGCCTTTTTGTCTGGCCAAGTCAATAGTGCGTTTTAGCAATATTTTACTATCAATATTTTTAAAATCTGATGAAGTGTCCGGAAAATGATAACCAATGTCGCGCATGTTAGCAGCTCCGAGTATGGCATCACAAATAGCATGAATCAGAGCATCTCCGTCTGAATGTCCCAGTGAGCCTTTGGTATGGGGTATTTCTATTCCTCCAAGCCAAAAGCCACGGCCTTCAACAAGTTGATGCACATCATAACCAAAGCCAATCCTGAACATTATTTTTTAGTCTTTTTAGGATGGCCAATATCAAATGAAGCACTGATACGCATGGTGTTGGCAAGCGGGTTGCTGCGGCCCCCATTAGGTATAAGGTAAGCAAAGTCAATGGTAATAGTGGTAAGCTTTAAGCCAACCCCTACAGTCATATATTTTCTGTTACCTTTCATGGCTGCTTCATTGAAATAACCGGCCCTGAGGGCAAATTGCTTTTGATACCAGTATTCTGCACCAATAGAAAGCATCACTTCTTTCAATTCTTCGGACATTCCGCCAGGGGCATCATAAAATGACTGAAAAATTCCCTGGGCAACAGATACGTCAGGATTCATCCCTTTTGCAATAGTAACTCTATCTGAATCACTATAAATAGGAGGAGTGGGGACTAACAATTTATTCACATCCATTCCAGCCGAAAAGCTATTGTATTGGTCAATATCGTATGTAAATCTCGTTCCTAATCTCAGGTTGGTAGGTATGAAGCTTTTTACATCACCGTCATTATAAGAAATTTTTGAACCTATATTTGAGATATTAATACCCATAGCCCATTCGCCATCGTTGCTCCCCATTCTAATAGGGGTATGGTAGTATGTGGAAATGTCTG
>JAKPQD010000115.1 GCA_029572965.1 Bacteroidota bacterium | reverse complement strand
GCTTCTGGGTGATTATGATAACCAGTATATCCATAAAATATTTAAACAGTACTCAGAAAAAAATCCAGATATCATGTGTTACTCAGAGAAACAGCTTGTAAGCTCGGATATCGTTGGCAGTACCTATTCAACTATCTATGATGCAGAATTTACCCATCACCGAACCACCAAACGCGGCGATAATTACTATACCATGGTTGACTTAAACTTCTGGTATGATAATGAGTTTGGTTATGTATCATCACTTTCACGCTTATATGATCTTGTTACTGGACGGCGGTAATGCGTACTTTGTTTTGAACAATAGCTATAGTTTCAGGGGCAATCCTTATATGTCAGGGATTGTCTCTGAAACAATACCAATACCTGGTCAAAAAATAAACTGTTGACAATGATAGGTTATTTTAGTATAGTTATATAAAAAGGGGGAGATAGTTTGTGAACAAGGTAGTGTTTATATTTTTGATAGTTTTGATTTTTTTAATGCTACAACAGCTTTTAGCAAAGAGGTCCCTTTTACCCTTGAGGATAGGGACAGGATTATCCGTCTGGAAGCAAAATTAGATGAAATAGATAAACGATTTGAGCAGATGGATAAACGGTTTGAACAGATAGATAAACGCTTTGAACAGGTTATCTCTTTTTTATGGATATTGACAACTATCTTTATTGCAATAACCTCCGTAACCATAGGATTTGCATTCTGGGATAGAAAAACGTCGTTAAAACCTATTGAAGAAAAAGTTACTGTTAACGAAAAAAAACTTGAACATGCATTGGCAGCCTTGCGTAAATTGGCAAGTGTTGATAAAAAAGTGCATGCTATCTTGAAAGAGTTTAATTTATTATAAAATTGGTTGATACATTTTTTTAAATTTACATTTCGTATGTTTTACAAGATTTTATAAGATTATCCTGCCATTTTTTAGTTCCATTTAATAGATGTGGGTACTACATCAATACTAAAGATTGATGTGTGCTATTGTCATGGAATGCTTTTAGCTTGCTTCTTCATAGCGGCATACTCATGTTTCTGTCAAAAAAACTGTTAATGCATAGTTTGCTTTTTTTTATAAAAAAGGTTGCATTTTGAAAAACTATTGATACAATAAGGATTGTTTTTTTGAATGAAGCTACATACCATCAGGAGGAGCCATGAAAAAGTTTGTCATACTATGTGCGTTAGTATTTTTTGTCTGTGCAATTGCGCAGCATAGCATCAGCATCTCGTTAAATCCAAAGAGAGTTGCATGCGAGCAGTCATGCACTGAAGGAAAAAAGAAATGTTTTGCAGATGCAAAAGATAGTGAAGCTAAAAAAACAGCATGTAAGGTTGCCTTTGACGAGTGTATGCAGAAATGCGCTAAAGAATTTCAATAAAATAACTGGTTTATTTTTTTATTGAAGTAAATATTCCAAACAGGATTGAAATATTTTGATTACGGGTCAAGCATGGAATGACTGCGAGAAGAGTGCCATCCTGAACGTTATTCAGGATCTTCCGTATAAGTGGATTCCGCATCAAGTCCGGAATGAGAATGAGGTTGTATGGCATTGTGAACGGAGTGATGAAACTCGTCATTTTATGAAAGAATTGATTCTTCAGCCGCTAACATTCTCTC
>JAKPQD010000356.1 GCA_029572965.1 Bacteroidota bacterium | reverse complement strand
AATTATTGTTTGACGGTCAAAATACAAGCGTTTACCCTGCTTACATACTCCGGGTAATTCATTTTTTGAAACCTTTGAGTAAACCGTTGGCTTTGTGAGGTGCAAAAGGGTTGCAACCTCATCAATAGTTAAAAGCTGTTCCGGTTGGTTGGTGGGTTCAACCGTTTGGGGTGGGGTTTCTTTCAAAACCTTGCGAACTGAACTTTGTATTAAGTTGCTTAATTGTTCGCTGTCTAATTGTACTATAATCATACCTTTGAATTTTAAATTTATACAAAGGTAGCCCGGACTGTTCCGGGACTTTATAGACGTAATATTAGGTCAATATTGATTATTTAGTTTTGGTTTGATAATGGGCTTTTTGCGTGGCTTCTTTCATATCCTCAAATACTTTCAAATTGACTTCCAACGGTTGGTTTTGCAAAGCCTGTGAAAGGTTTGAATGATACTTTGAAAGGTCAACGCCCAAATATTCGCCCATTGTTTCAATAAATTCCTGTTTGGTTGGTATTTGCCCGTCCGTTTTATTAAACAACCGTAATTCATACAAAGCATTTAATACCCTTATCAAATCGGTTTTTGCTCCCTTTTTTTCTGAAAGTTTGAAAACGGGTTTTGCTTTTGGTGTGGTGGTATGTGCTTCAAGTTTAAACAACCTTTGCAGCTTGTCTATTTCCATATCACATTTAGCATCAAACGTTTTTCCGTCTTTATACGCCCATACGTCCCAATCATTTGTATTTTGCTTGTAATCGGTTTTTATTTCAATTAAATATTTTATTTTATCCTTTGTGGTTGTAAGGGTTTCAATATGCTGTTTCACTTTTTGGAAGTCATATTTGTTTTCCTTTTCGGGCTGTGGTTCGGGTTCCGTTTTTGGGTATAGTTCTGCTTCCAGTTTATCGTATCCCTTTTCAATAAAGCCCCTGCAAATACTTAACTGTTTGTCTTTGGGTTCGTATTCGCTGCCTGAATGTTTGTAAATATGCCTTTTTAGGTAGTACAGTAAATAATACAGTTTAGTTTGCTCCAGTTTAAGCCCAAACAAGTGTTTAACAACTGAAAGGGGTTTTTCTTTATTGGCGTTTACAATTTCAAACTGTTCGTAAAGTAAGTTCAAAAATTCAAGGGGTTCAAATGTTCCCTGCCAGTCCTCATTTTCTGTTAAGTCCTCAAAAATTTCAAGGTTGAAATCATTGTTTAGATATTCCTCAATATCTGTTTTCGGTGTGAAATTTACTTTTATCATTGTCTTTTATGCTTTAAGTGGTTACATATCTAATTTAATTTTGTCGGCTGCTTTGCGTTTAGTGTCGTCCACAATTTTAGCGTATATCTGTGT
>JAKPQD010000347.1 GCA_029572965.1 Bacteroidota bacterium | reverse complement strand
AGTAGGGCTGATAAACAAGGTCTGTCAATTTCTACATATTCCTTGTCTGTTCTGCGATAATATGAGATAGGTTCGTGTTGAAAAGCATTGCGAAAACCATCGCTAAAGTCTCCATAATCGCTTTTAAATGCTTTGGTAAGGGTATCGCCCTCTGTTTCAAAAATAAGCCCTCTTTTATCGCTATCGCCCAATATTTCTAAAAAGCCTGTTGCACTGTTATTGGCAGGAATGAACAACATTTTTTGCGGTGGTTTCTGTGGCTTTTCGGTGTTGGCATCCTTACCCTTGTTTGCGTTGTACTCTTGCATATCCACCTCAAACTGTTGCTTCATTATCTTGGCTTGGTTTCTTAATGCTAAGTGTATTGGTTCAACTAATTTTCTGCAATGAATTAAAATGCCTTTCCCTGCTGATGCTTTGGCTGAAATGAAAATGAACAGGTTTGTATTTACTGGATTGTCGCCATACTTACCAATGAGTTTAGGAAATGCCACACTTAACGTAACCAATGAGCCTAACAATAAAATATCCCTTTCCTCTTTGGTGGTGGCTACTCCTGTAATGTGTTTTAAAAACTCTGGTATTGTGTCAAACACTGCATCGGGCAAAGTAGGCATTTGTTCTTCGGGCTGTGCTTCCTCTTGCTCTGCTGTCTTTTGCTTTGGTTCAAATTTTTTGTGTTCTTGGGTGTGGTGTGCATAGGCACTATTTACGGCAGTCTTAATTTCTCTTTCAGATAAATCAAAATGCTGTGTACATAGTATTTCAGTATCGGATTGCGATAAACCAACTCTGTTGCAATTAGAAGCAAGCAGATAAATAAAATTGTTTCTGTTTCCATCGGTGTATGATGCTTTTTGGTTTGTGAATTGAATTTGTTGATTGAATAAAAATGTAATGTTGAGGTCTTCGGGTTCTGCCTGTTCTATTGGAACAACTGGAGCAATAGCCGTAGGCGTTTGCGATTGTTGTTCTTGAATGAATTGGGGCAAAGCCACAATGAATTTCTCGTTTTGGATGGTTCGGTATGCGTTGGGGTCGTGGCTCATAAAACAAAGCCTTGTAACATCTTTGCAGCTTGGGTCTGCCTTTAGTCCTGTTGCATCTTCATAATGCTTTTGTACTTGCAAATAAGCAATGTCGTGGTGTTCTAATCCTGTGCTAACCTCAACAAATACTTTTAAGCCGTTGCCACTTGGACTGATAAAACAAAGTGATGTGTAAGAGATTTTACTAATGATTGCAAACTGCGTTTGCAATTGCTCTGCTGTGAGTTTGTCAAAATCTAAATGCACAAAGCCACTGTACATTTCAAGGAAAGGCATTTGCCTTTTCTCTGTAAATACAGCCGAAGGTGTGAAAGCCAATAACTGTTTCTTTTTGTTGTCGGCTTCCGCCTTATTGCCTTTTGCAATAAGATTGCGGATTTCTTCTACTTCCGTTTTGTACTTGTCGGAAATAATGTCTTTACCTATCAGCAATAGAGATTTTTTTTCTACTGGGATAGTAAAGTTTTTAAATATGGTAC
>JAKPQD010000043.1 GCA_029572965.1 Bacteroidota bacterium | reverse complement strand
CCGTTACCATTGAAAAATCTCCTATTCAGGAAACCAAACCTAATGCCAGCCATTCTCTTGGCGAAATACTAAAATACCTTCTTTTTGCCTTTATAGGTGGAATTATATTAAATATCACTCCTTGCGTCCTGCCCATTTTACCAATTCGGATAATGAGCATAATGAATCAGGCACAGAAAGATAGAACCAAAGTGCTGAATCATACTTTAGTTTACGCTTTGGGAGTGCTGATATCTTTTGCTGTAATGGCAGGAATTTTTATTGCTTTACAAAAGGCAGGTGAATCCGTGGGCTGGGGTTTGCAGAATCAAAATCCCGGTTTCGTAGTAACTCTGATGGCAATTGTGTTTGTTTTTGCGTTGTCACTTTTAGGAGTATTTGAAATAACCGTTCCGGGAATGAATACAGCTAATAAGGCAACATCCAGAGGTGGCTATGGGGGTTCCTTTTTTGGGGGTATTTTTGCTTTTTTGATGGCTATTTCCTGTACCGGACCTTTTTTAGGGGCGGCTTTGCCTTTTGCTTTGGCTTTGCCACCTGTTTTAATGCTGATTTTCTTTCTCACTATAGGTCTTGGTTTTGCATTTCCTTTTTTACTGATTGGCTTTTTCCCGAAGGCGTTGAAAATTATTCCCAAACCCGGTAACTGGATGATTATTTTCAAAGAAGTGATGGGCTTTGTTTTGCTTATTATTGTTTACACACAGCTGAAAACCTTGCTGTTGTTAACCGATGGTGAATATCTACTGAAGGTTTTGTGGTTTTTGGTTATCCTTGGTTTTTCTACCTGGTTGTATGGCAGATTTGTAAAAGTGGAAAACAGCAAACTAACACAGTGGCTTTTTACTATTATTCCGCTTGTGTTAATTATCTTTGCAGCTGTCAATTATCTCCCTTTTACCAAAACTGAAAAGATAGAAATTCAAAGTAAAAGTGGAGAACTTATTCCCGCTCCCAATACACCAGAGGGCTGGTATATTTTTAATGAAGATATGTTAAATAAAGCATTGAAAGAAGGTAGAGCGGTTTTTCTGGACATCGGGGCTGCCTGGTGTAAAAATTGTATGACAAATGAAAAGACAGTTCTTTTTACGGATACGATGATGCATGAATTTAAGAAGAAAAATGTTTTATTGTTAAGAGGTGATTTCACCAAAAAAGATGAAACCCTGCTTGCCTGGATAAAAAAACACGGAAGAGCAGGCGTTCCTTTTAATGCTTTATATATTCCGGGTGAAGAACCGCATATCTTTGGAGAACTGCTTACCAAAGACGAGGTAATAAATGCCCTTAATAAAATTCCTGCTAAAGCCGAATAGATAAATTTAGGGAAAAAGATGAAGAAAATAGTTTATGTCCTGTTCATAATTGTGCTTTTGGGAATTTCTTCCTGTGACCGCTTTGACCACAATTTTCAGCCACTGGAGCAGGTGGATTTTCAGGAAGAACTTTTCAGTCCCTTGCAGGAAGCGTTTAATAATGCTGATCCTGAAGATTTATCATCCGTAATGGCTTTTTATGCTGAGGACTATAAACACTTTGGCATCACTAA
>JAKPQD010000281.1 GCA_029572965.1 Bacteroidota bacterium | reverse complement strand
AACGGAAATTCTTCTATTAAAATACTTCGGTTATCTTTTTCAAAAAAGACCCGTAGTATTTGTTCTTTGAGAGACCATCTTGCCAGGACAAAATAGTTAATATAGTCCTGGTTTATTGGAAGTTGTTCATTCAGTACATCGATACATCCGATCCCATTTTTTTCACCGACCTGCCTGATGAAGATTACCTCAGGCTGGAAGTTGTTTGTGGGTTTATTAATATTATTTGCTGGTGGGATGTAATTAGTGTACTTAAGAGATGATTCATTAAACCAATCTAATTGTTCATCAACTTCTTTTAAGGTAGTATAAAGAATTTTGTGTAAATGAATAGGTAGCTGCAAAAGGGACCCCAACCGGGCTGGAGCCGGAAATCGAGCTCAAAGGCCGGTTGGTTAAACAGAAAATATTAATTTTAACCTAAAATGCAGCGATATGAATGACAATGAGTTATTTAAAGTTTCTGAGGAAGCGTTAAATAAAATAAAGTCTCAGGAAGAATTTGAAGAGTTTATTCAAAGGCTTTATAAACAAGGTGTCGAGGCACTTTTAAAAGCCGAGATTAACGAACATTTTGGTTATTGAGTAATCCGGTCTAAATTGAGCCACCTATTCCGGAGTAAACTGAGCCACTTGTTCTGGAGTTAAATGAGCCACTTTAAACAGGTTTGTTTCTACTGACATTCCGGCAGAAAGTGAGCCAATTCGAAAGCGACGGATTTGTAATAAACAGTCATGTTAATTTGGTTGAAAAAACGATTAACATGGCAAATAAACCAAAGAGTATGTTACAAGTACGACGGAAGATGGTTACAGTAAGCTTGAGATCAGCCGCCAGACTGGGATAAGCCGCAATACCATTGATTCTTATGAGAGACGTTTTTACGGGTCAGGCAAAAGTTACACTGATTTGCTGCAGTTGTCCGATACAGAACTTTCAGGGTTTGCTTACGCTTGTGAGAGTGTTAAGCAACCATGTTCAAGGCGAGGGGTATATGGATGA
>JAKPQD010000277.1 GCA_029572965.1 Bacteroidota bacterium | reverse complement strand
TAATTGAAATAAGAAACACTTTATTTTCTGTGAAAATAAATCTACTTGTACCCTATTTGTACCTCAATACCATAAATAATTGTATATCAACAGATATTACTTTCTGTATAGGAAAGTAACTGCTACAAAACAAACAAATAGCAAACTAATAATAAACAACGTAAAGCCCTCTTATACAGGGCTTTTTTTATGCTTTATAATTTAGGTTTGTTTTGTGTTTTTAATCGTTTGTTTATCGAATATTTGTACCTTTGTTGTACCTTAAAGCGATTGAGGTACAAAATACAGGGTTTAGCCCTTTTTATTTTGCGCTTAATTGCACTTAAAGCAACTTAATGACATTAAAGGATATTAAATGAGTTCAAAAATTGAGGTACAACGAATTTGCCAGCATTGCGGTAATGAGTTCACAGCCCGAACCACAGTAACACAGTATTGTGGTAATGTTTGCGCTAAAAGGGCTTATAAAGCTAAAATGAGAGCAGCTAAAGTGGAGGTAAGTAATAAGCAAACCCAGCAAATAAAAGCCCAACCTATTGAGGAACTGAAAGCCAAAGAGTTTTTAACTGTTCGTGAGGTTGCCCTTTTGCTTAACTGTTCGATACGTTCAGCATATTACTACATTGAAAGCGGAAATATTAATGCCGTGAATTTAGGGCAAAGGATTACAAGGGTTAAGCGTTCCGAAATTGATAAACTATTTGAGCAGCCCCAGCCTGTAACAATTCAACCCGAACAAAAGCAGTTTGATATTTCCGAATGTTACAACCTTACCGAAGTACAAAGTAAATACGGTATTTCTGAAAAGACTTTACATAACCTTATCAAACGAAACAGCATACCCAAAATAAAAAAGGGCTGGTTTGCTTACGTACCGAAAACGGTAATTGATAAACTATTAAGTTAAACACTAAAGTATTAAAGCAAATGGCAATAAAAGTTAAGTTAAGAGAAAAGAAAATTTCAGGGAACAGGCAAAGTTTGTATTTAGATTTTTACCCAGCCATACCACACCCCGAAACAGGCGAACCAACCCGAAGGGAATTTTTAGGAATGTACATTTTTGATAATGCAAAGAACCCTTTTAATAAGCAGCACAACAAAGAAACCTTACAGCTTGCTGAACAGATAAGGCAGAAACGGGAAAACCATTTGAACAAACCCGAAATTTATACAGGGTACGAAAAAGAACAACTAAAAATTAAAGAGCAGGGCGAACAAAATTTTGTAACTTACTTCAAAAGCCTTGCCGATAAACGCAAAGCTAGCAACCATGATAACTGGATTTCAGCATACAATTACCTTGAAACATTTACAAAGGGAAATTTGAAGTTTGCCGACATCAACGAAAAATTTTGTAATGAGTTCAAAGAGTATTTACTTGCTACTAAAAGCACTAAGAGCAGCAAAACAACCCTTGCCCAAAATTCAGCCGTTTCCTATTTCAATAAGTTAAAAGCAACCCTGAAACAAGCTTATAAAGACGGGTATTTAACCACCGACCTGAATACAAAAATTGAACCTATAAAACAGGCAGAAACACAAAGAAACTTTTTAACTATTGAGGAACTTAACAGCCTTGTTAAAACTGAATGTAATAACCCTTTATTGAAACGTGCAGCCTTATTTTCAGCCCTCACAGGATTGAGGTTTTCAGATATTAAAAACCTTGTTTGGGGAGAACTTGAATACATTGAAAATAACGGATATTTTATTCAGTTCAAACAACAAAAAACAAAAGGGGTTGAAATGATGCCTATTTCTGAACAGGCTTACAGCTTACTGGGTGAACGCAAAGAACCTACCGACAAAATATTTGAGGGGCTTACCTATTCAGCATACGAAAACAAACACCTATACCAATGGATTGGAGCAGCAGGAATTACAAAAAACATAACATTTCATTGTTTCAGGCATACTTTTGCCACATTGCAATTATCAAACGGAACTGACATTTACACCGTTTCAAAAATGCTTGGACATCGTGAACTAAAAACTACACAGGTTTACGCAAAGATTATAGATAAAACGAAACGTGAAGCAGCCGATAAAATACAATTAGATTTATAACCCTGTAAAGCATAAAAGACAAATGAATTTTTATGAGGAAATAGCCCACAGGCTTTATGTGTGGAATACGAAAATAGGCGATACAGAATTTGAGCCATTTGATTTTATTGAGGCAAAGCATAATGAAGCACCATTCAAAGGCAAAATATTTTACGAAAATCTAATTAAGGCAATGCCTAACCATTTTGGAGCAAAAATGCGAAATGCCTTTTTCAATGAGGTATTACAGTATTGCCAACAAAAAATTGATAGGATAAGGGACACAAAATTTATGCTTACCACCGTTTTTGAGGAACAAAACAATCATGAATACAAATATTTTAAAAAGGAAATTGAGCAACACGGCTTTATTAGCATTAGTGTTGAAGGCGAAGAGCGAAATTTTAAAATCTTTACTGCTTCCTTAGCTGTTATTTTAATTTCCAAAAACTTACAAGTCCTAAATATGGACACTCAAACAGAAACCAGAATAAACAGCTGGAATTACCTAAATACTTACATTGAAGCATACAAAGAGGGAGAACAATATTTTGAAGCTGAATTTAAAGTTTCACCGAACACTATTTACGGGGCAAACGCTGAACAGTATGTAAGGGATATTCACCAGAACTTTTTTCACGTTCAGCACACTGGAATAAATGAAGGTTGGGGCTATGTTAAGAAACAATACCCGTTAATTCTAACCCATAAAGTTGTAAAAGAATTTGGCTACTATTCAGGAATAGTGAATAAGGTTGAGGAACAAGTAAAGAAATACCCCCAACTGTTTGCTACATTTGATAAGTGCGAACACAATTTACCCCCACAACAAACCGAAACGAAAACGGATAAACTTAAAGCTGAACTGGGAAAGTATGGTTTCTTTGAATTGCCAAAGGTTAAGCAACTTTCAGAGCCAAACAAACAAAGCCTTGTTGAATTGATAAGTACAAAAGGATTGCCTTACAGTATTGCAATGTTTGAGTATTTAGATTTTTTAAAGCACATAGAAGAAGAACACTTTACAGTAAAGTACAAGCTAAACAAAGCGGTTGCAAAGTGGTTTAATTCAGACAAAGAAGGCAGAGCAGTAAAAGGCAATATTTCAAGCCTTTTAGAATACAGCCAAGAGAATAAAAATAAATACACGGCACACACACATAAAGAAACTGTAAAAACAGATTACCAAAAATTGATATAGGGAGTACTCCCCTATTGTTGCCCCTAAAAGCCCCCGTTACCATTGCACTATCAAACATAAAATTGATAGTCAAATGGAAAGTTTAACACTTGAAACATTACCGAAAGCCTTTACACACCTTACCAATGAAGTAAGCGAAATAAAAAGGCTGTTACTTGAAAAGAGTAACGAACAACCAACCGAAACCGACCGTTGGTTTGACCTTAACGAACTTTGCATTTACCACCCTGACAAACCCAGTAAGCCAACAGTTTACGGCTGGGTGAACGCTGGAACTATTCCCGTACACAAAGGCGGTAAAAAGTTGAGGTTTCTAAAATCGGAAATAGATGACTTTTTAAAGCAAGGCAGAAAAAAGACGTTGGCAGAAACAGCCAGCGAAGCCGAAACCTACCTAAAAAATAAAGGGGGGAACAATGGTTAATTTGTCAAAAGATTACTCATTTATACAGGTGGGTATGCCAGTAGTTCCCAAAGGCAAAAAAGAGGTTGTTTATATCATTGAAATTTTGGGCGACCATATTTTTACCACAAATGGCAGCTATAAAAAAGAGCAATTAAGTTCAGTTATCGAGGTTGCGAAAATTTTTATGTATTTAAATAATCATAAAAATTAAGGGGCAAGCTATGCAGGAACATAACAACACCCCTAATAAGTTAAGCACAAAAGACGGGGACAAAATTACACCAATTTTTGATTTTTCACTAATTGATAAGGGCGAACAAAGCAGCATTTCACCAACTCAAACGCTGGAACATATTAACGGAATATTGCAGCAAGGCAATAAAATACAGGAACGCAAAACAAATCGTTTCCCAGTTGAGGTATTCCCGTTGCCAGTTCAGCAAGTAATTACAGCCACAAACGAAAACTTGAACTTTCCTATTGATTTTATCGGGGCTTCATTGCTTTATGCTGTTTCCGTTGCAGTTGGTAATACCCACAGCGTTGAGGTAAAAAAAGGGTTTCAACAAAGTGCGGTATTATACCTTGCTATTGTAGCCCGTGCAGGAACTACCAAAAGCCACCCGTTAAGTTTTGCCCTTCAGCCAATAGTTGAGCAGGATAAAAGAACTTACAGGCAATACGAACAGCAAAGGCAGGAATATGAAAAGGCGGTAAACCTATCAAAAAAAGAACGGGAACAGCAAGCTATTGACGAACCAATAAAACCCGTTTGGCAAAAGTTTCTTTTGTCCGATTTCACACCCGAAGCACTTGCCGAAGTTCACAAATTTAATAAAAGAGGTATCGGGGTTTATGTAGATGAGTTGGCAGGTTGGTTTAAGAATTTCAACCGCTACAACAAAGGCAGCGAAATGGAATTTTGGTTAAGTCAATGGAGCGGTAAGCCTATCAATATTGACCGTAAAACAGGCGAACCAGTATTTATACCCTTGCCGTTTATTTCCGTTGCTGGAACTATTCAGAAAGGAATACTGAACGAACTTGCCAAAGATAGCCGAACCCAAAACGGGTTTATTGATAGAATACTTTTTGTTATTCCCGATAACATACAAAAGGAATACTGGAGCGAAACAGATTTACCCCCCGTTGTTTCGGAAAACTGGGAACGTATTATTTCAAACCTATTGAGTTTATCGGTTTCAAATGATGACACGTTGAACCCCAACCCCAAAGTATTAAAGTTCACACCCGAAGCCAAAAAGATATTGTTTGAATGGCAGATAGCAAACACCGACCAAAGCAACGAAGCCGAAAGCGAAGCGTTAAGCGGTATTTTCAGTAAAATGGATATGTATGTTTTGCGTTTGGCTTTAATACTTGAAATGCTACGGTATGCCTGTAATGAAAGCGACAAACAGGCGGTAAGTATTGAAGCAGTACAGGGGGCTATTAAACTGGTTGAGTATTTCAAAAATTCAGCCGTTAAGGTTAATTCCATTTTGACAAATGCCAGCCCGTTGGATAAACACCCAGCCGACAAACAAGCCCTTTACAAAGCGTTACCCATCACCTTTACAACTGAAACAGGTTTACAGATAGCCGAAAGGTTAGGGCTTGCTGAACGAACCTTTAAATACTTTCTGAATGAAAAGGAATTGTTTACACGAATAAGCAGGGGCGAATATGAAAAGCGTATTTAATGAAATGCACTTTGCATTTATAGCACTAATGGCACGAACTAAATGCAGCAAGTGCAACAAATGCAACAAGTGCAAAGTGCAAAATAATATTTAAGAAAATGGAAACAGCACACCGTTACATACTTGAACCATACAAGGGAATGAATACCCGTTACCGTTGCCCCAGTTGCCAGCAAAGGGATAAAACCTTTTCGCTTTACATTGATAAGGAAACGGGCGAACACATACACCCCACCGTTGGCAGGTGCAACCGTGAAAGTAATTGCGGACACCATTACACCCCGAAACAATATTTTCAGGATAACAGTATTTCATTTGATAATCCCCAGCCCAAAGCATACAAGCCCCAACTTTTTACACCTCCACCAAAACCAGTTTCATTCATTCCCGTTGAGGTATTTAAAGCCAGCTTGAAAGCACACGAAACGAACCACTTTGTACAGTTTCTTATAGACCTGTTCGGGGTGGAGGTTGCCAGTCAACTGGTAAGCCATTATTTTATTGCCACCTCAAAACATTGGAACGGGGCAACTGTATTTTGGCAAATAGACACACAGGGTAAAATAAGAACGGGCAAAATTATGCTTTACAGCCCCTCCACAGGCAAAAGAGTTAAAGAGCCGTTCAATCATATTAACTGGGTACATACAGCCGTTAAACAGCCGGATTTCGAGCTAAAGCAATGTTTATTTGGGGAACACTTACTTAACGACAAAACAAAACCTGTTGCAATAGTTGAAAGTGAAAAAACGGCTGTAATTGCCAGCGTTTATTTACCCCAGTTTATTTGGGTTGCGGTTGGCAGCCTTACCAACCTGAACGCTGAAAAGTGCAATATATTAAAGGGGCGAACAGTTACACTATTTCCCGACCTCAACGGGTTTGAGAAATGGAGCAGCAAAGCAAAAGAACTTTCACACCTTGCAATATTTACCGTTTCCGATTTATTGGAATGTAAAGCCACCGAAGCCGAAAGGAAACAAGGTTTTGACCTTGCCGACTATTTAATAAAATACGATTACAAAGCCTTTGCCCTACCTGAATCCGAAGCCACAGAACCACCCCCAGCCGTTCAACCATTGGTTGAGGTGAAACTATTTGAGCAACCCGAACCCGTTTACTATTTCAGCAAACCCGAACAAACAAAGCCCGAAAGCTGGGAACAGGATATTACCGAACTTGAAAACTACTTTTCAGGAATTACACTACCAACCCAGCCCATAAAACTGAACAAGTGCAGCACAATAACAAACTGTTCCCAATTCATTAAAAGCCACTTTGCCACCGTGAAAGCGAACAACGGCAAACGAACATTTTTGCCATACCTCCACCGATTACAAGAACTTAAAAAACTGATTATTCAATAAGATGAAAACACAAAAAAAGGGTTTACAAAAGTTTACAATTTCCCACAGAAAAATAAACAGAGTTCTAAGCCTTAAAAAGATTCAATCGAAGGATATAAATAACTTCAATCCAGCAGAAAAAATAGAATTTCAAGACCAACTTACGGCTAAACTAAATTCCTTAACAGGTGACGAAAGAGATGAATTTCTTGAAAAGATAGATGATATTATAGCTCCGATAACAAGAAGGCAATTTTGGGAAAGTAATCACATTGACATAACAAACGAAATCACGCTGTTTATTCAAGACTATGGGCGAATGCCTTCAAAAACCGAAATTTCACAAAAAACTGGATTGAGCAGAGTAACTGTTCACAAACATTTAAAGGAATATATTACCCACCCTATTTATTTGGAACAATTAGAACAATTTAAATTTATGAATGCCAAATTACTGGCAAAAGTGTTTCAATTTGCTTTAAGAGGCGATATACAAGCTGCAAAGTTATTTTTTAGCATTACAAGTGGAGGACATAAAGAACAGCCCAAAACATTGGTGGAGAATCAAAACAACTATATTCAAATTAATGGTTTAGTTATTAATCAAGAACAAGTTAAAGATTTAACGCCAACACAAATTATGCAATTGGAGAATGTTTTTAATAAAAAATAAACGCCACAATTAAAACTTAATTATTTGTAGTTTTTTATGCAATTTACAGTATGAAACAACTCAATTGAACATTTGCTGTTTAAATCAAAATCACAAAATTTGTCGCCTTCAATTCGGATACTTTTTAATTTATTGGTAAGAAGTTCTTTCAGTATCTTTTTCGAACCGTCATACATTCCATTTAAAGGAACACTACCCCTACCCTCACAATTTACGGATGAAACACCAACAGTTCTAATAGAATTACCATTTTCAAATAAAAAGTAGACTGAAAACTTTGATTCTAAGCATACATTTTTCCCAAGTATTTGAAAGTTAAACCAAACATCCTTTCCATTTCGATCATAATTATCAGCAAGTGAAATTTGAATTTCAACAAAAAAATCGTTGTTATTTGATTTTAAATATTTTGAAATTATTTCATTTTGTTTGGTAAACTTATCGGGAATAATTCTGACTAAACTTTCACAAGTTGTATCAGGCAACTCTTCTTTCTTTTTTATGGTTGTGCTATCATGAATTGAATCGGTTGCACTTATTTCAGACGATTTATCCTTAACGTTTGAACAACTTGTAACCACCAAAACGAGAATACAAATTAGTTTTCCTTGAATATTCAACATTGTTCTATATTTGAAGCAATAATAGTAAAACAAATTCAAAATACAATTAATTGAAATAAGAAACACTTTATTTTCTGTGAAAATAAATCTACTTGTACCCTATTTGTACCTCAATACCATAAATAATTGTATATCAACAGATATTACTTTCTGTATAGGAAAGTAAGTATATCAAAACAATAATGATATAATGAGCCAAATCAAATATACGTCTGCGAAATATGAGAACAGAATAATATTTGTTTTACTTGGGCTTTTTATCAGCATCGTAGCAATTGCACGTTATCACTTACTCTCG
>JAKPQD010000272.1 GCA_029572965.1 Bacteroidota bacterium | reverse complement strand
CGAGAGTGCAGGTTTCACCTTTTTCCAAAGTATAGGCGATATCTCAAACCCAACAAGTCTATCCAAAACCCTACGCGCTTGCTGGGAGTTGACAAGGTTCTCGTCAATGGAACGGGGGTTTTGAATGGCCTGCTGAATGGCATTCTTGGTGATTTCGTGAAAAACAATACGTTTGGTTTTTTGGGGATCGAGCTTTAGCACTTCGGCCAGATGCCAGGCAATGGCCTCCCCTTCACGGTCTTCATCGGAAGCTAACCAAACTGTTTGGGCTTGTTCCGCGGCTTTCTTCAGCTCCTCAACCACCTTCTTCTTATCGTCGCTAACTATGTACTGAGGCTTATAGTTCTTCTTAATATCAACACCAAGCTTATTTTTTGAAAGGTCGCGAATGTGGCCAAAACTCGATTTTACCACAAAATCTTTCCCCAAAAACTTTTCGATAGTTTTAGCTTTGGCGGGCGACTCAACTATTACCAGGTTAGGTACCATACCTTATATTATTAAGTTAGGTTGGCACAAAGTAAAGAAATTGATACGGTTTGAACAAAATTATGTTAATCAATAGTGCTTTAATTTTTTTGTTTTTTATTGATTTACTGTTTACTTGTGAGGCTCTTATAACTTCCTCAAAAATTTAAACAGCAGTTTTGCATTCATATTTTACTAACTTTACACCGAATTGCTATATGTTTGACTGACACAAACCGAAACCCATAAGGTTTCCAATTATATTGACCTCAAGGTTAACCGCCTAAAAAATATATCAGTACTAACTCAAAATATTTTGTAAGGATGAAGCTAAACGATCCTGCAACAATTCAAAAGTTCAAAACCTGGTTTTGGGGAGCATTGGCATTCGGCTTCCTTCTTGTTGTTACAATATTTATTCTGATTGGCCTGGAATTCTTTGGGCCATTGCCAACCTTTAAGGAACTTGAAAACCCCAAAAGCAATGTAGCCTCGGAAGTAATATCCGATGATAACATAGTGCTTGGCAACATTTACAAGGAATACCGAAGTTTTGTTGATTACAATGAAATTTCGCCCAATGTAATTAATGCACTGATTGCCACCGAAGATGTACGATTCCATAACCATAGCGGAATCGACTTTAAGGGACTAGGGCGCGTAATGTTCAAAACAGTGCTTTTTGCCCAACGATCGGCCGGAGGAGGGAGTACCATAACGCAGCAGCTTGCCAAGAACCTTTTCCCACGCGATATTTCGGGTAAGCAGAATGTATTGGTAAGAACAGCTAAGCTGGTTATATCAAAATTCAAGGAGTGGATTACTGCTGTAAAACTAGAACGGAACTACACCAAGGAGGAGATTGCCGCCATGTACCTCAACGTGGTGGAATTTGGTAGCAATTCGTTTGGCATTAAAGCAGCAGCTAAAACATTTTTTAATACAACTCCCGACTCACTAACCATTGATCAGGCTGCCCTACTTGTGGGTGTGGTTAATGCACCTACTCGGTACAGCCCAGTGCGTAACCCAGAAAATGCAAAACAACGCAGAAATGTTGTGCTT
>JAKPQD010000270.1 GCA_029572965.1 Bacteroidota bacterium | reverse complement strand
TAATGGTTTACCTGCAGGAGTATCGGCACATTGGGCAGCTAATACAATTACTATAAGTGGAACGCCGACAGTTGCAGGTACATTTAATTATAGTATAGCATTGACAGGAGGTTGTGGAATAGTAAATGCTACTGGAACTATTACAGTAACAGCGGACATGGTAGCAGGTGCAGCATCTTCAACTCCTACATTGTGTATCAACACAGCCTTAACGCCTATAACACATACCACAACAGGAGCCACGGGAATAAACCAAGACGGGGTATCAGGAGTTAATGGTTTACCTGCAGGAGTATCGGCACATTGGGCAGCTAATACAATTACTATAAGTGGAACGCCGACAGTTGCAGGTACATTTAATTATAGTATAGCATTGACAGGAGGTTGTGGAACTGCAAATGCTACAGGGACAATTGTTGTTAACCCTCTTCCTACATCAAATATTACAGGGACAACTTCGATTTGTCCTTCAAACAGTGCTTCGTTGAGTATTGCGCTTACCGGAACAGCTCCCTGGTCTTTGGTTTATACCGATGGTACAACGCCAAAAACAGTAACTAACATTTTGACCAGTCCTTATGAGTTCAGTGTTAGTCCTTCGACTACAACAACATATACTGTTACTTCGTTGACTGATAATAACACTTGTGCAGCTACTCCTGCCCAGATGACAGGTAGCGCAACTGTAACTGTTTTAACTCCTCCAACTGCATCAATCAGTGGTTCTGCTACTATTTGTAATGGAGGGAATGCCCCGCTGTCAATAGTATTAACAGGTACAGCACCTTGGTCTGTAACCTACACCGATGGAACAACTCCGGTAACAGTCAATCCAATTGTTTCATCGCCTTATAATTTTAATGTTAACCCTTCTTCTACAAAAACATATGTATTATCTGCTGTTTCAGATGCAAATTGTATTGCAGGGCCTTCGGGATTAACAGGTAGTGCAACTGTAATAGTGAATCCTCGTCCAACATCGGTTATTAGTGGGAGCACAAATATTTGTCAGGGTTCAAACGCCACGGTAAGTATTGCGCTTACGGGAACTGGCCCTTGGGATCTGACTTATACTGATGGTATAACATCTGTGCCTGTGACCAATATTCTAACCAGTCCATATACTTTTACTGTATCGCCGGCAGTGACTACTACTTATACTGTAACAGCTTTGAGTGACAGTAAATGTGTGTCAAATGCTTCGGATCGTACAGGTTCGGCTGTGATTACTGTAGATCCACCAACAGTAGGGGGTACAGTTTCTGGTAGTGCAACGGTTTGCTCGGGAACTAATTCTACATTATTAACACTTTCGGGACATACAGGAAGTGTTGTACGTTGGCAATATTCGACCAACGGAGGTGTTACATGGGTAAATATTGCAAATACAAATACAACATATACAGCTACAAATCTTACACAGACCCGTCAGTATAGGGCTGTGGTACAAAGTGGTTCTTGTTCGCCTGCTTATTCATCTGCCGCAACTGTAACAGTTGTTGCATCTTCAGTAGGAGGTACTGTTGGGACCAGTACATCTGTTTGTTACGGTATTAATTCAACTACTTTGAATTTAACTGGATATACCGGAAGTGTCGTACGTTGGGAGTCATCAACCAATGGAGGGGTAACCTGGACACCTATTGCTAATATTACTTCTTCATTAACAGCTACTAATTTAACGCAAACTACACAATATAGGGCAGTGGTACAAAGCGGTTCTTGCCCAACAGCAAATTCAACTGCTGCAATAATAACAGTTTATTCTGATTTGAATGCCGGATCTATTGGCAGTGACCAGACTGTTTGTGAGAATGTTGTTCCAACTATTACAGAAACACCAGCTTCTGGCTCGACAGGTGTATATACCTATTTGTGGCAACAATCGACTGATGGTGGTGCAACCTGGACGAATGCTTCTGGGACCAATAATTTAGAATCATATACAGCTCCTGCTGTAACTCAGAATATTCAATATAAGCGTCAGGTAACCAGTGGCTCTTGTGGAACAAAAGAGTCTAATGTAATTACTGTTACCATGGATGCTTTGCCCCATTTTACTTCGCAGCCAATCGACCAATCTTCATGTGTGGGAGGCAATGTTACTTTTAATGTTAGTGTTACTGGGGCAACTTCACAGAAATGGCAACTATCAACCAATGGAGGTGCAACTTTCTCAGATATTCCGGGAGAAACTGGTAACTCGCTAACTGTTAATGCTGTTACATTGCTTATGGATGGTTACAAGTATCAATTGGTAGCAACTAATGCTTGTGGTAATCAAACTTCTAATGTGGTTAATTTGGCTGTAGTTGCTGCAACTACAATAAGTGTACAACCTTCTGATGCTGGTATTTGTAATAATGGGGATACGGCTTTTACTGTTGTAGCTTCTGGAACGGGATTAACTTATAGCTGGGAAATTTCTACTGATGGAGGTACAACCTACAATCCATTAGTAATAGCTGCACCATATAGTGTAACCAATACAACAACATCATCAAAGCTTAGTCTGACCGGAGCTCAAAATACTTTGGATGGTAATAAATACCGTTGCCGGGTAAATTCGGCAACTTGCGGCAATACATTGAGTAATGCTGCTACATTGAAATTTTATAACATTGAAAGCATAACCTCACGTACTGATAATAGCCGTTGTGGGTCGGGTTCTGTTGTCCTTTCAGCTTCAGCATCGGGTACAGCCCAGGTGTTATGGTTTGCTGATTTAACTGGTGGTGCAAGTTTGGCTTCAGGTAGCAATTTTACAACTCCTTCGATTGCTGCGACAACAACATACTATGTTTCAGCAGATAATAATGGTTGTCAATCATCACCACGTTTGCCAGTAGTAGCAACAATTAATGCTTTGCCTTTAGAAAAGAGTATAAACGATGCTACTGTATGCCAGGGAGGTTCTGTAACCCTGACTTTGTTGAATTCGGAAAACGGGGTAAGTTACCAATTAAGAGATAATAGTGATAATTCAAATATTGGCGTTGCTGTAGATGGAACAGGTGCCGATATAACTTTCACATTCGTGCCAACTTCTACTTTAACTGCCAATGTTTTGGCAACCAATAAAACAACATCATGTTCTTTGCAAATGGCTGATATGGCATCAGTAACTGTTAACCCGTTGCCAGCTCAAAAAGCTTTAAGCAATGATACTGTTATTTGTGCCGGAGGCTCTGCAATTTTAGGTTTAAAGGCTTCTCAAAACGGTGTTACCTATCAACTAAAACAGAAATCTGATAATGCTGTTGTTTCGACAAAAATTGGCAATGGTGCTTATTTACAATTTGATGCCGTGTCTCCAGCAAGTACTTCATCTTATTATGTGACAGCAGATAATGGCTGTACAGTTAATATGACAGATGAGATTACGATAAATGTAGCTTCGGTTTTGACCATTTCTGCTTCTGTAAATGATGTAACCGGTTGTTCTACCAGCTTAAATGGCCAGATTACAGTAAATGTGCTGACAGGTACAGCAACCAGCTATACCCTTACTCCTGGTATCACGCAGCCATCAAATATTTTCTCTGGTTTAGCTAAAGGAACATATACGGTATCTGCAACCAATGGAGTTTGTACAGCAAGTGTTCCTGCAACTGTTGGTGGCCCGGCTGCAATTTCGCTTTCGATAAACCCTGCCAATAGTTCAGTTTGTAGTAAAGATAAACTTGGATATTCTGCAACTATATCCAATGCTGTAGCTCCTGTTACTTATGCATGGTCCTCTACAAGTGGAGGTTTTGATGATGCCGCTTCTGCTACTCCAAATTATTCAAATCCAGTTGCCGGAGATTATACTATTAATTTGAGTGTGCTGGATGGTAATGGTTGTACAGCTTCTGCTAATACAGGAGTTTCTGTTCTTGCTTGTCCAACGATAACTCTTACTGCTATTCCTACAAGCCCAACCTGTTTCGGTTATACTGACGGAAAGATTGTTACTTCGGTTACAGGTGGAACCCCGCCTTATACAATAACAGCTGTTCCGGCTATTGCAGACTTTAACAATGTAGCCCCGGGTACTTATACTTTGACAGCTACAGACGCTTTGTCAAATACCGATCATGTTACTGTAGTTGTTGATCCTGCACAAAAATTAGCAGCGACTATGACTGTAATTAATTATGACGGGACTGCTGGTAATGGTAAAGTTACTGTTAATGCAACTGGCGGTAGCGGAAGCTATGAATACGACTTTAACAATGCCGGGTATGTTCCTTCAAACGTATTTAGCTCTTTAGCAGCTGGTACCTACAGTTTGAAAATTCGCGATATTAATGGTTGTGGAGAAATTGATACTACTGTAGAGGTATTGGATGATTCTAAATTAGAATTATGGCCTCCTACATGGGAGAACGTAAAATGTTTTGGAACGCCTTCTGCTACAGCATCTATTCATATTAAAACTGGGAAAGCGCCATTTACGGTCCGGTTAAGACGTGGTGCAACAACCGTTGCTTTGGCTACTGTATATGCCAAAGATACCACATTTACAGGCCTTGTAGCAGGGACGTATCAGTTTAACGTGCGTCATAGCCTGCCAGGAGCTTCTGTTAATACTCCTTCTTTTGTAATAGAAGATAATAATAAGTCATTATTAGTGATTGATAGTAAAACAGCTACTCCTCAAACTGATGTTGTGCCTAATGGAACTATTACTATTTTGGCATCGGGGGGAACTGGCAATATGACATCATATCAATTCTCAAAGGATAACGGTAAGACTTTTGATGTTAATGGTGGTGAGTTTGACGGATTGGAAGGAAATAAGAAGTATTATATAGCGGTTCAGGATTTAGTAGGTTGTATTATTTATGATTCTATTGTTGTTCCTATAGATATAAAACTCAATGTTGACTTTAGTAAAACTAATGAGACTTGTGCAGGCTTAAATGATGGAACGGTAACGTATAATGTTACTTCAGGTAATGGTACTTATAAGTATTCGTTCAATGGAGCACCATTTGTTTCGGCTCCTGTTACCAAAACTTTTACAGGGCTTATTCCGGGAACATATCCTTTGTTAGTTACAGATGGTATAGATACTGCTTCTTTCTCGGCAAATATATTGCCTGCTTCGGCTGTAATTATTGATAGTATTACTACAACTGTTTCAGCAAATGGAAATACCGGGACAATGACCGTATATGTTAATCCAAATTCGGGTTCTGGAGTATTTACATTTTCAGCAATTTCATTACATCATGGTTCGTTCAATAACGGAAATAACAACGTATTTACCAGTTTACCAGCAGATACATTTACTGTTAGGGTTGATGATGTTTGCTCTTTTGCAACAGGTACTGCTATTGTAAAACAAGATACTGTTTTGTTAGGTAAGATTGATTCGGTTGAAGATGTTACCTGTATTCAACCATTTTTACAGGCATTTATTAATGTTAGCGTAAGTAATGCTGCGGCAGGTCCTGTTTATTACAAGGCTACAAATGCTAATGACCCTTCATTCCCTTATGAACAATATGATGACGGTCATATTGAAGTTAATGATACGGGTACATATTATATTTATGTTGAGGATGCTGAGGGTAAGCGTTATAGAGATACTGCTTACGTTAAGGCTATTGTCACGCCTATATTGATAGATCTTACACCTTCTAAACTACTATGTAATACTGGAGAAACAGGTACTATTATTTCAACTGTTTCAGGTGGTAAAGCACCTTATAAGTACGAATGGTATCAGAATACAACACTGGTTTCTAAAGAAAAAGACCTGGTTGATTTTGGACCTGGAAAGTATAGGTTGGTTGTTACTGATAGCTTTGGTTGTAGAAGAATAGAGGCTGATTCTATCTTCCTCAACAAAGTCAAGATTCAAAAGATTGAAAAAACACTGTCAACTTGTAATGTAGGTATTACTAATGGAACAATAAAGGTTACTGCTACTGTGGTTAGTGGAGAACCATTGCATTACGAATGGAGCAATGGGTTGCCTGATGCCTCTTATGTAACTGGTTTGGGTGCCGGAGTGTTCTCGTTGAAAGTTTCTGCTGCATCTGGGTGTTTTGATACGGCTACTATTAAACTGGCTTCTAAAGATACTTTGCTATCGACCTGGCATTATGCAGATTTCACTTGTCAGGACAGTGCATCTATCGGATTTACCATTACTAAAGGAAAACCTGCATATAAGTTTATTACCGTTGGTGTGGATACCTTCAATACATCGCTGACAACATATAGTCGCCATATTCCTGAAGGTACTTATAAGTTCAAACTGGAAGACAGCAAAGGTTGTTATGATACCCTTGAATATATAGTCCATCCATTGCCAGCCAATGACTCGGTTATTATTGATACGGTTTATACTACTAAGGCAAGTGGCGGGAATACTGGAGTCATTGATGTAAGGGCTCATGCTCAAACTCCGTTGTTGTATTATTTGCTTGATGCTTCTGACGTAGTGCTTACAAGTAATGGTCCGGACAGTATCTTCAAAAATCTTGCTGCCGGAACTTATAAAGTGAAAGTAACCAATATTTCGCATTGCGATTCTGCTACTAAAGTTGTTGTAGTTGAGCAAGATACTGTATTGAATGCAACTGTGGCATATAAAGATTCTGCATGTGTTGGGGCAGTAGTTACTATAACTCCTGTCAATCCTTATGGCACAGTTACTTATAAAGTAACATCTGATGCCATAGGTGTATATATTAAACAAATAGATGATAGCGTGTTTACTGTTTCTCATACCGGTGTTTATCATATTTCGGTTGTTGATTCGGAGAACAAACGTTTTAATATAGATACTTTAATTAAGGTTACTGTTCCTGGCTTGTTTGCTATTGCTGAGAAATCTAATATTTCTTGCGATCCGGGTAGTAAAGGTGCATTTAAAATGACTGTTGATGGTGGCACTCCTCCATACTCTTATGTATGGTTGAATAATGCTACAGGTGATACACTTTCGAAAAATGAAACAGATTTGAATAATGTAGGAATTGGCAAGTATAAGTTTGTACTGAAAGACAATGCTGGTTGTGAATTTGACTACATTGACAGCTTAGTGTTTGTTCCTCTTATTTTTAATGTAACATTAGTAGATAAGCCTTCATGTATTACCAACTCTGATACTTCTAAAAATGGAACCTTGGTTGTTACCATAAATTCAGGGATTGCTCCATTTATCTATCAGTGGAGGGATACTGTCAGCAAAGTCTTGCTACAGTCTGATACAACAGCCTTGTTGACTGATACTTTGAAGAGTGTTCGTTCTTCTGTTTATCAATTATCTATATTTGATATGAATGGATGCCAGAAAGATACTGTGTTTACTGTAAATGCAGCTGATACACTTGATGTAACTTTTGATTTGACGCAAGCCACCTGTGCTGCTTATGGCCAGCTTGTTTTGAAATCAGTAAAAGGTGCTTCTAAATTTAAATATATCATTAACGATGTCGAGTTAGGTTCAGGTTTGGACAATATAGATGTTACTATTCCTTCGCTCAAACAAGGCTTCTATAATGTTACTGTTGAAGATGGAAAGGGCTGCCAGGTGAAACGTGTAATGTCTGTGAACCTGACAGAACCTATTAGCCTTACTTCCATTATTAACGATAAGACTTGTACAAGCTTAGGCGGAGTGTCTTTAATGTTCTCTAATACTGTTTATCCGGTATATGCTTCGCTGAATGAAAGTACTGAACCTGTATCTGCTAATAATGGTGAACTTGCTAACTTCCATGATTTGGATACTGGTAAGTATTCATTAAAAATCTGGAATGATATAGCTGGTTGCAAAATTGATACATTTTTTAATGTTCATTTGAACAACACACTTCAGATGGTGGATACAATTTTCAACCAAACTTGTTTTAAAGATGGGCTGATTAAGGTGAAAGTAAAGAATATTGATAATCCTTTCTTCTATCGCTGGCTCAATGATACCATCAAGGGGACAACAAGTGATACCATCTTTAGAAGTGTTAAAGCCGGAAGTTATATTCTTGAAGTGATAGATAGTACCTTTGGATGTAGCAAAATAGATACTTTTAATGTCATTCAGGGAGATTCTTTGAAGGTATTTGCAGGTTTGGATACTACCATTTGCCGTGGTGTTGAGTATTTACTTGAAGGGCGTGCTTTTGCTGGTAAAAAAGAGCTCACTGTTAGTGACTTAGTTACCTTTAATTGGAGCCCTGCTCGCAATTTGGTTGATAATAAAGACTATATTCCTAATCCTACCATCCGAAAGTACATTCCTAATTCGTATAAAATTGATTCTGTTCAGTATAAGCTGTATGTTACTTATGGTAATTGTACTAACTCTGATTCGGTAGTAATTTCGTATCATCAGTCCAATGGTGTTTGGTTACCTGCTCAGGATACCGCTTCTAAAGGAAATTTTGAAATTATTCCAAGTATAGGTGGAAGTGGAAGTTTTGTATCTTACATGTGGTTGCCTCATACGTATGTTGTCGGAGGTACCGATACAGCCCGCAACTTGGTTGTAAACTTCTTAGGCGATTCGTTGACCTATCAGTTTATGGGTATTTCTGCTGATGGTTGTATCGAAACTGCTTCTATAAAAGTGATTGCAACCGATGATATTAATCCTGACGGGGCATTCTCGCCAAATGGTGATGGTGCCAACGAATTCTGGTATATCCCTAATGCCGAATACTTCCCTGATATTGTGGTTAAAGTATTTAACCGATGGGGGAATTTGGTTTACGAAAGCAAAGGGTATAACAATGCTGACATAAGATGGACTGGTAAACGCAATGGTAAAGATATGCCAATAGGTACTTATTACTACATTATCACAACCAGCGGTTCAAAAACCAAAAAAGGTACTGTTACTTTAATGAGATAAAAGAAAGCTAAAATGAAATATCTGAAATATATGAAACGGTTAATCATTTTCTCAATATGCATGGTTGCTATGGTCCAATCCAAAGCACAACAGACACCGCTTTATTCGCAGTACATGCATAACCCGTTTATTCTGAATCCTGCTGTGGCAGGAACTTATAATTATTTTCAAATCAGGTTAAATTCGCATTTGCAGTGGATTGGTTTTCCAGATGCCCCGGTAACAACATCATTGAGCGTTTTTGGCCCGGTAAGTGCCAAGAACAAAGATATGGGCTATGGAGCTTCAGTATATCAGGATATGACTTCTCCTACAAGCCGTCTGGGGTTGAGGGGAGCTTATGCGTACAACGTTGCTTTGTCAGAGTATATAAGGGCATCTTTTTCTGCTGCTTTGGGTTTTTACCAGTTTAAGTATGACGGTACCAATATATCCATGCGTGAAACAGACAACGTGGTAAAAAATGGTGTTGTTTCTGAATTTAAACCTGATGGAATGTTAGGCGTTTTGGTTTATTCAGGTTTATTCCAGGTTGGGCTTTCTGTTGACAACCTTTTCAACAGTAAGTTTAACGTTAATCCTGATCAAGAAAATGTTACAAGTTTAGGAAAGCTTACCCGTCATTATTATTTTATGGGATCATATAATTGGCGTCACAACCGCAGATGGAATACTGAATATAGTACAATAGTAAAAGCAGTAGAAGGGTTTAGTGTGCCAGTGCAAATGGATTTCAATGTTACTGCATGGTATCAGAAAACTGCCTGGTTTGGGGCTTCATACAGAACTTTGGACGCTGTATCTTTATTAGCAGGTTATATTTTTAACAAGCGTATTTATGCCGGATATTCATTTGATATTAACCTTTCACCAATACGTTATTATAGCTTTGGAAGCCACGAAGTAATGATTGGTTACAGGTTTAATACCTTGAAGTAAAAAATCAAAAGTAATTGGGTAAATTACTTGAAATCGTTGGGTTAACTGGTTTAACTCAACGATTTCTTTTTTGGATAGTCCACATTGTAATGCAATCCAACACTGGTTTTACGTTGTGATGCACTCTTTATAATAAGGTAACTCACTTCTGTCAGGTTACGTAATTCGCAAAGGATGCGTGATACTTTCAGTTTTTTATAAAGAGCCTGTGTTTCTTCCATGATAAGGTTTACACGTTTTTCGGCCCTCTGCAACCTAAGGTCGCTGCGGACAATGGCCACATAGTTGGTCATAATTTGTTGCAGTTCCCTCATACTCTGGGTGATAAGAACCATTTCTTCGGGCGAGGTGGTACCTTCATCGTTCCAGGCAGGGATATTTTCAGGAATAGAATTGCTTAGGCAATTTTCAGTAGCATGAATAGCTGCCCTGTGGGAAAAAACAACAGCTTCCATCAATGAATTAGAAGCAAGGCGGTTGGCGCCATGTAAGCCTGTGCAGGCTACTTCTCCGGCAGCATAAAGGTTTTTAATCCACGAAAGCCCGTTTTTGTCCACTTTTATTCCTCCACAAGAGAAGTGAGCAGCCGGGGCAACGGGTATATAATCTTTTGTCATGTCAATGCCAATACTCATACACTTTTTGTAAATGTTAGGGAAGTGTATAATTAGCTGTTCATAGCTTATATGACGTGCATCAAGGTAAACATAGTCAATACCGGCTATTTTCATTTCGCTGTCGATTGCGCGGGCTACAATATCTCTGGGTGCAAGAGAGCCACGAGGGTCATATTTTTGCATGAATTCATTGCCATTCTGGTCTTTGAGGATGGCGCCAAAACCTCTGAGCGCTTCTGTAATAAGAAATTCAGGCCTTTCACTGGGCGAATATAATGCAGTAGGGTGGAACTGGACAAATTCCATATCTTCAATAATGCCTTTTGCGCGCGAAACCATTGCTACACCATCGCCTGTAGCTACAACAGGGTTTGTGGTGGTGTGATATACATTGCCGGTACCCCCGGTTGCCATTAATGTGGCTTTTGCCAGTATTGTTTTTACCTTACCTGTAGCTGTATCTAATACGTAAGCCCCATAACATTCAATATTATTGTAATATCTTTTGACTAACATTCCCAAATGGTGTTGGGTAATAATATCAATGGCAAAATGATTTTCGAGGATGGTAATATTCGGGTTTTTTCGGACTCTTGCAATTAAAGCCCTTTCAATTTCAGCTCCTGTGACATCTTTGTGATGCAGTATCCTGTTCTCGCTGTGTCCACCTTCACGGGCAAGGTCGTATTTGCCGTTCTGGTCTTTGTCAAAGTTGGTTCCAAGGTCAATCAAACGCTGTATTGCAGCAGGAGCTTCACTAATGGCAAGGCGTACTATTTCTTCGTTACATAGTCCGTCTCCGCAAATCAGGGTGTCTTTAACGTGTTTTTCAAAATCATCGGGCGAATATGTAACTGCAGCAATTCCGCCCTGGGCATATTTAGTATTGCACTCCTCAAGGTTTGTTTTGCTTATAATACATACTTTTCCATGGTTAGCAGCTTCCAACGCAAATGTTATCCCGGCAGCTCCGCTACCAATAACCAGAAAATCATACCTTTCTTCCATTAGTGATAATGTTGTTAAAATTTACATGTTATTAAAAAGTCCTGAAACTCGTCTATGGCAAGTTCAGGCTCTTCAATGAAACTATTATGGCCGCTGTTTTCAAATACAACAACACGCCTGTTTTTGACATTTGTGCTCAAATCAATAAGTCGTTGCTGAGGAATATAATTGTCTTTTTTCCCAATGGCAAAATATACCGGAACAGCGAGGTTGAAAAGTACCTGAGTGCGGTCTTTACGTTTCATCATGGCCTGCAATGCAAAAATGATGCCTTCGTCAGAAGTGCCCGAAGCTATTTTTTTTGCTTTTTCTACTTCGTTTTTCAATTTTTCGAGGTTATCATCTGCAAATCCTTTAGGAATATTGACGTTATATATGAGTTGCTTTTTGCCTTGTTTTACCAGCTCAATTTCTCGCTGGCGGCCCTCTTTTTTCTCAGGCAAATCGGCGTTAGGAACAGAATGGTACATTGCCGCCCCGGCAAATATTTCTGGATGGGCTTCTGCCATTGCTAACATAACATATCCTCCCATAGAATGCCCTACAATAACAGCTTTGCCAATTTGTTTTGATTGTAAAAGCCGGAATATTCCTTCAGCCATCCAATTTACATCTGAAGATTCTTCATCTATGGTACTTTCGCCATGCCCTAATATGTCAATAGCTATAATCTGATAGTTTTTGGCAAGTTCTGTTGCAAACGAGCCCCAAATTTCTTTTGATTCGAGATAACCATGTAATAAAACTATTGTGTTTCCTGAGCCTAATGAATTGTAGGCAATCTTTTTTCCCTGGAATATGTAAAATTGTGTGTCCATATTTTTTGTGCAAAGGTATTTTAAAGTAAGATAATTGTTTTAAAAATATTATTGTTTTGCTTTTGCCAGTGTAAATATGCTTATTTTCGTCCCTTCTACTTTTAATATTTCCTGGGCACAGGCTTCTATTGTAGCTCCTGTGGTGAGTATATCGTCAACAAGCAGGATGTGTTTGTTGATAATTTGTTGTGGTTGTACCACTTCAAAAATGCCTTCTACATTTTCCCAGCGTTGATATCTCTTTTTTGTCACCTGGCTTTCACTTGACTTGGCGCGGATAATACTTTTATTGTCAATCGGTATATTTAAAATTTCTGATATTCCCATTGCAATACGCTCGCTTTGGTTGTATCCTCTTTTTGAAAGTCTCGATTTGTGCAAAGGAACTGGGATAATAACGTCAACTTCTTCAAATGGTGTGCATTTTAATTCATGTCCCGCATGAGTCCCCATAAATATTGCAAGCTCCAGGTTGTCTTTGTATTTTATCTGATGCATTATGTGTTGTACTGTGCCTTTTTTGTTGAAATGTAGAAAAGATGTAGCGTTTTGAATGTTTGTCCGCCCCCAGAACGTTTGGGCGGTAGGATTGTCAGGGTCTTTGTGATATCGGGTACGAGGGAGGTTTATCATGCATTTTGTGCATAAATATTCTTCGTTTGTTGTTAGTACTGTGTTGCAGCCGCAACATGTGCGAGGTAAAAGCAAGTCGAGAAGGTCTGTTATTATTGTCATTGAATTATTTTACCAGAGGGGTTTAGTCTTATAAAAATATTAAATTTGCAAACATTATTCAATAGGCTAAAGGATTTATTATGTCAAAAAGAAGTATAGTTAAGGAGTTGCTGAAATCTACAGTGTATGATGTAGATGTGCTGGTAAAAGGCTGGGTGAGGACCCGCAGAGGAAATAAAAGTGTTCAGTTTATTGCTCTTAATGATGGTTCTACAGTTCATTCAATTCAAATTGTAGTAGATTTAAATACTATTTCAGAAGAAGCTTTGAAGGAAGTTACTACTGGTTCTTGTATTGCTGTTAATGGTAAACTCATTAAATCGATGGGTAAAGGCCAGACGGTAGAGATACAAGCTAAAGACCTTACTGTATATGGTACAGCTGATGCTGATGAATATCCTTTGCAAAAGAAAGGGCACTCTTTAGAGTTCTTGCGTGAGATTGCTTATTTACGCCCGCGCACCAATACTTTTGGCTGTATTTTCCGCTTACGACATGCTATGTCCTTTGCTATTCATAAATATTTTAATGACAAAGGTTTTTTTTATTTTCATACCCCTATTATAACAGGTTCTGACTGTGAGGGCGCCGGGGCAATGTTTAGGGTTACTACTTTGGAGATGGAAAAATTACCTCGGGGAGAAGATGGGAAGATTGATTATTCTCAAGATTTCTTTGGTAAGGAAACCAGCCTGACTGTTTCAGGACAGCTCGAAGGTGAGCTTGGTGCCCTTGCTCTTGGTGGTATTTATACTTTTGGGCCAACTTTCAGGGCTGAAAATTCCAATACTCCGCGTCATCTTGCTGAGTTTTGGATGATTGAGCCTGAGGTTGCTTTTAATGATATTACTGATAATATGGATTTGGCTGAGGATTTCCTAAAATTCCTTATCAAATATGCGTTGGAAAACTGTATGGATGATCTTAATTTTCTGGCCGATATGTACGATAAAGAACTGATCGAACGTTTAAATTTTGTTATAAACAATGAATTTAAGCGTCTTACATATACAGAAGGCGTTGAAATCCTTGAAAAATCTGGTGAAAAGTTTGAGTATCCTGTAAAGTGGGGTGTTGACCTTCAATCTGAGCATGAAAGATATTTGGTAGAGAAACATTTCAAAAAACCGGTTATCCTAACCAATTATCCTAAAGATATAAAAGCTTTTTATATGAAGCAGAACGATGATGGCAAAACAGTTAAGGCGATGGATGTTTTGTTTCCAAGAATTGGCGAAATTATTGGAGGATCAGAGCGTGAAGCTGATTATAATAAGCTAAAAGCCCGAATTGAAGAAATGAACCTTCCTATGAAAGACCTTTGGTGGTATTTAAATACCCGTAAATATGGAAGTGCGCCCCATAGTGGCTTCGGACTTGGTTTTGAGCGCCTGATGCTTTTCATTACGGGTATGGGTAATATCCGTGATGTTATTCCTTTTCCTCGTACTCCTAAAACTGCTGAGTTTTAAATCCAATGTTAAAGCAGCGATTAGAACAGAAACTTCAACAAAAGCTTACTCCGCAACAGATACAACTTATCAAGTTGCTTGAAATCCCTGCGGTTTCTCTTGAACAACGCATAAAAGAGGAGTTGGAGAAAAATCCTATGCTTGAAGAGGAAGAAAAGGAAGAAAAAGATGAGGTGACTTTTGAAGAAGAGGCCGGTAGTTCTGAACTTGACAGTAGTGATGAGTTTTCCTTAGAAGATTATTACAACGAAGACGAATATATCCCAGAATATAAGCTTAAAACCAACAATCATTCTGTAGATGACAAAAGGGTTGATATGCCTGCCGTTGCTACTGTATCGTTTCACGAATTTTTAGAATCGCAGCTAATGGAGCTCGATTTGGACGAAAAACAGCACATGCTGGCTTCTTTTATTGTTGGTAATATTGATGATGATGGCTATATTCGCAGGCCTTTGTCTTCAATTGCTGATGATATCGCTTTTTTGCAGAATATTCAAACGGATGAGATTGAGCTGTTGGGTATTTTAAAACAAATTCAGGAGCTTGAGCCTGTTGGTGTTGGTGCCCGGGATTTGCAGGAATGCCTTTTGCTTCAGCTTGAGCAAAAAAATCTTAGTCTTCCCAAATTTCAGATAGCGTATAAAATTCTGAAAAAATCTTTTGATGAATTTTCAAAGCGTCATTACGATAAAATCAAACAACGCCTCAATATTACAGATGCAGAACTTAAAGAAGCGTTGGATGAGATTGTAAAACTTAACCCTAAACCGGGTAGCATATTTTCAAATGCAACCGACAGCGTAATTGAGAATATAATTCCCGATTTCTTCATTGAATTGAAAGACGGGAACCCTGTATTGCTTTTAAATAACCGAAATCAGCCTGAACTACGTTTGAGTAAAGCCTATAATGATATTATTGGCTCTGCCATGAATGGCGGCAAAGGCAATTCAAAGAATAAGGAGCTGTTGAGCTTTCTAAAGCAGAAAATTGAATCGGCCAAATGGTTTATTGACGCAATACATCAGCGACAACAAACATTGTTTAATGTTATGCAGGCTATTTTGAATTATCAGTTAGAATATTTTAAGACTGGAGATGAGAAAAAGCTTAGGCCAATGATACTTAAAGATGTAGCTGATGTTACTTCTCTCGATATATCTACTATTTCACGAGTGGTAAATAGCAAGTATGTGCAAACGCATTTTGGGATCTTTTCTTTAAAATCTTTCTTTTCTGAGTCGATGCAAAATGAAGCAGGGGAGGAGGTTTCTACCCGTGAAATCAAGTCTATTCTTCAGGATTGTGTTAATAATGAAGATAAACATTCTCCTTTAACCGATGACGATTTGGCCGACATCCTGAAAGCCAAGGGCTATCCTATTGCCCGTCGTACCGTGGCCAAATATCGCGAACAGCTTGGCATTTCTGTAGCCAGGTTGCGGAAAGAGTTAAATTGATTTATTTTGGACTAAGCGTATGCTTCAGAAATAACAAGGGATAATGCCATAACATTCGTGGTCCTGAATAACGCATAACTTTCTTTATCTGGTTACGCATATCCTTTTTGTAGCAATGGGTTAGACATTTTTTGCATGATGTCTTTTTGTCACCATAGATACACTTTTCCAGCCGTTCATGTGCGTATGACAATAACTGTAAACATTCGGGGCACAGTTCATTGGACTTGTGCGCTGAATGGCAATACAGCTTTATCATCAACTCAACGGTATGTTTCTCGCTGGCTATTGTCATAGTATTTATGACTTAATCATTACCAGCATCATCTTAAACTTTTCAACAGCGCTTAAAGCATGAGGAATATTAGCTGGCATGATTATAAATTGTCCCGTTGTAAGATTGTGTTTTATTCCACCAATTGTTATTTCAGCTTTCCCGTCAAGTATCTCTACAAAAGCATCAAACGGAGCGGTGTGTTCGCTAAGCCCTTCGCCTTTGTCAAAAGCAAACAGGGTGATATTGCCTGATGGGGCTTTTATAAGTTGCTTACTAACTACACTTTTGTCTGCATAAGCTACTGCATTGCTTAATATTTGAGCTTTTGCATTGTCCGGTTGTAAATTATTTAAGTCCATATTATTAAAATTAGGATTAATAAACGCAAAGACGCTAAGGCGCTATGATCTTTACTTCGTGCTTTTGAGCCTTAGCGTTTATAATATAAAAATACTTCAAAATAATTAGGCAGCGTCGCCCATGAACTTTTTGATATCTTCATCAACACTGGATATTCCTCCAATACCGAAGTTTTCAACCAGTACTTTAGCCACGTTACGAGACAAAAAGGCTGGCAATGTTGGGCCGAGGTGGATGTTTTTCACCCCAAGGTAAAGTAAAGCCAACAATACAATAACAGCTTTCTGCTCGTACCAGGCAATGTTGTAAGCCAATGGTAAGTCGTTAACACTTTCCAATCCAAATGCATCTTTCAGTTTTAGTGCCGTTACAACCAGTGAATAAGAGTCGTTGCACTGGCCAGCATCGAGTACACGAGGAATGCCGCCTATGTCGCCAAGTGGAAGTTTGTTGTACCTGTATTTGGCGCATCCTGCTGTTAAGATAACAGCATCTTTTGGGAGTTTTTCGGCAAATTCGCTGTAGTAGTTCCTTGATTTCATGCGTCCATCACAGCCTGCCATGACAAAAAACTTTTTAATAGTGCCGGCTTTAATGGCATCTACTACCTTATCGGCTACCAAGCCTACCTGGTTATGTGCAAAGCCGCCTGTGATGTGCCCTTTTTCAATCTCAATCGGGGCTTTACATTTCTTGGCATGTTCAATGATGGCTGAAAAATCTTTCTTTCCGCCTTTTGGTCGTGGCCCGATATGTGCAGCTCCCGGAAGCCCTGCAGAGCCTGTAGTATAAATTCTGTCTTTGTAGCTGGCGTTCTCAAGCGGAGGTACAATGCAGTTGGTAGTGAATAAAATCGGGCCATTGAACTTTTCAAATTCCTCTTTTTGCTTCCACCAGGCGTTTCCGTAGTTGCCAACAAAATGTTTGTATTTCTTGAATGCCGGGTAGTAGTGCGCAGGAAGCATTTCACTGTGGGTGTAAACGTCAACTCCGCTTCCTTCTGTCTGTTCAAGCAATTCAGCAATGTCTTTCAGGTCGTGGCCGCTGATTAAGATGCCAGGGTTAGTGCTAACGCCAATGTTTACCTGTGTTATTTCAGGATTTCCATAAGTTGAGGTGTGTGCTTTATCTAAAAGAGCCATTACATCTACGCCGTATTTGCCTGTTTCAAGTACAAGGCCGACCAAATCGTTCACAGACAAGTTGTCATCTGTTACGGCAGATAATGCTTTAACCATAAACTTGTGAATGTCTGTATTTTCGTGGCCAAGGTTTGCTGCATGTTCTGCATAGGCAGCCATGCCTTTTAATCCGTAGATGGTCAATTCACGTAATGAGCGTACATCTTCGTTTTCTGTAGTTAATATGCTGACTTTGTTTGAAAATTCAATGAGCTCAGCATCAGTACCGGCAGTGAAATAAACTGCAGCAAACAAGTTTTTTTCCAGTTTTATTCCTTTCCCGGCAAGGGTTCCTTTTAGTTCGTCCCTGAGTATGGTTACTTTACGGATACGTTCGATAATAGCTTTTTCGTCAAAGTTAGCATTGGTAATGGTTACAAACAGCCCGTCAATGATGCTGTCGTGTACTTCTTTTTTCTCAATTCCATTGGCAGATGCTTTTTGAGCCACTATTGCCAAGCCTTTGAGCGAATAAATAAGCAGGTCTTGCAAGTTGGCAACTTTTTCATTTTTGCCGCATACACCACTTATTGTGCAGCCTATGCCTTTAGCTGCTTCCTGACATTGATAACAAAACATTCCCATTTTTGTATTTTTTAAATTTATTATAAAGATTAATAATAAGTACTTAAATGCTTTAAATTTTTATTAAACTTGTTATTTATTTTATCTAAAAAATTGTTGGTTATTGTATTTCTTTTTATCGATTACTTTAGAAAAATGTTCAACGAGTTATATTTACCATCAACTAACAACTAACAACTAACAACCATCCTCCTATATCCATTCTTCAGCCAATATATCGCCTTGAATCCCTATGGTAATAGCCTTTACTGGTACTTTTCTTTTTGCCTGGTTGACAGCCATTTGTGTTATTTGTAGCAATCCTCCACAGCAGGGAACTTCCATAATTGCTACAGTTATAGTGTTTACCTGTGCTTCGTCAATTAGGCGGGCTATTTTTTCGATATAAACTTCTTTATTTGTGTCCAGCTTTGGACAAGCAATCACGAGTTTTCGGTTTTTCAGCAGTTCGCTGTGGAAGGAGCCTAATGCAAAGGCAGTACAATCGGCTGCTATAAGCAAATCGCTTTTGATAAAGTGCGATGCTGCGGGTTGTATAAGGTGCAGCTGAATAGGCCAATGGGTAAGCTGTGAAGCAATATTGCCTGTTGGATTATTTGTTGGGGCTGGCGTTCCAAATGACATAGCCCTTGAACCCGGACATCCTCCACCCTGATGAGGGTGTGCATGTGATGTTTGCATAACTATTGGTGTTTGTTTTTTTTTATCCTTAAGACTTTCTAATACTTCTTGTAAATCAAACTTCAGGCTTTTTTTATTGTCAATTAAGTACTGGACCCCTTGTTGCAGATAAGCTGTCTCATTGTGGTCTTTGAGATGCTTCAAGTGGGCAATGACAACATTCTTTGTTTTTTTGACCATTTCCTGCATGACTGAAACTTCATCGTAAGGTGTGGCTTCCCGTTTTTCAATGGTTATAGCGCCTTCAGGACAATGTCCGAGACAAGCGCCAAGTCCATCACATAGCAATTCGCTTATCAGAACGGCTTTTCCATCTATGATTTGTAAAGCACCTTCGTGGCAATTGGGTGCACAAATACCACAACCATTGCACTTAGCTCCATCTATTTGAACAATTTCTCTGACCATATATTTTTTTATTGATGATGCAAATATAATACAAATAATTAAATAAGTACTTTAATACTTAAATATTTTTATGAATAATAAATATTTCTTATTTAAAACTTTGTAACCGTTTATTTTTTTATGATTTTAAATATGGCTTTTTCGCCAGTCCTACTGCTTAATAGTATAGCGTATTGCCCAGGTTTGACAGAGCTCATCTCAACAGCAGTTGTTGTGGAGCTTTCGGATATTCTGCCTTTTAATACTTGTTTTCCTGATAAGTCAAATAATTCAAACATTGTAAAGCCTACACCTTTGATATGTAATATATTGTAGGTGGGTACTGGATAAACAATGACTTCATTCTTTTTTTCGTTATGAATAGCTGTAACAGGAATCCATTTTGCATAAAGGGTTGTATTATCAGTAATTACATCATTTTCAAAATTCCAGACAATGGTAAAATTTGGGTCTTTGAACCAGCCATCAAAAAGGTACCCGTTTTTATGCGGATTAGCTGGGCGATTGATATAGTTGTTGTATAAAACAACAGTGTCGTTAATAGTTGTGCCGCCTGTAGTTTCAAAGTGTACCGTACAATCAGGTGAAATCCATTTTGCATAAAGGGTCGTGTTAGCTGTAATTACATCATTTTCAAAATTCCAAATAATGGTAAAATTTGGGTTTTTGAACCAGCCACCAAACAGGTACCCATTTTTATGCGGATTGACAGGGCGATTGATATAGCTGTTGTAAAAAACAACTGTATCTTCAATAGGCGTGCCGCCATTAGTGTCAAAGTGGATGTTATAGCTGAGGGCAATCCATTTAGCGTAAATGGTAGTATTTTCTGTTATCAAATCAGAGTTAAAGTTCCAGGTAACAGTAAATAAAGAATCTTTGTACCATTTGTCAAACTGATAGCCTGGTTTTTCAGGGTTAGCAGGTTGGTTTACCAGATGATTGTAGGTAACAGTTGCATTGCTTATAATATTGCCCCCAAATGTTTCAAAAGAAACGATGTATGGCTTTGGTTGCCATTTGGCAAATAAAGTTGTGTCCTGGGTTAACATAGTTTGACGAAAAGTCCCAGCTTTTGGAAAGCTGTTGGTCAACATACCATCCTGAAAACAGGTAGTGTTCCATTTCTGGCATGTTGGGGACATTTACCAATGACTGGTATGGGATATTCTGTGGTAACACAAGGCTTCCTCCGTTGGAGTTGAAATTGACTAAAAAAGTTTTTTTGGTCCAACGGGCATATAAATAAAGGTCAGCAGTTACAATGTCAGTGGCAAAAATCCATTGGTTGGCAAAGCTTGTGTCTTTATACCAGCCCAGAAAGCGATATCCGGGGATATTGTTAATGAAAGGTTCTTGAAGAGTGGTATTGTCATCAGTTTCAATTGTTGAATCACCTGAAGCCGACAGACTATTGACAAAGGTAACAATGGTAAGTCCTATTATTTTGGGGTAATTTTTCCAGTAATCAGCTGCTTTGTATATGGTAATAGCAGCTGAAGGCACTCTTATTTGGCAGGAGATATCGAATGTTTCTGAGGCAATTTTGGGAGGTGTTGTTTGGTGCAATTTAACTATAGTAATGTTTTTTGCATTTTTAAAAGCCCTTGCACCAATAGATTTTGTATTGTCGGGGATATACAAGGTACCTGTAAAGCTTTTGCAATTGTAAAAGGCTTCGGCTCCGATAGAGATAACAGCGTTGGGCAATTTTAAACTTCCACTCAAACCCTGACAGTTATAAAAAGCACCATTGCCAATTTTTTTTAATGAATTGGGGAGTATCAGGCTGTCTTTAAAGTTTATGCACCCAAAAAAGGTAAAGTCTTTGATTTCTGTTATCAGAGAAGGAATAACCAGCCCGTCTTTCAGTCCACTGCATTCAGAGAAAGCACTTTCTCCAATCTCTGTTAAAGAATCAGGGAAAATAACCTTTTTTAGCCCCGAACAGTAAGCAAAGGCCCATTTGCCTATGGTTTTAAGTGAGTTTGGGAATATTAAATCTCCTTTTATCCCGGTACAGTTAAAGAATGCGTAATCGGTTATATGTTCAAGCCCGGAAGGCAATATTAAAGGGTTGGCAGCCTTATTTAGAGGGCAAAGTATCAGTTTTTTCTTATCTTTTGAATAAATAATGCCGTCAATGTCAGTAAAATATAGGTTTTGGGGGCTGACAGAAAAGCGTTCGAGTTTACTACAACCTTCAAATGCGTCATTAGAAAATGAAGAAACTAAAGAAGGGATAAATATACTGTCATTAAAGCCTGTACAGCCTGCCAGTGCTTTGTAACCTATTGAAGTAATTGAGGCCGGAAGTTTGAGTACTTTTAAAAGTACTTTTGAGTTGCCTGTATAAGAATTGTGAAACGAGAAAGCAGGTAGTTCATTGGCTGCATAAAAACTTATTTGAGGGTCGGTACCGTTAAGGCCACTGTATTCATTGATAGTTACAGACTCAATGTCAAGTTCAGACAGTTTAGGAAGGCTATCGCGCATAAACTGAAAATCCCTTGCATCTAAAAAGCCAGTTATGATAAGAGTATGAATGTTTTTAGTGTCTCCAAAAGTGTTTAAAATTTCTCTTCTGAGATTCCCGGCATTATCAACCTGGACACTATTTGATACCATTGCCTTAGCAGTAAAAGCAAAAGCTACAAATAATAATATGGTAAAAATAGTCTTCAATCCTTCAATGGTTTAAAAAATATAAATCATCCATCCGGATTAAAGGTTTATAGGTATGTTTGTTCTTGTTTGGCAGGTACAAAATTAATATCAAACAATGTTAGATTGCTACTTTTTAACTGAATATTTGACAAACATTTTTATATTTGTATGGTTTTAAATATAGCTAAACAACTTTTTTATATAAAAAACGTTTAAAACAATAAAAATGTAATATTTTTATATTAAGAAAGTTGTGGTTTAAATTGGCGGGGGGCAAATGTTAAAACTTGGATTATGAATAAAAGGGTAAAAATTAGCTCAGTACTGTTGGTTGTATTTATGTTATTGAATTCATGTATTCAGGAAAGTGAAAAAATGAAAATAGCATTGATGTTGCCAACGCTTAATATTTCCAGGTTTCATAAAGACAGTGTTTTTTTTGTAAAGGAAGCAGAGAAGCTTGGGTGTGAAGGATTGGTTGTAAGCGCTGATAATAATGAGCAGTTGCAGTTTGATCAAGCTAAAGAGCTTATAGATAAGGGGGCTAAAGTGTTGATTATAGCAGCCGTTAACTCAAATACTGCGGGTTTAATGGTTAGAATGGCCATAGATAAAGGGGTAAAGACTATTTCGTATGATGGGGTTTTGAACAATTGCGATGTTGATTATTGTATTTCGTTTGATAATGAAAAGATTGGCGAGCTGATGGCTCAATATGCTGTATCTAAAGCTCCTCAGGGTGAATATGTGATTTTGGGAGGAGACAAGTCTAATTTAAATGCTATTCAGATAAGGCAGGGACAAGAGAAGGTTTTGGCTCCATATATAGCTCAAGGCAAGATAAAAGTGACTTTTGATACCTATGTAGAAAACTGGAACCGGGACGAAGCTTATATGATTGTGAAAAGGTATCTTAATGGGTTATGTGGAAAGGTTCCGGCAGCTGTTATAGGGGCAAATGACGAAATTGGCTTAGGGGCTATTAAGGCTGTGGAAGAGTATTATCATGGCGAAAGTGTTGTATTGCCTGTAGTTACCGGGCAGGATGCCTCTGTAGATGGATGTGTGAGTATTGTTGAAGGTAAACAAAGTATGACGGTTTACAAACCTATTATACAATTGGCATCGACAGCTGCAGAAGTGGCTGTTAAGCTGGCAAAAGGACAGAAGATTGAAGGGATAAATGCTACTACGAATAATGGATATAAGGATATCCCGACAATACTGATTAATCTTATTTCGGTAGATAAGCAAAACATTGAATCTACAGTTATAGCTGATGGATTTCTTAATAAAGCAGATGTGTATAAGTAAAATTTACGGGTATTAAGGAATATCAAATAATAGGAGATAAGTTAGTTTAATTTAATTAAGCTATTTAACAATTGGGCTTACCTTACCTTTATTCGCACTCACCAGATACATCACAAAACAAACTGTCAAGGCAGCTTAATGTTTGTCTGGCTTAAGGTGTTTGTGCTAGTCAGAAAAGCTATAATAATAGGCACTACAAGCTGAATGTAAATATAAATGCTGGCTGTAGTAGAGTTTAAGATGTTGTACGCATCAATTGATAAGGAGGCAGTTCTGTACTGTTTTGCTAAAAACTATATAAAAAAGGACTGCATAAACCCAAATAGGCATTTAGAAAATACTTAAATAGACTAAAAAATGTAATTCAGCATTTTAATGAATTATTTCAAGCCATTTTTAAATCAGCTCGTCTTGTTTATGACGCGATGGTTAAGCCGGCTAAATCATATAGTTTTGTTTTAGTTGGTTGCAAAAGTGGCATTTTTTTTAAGCATTAATAAGGTAAAAAAACAAACATTTAACATTAAACACTCAAAGTCTTAAAGAAAATGAGCTAACTTGCCACCTGTTATAACCAACAGAAAAGCGAGAATTATGCACCCTACCCATCTGAAGCTGCTTAAAACATTTCATCCATCACGTATCATTATAGCTATGCTCATAGGGGTAGCCGTTGTGCTGTTGATATTTATGAGAGACTTCAAACCAGGCACTTTTGACACGTTAAATTTTAGCTTTTTCTCCTTCCTATTCATTTTCCTTGCATTGTTGTGTATGGCAGCAAGGGATATCGGTTATATGATACGTATCAGGGTATTGTCGGACAATCAACTTAGTTGGTGGCAAAGCTTCCGTATTGTCATGCTTTGGGAGTTTACTTCTGCTATTACTCCTTCTGCTATTGGAGGAACAAGCATTGCTATTCTCTTTGTAACCAAAGAAGGTATTTCGGTAGGCAGGAGCACTTCTATCGTGCTGGCCACCTCATTTTTAGACGAAATGTATTTTATTCTATTATTTCCCCTGCTATTGATATTTGTACTTCCTTCTGACCTCTTTTCTACTCCAAATACCACTGGAAATGGGATAAACTGGACCAACGAATTTTTCTGGTTTGCCATTATTGGCTATAGCCTAAAACTTGCCTATGTGATATTGGTTATTTATGGCATGTTTTTTAAGCCAAGAGCTTTCAAATGGTTACTTTTAAAGGTATTTAAACTACCATTCCTGCGACGTTGGCGAGTTGGTGCGGCAAAGGCTGGGGATGATATGATCACTTCCTCACTGGAACTGAAAAGAAAGCCATTTACATTTTGGATCAAATCATTTATGGCCACTTTCATGTCATGGACATCTCGTTACCTGGTAATTAACATGCTTTTTCTTGCTTTCTTTGTTGTAAACGACCATTTTTTGCTATATGCCCGACAATTAGTTATGTGGATTATGATGCTGGTAAGCCCAACCCCCGGAGGCAGTGGCTTTGCCGAATATATCTTCTCTCGTTACCTGGCGGAATTTATGCCATCTTCAGCAGTTTCTATTGGTGCGTTGGCTGTAGCTTTGGCTTTTTTGTGGCGACTTATCACGTATTACCCTTACTTAATCATTGGAGGGTTCATTATCCCGGGCTGGATAAGGTCGAAGTTTATGCACGAAAAGAACAATTAGCTAATTTGAAAATTAGCTAATTCGGGAATTTGAAAATAAATTGTTGAGAATCCTAAGTATCATTGACTTGAAAATTCAAAGAGAATATACCTTAAGTAAATAATTTGCTAATTTTTCAAGTACCTTTCCAGCCTGTCCAATCCTTCTTTCAGGTTTTCCAATGAATTGGCATACGAGAACCTTACAAAACCTTCGCCACGGCTACCAAAATCCGTTCCGGGAGTAATGCCAACATGGGCATTCTCTAATACTTCAAATGCAAACTGATAGGCGTTATTGGTAAATTTGCCGGCATCGGCAAAGATATAAAATGCACCCTGCGGCTCAGTCTCAATAATAAAGCCCATAGCCCTGAGACGAGAAATCATGTAAACACGGCGCTCATTGTACACCTGTCTCATCGAGTTTACATCTTCCTCAGCGCTTTTTAATGCTGCAATAGCTGCATATTGCGACACCGAAGGAGCACAGATAAAAAGGTTTTGCTGCAAAATTTGTAAAGAACGAATGTATTTCTTTGGAGCAATAAGATATCCTAACCGAAGCCCGGTCATAGCAAAACGTTTGGAGAAACCACTTACCACAAAAGCTTCATTGGTAAACTCCAGAATGCTCCTTGTCTTGCCCTCATACACCAAACCATGATAAATCTCATCCGAGATAATTGGAATACCAGTTTTTACAAGCCCTTCAAAAACCTCATCCTTGATAAGTACCCCGCAAGGATTCATCGGAGAATTGATAAACATTGCACGAGTCTTGTCCGTCTTAGCTTTCAGCACTTCATTTATATCAAACTGAAATCCATTATGGGCACTCAGCGGAACATCAACCGGAATGGCATGACAGGCAAGGGCAAAATTGCGATAACAAGCATATCCCGGATTAGAAACAAGCACTTCATCACCTGTGTTGCACAAAAGCATCAGCAGCGTAAGTATTGCAGGAGATGAACCTGATGTAAGTATTATACATTCAGGGTCAACAGTAACATTGTATTCTTTTTTGTAAAAACGAGCCAACTCATCTCGAAGCTCGGGCATCCCAAGCGAATGAGTATAATGCGTATAGCCTTCAGCAACAGCCTTTATTGAAGCTTCTGAAACGCAAACAGGAACAGAGAAATCGGGTTCACCAACTTCCATGTGTATAATGTTGATGCCGCGTTTTTCCATTTCCTGCGCCTTTTCGAGCACTTCCATGACGATAAACGGGCTCATCTTATCAATAGTAGGATTCATTGTAACAAAGTGATGGTAAAACGAAAGTGCAAATATCGGGTATTAGAAATAAAATGAACACGTTTTTATTGAGAAATGCTTGATATAAGAGCTTACAAGCTAAATGCAACTTTTTTATCGAAAAAAGTTGCTCAAAAACTCTTATCGCCTTAACTCTTTCACCCTCGAAGCCTTGTAATGTTGCAATATGCAAAAACAGGAGTGTTAGGCTTCTCGGCCGAAATCGAACAAAAAGGCGATGAAAAGGAATTATTTTTAATGCTCCGCAGACTTTGTTTTAAAGTCACTTCAGAACAATACGCAGAATCTTCTAAAAACAGAATAACTCAGCTTGCACGTTTTCCGTGTAGCAGCATATTTACCGCATCTTCCAAAGAGCCAGCTGGGGTTACCTTTCCAGAGTTGACAAAAAAGATTTCATCGGCATTTTCAATGGTATTAAGCCTGTGAGCAATAACAACGCGTGTTGTAGAAGCCGGGAGTTTCAACAGTATGTCAGATAGCAGCTTCTCGGTAATGGTATCAATATTGGCCGTGGCTTCATCCAGGATTATCAGTTCAGGCTTACGAAGCACTGCACGCATAAAGGCTATCAACTGTTTTTGTCCAAGACTGATGGAATCTCCAGTGGTAAACACCTGAGTATCTAAACCTTGCTCGAAACGTCCTAAAAGGGTTTCTAAGCCTGACTCATGAATAAGCTTAGCTAATTGACCGTTGGTATATGCCTGTAAGTTTTCATTTCCGTATAAGATATTTTCCCGAACAGTTCCGGAAAAGAGAAATGGCTCTTGCAAAATAAAACCAATCTTTCGCGTCCGCTCATCTGCTTCGAACGAGCGAATGTCGCGCCCTTCAAGAAGCACATGACCTTTGCTGGTATCGTACAAACGAGCTATCAACGAAGCCATAGTTGTTTTTCCACCACCAGTAGGGCCTACAAAAGCATAGGTCTTTCCCCTTTCTAACTTAATATTGATATGGTGCAACACCTCTTTGCCATTGGGATAGGTAAACGAAACATCGCGAAACTCAATATATGCAGGATTTTCTTCCTGAACTTTATTTTCAACAACGGTAAGGTTGTTTTCCAGATTTAGGATTTTACGAATTCTGTCCCAGCCTGCCATAGCAACCTGAAAGTTTGCCCAAAGTCCTGCCAGATGGCGGAGCGGAAAATAAAAATTATTGACATAAGCAATAAAGCCGATTAGCAAACCAATGGTAAACGCTCCCTTAGTAATAAGGTATATTCCCAGTCCAAGAACGATCAACTGACCGATATTGGCGGCAAAGCTATATACCGGCAGGTAAATATTATTGGAAATACCAGCATCTACGGAAGTTTTATAATTATCCTCGTTAGCTTCCTCAAATTTCTTGCGAAAATAATCTCTACGGTTGAATGCTACTATAACCTTATAATTGTCGAGGCTTTCCTGCACTTCACCACTAAGAGCCCCAACACTTTTAAGGTTCAAAGCATTGCGGCGTTTCACCCAAGGCGATGTGGACTTTGTAAAAATCCAAATTAATACAGCTGGCACCAATGCAGCTAATCCAAGCGGAAAATTCAGCGTAAGCAAAAATATTGCAGAGCCCAGCATAGTAATTATGTTACCAATAAATTGCATCAACGATTGCGAAAAGAATATATTGAGCTTATCAGTATCATTGTTGATACGCGAAATCAAATCGCCGGCTTTGTTCTGGTGAAAGAAATCAACAGGCAGGCTTTGCAACTTATTGAACACGGCATTTCGTAGGCTAAACAGCATACGCTGGCCTACTCCACCCATCAAAATCATTTGTAAGTAATTAGCCCCAAAAGCAACAATGTAGATTGCCAGCAAAATAAGAGCATTTAGCATGATACCATGATAATTTTTGGCCGCCACATAAGTGTCAATCGTATGGGCAATGAAATAAGGGCCAAAAAGACTTAAAAAAGCGTTTAGGATAATGAAGAAAAAGGCAAACCAAAGCGTTTTTTTCTCTTCTTTGATAAGCGCTAAAAACATTTTCAGCGAGGAAAAAGTAGAAGCATTCTTTCCTTCTTCCTTTTGTTTATTGAGATTATAGTTCATAATGGCTTGTACTTCTTTGTGAATTATAGACCTGAACGTACTCAGGACAAGTTTCGAGCAATTCTTTGTGGGTACCTTCTGCAATAATTTCGCCTTCCATCAGCAAAACTATCTTTTCAAAATGCTTGATAGAAGCTATTTTCTGGGTTACAGAAACAATGGTAATGTGAGGGTAATTATTTTCGATATTGCACAGAATCTTGTTTTCCGTTTTTCGGTCAATGCGGGCAGTAAAGTCGTCCAGCAAGAGGATTTTCGGCTCAAGTACTAATGCCCTGGCTAGCATGATACGCTGTTTCTGGCCTCCAGAAAGGTTTGAGCCCCGCTCAGAAACTACAGTATCCAATTTTGCAGGCAAAGTATCGACAAACTCTTTCAACTCAGCCGTTTCTATAGCCTTCTGAATGGCTTCTTCTGACGCTTCACCACTAAAGGCAATATTTTCGCGCAAGCTAAGGTTGAAAATCACGCTATCTTGAAAAACTATGCCAATTTGTTTATAAAATGTATTACAATCGTATGTGTCTATTGATTTTCCGTCAAAAAGAATTTTTCCCGAAGCAGGTTTAATAATATTTGAAAGAAGGTAAAGCAACTGACTTTTGCCAGCAGCAGTAGGCCCAATGATGGCAGTATGACTTTTTGCACCAACCACAAAGCTTACATTCTTTAGCACTGGCTTATCACCATAGTTCAACGACACTTCCTGTATTTCGATTTTTCCCGTAAGGGTACTTTCATCTTTTCCTTCTGCAACAATTACTGGAGCATTTAACACCTCTGAAATTCTTCTGTACGAAGCCGAAGCCTGGGCTATAATATTGCTCATAAAGCCAATCATGAGTATTGGAAAGATGAGCAAGGCCAGATAACTATAAAATGCTGCAAAATCGCCAACAGACATAGAACCCTGCACCACAAAATGCCCGCCAAGGGCAAGAATAACAATAACCGCTATGTTTGAAACAAAGACAATGATTGGAATTAACCAGGCAAACATACGTAAAATAGCCATGCCAATATCACGTGCAGAAGTATTGACGGTCAGGAACTTTTCAAACTCAATACTTTGCGAGTTGATAACCCTGATAAGTGAAGAGCCCATGATACTTTCGTTAATAGTTCTATTCAAACGGTCAATATTCTCACGGCTTCTCTTAAACTGCACCTTCACTTTTCCCAGCACAAAAAAGAATGTTCCTCCAATAATCGGAATAATAGCAAGTATAGGTAATGCCAGCTTCCAATTGAGATGGATAATAATCACGCTGATAGCAATAATGACAAAAAACGATGAAATTATAGTTGCAACGGCCTGCGAAACAAACATCTTTATCGAATCAACATCTGAAGTAAGATTGGTAAGCAATTTAGAAGGATTGGCTTTGAGAACATAAGAATAACTTTGCTGCGAAATCTTGTCGGATATTTTTGCACGCAGGTCTTTAGCCACTTTTTCTGAAGCGTAGGTTTGTAAAATACTTTGCAGGTAAGTAAAAATAAAAATGAGGGATGACGCAACTAAAAAACTTATTACAAGCGTTTTCAGACTGTAGTTCCCAGCATTATATGAATCTATGGTAGATGCAATAATTTTTGGCAGTACAAGGTTGACTCCATTTCCAACGAGTGCGGCTATTACCAAACCTATAATCCAAATCTTGTAAGGCTTTAATATTGAAAACATGTTGGGGCTCCCTTTTGAAACGCCATTTCTTGCAGTGTCTTTTTTCTTCATCTTACTTTTCTCAACTTTCAACAAAACAAATTAATCCCGGTTTTGTGGATTTCGTAAACAAAATTTCGGCAAGATGCCATTTTGCGGCGGTCAATAAGCTTTTATGGATTATGGTTATTTTTTAGTATCCAAAATCTTTTGTAAAGCGTACATTTCATCGCGATAACGGGCAGCTTCAAGAAAATCAAGCTCTTTGGCGGCAGCTTCCATTGACTTCTTAGCTTTATCAATAGCTTTCTGCAAGGCCTTTTTGTCCATATACTGAACCAATGGGTCAGCAGCAACGTCTGTTTCATCAACATCCATATACGCCTTGACCGTCCTGTTCTTGTCCAAAGTGGTCATAATAGAATTAACTGCTCTCACCACCTGACGAGGAACAAGCCCATTCTGTTCGTTATATTTCAACTGCTTTTCGCGACGACGGTTTGTTTCGTCAATAGTGCGCTGCATACTTTCGGTTATCTTATCAGCATACATGATAACCCTGCCGTTGATGTTACGGGCAGCACGTCCTGCAGTTTGCGTCAATGAACGTTCTGAGCGGAGAAAGCCTTCCTTATCCGCATCAATAATGGCAACCAACGAAACTTCTGGCAGGTCGAGCCCTTCACGCAAAAGGTTTACACCTATAAGTACATCGTAATGCCCGTTGCGCAAGTTTTCCATAATTTTAACACGCTCAAGCGTATCTACATCTGAGTGTATATATTGGCAACGGATTCCTTTTTTTGTCAGATAATCAGTAAGCTCTTCGGCCATGCGTTTTGTGAGTGTAGTAACCAGTACACGTTCATCTTTTGTAGCACAAGTGTTAATCTCGCCTATCAAGTTATCAATCTGGTTAAGGCTTGGACGCACTTCAATAATTGGATCAAGCACTCCCGTAGGGCGTATCACCTGGTCAACTATCACACCTCCTGATTTTTCGAGTTCATATTCAGCAGGAGTGGCGCTAACATATATGGTTTGAGGGGTTAGCGCTTCAAACTCTTCAAATTTCAGCGGCCTGTTGTCAATAGCAGCAGGTAACCTAAAGCCATACTCAACCAACGTCTTCTTTCGAGAATTATCTCCGCCATACATTGCCCTGATTTGGGGTATTGTAACATGGCTTTCATCAATAACCATCAGAAAATCTTCAGGGAAATAATCAATCAAACAGAATGGCCTGGTCCCAGCCTTACGGCCATCGAAATAACGAGAGTAATTCTCGATACCCGGGCAGTATCCAAGTTCTTTAATCATCTCTATGTCATACGTCACACGGTCTTCAATACGTTTAGCCTCCAGATTCTTGCCCTGGTTCTTGAAATATTGGACCTGCATCATCATGTCTTCCTGAATTTCCTTGATAGCACCGTGTATCCTTTCTTGTGTAGTCACAAAAATATTGGCCGGATATATCATGGCATGATCCATTGGCTCTATAGAGAGGCCGTTTATTGGGTCAAACGACTCAATACTTTCAACTTCATCGCCCCAAAATGTGATGCGATAAGCCATATCGCTATATGGAAGGGATATGTCAACAGTGTCTCCTCTGACCCTGAATGTGCCCCGCTTGAATTCCACCTCATTGCGCGAATATAAGCTTTCTACAAGCTTTCGCAGAAACTGGTTTCGTCCAACGTTTTGACCAACGGTGATTTTTACAATATTACTATGAAAATCCTCCGGATTTCCAATGCCATAAAGGCATGAAACAGACGATACCACGATCACATCTTTCCTTCCAGAAAGTAGTGCTGAAGTAGCACTCAAGCGTAGTTTTTCCAACTCATCATTAATAGAAAGGTCTTTCTCAATATAAGTATCTGTAACTGGCAGATATGCCTCAGGTTGGAAATAGTCGTAATACGAAACGAAGTATTCAACAAGGTTATTTGGGAAAAAAGATTTGAACTCCCCGTAAAGCTGGGCGGCCAGGGTTTTATTATGGCTTAGTATCAGCGTGGGGCGTTGTACCTTTTCAATTACATTGGCTATTGTAAAGGTTTTCCCGGAACCTGTAACCCCAAGTAAAACTTGAAATTTGTCACCATTATTTATACCTTGAACTAAGCGGGAAATTGCTTCAGGCTGATCACCTGTGGGAGTATAATCGCTGACAATCTTGAAATCCATAGGATACAAATTCATTACCCGACAAAGGTAGTGAATATACGTTTGCCTTATGAAGAAAAACTATAAGTTTTCGAGGCAGGTTTCAATCTCAGTAGTGCCAAATGGTTTGCAAAAATACTTATAAATACGTCCATCTTCGATGGCCCGAGAAATTTCAGGAGTGAGGCCAGAACCTGTTAGGATAATATATTTTACCAGCGGGAAACGGTTTTTGGCAATGGTGACAAATTCTATCCCGTCCATCACGGGCATTTTCATATCGCACACTGCAGCAACTACTTCAGGCTCGTGGGTTAATACTTCAATGGCCTGAGAGCCTGAAAGTGCAGTGAGTACGTGATACTTCCGGCTGAAATTTATAGCAAATAGCTGAAGGTTTATAGGTTCGTCATCGATAAATAATACTTTTTTCTTGTCTGTCATAAGGTTTTGATAATTGGGAGTGTTATATTCATTGTGGTTCCTTTTCCTAATTCAGAATCAACAGAGATATGACCTTTATGTTCTATAAGGATTTTATTGACAATAGATAAGCCCAAGCCAGTCCCTTTCCCTGGGGGTTTGGTGGTAAAGAATGGGTCGAAAATTCTTGATAAATGTTTTTTTTCAATTCCTAAACCATTGTCTGTAATTGCTATTTTAAGATAGTTTTCTTTTATCTGGGTCGAAATTTTTATTTCACCTTTTTCAGGAATAGCCTGAACTGCATTGGCAATGATGTTTAGAAATACCTGGTGCAACTTTCCGTCATTGCCTGTCATTACAAACGGTTTATCAGTAAATTCCTTAATAACAGTAGCTTTATTCTTAATTTGGTTTTGCAGCATCACAAGACAGTTTTCAATAATAGCATGAATATTACATTGCTCTTCAATAGAGTCGGTACTGCGGCTAAAATGGCTCAGGCTGGCCACAATTCGGGCAGCACGGTGTACGCCGGTATTGATGGCATTTATCATTGGTTCAAGCTGTTCTTTATGGTCAACAAGGTAATCATTCATGTAATTTTCAATACCCATAGAGCCTCCATGTATAAAGTTAAGAGGATTGTTTATTTCATGGGCTACACCAGCAGCCAGCACCCCCAAAGATGCCATTTTTTCGGACTCAACTAATTGTACTTGTGTTTTGTTCAGGTTTTGCAAGGCTTGTTGAAGTTCTAATCTTTGTCTGTTCAATTCTTCATTGGTTTTTTGTAATTTTTTATTGGTATCTTCTAAGGCTTTATTAGCAATTTCAAGAGCTTCGGTGCGTTCCTTGACAAGTTTCTCAAGATTTTTACGATAATCTTCCAGTTCTTGTTCTATTTTTTTCTTTTCGGTGATATTTACCGAAGAATGAATTACCACAGGTTCGCCCCTCATCCTGATAAGTCTGCAGGAATAATAAGTATATACAGTATCTCCGTCAGATGTAATACTTTCTATTTCGAGGTTTTCAACAAATCCCTTTTCCTGTAATTCATCATTTATATATTTTAGCTTCTCTTTGTCAAAATTTATGTTAAGCCTATCATAAGCCTTGCCAAGAATGTCTTTTTTAGGCATTTTTAATTTATAATTCTGGGATGGGTGAAATCCCTCGCCTTTAGGCGAAGCATTTTTTATTACTTTAGCAAAAAAGAAAAATGCAAACGTATAAAAGCGGTTCTCATACTCGATATGATATAAAATACCATATAGTAT
>JAKPQD010000022.1 GCA_029572965.1 Bacteroidota bacterium | reverse complement strand
CATAGTTGGGAAAGGCATAACCTTTGACACCGGCGGCATCAACCTGAAGCCAACAGGGCATATTGAAACCATGCGAACCGATATGGCAGGAGCAGCAACCTGTATCTATGCCATCGCGGCAGTTGCTCAGATGAAGCTTCCCATGAATGTGCATGCGGTGATACCGTTAGCCGAAAATATGATATCGCATGCTGCGTATAAACCCGGTGATGTTTTTACCGCATATAACGGCAAAACCGTTGAAATTTTAAGCACCGATGCAGAAGGGCGCCTTATTTTAGCCGATGCTCTGTCATTTACCGAAAAGACTATCAAACCAAAAGCCATCATTGATCTGGCTACACTTACCGGCGCCTGCATAGTAAGCTTTGGTGAGATAGTAGCCGCGTATTTAACCAATGATGAACAACTATCAACCGCATTAACCAAAGCTTCAGAAGCTACCGGCGAAAAGATATGGCGCCTGCCTTTGTATAAAGAATATAATGAAGAGATGAAAAGTGACATCGCAGATATTGTGAACGTGCCGGCACAGCGCAATGCAGGCACTATAATGGGTGCAACATTCTTAAAAAATTTTGTTGAAGATACTCCATGGGCACATATTGATATAGCCGGAACCGCATGGTATTCCAAAAAACGAGGATATGTTCCAAAATATGCCACCGGTTTTGGCGTACGGCTGCTGTACAAATTAGTTAAGAATATATCCGAGCAATAACACTATGCTGTCATAGTAGTCATCCTGAACTCGTTTCAGGATATCATCCAATAGTGAGATGCTGAATCAATTTCAGCATGACAACTGTTAATGCAAGGTGGAGCTAACCCCCTTGACTTATCAAGGAAAGGAGCCATGGGCGAGGTTAAAACATTTCAAATTTTCATCATGTAATACAAAAAGTGTATTGACCAAATTTACGGCATAGTTAAGGATGATGTGTTTACCATTTGATAATCCATGGAGGAACTCATGTACTCAACAAAGGAACTTATTGATATAGCAATAGGCATTGAGGAAACAGGATTTTATTTTTATTCAACATTCACAAGCAAGTTTAAGGATGAAAGTTTTCAGCAGATGTTTCAATTCCTTGCAAATGAGGAATTGCGTCATAAAGATATTTTCAGCAATATGTTAAAAGGATTAAACGATACCCAAGGCATATATACCGAAGAGTACTATTCATATCTTAAAGCTATTGGCACAACGCGAGTATTTTCAAATAGTAATGATGTGGATACAATAGCACAAACGCTTAATCAACCGCTTGACATTATCAAAATAGCAATGGATTCCGAGCGTGACTCCATTGTATGGTATTCAGAATTAAAAGAAATCTACCGTAATGATACCAGGTCAAAAGACATATTAGAACGTTTAATCAATGAAGAGCGAAAGCATGTGCTTATCCTGCTTGATTTGAAGGAAAAATTAAGCATGTAGATGCTTTACTTTTTCAGGGTTATAATGTCATCTTTTTACAACATTGGATAATGCTTTATATGTATTGACATCTACCAATCTATTCGACCATTGTCCAAAAACATCATGTAACCGTTTTACCATTACATTGGAGTTATATATATAGTTACCTCGTATCGATTCCCTGATTAATTCAGATATCGATTTATTTTTAAGCTTACTCTCTTTTTCTAAAAAAGAAAACATCTCATCATCAATATATATTTGTGTTCTTTTCATGATGCAACCTCTAATGATGTATATATACATTATACTATACTATTACAATATGTTAATTTTTTCTTTGTTTATTTGTTTATTTGCTATTTGTTTTTAATTTTTAAAACATGAGTAAAAGAAAACAATAATTTTCTTTTATGTAATACTACATATATTTATCATTGACAAATATTTTTGCAAAAATATCCTGTCAGCTCAACCTGCATATA
>JAKPQD010000018.1 GCA_029572965.1 Bacteroidota bacterium | reverse complement strand
CACTAGTGTCCCATTAAAATCGGGACGTTATTAAAAATTAAACAAATTTGGCTCATTAAGCCTAAAACGTTCTTTGTCATTTTGAAATTTAGTTCTATCAAATAGGTCTCGAAGATGAGTTTTATCTGTTAAAGAAATACTCAGGATTTGCAAAACCTCATATGTACTTCTGTCAAGTTGCATGTCTTTTTGGACGATTGCCACCAAGCAGTAAGTGCACATCGCAGCGTAGATCTGAATCCGAACAGCATTTTCAGTAGTTCCCCAGAATTTCTTGATTTTTAGATGTTGCTTTAGCCATTTGAAGAAAAGCTCGACTTGCCAGCGGTTCTTGTAAAGTTCAGCAACTTGAAGTGCAGAAATGTGCATGGCATTGGTTAAGAATACAAGCTCACGCTTTTGTTCCTCATCCCAATATCTAACCAATCTAAGATGAGCTGGATAATATTGCTTAGGATAAAATCCTGTCAATTCAATTATTACATCTGAAAGTACGTTCTTTGGCAATCTTCGTTTCCATTTGATTATGTAGTATTGAAGATTCTTCTTTGCCCTTAGAACAAAGAAAGCCCCTATTTGATGAATCTTATACAACATCTTGAAGTGATTATATGCACGGTCAAATATGTAATATGAGCCTGATTCATAAGGGATCTCTTTCATTGCGGTAGAGTCGTGAACAGAAGCTTCAGTGATATGGAAAAATGTTGGTATCTGAGTCTCCACATCATATAATGTATGTACTTTGATTCCTCCTTTATTCTTACGAAACTTCGCCCACCAGAATACGGAAAGGCACAAGTCAATCGTCGTTGAATCAAAAGCATAGACATTGCCTTCAAGCTTGAAGATGTCAGCAACCCGTTTCTGCCTGGCTTCGTTTACCAGGTAGTAAGCATACTCTTCAAAGATGTGATAGTCCCTGTCTTGATTGGCTCTGGCCAGAGATGATTTTGAAATATTCTTGCCCAAGCCCAAATGATAAGATTTGGAGTGGTGAGCATCAAGTGCGACAATCAAATCTCTAAGACTTTCACGATTTGACAATTGCCCGAACATCAGAGAAAGCAGTTGATTCCAACAGGTGAAATGTTTCACGTATTTGTCTCCATTGTACTTGCGAACGATGTAGTTAAACTTGTTCCTTTCAAGAAAGGATACTAATTGAGCGAAAACGTATTTATCCTTATGCATTTGCAAATATCTTTAAGATTGCAAAATGCAAATTGAAATCCGTTTAATCGAAAAACTGCTATAACTAACTAAATTTCAAACTTTTCAAAGAACTCTTTTAGATTTTAATGGGACAGTAATGTAGCAGAATTTAATGTAATTGGAAGGATTTAGATAATCCCGATATTTTTCATAATCTGAAGGAAAAGATAACAAGATAAAGGTCGTTTTTATTCAAAAAACGCTTTGCTTTTTTGAATAAGCAAAGCGTTTAGCTAATGAAATATCAGGTTAATAAATAGCTCATAAAATCTCTTTTCATTCCTTCTTCCATGCTTTTCAACAGGCTAAATTAGCCACATAAAATATTTAAACAATTTTTCAAACTAAATTGTATAAAATTATGAATTTCAATGGTTTAAAATTGAACTTCAAAGGCGAACTGCAACTTGACGGTACTTTTAAAAAAATATATGCCACCGATGCTTCAGCATACAGGCAATACCCGGTTATGGTGGCTTTCCCGGCTTGTAATGAGGATATCTCTAAGCTCATTCAATATGCCACTGCCAATAAATTGACCCTTGTGCCCCGTGGTGCTGGTACATCTCTTGCCGGACAGGTGGTTGCCGAGGCTAATGGTGTTGTTGTTGACATTTCAAGGCACTTGAACAATATCACAGAGGTCAATGTGCAGGAAAAATGGGCATGGGTACAACCGGGAGTAGTGCTTGATGAGCTTAATCTGGCTATGCAAGCCCATGGGCTTTTCTTTGGCCCTGAGACATCAACTTCCAACAGGTGTACCATTGGCGGCATGATGGGCAATAATGCCTGCGGCGCACATTCGTTGCTTTATGGCTCTACGCGCGACCATCTGTTGGAGATGAAAGGTTTTCTTTCGGATGGTTCTTTTGTGCATGTTAAACCGCTCAATAAGCAGGAGTTTCTCGAAAAGATGAAACTAAATACGCTGGAAGGGGCTGTTTATAAGCATATTTTTAAGTTGTTATCAAATACCCATACTCAAAAATCTATCCAAGAAGGCTACCCGCATCCTTTGCTAAAACGCCGGAACACTGGTTATGCGGTTGACTTGTTGCTCGATAATGAGGTTTTTGGCCATAGCCAGGAACTGTTCAACTTCTGTAAGTTGCTGGCCGGGTCGGAAGGAACGTTGTTCTTTGCTACTGATTTAAAAATCAACTTGTTGGAGCTGCCCCCTAAACATAAAGGCTTGTTGTGCGCTCATTTTCATTCGTTGGATGAAGCGGTGGAGGCTAATTTGCTGGCGTTGAAGCACCAACCGGCTTCTATCGAGCTGATAGACGATATTATCATCAATTGTACCAAAGATAGCATAGGCCAAAAACCTAACCGCTTTTTTATCGAAGGCAATCCGGGTGCAATCCTCATTATTGAGTTTTATGCTGAGTCGGAGGTTGTGTTGCAGCAAATGCAAAGGAATCTTGAGGCTGACCTTCGTCAAAACAACCTGGGTTTTCATTTTCCGTTTGTTACGGGAGCTGATATGTCTAAGGTCTGGGCGATGCGCAAAGCAGCGTTAGGACTTTTATCAAACATTGTTGGAGATGCCAAGCCGGTTTCGCTGGTCGAGGATACGGCTGTTTTTCCCGAGTTACTAAAGGATTATCTGCACGAGTTTAAAGCAATGCTTGCAAAATATCACCTGACTTGTGTTTTTCACGGACATATTTCAACTGGCGAGTTGCACCTGCGCCCGGTGATAAATGTCAAAACACCAGAGGGCTTGCAACTTTTCCGAAAGGTGGCCAGCGAAACGGCCGACCTGGTAAAGAAATACCGGGGCTCGCTCAGTGGCGAACATGGCGATGGCCGTTTGAGAGGGGAGTTTATTAGTAAGATTATTGGGAAGGATAATTTTGACTTGTGTTGCCAGATAAAACAAGCCTGGGACCCCCGTGGTATTTTCAATGCCGGGAAGATAACGGCTACTCCGCCAATGGATACTAATTTGCGTTATGTGGTCAATCCTCAATTCGATAATATACCGACTTATTTTTCTTTTGACGATTCGGCAGGCTATTACCGTCATATCGAGCGTTGCAACGGCTCGGCCGACTGTCGTAAGGGCCAACTGATGGGGGGGACTATGTGCCCGACTTTCATGGCCACAGGCGATGAATTGATGTCCACCCGTGCACGGGCCAATATGCTCCGCGAAGCGTTTCAAAACTTTGATGGTATTTGGAATACCCAAAAGGATACTTTGGAGGTATTGGACAACTGTCTTTCGTGTAAGGCATGCAAAAAGGAATGCCCGTCTAACGTGGACATGACCAAATTGAAGGCTGAATACCTCCAGCATCATTACGATGCTCATGGTGTTCCTCTTAAAAGCAGGATGATTGCCAGCCTGCCTGTTTTATTTAAACTCAGTTCCCTGTCTCCGGCTTTTTTCAATTTTATTTCGCAAAGCTTTGTTGGACATCGGCTCCTCAAACCTTTATTGGGCTTTAGTAATCAGCGTTCTATCCCTGTGGTTTATCGTTTTACTTTAACTAATTGGATTGACAAACAAAAAAAAGCGGAGGCAAAAAATATAAAAGGTAAAAACAAGATTTGGCTTTGGGCCGATGAGTTTACTAATTACCTCGATGTGGAAGTGGGGATGAAGGCTTATAAATTGCTTAGCCTGCTGGGCTACGATGTGCATCTGTTGCCTATGGTGGCGAGTAGCCGGACTTACCTGTCGAAAGGCATGGTAAAAAAAGCCAAAGCCATTGTCAATAAAAACCTTGCCTGGTTTGAACGTCATTATGACGGGATGCCTATTGTTGGTATCGAGCCTTCGGCTATTTTGACCTTGCGGGACGAGTATCTCGACCTTGCCGATGCCTGCTATAAAAGCATTGCACAAAAAGTGGCCCAACATTCAATGCCCGTAGAAGAGTTTATTTGCAATTTGTATCAAGCCCGGCCTGAAATATCGTCTTTATTTCAAGACAAGGAAATTCATATTGCCTTGCATGGCCATTGTTACCAAAAAGTATTGTCGGATACCTCTATGGTCAAAAAAATGCTCGAAATTCCGGCTAATAGCAAGGTTACCGAACTAAAAACCGGATGTTGTGGGATGGCCGGGGCGTTTGGCTATGAAAAACGCCATTACCAGTTGTCCATGCAGATAGGAGAGTTGAGCCTGTTCCCTTCGGTACGCAAATTAAGTTCAGATACAATTGTGGCAGCATCGGGTACCAGTTGCCGGCAACAAATTTTGGATGGCACCGGTAAAAAAGCTTTTCACCCGGTCGAAATTTTGTATAATTTACTAACAAATTCACATTTGTAAATTACAAAAATATACTTTCATCAATAATAATTAGATACATTTTGTTTACAATTGTATATTTATAAACATGTAAATTTACCTTTAATTTATTTATCTATAAATCAATGCTTTATATGTTGTTAATTAAACTTTATTTACAAGTAAAAAGACATTTTAAGTTTATTGTAGTAAAATAACATTATAAAAACATATTTATGATGTTATAAACCAATGTTTTAAATTAAATATAATCATGCATTGCTTTAAGTTGTTTTTGATTATAACTTATTAAAGTCTTTTAAATTCAATAATTTTAAGCGATTATTTCTTGTTTTTTGGGTTATTGTATAGGCATATCGCATATTTAAGTGTTATTCATTTGCTTAGCTAGTAGTTTGTAAACTATTGACTTACGCCCTTTATCTTATCGCCGTCAAGCTAAGGAAAAGCCCAGTATGGGCGACATATTGGTAGAAAAGAGTCTGATAAAAATAAAACGCACCAAGCACAATTCTAATACGAAGATCTATTGTTGTATGGTGCGTAATATGAAATGTATGTTAAATGGGTATTTCTATTGATTCCCCAAAAAGAATGCACTTTTTTATCATCCTTCTGGTGCTATTTATTGGGGATTAAAGAAATTCTTTATCAGATTAATAATGTCAGACCATCCTTCAAGTTTATGCGCTATATCTAACCCAATAATAGAAGAAACCATAAAAATATTATCACGGATTAAATAGGTTATTTATAAGTCAATAAATCATTGAATTGCAATATATTCAAAGTCTCATGCAACTTTTTTATCGAAAAAAGTTGCTCAAAAATTTTTATCGCCTTAACTCTTTCATCCTCGAAGCCTGATAATTTGCAAACAACAGGTGCGTTAGGCTTCTCGGCCGAAATCAAACAAAAAGGCGATGAAGACGTTATTTTCGCTATTCAAATTAGCACCTAAACAACATTGATTAATGTTTTAACTTATTGATAATAAGCGTAACTATTTATATGTTTTTAGTAATCCAAAAGTGATATAGTTTCTGCCTTGTAATGCCCAAAATGATGCATTTATTACTCTTAAACCCAACTAAAATTTTTAACATGGCTTTACATTTGTAATTTATTCAATTACAAAATTAATTTGCATTTGTAAACAATTTTACATTACATTTGTAAATGTAAAATTGCCATTATGCAGGAGCGACTTGTACAATTAATGCAGGCCAAACAACTTAATGCAGCTAAGTTGGCCGACTTATTAGGTATTCAACGTTCGGGCTTATCCCATATTTTATCGGGTAGAAATAAGCCCGGGTATGATTTTATGGAGAAATTATTGCTTAAATTCCCTGATTTAAATGCCGAATGGCTTATTTTAGGTAAAGGAAACATGCTTAAATTATCTGTTAATCCTATTCAGGATATTTTTTCGGCCAATAATGAGGTTAATAATGCTGCTAATGTTGTTAATAGTGAAGAGGCTCCGGTGTATAATACTATTCAAAAACCTTCAAAACCTGTCAATCTTGACAAGGTTACAGATGTAAATTTATTGAAAAACGTTGAAAATAAACAAATAGAACGCATCGTGTTGTTTTATTCGGACAAATCGTTTAGCGAATATTCTCCTGAGAAATAATGGCGATGTTTTGTATCTTTGTCAAAAAATTGCCATGTATAAAACAATCATCCGTCCTATTTTCTTTTTAATCAATCCGGAACGGGTTCATCACATTGTTGTTACTTTAGTTTCTTCTGTCAGGTTTATTCCTGGGGGAAAATGGTTGCTTAAAAAGGTTTTTGCTATTAAAACGCAACCAATTAAAGTTGTCGGGATTGAGTTTCCTAACCGGGTGGGACTGGCTGCCGGTTTTGACAAGAATGCTTCTTGTTTTCCTTATATGGCCTTGTTTGGATTTGGCCATATCGAAGTGGGCACGGTTACGCCAAAAGGCCAACCGGGCAATGAAAAGCCCCGTTTGTTCCGCTTATGTAAAGACAATGCCTTGATTAACCGCATGGGCTTTAACAATCATGGTGTGGATGCTGCTGTTGAAAAACTCAAGAAACTTAGACGTGATGGCGTGGTCATTGGTGGCAATATAGGTAAAAACACGGCTACTCCTAATGAAGATGCGGTAGGTGATTATCTGGACTGCTTTATTAAGTTATACGACCATGTCGATTATTTTGTGGTAAATATCAGTTGCCCTAATGTAACCAACCTGCATCACTTGCAGGATAAGGATTCGTTGTCGGCAATCCTTGGGGCCATTGTCGAACACCGTGCAAAGCAAATTACTTTTAAGCCTATTTTGTTGAAAATTTCTCCTGATTTGAACTTTAATCAAATCGACGACACGCTTGAGGTGTTAAAGCAATATAACATTGATGGGGTGGTCATTAGCAACACTACGGTTACCCGTGATAACCTGATTACTGATAAGAGCATAGTTGAAAATATTGGACGTGGAGGATTGAGTGGCAAGCCTATTAAAGAGCGCTCTACCGAACTTATCCGCTATGTTGCCCAAAAAACAAACCATACACTGCCTATCATTGGTGTAGGGGGCATTATGTCTGCTGCCGATGCACAGGAAAAAATTGATGCCGGGGCTTCTCTGGTGCAGATTTATACTGGTTTTATTTATGAAGGCCCTTTTTTGGTAAAAAGGATTAACAAGCAACTTCAATAAAACGTTTTAGCGCAATATCAGTTTTGTTTTGTAAACTGTTTAAACTTGTAATAAAAATCCTTGTTGTCCGGTAAAAACAGCTCGCTGCTATGCGGCATAGAAACAATTGGCGTATTAGGTTATCCTACAAACAGTCCACAGCTAAGCTGCTATTATTTTGTCGCGTAGCGATGTCCTGTTTGTAGTAAAATTAAACATCCTTAAAATTAAGCCCCGCCGGGGCGACCTGTTTCTAATCAACGATATTCTAGTATTTATAAGTATCTATTTTTGAGTGAAGTCGAAAAATGAATATCTATACTTTTTACACCCTCTTTAATTTATGTTGGCTTAACTTTCTTCTATTTCAATATAAATAATCTCATATCCTTTCATTACTTCTTTCACAGCATAAATAATGCCTAAAAATACAGAAAGCATGCCTAAAAGAAAGAACACCACTACCAAACCGGAAATATCAAAATTGTTAAATACAATATTCAATCCAATGCCCAAACAGGTGATAATAAATAATGCTACGGCAGTACTATAACAAACAACAGCGTTTTTTACCATCTTTATCCTGAAGGCCAGCTTTCCTGTTTGCCTGTCTATACTGTTAAAACGCTTTTCCTGATGGGCATTTAGACTATTTTCTTCTGCCATTTGTTTGAGCTTGCGTTTTTCTTCGTCCAGGGCCCTGATACGGTTTATTACCATCGAATATTTGTTGTTCATGCCCAGGATTAAAAGGCCACAGGCCGATATCATCACTGCCGGGGCCATCATACTTTGGATAATTTCAACTACTGTCATTGCGTTATTTGTTTTGTGGCGATTATCCAAATGTTATGCCATTATGTGCTTGCGATGATGTAAAACACCTGTTTTTTCTATTTGCTATAAAGAATGTGCCAATTGGCTTAAATTTTGTTGAGTGATTTTAATTAAAGGACTTTTATATCCCTATTATATTTTAGTATTTTTGTAAAAAACAATCGTAATGGTTTCATTTAATGAGAAAAATACCACGGCATTGAACCATGTGGTAAAAGAATTGTCAGACCCAAAATCGTATGAGCTGGTGTACCACAAACCACAGCTCAACGAGGAGATGATTTCTGTCGAGGCTATCCGCGAGATTGTTGAGTTGGCCAAAGAAATTATTTTTCCGGGCTATTTTGGCAATAATGCTGTACGTGCCGACAGTATCGACTTTTACATGGGCGTTTCGGTAGATAAGCTTTTTAAGTTGCTTGTTGGCCAGATAAAAAGGGGGTATTGTTTTTCGTGCAATGAAGATAACTGCTCAGATTGTAATAATTGTGTGGTTGATGCCGAATCTATTGCCTTGAGTTTTATTGAATCTTTACCTGCTATCAGGCAAAAGATGGCCAAAGATGTACATGCTATGTTCTTGTACGACCCGGCATCAAAGGGTTATGGCGAGATTATTTTTGCTTATCCTGCTATTATTGCTATTACCCATTACCGCATTGCGCACAGGTTGATAGAACTTAATGTCCCGATTATACCACGTATCATCAGCGAAATGGCGCACTCTGCAACTGGTATTGATATCCACCCGGGCGCTGTGATTGGCGAAAACTTTGTTATCGACCATGGAACTGGTGTGGTTATTGGCGAAACTTGTATTATTGGAAATAACGTCAGGTTGTACCAAGGGGTTACGTTAGGAGCCCGCAGCTTTCAGCTCGACGAACATGGCAACCCGGTCAAAGGCGTGGCCCGTCACCCGATAGTCGAGGACGATGTAATTGTTTATTCGGGAGCTACAATTTTGGGAAGGGTTACGATAGGCAAAGGGTCGATTATTGGCGGAAACGTTTGGCTTACACAAAGTATCCCTGCTAATTCGCGGATATTACAAGGAAAACCCAGAGAAACTTTATTTGATATGGGAAGCGGTATTTAAACTTTGCCGCTTTCTTCGTTTTTATACCCGTAGATATACAGCGAATGATGCGATGGGATGAAGTTGTTCATCTCGCAGGCAGTCTTGATAATCTGTTGTATGCGTGGGTCGCAAAATTCAATTACCAGGCCGCTGTTGATGTCTATCAGGTGGTCGTGTTGCAGGCACTGAAAGGCCCTTTCAAACTGGGCAATGTTTTTTCCAAACTGGTGCTTGACCACAAGGTTGGTTTCCAACAAAAGCTCAATGGTATTGTACAATGTAGCCCTACTCACCCTGTAATTCTTGTTTTTCATGGAAATGTAAAGCGACTCAACATCAAAATGCCCCGAACGGGAGTATATCTCGTCAAGAATAGCATACCTTTCGGGAGTTTTGCGGTGCCCTTTTTGCTCTAAGTAGTCGGTAAATATTTTCTTTACGGTTTCTTTTACATTTTCGGTCTTCATATTTAGACTAATTAAAAATTACTGTAAAAGTATATTATTTTTTAAAATAAAAAAACCGGCTTTAGGTGCCGGTTTTCATTATTTATCATTGAATTACTTCAAATTTTCAAGCGCTGTTTTCAAACGTTTTAAAGCTTCAACAAGTTTCTCATCGGAAGTAGCAAATGAAATTCGGATACATTTGTCATTACCGAAACCTGAACCAGGAACTGTGGCTACAAAAGCTTTTTCTAACAGGTAAAAACTCATGTCGTCAGAGTTTTTGATAGTCCTTCCTTCGGCAGACTTACCAAAGAAAGCGCTGATATCTGGGAATACATAGAACGCGCCATCTGGTTTGTTGCATTTTACACCTTTGATTTGCATGATAGCATTGTAAACCAAATCGCGACGTTTGTGGAAAGCCTGACGGAATTCAGCAACTACAGCCTGGTCGCCATTTAAAGCAGCCGCAGCAGCCTTTTGGGCAATGGTTGAAGCGTTGGTGGTCATCTGGCCCTGGAGCTTGTTGCAAGCTTTGGCAATCCAAGGGGCAGCAGCCATAAAACCAATACGGTAACCAGTCATGGCATATGATTTTGAAACACCATTGATGATGACCACGCGGTCTTTAATTTCGGCAAACTGGGCAATGCTTTCATGTCCGCCAATGAAATTGATATGTTCGTAAATTTCGTCTGTGATAACGAAAATGTCAGGATGCTTAACCAAAACATCAACCAGAGCCTTTAATTCAGCTTTTGAATATACGCTACCTGTTGGGTTTGAAGGAGAGCAAAGTAATAAGGCTTTGGTTTTGCCGGTAATGGCAGCTTCAAGTTGAGCAGGGGTAATCTTAAAGTCTGATTCTACTTCGGTGTTGATAATGACGTTTGTTCCTTCTGCCAATTTTACCAGCTCAGCATAACTTACCCAGTAAGGAGCAGGGATAATCACTTCATCTCCCGGGTTGATTAAAGTTAATATGGCATTGGCCAAGCTATGCTTTGCCCCATTCGAAACAATAATTTGGTTGGGAGCATAGTCCAGGTTGTTTTCTCTTTTTAACTTTTTTGAAATAGCTTCGAGTAAATCAGGGTAACCGGCAACATTGGTATAAAAAGAAAAGTTATCATCAATAGCCTTTTTTGCTGCATCCTTGATATGCTTAGGAGTGAAAAAATCTGGTTCTCCAACGGTTAAGTTAATTACATCAATCCCTTGTGCCTGCAACTCCTTTGTTTTGGTGTTCATGGCAATAGTAGAGGATTCAGCTAAAGCTTTTACTCTGTTCGATACTTTTTCCATAAAATTATTAATTTGTTTTATTAACCGTGCAAAATTAAACTATTATCTTAGCATTTTCAAACATTTAGAGAATTATGGGCAAAGTTTATTGCATAGGGGAAACGGTTTGTGATATTATTTTCAAAAATGGCAACCCTGTAGCTGCAAAAGCCGGAGGGTCGATGTTGAACAGTTCGGTGAGCATGGGAAGGACAGGGTTGCCGGTTTCTTTCATCAGCGAATATGCCAACGACCAGCTTGGACAGATGATAGATGATTTTTTGAAAGATTCGGGCATTGATACCAGCAATATTTTCAGGTATGATAATGGGAAAACCTCGGTAGCCCTTGCTTTTCTTAACGAAAAGAACAATGCCTCGTACAGCTTTTATAAGCACTTGCCCCAGGAGCGTTTGGCCATTCAAATGCCCGACTTTACTGAAGATGATGTGCTGCTGTTTGGTTCGTTTTATGCTATTAATAAAGAAATCCGCCCAACGGTTGTGGAACTTGTGACCAAAGCCAAAAAGGCTGGCGCCGTTATTATTTACGACCCAAACTTCCGCAAAGCCCATCTGCACGAGCTTAGCGACCTGATGCCTTATATTATTGAAAATATGCAAATGGCCAGTATCATAAGGGGCTCCAATGAAGATTTTGAAATGATTTTTGGTTCAAAAACCATTGCTGACGCTTATAATGAAGTAAGCAAATATTGTAAAAACCTGCTTTATACCGAAAATGAAAAAGGCTTTTATATACAAACCCCGTCAGTAGGGACGTTCATACCTGTTGATGCTATTGTACCAGTAAGTACTATTGGAGCAGGGGACAACTTTAATGCGGGGTTTATTTACGGCATTTATAAAGCAAAAGTAAAGAATGCAGAAATAGAACGCTTTACATCAAGCCAATGGAATGAAATCTGCCATTATGCCCCGATTTTTGCAAAACAGGTGTGTAAAAGCTATGACAATTACCTCTCAAAAGAATTTGCAGCAAGCTATAAGCTGTAAAAATTAACCGTTGAACCCAACGCTACGTTTGTAACTGGTAGCAGCGTTGATATAGAAGGCTTTGTATTTAATGTAATGGTTACCTTTTTTAAATTCCCAAATGACATTTTTGGCTTTGAAAATTTTGCCAATACAGGCTTCGAAAATCAAACTATAATGAATCCCAGTAGCTGCTGAAGCTTCTATGATGCTTTTAAATTCAATGCTTTTGTTTGAAAAATGGCCAATTACAGGAATATGATATTTTTTGTTCATCAACTTATTCTCTGTTTTTTCATTAATTATGCGCAGCTTGCCAATATTTTTCATAGCCTTTATGCATTTGGTTTTTACAAATATACATCTTTATCTGATTAAAAACAACATCAAATAATGATAAACTGATTTAGGTAGAATGAGCCTCATAATTATTCACTGTTGTTTAAAACAAAATAACAATAAAAATGTGTCGCCCCAAAAGAGCTTAATATCCTTGTAACAACTTGACTACCATACTTTTGTGGCTAATACTACTAATAATATGTCCTGTAAGGGCAGTAGTATGGCAGAAGTGTTGAATTATAGTTAAAATAAGCTCCATAGGAGCAACACCTGTCTAAAATAAATTTATTGGTTAGCTAACATGAATTTCAAAATTGAACTGCCGCAATTAAACAGAAATTTTTTTAATTCATCTTTATATTGGCCCAAACATTAAAAAAGGCTCAGAAATAATCCTGAACCTTTTTTTGCAATTATTGTCTTAGGTAACCTTTGTAAATCATTAATAATTAAAGTCCTAAAGATTTAAAAAAAGCATCCTGGTTTGGTTCTCTGCCCAAGAATTTTTTCACGATGTCCATTTCATTTACAGTTGATCCTTTTGAGATAACTTCATTTTTGTATTTCAATCCTGTAGAGGGATTTAAGACTCCTTCTTTTTCAAATACAGAAAATAAGTCCTCTGCATACACCTTTGACCACATATAGCCATAATAACCTGCACCGTAGCCCATCAGGTGGTCAAAAGAAGCCTGCATGTGGGTTCCCGGAACATACTCAAACAAGGAAACCTTATTATTCAGCTCAATCATAGCATCGGTGGTAGTTTGAGTTCCATCAGGGTCGTATTTGTCGTGGTAGGTGAGGTCGAGCATTCCATACTGCAATTGCCTGAGGGCATCCATTCCCGAACATAAATTGCGGGCCGAAAGCATCTTATCATATAACGCTTTAGGCAGCACCTCTCCGGTTTTATAGTGTTTGGCAAACAAGCAAAGCGATTGATAGTTCCATGCCCAGTTTTCAAACATCTGTGACGGGACTTCGACAAACTCGTGGGTATTGCTGATACCTGCCTGAAAAGACAAGTCAGAGCGGCTCATCACAAAATGCATCATGTGGCCAAATTCGTGGAAGAATGTTTCCACATCGTCATGCGACATGAACCCGGGCATATCTGCTGTTGCTTGAGGAAAATTACAAACCAGGGCAGCAGTAGGTATTTGATAACCATTGGTAGTTTTTTTGCCGTTTATCATCCCAAAACAAGCAAAATGGCTGTATTTGTCAGGGCGAGGGTAGAGGTCGAGGTAAATACGTCCTACCACTTTAGTCCCTTCTTTCATTTCAAAAAGCTTAACGCCCGGGGCCCAAACAGATGCACCTTGAACTTCTTCAAAAGAAACCTGATACAACGTTTTACAAATAGTTAATATACCCTGGATAACATTATTAACTTCAAAGTATTGTTTAACAAGCTGGCGGTCAACGTTGTACTGTTCTTTCAACACTTTATTGCGCAAATAAGCGGTTTCCCAAGGGTTTATTTTGGTTGCTTCTGGATTGTCAAGTTTTTTTCTGTCAAGCAATTGCTGATAATCTTTTAAAGCTTTAGGTTTAATTTTGTTATATAACGAATTTTCAAAATCCCAAACCGTAGCGGCATTTTTAGCCATGTTATCGGCAATAATATAATCAGCAGCAGATGCATAACCCAGCAACCTGGCACATTTTTTACGCTCTTTCAACACTGCTTGCAAAATGTCGAGGTTTTTGTCAGCAGCACGGTTTGAATATAAGATAGAAAGGCGTTTACGGGCATCATCGCTTTCAGATAGCTCCATAAAAGGGACTACAGAAGGGTGGTTAAGCTCTATTTTATATTTCCCGTTTTCTTGCAAACGGGCTTTTTTATAATCCTCAGGCAACCCTTTTATCTCGTCTTCAGTCACCTCAAGATAATCTTTGCAGGCAGCAATATTGGCCGAGAATTGCAAGCTTAAGGTGGAAATACTGTCAAGTATTACTTTAAGTTCTTTACGCTTGTCGGCAGATAAATCAAAGCCTTGAAGATGATAAAAAATGAGCATATCCTCCAGTGCTTTCTTTTTATAACCTGTCAGTTTTTTAGCTTCATTAGTTGTAGAATAAGCCTTGACAGCTTTATACAATTCCTCGTTTAAATTGACTTCGTTGTTAAATTTGCTCAACACTTCAATGTTTTTCTGGCATACTTCACGTAAACTATCATCAGGGTGGGTGTATGCCATCAGGTAAATGATATTGGTCAGGCTGCTGAGGCGCTGCTGCATATCATCGTAGCGTACCATAGTATTTTCAAAGGTACGTTTACTATTATCCACTGCGGCAATTTCAGCAATGTACTTTTTTACATCTTCCATCACCAGCTGAGTGGCAGATTCCACCTGCAGGGCAGTAAACTTATCAAACTGTATCAAATCGTTTTCTTTAAATAACAATGCGTTGTCCATAGATTTTGTCTGAAAATTGGTAAAACAGAGCGCAAAAGTAAGCGAATAAAGTATTTTTTTCATCCGTAAATAATTTTATAAATAAGGTCGGATGAACCCCGAAGGGCTCTCCGAAGGAAAACTCGCATGATGAATTTTCATCCTTGTTTGTGTTTAACGAATCATGCTCGTTTCATATTGGTTAATTTAATAATAGTTATGTAATGAATAAATAAGGGTGCAATATTTGAAAAGTTTTCCTTTCTTGGAAGTTATTTAACAAGAATTTTTTGTAATAGTTTAAGCCTTGTTGGCACTTGTTAAATGCAAGGCGAGTAGGAGAGAATAATACCGGGTAATTTCGTTATCTGCCCGGGAAGTTAACACAATGGGCACTTTGGCCCCGGCAACAACCGCAGCTACGGGCTGACCTGCAATGACACCTATAGACTTATACAATATATTCCCGGCATCGAGATTGTGCACCACTAAAACATCTGCATTCCCGGCCACTTCACTTTTAATGTTTTTCATTTCAGATGCAGCCGCCGAAAGTGCGTTGTCTAAAGCAAAAGGGCCATCTACCATGCAATTTTTGATTTCACCTTTTAGGTTCATATCTTTAAGAATCAGGGCATCTTGCGTAGAGGCAATTTTGGGATTAGGCTTTTCAACAGGGCAAACCATGGCAACTTTAGGATGTCCATAACCAAGTTTTTTCATCAAATCAACGGCATTGTTGATAATAGCCACTTTAGTTTCAATATCCGGGGCAATGTTAATGGCTGCATCAGACAAGGCTACCAATTTTGGTTGCAAAGGATGTTTAAATATAGTGATGTGGGTAAGAATGTTCTCTAATAAAGTACTGTGCAATATAGCTTTTACAAAAATACTGGTCGAAACCATACCTTTCATCAAAATACCCACTTCATGGTTTTCGGCCATAACAACAGCATCATGGGCTGCTATAACCTGGTCATTGCTATGGATAACAGTATATTGCAATGGCTTAAGGCCATAAGCATGGCACAAATTTTCTATCTCAGGTTTGTTCCCACAAAAAACGGGGATAATCTGTTTAGCTTCAATAAAAGGTTTAACAGCCTTAAAAATGCCGGCATCTGTAGGCCAGACAATGGCTGCTTTTTGTGGGTAGTTGCAAACAGCTAAAAGTTGATCGAGGGCAGTTATCATACTTTTTTTAGTAAATGTAATCACTACCCTCGATTTATTTAAAAAAATTCTTTAAGAATCTTTGCTGCAAAGCTAATATTAATGATGAAACAACCTTACCCCGGTGTTAATGATGGTTATTCCCAGTTTATTGGCCGTTTCAATAATTTCATTGTCCCTGACCGAGCCCATTGGCGTGGCAATAAACTTTATCCCATATTTGTGGGCAAGTTCTATGTTATCTTTTTGCGGGAAAAAGCCATCAGATAGCAAACAACTGTCAGGCAACTGGTTAAGTATGATTTTATCGGCAAATGTTTCTTGTCTTTTTTGCTCTATAATCTGGTCAATATCAGTGCGTTTCAGCCCTGTGTAATTTTTTAAAAAAGAATAGTCGAGCAACATTTTTTGGTACCAGACATTGGCTTTGCTCAATGCTAATCCTGAACATAAAATACGCGATTGTTGTCCGGAGCCAATACCAATAACATGGCCATTATTAACCACACAAATTGAATTAGATTGGGTGTATTTCAGGGTGATAAGGCCCAGTTTCAGGTCTTCCTTTATTTGAGGAGAAATAGCTGCATTTGAAGTAACAACATTAGAAAGTAAAGCATCGGAAATAACCAGGTTATTCCGTTTTTGTCTGACGGTAATACCAAAAACATCGCGCGATTCGATTTCCTGAGGCTCATAAGCTGCATCAATTTCAAAAATTACATAGCCGCCGTTTTTTTTGCCGCATAAAATCTCTAACGCTTCTTGGGTATATCCCGGGGCAACAATACCGTCAGATACTTCAGATTTGATAAGCAAAGCCGTTTGTTTATCCACCACATGGCTTACCGCAATGAAGTCTCCAAAAGAAGCAAGCCTGTCGGTACCACGGGACCTTGCATACGACGATGCTAATGCAGATAAATCCTGGTTTATCAAATAAGCCTGTTTTTCTTTTTCATCTAATGGTTTTGAAACAGCCACACCAGAAGGAGTGACGTGTTTGAATGAGGTAGAAACTTCTTTGTTTAAAGCTTTGCTGGCCTCTTTTACCAATTGCCATGAATTGAGCGCATCAAGCACGTTTATCACGCTTGGCGAGCCATTTTTGAGCTGTAAAGCATTTTTACTATCAATCACTTCTGCATAATCCTGGTAAGGATTCATTCCATATTTTAATTTCATCCGTAAATAATTTTTTTAATAAGGTTGGATGGAACTCGCATGATAAATTTCATCCTTGTTTGTGTTTAACGAATCATGCTCGTTTCATTTTTCTATAATTTGATGATTTATTTCGTTTTAAAACAAAAATAGCCGAAACAACATTGACGTTTCGACTATTTTTATGCTACGTTTTATTTTACCAAAGTTTAGATTTTGAAACAGCATTGCGCTGGTTTACAATATCTTTAGTATCTAATGCTATTACCAGTTCTTCATTGGTAGGGACAACAATGACCTTGATTTTGCTATCGGGCTTATTAATGACTTGTTCTTTACCTCGGGCTGCAGCATTTAATGTTTCATCTATTTCAAGGCCTAAGTATTCAAACCCTTTACAAACTTCTTTCCTTGTCAAATCTGAGTTTTCGCCAACACCTCCTGTAAAAACTAATATATCAAGCCCTTCAAGGGCAGCTGTATAAGCCCCAATATATTTACGAATTCTATAATGGTACATATCTAAAGCAAGTTTTGCCCTTTCATTGTTTTGATCAGCAGCAGCCCTTACTTCGCGCATATCTGATGAAACTCCCGATATGCCCAGGATTCCGCTATGTTTGTTCAAAATAGTGTTTACCGTAAATGCATCAACAGCTTCTTTTTGCATCACAAAATTTATTACCCCCGGGTCTACATCGCCACTGCGGGTACCCATTATCAACCCTTCAACAGGTGTGAGGCCCATAGACGTGTCAACAGATTTTCCGTCTTTGATAGCAGTTATAGAAGCTCCATTGCCCAAATGACAGGTGATAATGCGCGAATTGTTATAATCTTTGCCTAATATTTCGCATGCCCTTTTTGATACATACAAGTGGCTGGTGCCATGAAAACCATACCTTCTGATGCCGTGCTTTTTATACAAAGAGTAGGGGATAGCGTACAAATAAGCTTTCTCTGGCATACTCTGGTGAAAAGCAGTATCGAAAGTAGCTACCTGAGGCACATTGGGCAATATATTCTGCATAGCCTGAATACCTTTGATATTGGCAGGGTTATGTAAAGGCGCTAAAGCAGAATATTCAATAAGTTTTTGCATTACGTAGTTGTCAATGTAAACACTGCCTTTAAATTCCTCTCCGCCAAGTACTACACGATGCCCAACGGCATTAATTTCTTCTTCTGTCTTAATCACACCTCTTTTAGGACTGATAAGGATGCCCATAATATATTCGATACCAGCCTGATGGTCGAGAATTTCGCCTTCAAGCTTTACCGATTCGCCATTGTGAGGCTCATATTTTAAAAAAGAACCGTGCAACCCAAGTTTTTCAACACCTCCTTTGGCCATGACCAACTGTTTTTCAATGTCAAAAAGTTGAAATTTTATCGAGGAGCTGCCGCAGTTTAAAACAAGTATCTTCATTTTTTAATTTATTTCATCCAACATAAACATTTACCCATGTGAAAAACTAACGGTTAAAAAGTTCCCGTGTCATCACATTGCCGGAAACAATTTTTCCATTTTCATATTTGTAAAAACCTTTACCGGTCTTACGTCCAAGATAGTTTGCCCTCACCAGCCTTTTAATAACAGGAGAGGCTTTGAACTTATACAAACTATATTCCTGAAACAAATTATCCATCCACTTTACTACTTTATCAAGACCAATACGGTCGGCCAATTCAAAAGGCCCCAACTGCATGCCATAACCTTCTTTCATAATCTTGTCAATTGCCTCGACCGAAGAAACTCCTTCCATCAATAGTTCACAAGCTTCATTGATAAGCGATACAATAAGACGGGTACTTACATGTCCGGGCGATTCATTGATGGTGATAACCTGGCGGTCAATCATTTTGGCAAAGGTACAAACTCTGTTATAAGTGTTTTCGTCAGTATCGATACCTTTTACCACTTCAACAATTTTGATAGTGGTAGCAGGGCTCATAAAATGTAAACCAATAGCTCTTTCAGGTTTTTTAAGCTCAGAAGCAAGCTCGGTTATCATCAGGGTTGAATTGTTGCTGGTAATGATAGCTTCTGGCGAAATAACCGATTCTACTTTCCTGAAAATCTCTTTACGGGATTCGAGGTTGGTATAAGGCTTTTTTGAATTGATTGACTCGATGATGATATCGCAATCCGAAAAGTCGTTATAATCTGTAGTTCCTTTAATACGAGATAGTATCCCTTTCTTTTCCGTTTCGGTCAAGCCCCATTGGTTAACCTGGTCGTCCAATTGTTTGCGGATACTGTTCAATATTTCCGAAACCCTTTCCGGAGAAATATCCAGAAACACCACATCCATTCCAAACTGGCTGACAATGCGGCAAATTTCCTGGCCCATTTGTCCACAGCCAATTACTCCAATCTTTTGAATATTTCCTTTCTTTTGTGTCGTGCGTTTATACGCATAATCTTCTAATACTTCAGCCATATGATAAGTTGTTTTATTTCGAGGGGGTTATTTTCCAGCAGCCTGGTTTGCGGTAATGGCAATAAGGTTGACAATGTCGCTAACCGAGCAGCCACGAGATAAGTCGTTGATAGGAGCTGCCATACCTTGTAAAACAGGCCCAATAGCTTCGGCATGGGCCAAACGCTGAACCAATTTGTAAGCAATATTCCCGGTTTCGAGTGTAGGGAAAACCAAAACGTTTGCCTTTCCGGCTATTTCACTGCCCGGGGCTTTACTTTTCCCAATAGAAGGGATGATAGCCGCATCGGCCTGCAATTCGCCGTCAATCTTTAGGCTTGGGTCCATTTCTTTTGCAATACGGGTAGCATTTATTACCTTGTCGCACATCTCATGTTTTGCACTTCCTTTGGTCGAGAAGCTCAACATGGCCACACGAGGCTCGAATCCTGCAATTGCCCTAGTTGTTTTAGCAGTAGCAACAGCTATTTCGGCCAGTTCTCTTTCTGTTGGGTTAGGGTGTACAGCACAATCAGCAAATACAAACATGCCGTCCTCTCCAAATTCTTTATCTTTCAGAATAATGATAAACGCTCCTGAAACTACGCTAATGCCAGGTAATGTTTTTACATATTGGAAGGCAGGCCTTAAAACATCTCCGGTAGCATTCATTGCACCAGCTACTTCTCCGTCTGCATCTCCGTTTTTAATCATCAGAGTTGCAAGGTATAGAGGGTTTTCAATTAGCTTAGCAGCTTCTTCTCTTGTAAGACCTTTGCTTTTGCGTAGCTCAACCATCATGTCGATGTAATGGTCTTTTTTCTCATGCTTTAGCGGGTCAACAATAGTTGCCTTTTCTATTGATTTTAAACCAAATTGTTTGGCTAAATCAAAAATTTTGTCACGGTTGCCTATTAGTATAATTTGTGCCAACTCTTCGTTTAGCACTTCATCCGCAGCTTTAAGCGTTCGTTCTTCAAGACCTTCGGGTAATACAATGCGCTTTTGGTGTTTTTTCGCATTTGCTTTTATTTGTTGTAATAAATCCATTGTAAATCAATATTTTGGGTTTCAAAATTTTAAAATGTAAAGGTAGGGTATTTTCCCCTTTGCCTATCAAGAAAAGAGAAGAATTTTTTTGTCAAACTAACAATAAAAGTCTGTCAGTTTCTCAGCAATAGTTAGACCGATGGAAATTCGTCAAATACAAAACCATGATTATTAGCCCATTTAACAGCTATCTCGCAATTGTAATTTGCTAAAATATTGCTATTTACAGTTTTATCAATTTGACAGGGGACAATACCCAGGTTGTTTTTTAACCCTTCGCTCACTTTTTTATGGTTATGCTGGATAAAAAACCATGCATTGGCTTTAGATACCACAATATCAGCTCCTGTATGAAGCTCATTATCATCAAGGCGTGTAGGAAAGAGGTTTTTGGGAGATAACCACAACGATTGATGTTTTTGCCCGTTTTGCCATAGCAGATATTGATTTTTAACACATTCAAATACTTCATCAGGGGTAACGTAGGAGGTATCAAGCACCAAATCATAGTTGTAAATATCGTCAATGTCTACACCATACTGCTTTTTAAAACGCATCACCTCGCTTTTGCGGCGCTCGTAATTGCTGCGGATGGTATCTTCTATGCTGGCATGTTTCTCATTTTCGCGAACAGTGTCGCCAAATATTCTTTTTCCGGCAATGGTTTTGCTTACAATCAAATGAATTTTAAATGCATGGGGTACAAAATGCCAGGCCAGCCTTGAGTCAAGAATTAGTGGTTCATCTGATTTTCCATAACGGCTAACCATATTATCGCACTCAATATCAATTTCGGGGTGGGTTTCCATGTATTTATTAAAGGTTGTGGTATCCATGCCATATTGCATGGCCAGTTTGCGCTGAATACCCCCGACAGAAAGTATTTCGTAAGATAAATACGCTTGTAATTTTTTGGCAAGCACAGTTTTGCCGCTTCCCAAATGCCCTGATATGGTTATTTTATTTTTTAGCATACGATGTTTTTCAAAGTTGCAAAGATAGGAGATATATGCCTATTTTTTTTGTCCTATCATTTCTTTATAAACAATATCCTGAATTTTTGTCCTGACGTTCATTTCGGCCAGCTTGTTTTTGGCAGCTGAAGGATACACCCGGTTAGAAACAAATATATAAACTAAGTTATATTGAGGATCAACCCAGGTCATCACCCCGGTAAAGCCGGTATGTCCAAAACTCTGGTCGGAACAATAACGGCTTACCGGACTTTGTTTGGCGGTATCAGGCTCTGGTTTGTCAAAGCCCAGTCCACGTCTGTTACCCGCAAATAATCGGGAATTGAATTTGTTCATGGTTGAATCCTCGAAATATCTGTCGCCTCCATAAATCCCTTTATTCAAAAATACGTGCATCAATTTGCCCAGGTCATTGGCCGTTCCAAACACCCCGGCATGGCCGCATACACCACCATACACAGCTGCAATGGGGTCATGCACGTATCCTTGTATGAGCTGTTTCCTGAAAATGGTATCATTCTCGGCAGGGGCTATTTTGCTGGTGTCCATTTTTTTCAATGGTAAATATCCTAAGGTTCCGGCACCTAATTTATTATAAAAAAGCTTTGAAGAAAGAACATCCAGTTTTGACTTTGAAATATTTTCAACCACTCTGCCCAGCATGATAAAGTTCAAATCGCTGTAGTTATAAGGATTATTCTTTGCTAATGGAGTATTTATGATTTCTTTTTCTATTGTGTCGTTCCAGTTTTTGAAAGTATAAATACCTTTGGCCACTTCTACAGCATAATATTTGTCTTTATAATTGGCATAATAAACCTTGTTGAGCTTTGTAGAGCAATTTACAGCATGGCTATTGCCTTTTGTCAACCTGCTCTTATCTATACAATTCAGCCCATTTAAATATATGGTGGAAAAAGATTTAAACCCGCTTCGATGAGTCATTAGGTCTTGCACTAATAAATCTTTGAACCCTTTTTTCTTAAAATGTTTTAAATAATGCCCCAACGACTCGTCCAATTTTAGTTTCCCGGCCTCGTAATAATGCATTAACAAAGGCGTTGTCGCGGCAATCTTGGTAATAGATGCCAAATCATACACGGTATTGGTCGAAACAGCCAGGGTGCTGTCGTAAGTATAATATCCAAATGCCTTGTGATAAAACACTTTGTTGTCTTTGGCAATATACACAACCCCGCCCGGAATGGCTTTTTGTCTTATGGCATCGTTCATGATAGAATCTATCGGGGCAAGACGTTTTGAAGAAATGCCAACTTCTTCGGGTATGGTATATTTTACCCTGATAGTGTTGTCCCAGGTAATACCAGTGCCTAATTTCCATTTTTCATTAATCGAAACAGGCAATTTTCCCTGGGCTTTTATAGCCCCAAAAATTAGTTGTGCAGAAAGTGCCTGGGTTTCCTTTTTATCATCATAAGAAATAAGAATAGACTGGAAGTTTACATTTTCCGGGAACCTGTTCATCAGGTATGGCGAACCAAAGATATCCATTATCAATTGACACGAATCAGCCAAAAAGCTAAAAAAGTTGATAGCCTTGTCTGTAACCCCGTAATTCTTGCTTAAGCGCATATCGGTATTGACAATGCTACCTATAACAAGGTTATATTTTCTAAGCCTGGAATACATTTGCACCAGCACGCTGTCTGATGTGTTTTCATTTACATAATACTCATCAATAGGGGCATATAAGCCAAGGGTCTGTTGGAATACACAACTTGTATCGCATCCCCATGAAATGGAAGCTATATAGCAGGTATCTAAATGCTTTACAGGCAAAAGATTTTTGGGATCATGAATAATGGTAATGGCTTTTTCAATCTCATACCTTGACAACAGCCTGTATAAAGGTTGTTGCAAATCAGCAACAACATTATTTACAGAGGGTTTTTGGCGCGACTTATCTAACCCAAGCCAAACTTTAGCTTTTAAAATTTTTTTGCAACGTGAATTTATTTCATCTTCAGGTACAACTCCGGCTTTAACGGCTCTTTTGATAGTATCAATAGCGTCTTTTATATTGGCAGGCATAAGCAATATGTCATTCCCGGCAATAACTGCACTGATAATTTGTTCTTTCTCTTTTTTCTTTTGGGCCCCTTTCATATTTAAGGCATCGGTAAAAATCAACCCTCCAAAGCCAAGCTGCTTTTTCAAAATATCTGTGACAATGATAGGGGAGAGGGACGCTGGTTTCCCGGTTGTATCCAGCGATGGCATGTTGATATGGCCTGTCATGACAGAGCTGAGGCCATTTTTTATCAATTGTTTGAAAGGATAAAGTTCAAGGCTGTCAATAACTTTGGCTGGTTTATTTATAAAAGGCAAATCCAGGTGTGAATCAGTCCCCGTGTCGCCATGTCCTGGAAAATGTTTGGCTACTGCCAAAATTCGGTTATCTTGCAACCCTTTCATATAAGCCATAGCCAGGCGGGTCACGTTTTCGCGGCTTTCGCCAAACGAACGACTGTTGATCACCGGGTTTCGCGGGTTATTGTTAATATCGGCCACAGGGGCAAAGTTGGTATGTAACCCTAATCTGCGAAGTTGCTGCGCTATATCGCAAGCCATCTGGTAAATCAAAGCGGTATCATTAGCAGCGCCAAGCATCATTTGCTTAGGGTACAACTGGGCGCTATCAAAGCGCATGGTCAGTCCCCATTCTCCGTCCATTCCTAATATGAGCGGTGTACGTGCAGCATCCTGTAACTTGTTGACCAATCGGGCCACAGTGGTGACACCGCCCTGAAATATAATGTACCCGCCAACATTATATTTAGCAATATTGATAAGTTGTTGCGATATGTTTTGCGTGTCTTTGGGATACACTGCAGGCATAATCATCTGGGCTATACGCTCTTCCAGAGTGAGGCTTTTAAACACAGAATCAACCCATTTATCAGAAGTATTATCGATGACAGAAGGATATGTTTTTATCTCTTTATCAGATTGTTTGGCAATGACAAATACCGAAACACATAGTAATACAAAAACTATTGACTTACCTCGCATAAAAAACTAACACTAACATTACTTTTCAAAAATAGGGTATCCCAACATTAAACACGACAAAGCTTATAAACATTTTATAAACAATATGCTGCTAAATATTCTCTATGTAGTTTGCTTGTATTATTTATTTTTGCAAAAAAGTCATTTATGTTATCCAGCGAAGTAAAAATCAGGGTCAGATACGGCGAAACAGACCGCATGGGGTATTTGTATTATGGCAATTATCCGTTGTATTACGAAGTTGGCCGTACCGAACTGCTCAGAAAACATGGTTTTGCGTACAAAATTCTTGAAGATTCCGGGATATTGTTGCCTGTAGCTGATATGAAGGTCGAATATTATTTTCCGGCTTTATACGATGAAGAGTTGACCGTGAAAACCAGTATTTTGAAAAAGCCCGGGGTAAAAATTGAGTTTTTGTACGAAATATTTAACTCAGAAAACTTATTGATAAATAAAGCTACAACAACACTTGTTTTTGTTAAAGCATCCGACAGAAAACCATGTAAACCTCCCAAGGATTTTTCGGATTTGGTGGACAGATTTTTTTAAAAATAACATAAGAAGAATACTTAGCATCTGATATTTACAGAAATTAACTAAACATCCCTTACTTTTGCCTTGAAGCAAAAAACAATTCAAGGCTTGCCGTAAATTGGCTAAAAAAAGCCTTATCTACGGCTCCGGGCAACAACTCGCTTCGTCGATAAAGTTTTTTCTTAACGCCATTTACGCCAGGCCATTAGCAGAGACGTTTCAATGAAACAGGCGAAGCATTAAAAGAAAAAATTCCTATTCATCCATCGCCTTTTGTTCGATTTCGGCCGAGAAGCCTAACACTACTGTTGATTGCATATTGTAACATTAAAAGGCTTCGAGGGTGAAAGAGTTAAGGCGATAAGAGTTTTTGGGCAACTTTTTTCGATAAAAAAGTTGCATATCGAATTCGTTATAAATAACATAAAAATCTGTTGATAAATTGTTCATAAAAAAACATAACCAGCCTTTTACTTTTTTCGTAAACAATGCCCTTCGCAACAAACATTATCTTGACAATCAATTTTTTATAAAAAAAATACTTAATTTAGGGTAAAAACAGTAATTTCTGGCCACATACCAAGCCTTGCCGGAAAGAAAGAACCACTTTGACCAACATTAACATAAAGGTATCTGTTTTCATATTGGTATAAACCGCACCATGAATGAATATTTGACCACATCAACGGCGACCAGGGCTTTTTGCCATTTCGTTTGCCAAACTGGAAACCATGAGTATGCCCTGAGAAAGTAACAGCCAAACGTGGGATAGTTTTTAACGAGCTATCCCAAATAGAAGGGTCGTGCGAAAGAAATAACACAAAAGCACTATCCGGGATACCTTCCATAGCTTTAGCCACATCTCCTTTACTGCGGAATGGAGGAATTCCTATATTTTCAATGCCTGCTACCCATATTTTTTCATTATTTTTTTCAATAAAAACATTTGCGTTGCTGAGAAGTTTGATATGGGTTTTAAGGTAAAAAGAATCTATTAACCTCAAATTAAGTTCTTTGTCTTTTTCCGAATGCCATCGATAATAGTCGCCATAATCGTGGTTGCCATTAATGGCAAATACCCCGTACCTGGCTTTGATTTTTGAAAAATGGCCTATAAAGGGATAAGCTTCCTGAGCAAAAAAATTCACCAAATCGCCGGTAAGAAAAACCAAATCAGGCTGTTGCTCATTGACCAAAGCAATCATTTTTGCCAGTTTTTTATCGTGATGAACAACTGTCCCCAGGTGCAAATCAGATATTTGCACAATTTTCAAACCTTTGAATTGATTGGGAACAGTTGTAGATAGTGACTGTTCATAAAGGGTATAATTAAACCTTCCAAACCAATAGCCATACTGAAGGTATAAGAAAAGGACAAAAGCGACCGAAAAAGATATACAGATAATTATTTGCCTGTATTTCTTTATCAACAGCGAGCCCAACGACAACAGCACAAATAACAATTTGAAGATATATAAAGGGATTAGTTGTGCTGTAAATTCAAACATATTGGCTGTTTTTTCAGCATTGAGATATGAAACGTAAATGAAATAGAAATAAAACAAGAAGAACAAAAACAGCGCTGCAACTGAAATATGGATGATAAAGATGGTTTTCCAGTATTTATGATGATAAAAAGCTTTTTTGAGCAGCAAAAAAATCAGCAAGTCAATAATCAGCATTATCCCGGCAAATATCAAAAAACTCAATACCGGGCTCATTTGAAAGAAATACAAAATACTCATAGCTTTTTTAATTTGGGCTAAAGTAAAGCTAAATTATATAATAAAAAAAGTCCGCTAAGGGCGGACTTGTTATATATGACAATTGATATTTATTTATTCATCATCATCAGCATCAGCTTCAAAATCTTCGCTGTCAGAAATATTATCATCAATATCAACAGAGCTTTCTGGCTCATCATAGTCTTTTTCGTCTATTTCGTCAGGATTGGTATCAATTTTTACAGGAACCTTCACAAGATAACTTACTTCAGGAGTATCTAATGTAACACCATAAAAGAAATCATTTTTTGGTGTAGTGACTTTAATCACATGGTTGTTGTATCCATCCGGATATTTTTTGTTCAACAGTTCAAGTAGTTCCGGTGTTAAATTTTGCAGACTAATAACTTTGTTTACTTTTCCCATAATTCAATACTAAAATTTTGTGCAATAATAAATCATTCAATGAAAAGTTAAGAAATTTTTTTGAGTTGATAAAAAAATTTTTTTAACTATCTTATAATTTATATTATGTTAAATAATGTATATAAAATAAAGAGGCTGCATAATTTACATTTTATACAGCCTCTTATATATTTTACCAACCCATTTCTTTGTTTATGGCATTTAATTTATCAGTCATTTGCATCCTGAAATATAATCCTTTCAGTGTTTTGGCACAGATTTCTTCTTTTGGGTCAATAGCATGTGCTTTTTCCAACCAAGGAATTGACTTTTTTAATTCTTCATTTCCCTGAATTGTTAATTCATTATACTTGGCGTCGTCTTTTTCATTGGCTGCTTTATCAAAAATCTTTACAGCATTGTTGTAATAAACAACTCCAAGGTTGTAATATGCGTTAAAATTTTTAGGATCAATTTCGGTAGCTTTGGTATAAGCTGCAACTGCTTTATCTATATCATTAATTTTTTCGTACAAAGTACCTTCAGCAAAATAAAATGAAGTATTGTTTGGGTCTTTTTGTTTTGCCATATTGAGGTAATTGAGTGCTTCCTGGGCTTGTCCTCCTACTAAATAATAATTTACAAGGTCAACAATTAAATTAAGATCATTGGGAAACAATTCAAACCCTTGTTTTAAAACTGCTAAAGCCTGCACTGAATCACCTTTTGAAAGATATGCTGATTTTAAGAGAGAATATGTTATTCCTCCGTTATATTTATAATCGGCCGCTTTTTTGAAATATTCAATGGCTTTGTCATAATTTTTGGCATTGTTAGCAGCAATACCGCAGTTAAATATCATTGAGGTGTCAATGAAATTGTTAAAAACCGGATTTTTGTATATTTCTAAAACAAGCTCAAAATACTCGAGCGATTTGGAATAATTTTGAACCCCATAGGCATCGCTTCCATAAACAGCTGCTCCTCTGGCCAATTCTTCCATTTGCATGTTAATTTTTTTATCAAATTTTTTCTTAACATCAATTTCGTTAACTTTTTTATAAGTTTCAAAAGCTTCTTTTGGCGCATTTTCAAAAGATTTTCTCAATGAAGAATCAGGTGAAATTGAAATTTTTTGTAAAATCTGAGCTTTAACAAACCAAGTATTAGGCAAATCTTTTGTTTCATCATTGGTCAAAGCTGGTTGAATAGTTTCATAAGCTTTAGCCAGTTCATTTTTTTCCATTAAGCTCTCAGCATTATTTACTACTTTCTTTTGTGCCGAAAGAGAAATAAACATAGCCGCTGTCATTAACAAAGCAAGTACTTTTTTCATCACTTTTTCTTATTTAATTGATTAACATTTAATATTTTGCAAATAAAACAATTTTTACTGTAATTTTTATTCAGCAGGAAGATTTTCTTCTCCTACATTACTTTCTTCAACGCCGCCTTCTACCACAGGAGTTTCTTCATCCTGGCTTTTAGGGACCTGGGCCACAGCTGCTATCGAATCGCTTCCCTTGATATTAATTAATTTGACACCTTGTGTAGCGCGCCCGGTGACCCTAAATTCTGCAATAGACAAGCGGATGGTCAACCCGTTTTTGGTAATAATCATCAGGTCTTCATCATCTGTAACCCCTTTAATGGCTATTAACTTTCCGGTTTTTTCAGTAATATTGATGGTTTTAACCCCTTTACCTCCCCTGTTGGTCACTCTATAGTCGGAAATATCTGATCGTTTTCCAAATCCTTTTTCTGATACTACCATAATAGTCAATTGTGGCGAATCAACACAGACCATTCCAACTACTTCGTCATTTTCATCGGCAAGGGTAACACCTTTTACTCCGGAAGCATTGCGTCCCACAGGCCTAACATTTTCTTCGTTGAAACGAATTGCTTTCCCTGATTTAACAGCAAGCAACAATTCGTTTTGGCCATTGGTGAGTTTTGCCTCAATCAGGCAGTCGCCTTCGCGAATGGTAATTGCATTGATACCTGTTTGACGTGGACGAGAATAAGCTTCAAGAGATGTTTTTTTTATAATACCTTTTTTGGTACAAAGAATAACATTGTTTGACTTGATAAAATCTTGATCTTCCAATGATTTAACATTAATAAAAGCCCTGATTTTATCATCTGGATCTATGCTCAGGATATTTTGTATAGCCCTGCCTTTAGAAGTACGGCTTCCTTCAGGGATGTCGTAAACTTTAAGCCAGAAACAACGGCCTTTTTCGGTAAAGAACAATATGGTATTATGCATAGTGGCATTAAACATATGTTCTAAAAAGTCTTCATCTCTGGTATTACTAGCTTTTGAACCTATTCCTCCTCTGCTTTGGGTCTTAAATTCACTTAAAGGAGTACGTTTGATATATCCAAGATGAGAAATGGTAATAATCATATCATCATTGGCATAAAAATCTTCAGGATTAAACTCGGTTTCGTCTAACCTTATTTCGGTACGGCGCTCATCAGCATATTTTTCGCGTACTTCCATAAGCTCATCCTTGATAATTTTCATTCTTAGCGATTCATCAGATAGTACAGAATTTAAATATTCAATCAATTTGACCAAAGCATCATAGTCGTCTTTGATTTTCTGTCTTTGCAACCCGGTAAGGCTTTGCAGGCGCATATCGAGGATAGCCCTGGCCTGTAATTCTGAAAGGTTGAAATTTTCCATCAGCCCGTTTCGAGCTTCTTCAGGAGTTTTAGACTCACGAATAAGCTTAATTACCTCATCCAGATGGTCCAGGGCAATAAGCAAGCCTTCTAAAATATGCTTTTTCTTTTCTGCTTCTTCTAAATCAAATTTTGCCCTTCTAATAACAATCTCATGCCTGTGTTTAACAAAGTAATGAATAAGGTCTTTTAACGACAGCATTTTGGGGCGGCCGTTGACTAATGCAATATTATTGGTATTAAATGAATTTTGTAACTGGGTATATTTAAAAAGCTTATTTAAAATAACATTAGCGCTGGCTTCTTTTTTACAAATCATAACAATGCGCATGCCCTCACGGTCGCTTTCATCGTTAAGGTATGAAATCCCTTCTATTTTTTTCTCGTTGATAAGGTCGGCGATTTTTTGGATTAATTCCAATTTGTTCACCATGTAAGGGATTTCGGTAACGATAATCTTTTCACGGCCAGTCTCGGTAGTTTCAATTTCAGTCCTTGATCTGACTAATACTCTTCCCCTACCCGTTTCATAAGCTTCTTTGATACCCGAAGTGCCATAAATAATGCCCCCGGTTGGAAAGTCAGGGCCTTTTATATATTGCATAAGTTCTTCGGTGGTAATGCCATTATTATCAATGTAAGCAATGGTAGCATCTATCACTTCGCCCAAGTTATGAGGGGGCATATTGGTAGCCATACCTACGGCAATACCCGAAGCCCCATTTATCAAAAGGTTGGGGATACGGTTAGGCATTACAGTTGGTTCTTCAAGTGTATCATCAAAGTTTAGGCGAAAATCGACTGTGTTTTTTTCAATGTCCGCCATCATTTCTTCGGCTATTTTCATTAAGCGGGCTTCTGTATAACGCATTGCTGCCGGGCTGTCGCCATCAATAGAGCCAAAGTTGCCTTGTCCGTCAACCAAGGGGTAACGCAATGACCAGGGCTGAGCCATACGTACCATAGCTTCATATACTGATAAGTCTCCATGAGGGTGGTACTTACCCAACACTTCTCCGACAATTCTTGCTGATTTTTTATAAGCCGAATCAGAAGTCACCCCAAGCTCGGACATACCGTACAATACCCTGCGGTGAACGGGTTTCAGGCCATCCCTTACATCAGGCAGGGCACGGGCTACAATAACCGACATAGAATAATCTATGTAGGCTGTTTTCATTTCCTCTTCGATGTTTATTTTTATTATGCGCTGATCTTCAGACATATATAATTATATTTTCGTAAAAAATTAAAGCACGAAAATAGGTATTTAAAATGGAAATTCATATTAATTGATGTTGATAATTATTAACAGCAGGTGTTTAATAATATATGTTTAAATATAGATATATTTGCATATATTTAATTGAAATTTGCCCTAAATATCAAACGTGTATGGATGCCAATTTTTCGCAAAAGATAAAAGAAGTTTTATCATATAGTAAAGCCGAAGCTGTCAGGTTGCACAATAATTATATAGGGCCAGAACATTTCTTTTTAGGAATATTGAAAGATGGAGAAGGTCTGGCCGTTGAAGTATTAGCAGAACAGCTTGATTTGGAAGATATAAAAAACAAACTGGAACTTCAGTTGGTTAGCAACAGCGAATTAAATACCATTGAAACTGAAGATATACCTATGCTTAAATCAGCTGAAAGGGTTTTAAAACTTGTTTACCTCGAAGCTAAACATTTAAAGCAGGAAACTGTTAATACAGGACATTTATTATTAGCCATTCTTCGACAGGAAGATAATTTTGTTACTGATTTATTAAAAGAGAAAAACGTGACTTATCAAAAGATAAAAGAAGAATTAAGCAAAAGACAGCCCAGGGCCAGCTCTGACTATGGCGATGAAGACGATGACCGTTCAGGGCCATTTGGGCAACAAGGCAAGGGTTCACCCGGAAATACGCCTCAGCAGTCAAAATCAAATTCAGACACCCCTGTGCTGGACAATTTTGGCATTGACCTGACCAAGGCTGCTGAAGAAAGCCGCCTTGACCCAATTGTTGGCCGTGAAAGGGAGATTGAACGTTTAGCGCAAATTCTCAGTCGTCGAAAAAAGAACAACCCCATCCTTATTGGAGAACCTGGTGTAGGAAAATCTGCTATTGCAGAAGGATTGGCATTGCGCATTGTTCAACGAAAAGTATCAAGGGTTTTATTTGGCAAGCGCGTCATAGCTTTAGATTTGGCATCTATCGTTGCCGGTACCAAATATCGCGGGCAGTTTGAAGAGCGTATGAAGGCTATTTTGAATGAGCTTCAGAAAACACCTAATATAATATTGTTTATTGATGAAATTCATACCATTGTCGGGGCTGGTGGAGCTACCGGTTCGCTGGATGCTGCAAACATGCTCAAGCCAGCTTTAGCCCGTGGCGAAATTCAATGCATTGGGGCTACAACTTTAGACGAATATAGGCAACACATTGAAAAAGACGGGGCACTTGAGCGTCGTTTTCAGAAAGTGATGGTAGAACCTACTTCGCCAGAAGAAACACTTGAAATATTGAACAATATAAAAGAGAGGTATGAAGAACACCACAATGTAATTTATACTGCAGATGCATTAGAGGCTTGTGTAAAGTTGACATCAAGATATATCACAGACAGGCACTTGCCTGACAAAGCTATAGATGCCTTAGATGAAGCCGGTTCAAGGGTTCATATTTCAAATATTAATGTTCCCGAACGAATTATCAATCTTGAAAAAGAGATTGAAGAAACAAAAAATGAAAAAATCAAATCGGTCAAGAACCAGAATTTTGAACGTGCAGCCAGTTTCAGGGACAAAGAAAAAGAACTGCTTGAAAAATTAGAAATAGAAAAAGACCGTTGGGAAAAAGAATTAGCCCAGAACAGGGTCATAGTGGATTCAGAAAAAGTAGCTGAAGTAGTGGCCATGATGACTGGCGTGCCTGTTCAGCGCATTGCCCAAGCCGAAGGTACCCGACTGCTCAAAATGTCAGAAGAGTTAAAAGGCAGTGTTATTGGACAAGATGAGGCCATCGAGAAAGTGGTCAGGTCAATCCAACGTAACCGTGCCGGGCTTAAAGACCCTAATAAGCCTATCGGGACATTTATCTTCCTTGGCCCTACAGGTGTTGGGAAAACCCAATTAGCAAAAGTATTGGCCAAATATTTATTTGAAAGCTACGATAACCTGATTCGTATCGATATGAGCGAATACATGGAAAAATTTTCTGTATCTCGCCTTGTTGGGGCGCCTCCGGGCTATGTAGGATATGAAGAAGGCGGCCAGCTTACTGAAAAAGTCAGAAGAAAGCCCTATTCTGTGGTACTTCTTGATGAAATAGAAAAAGCCCACCCGGACGTTTTTCATTTATTGTTGCAGGTTCTTGATGAAGGCATCCTCACAGACAGTTTAGGAAGAAGAGTTGACTTCAAAAATACCATTGTTATTATGACATCAAACATTGGTACACGTCAATTGAAAGATTTTGGGCAAGGTGTTGGTTTTTCGACCTCGGCAAAAATAGCCCAGGCAAACGATTATGCCAAGAGTGTTATCCAAAATGCCTTAAAAAAATCTTTTGCCCCTGAATTTTTAAATCGAATAGACGATGTTATTCTTTTCAATACATTATCTAAAGAGCATATTTCTAAGATTATTGATATTGAGCTTAAAGGGTTATATGACCGGGTTATATCTATGGGTTACCGTATTGAATTAACCTCTGAGGCTAAAGATTTTGTTATAGAAAGAGGCTACGATGTTCAGTTTGGTGCCAGGCCTCTAAAACGTGCTATTCAAAAGTATCTTGAAGACCCAATGGCGGAAGCTATTATCAAGGCAAGTATCCACGAAGGCGATACCCTTACTATAGATTTTGATAGTGAAAACCAGGAGATCAATATCAAAATCAAACCATTGGAAATAAAAGACAACGTTGCAGAGAACTAAAAATTGTTTGAAAACCTTCCAGGTTTCAAAAACCTGAAAGGTTTTCAACTGTTTTGGCCCATTTTCAAAAATGGTTAATCTTTTTATAAATAAATCATTGTTGTCCGGTACAAACAGCTCGCCGCTATGCGGCTCAGAAACAATTGGTGTATTGGGTTATCCTACAAACAGTTCGCAGCTACGCTGCTATTATTTAGTCGCGTAGCGACGTTTTGTTTGTAGTAAAATTAAACATCGTTAAAATTAAGCCCCAGCGGGGCGACCTGTTTCTAATCAACGATATTACAAGTATTTATTTTACCGGACAACAGGGTAAATAAATATTTCTCTAAAAATAATTTAAGTACAGAAAGTATTATACAACATACGTTTATACCATTGTTTTTCAAACATATCTGCAAGAACTTAGTGTAATTGTGCAATAAATTGATTATATTTATAACACAAATTATACTATCATTGGAGAAAAATTTGGACCAATGACAAACAAGTTTAGTATATTGCTTATAGTGCTGGTGGCTTTGGGGTGTTCAAAGAAAAATACCCTTGAGGAGAAAAGTTTGCAAGCCAATACTAACTCTATTTCCAACAACTTGCAAAAACAAGTCCGTATCATGGGGCACTGGTATGGAGAAGGGAAAAAAGAACTACTGGTGAGGGAAATGGTGCGAGAATTTTCTTTGCTTAACCAGGATTTGAGCATTGAATTGTTGTTTCCACAACAATTTTTGAAATACAAAGAAGAATCAGAGTTATATTTTGTAGAGTGCGATACCATAGAACAGATGGTAAGGAAAAATTCCTGGCCATTTGAAGTGTTGTTTTGTGACCAGGAACGATATAAAAAGATTGGACAACAGCTCAATGACCCCAATTGGGGCGAAAAATACCTTGTGGATTTTTCCAATGAACCTTGGTTTAAGCATGCCCATAAGGATGGTTTGATTGAAACAATGAACCTCAAGGCAAGGTATGGCAATATTATGCCGGGCATTGTCCTTGAAGGTATTACCAATATTTTGTTTGTCAGTGAATATGTCGAAAATAAGCTTGGGATAAAAGTCAAAGACCTCGACATGACATTTGACGATTTTATAGCTTATGCCCAGGCTGTTGACAATTATAACAAAACCCATAGCGATAAAATCAGTTTTCTTTCTCAACAATACAAAACAGTTAATGATATATTATTTACCCAGCTGGCCACCTCTATTTATGAAGGAGACAAATACGAATCGAGAGAAAAAGGTATAGCAGCTTTAAAAAAAGCTTATGCAGAATTTGAAAAGCTTTCGAAATATAACCCGACAAAGCAATACATGGATTATTCGGGATATACTTATGATGAAGCCCAACGCATATTATATGATAAACAGTGCCTGTTTACCATGAACCCGACCTGGATGATATTGTTATGGCTTAAGTCTAATCCAGAAGGGACAAAACAATTACGTCCATGCGAAATACCATCTTTTGCCGGCAAAAGATCGCCTTTTTATTCAGGTTTTTACCAGGTAATATTTGTGGTTGCTAAAAATTCTAAAAATCCTGAAGCCGGCAAGCGTTTTATGAAATATATGGCCAGTACCGAAATTGCCGACAAATGGGTGAAATATTCGAGTTGCCCTACCGGGATGCGAACCTCTATTTCATATACCGATTTTGGACAAAACAAGTATGAAAAGTTTTTTCAGCACATCCAAAAAAAATATGGTAACAACCAGGCAGAAGTCAGTTTGCCTAAGTTATTTCTAAACAATAATACAACAGCATCTATTGATTATGGATTAAATGAGCTTTTGTCCGGAAAAATCAAAGCTGATGAAGCTTATCAAAGAACTATGAGACAAATTAAGTAACACACACCAACTAATAAAATACATCACTATGAATTCCTCTATAAATAATAAAGTCAGGGAAAAACTTAGCCTCAAGATTGGATTACTAATCATTGCAACCGTCATATTAGTATTACTTTCTTCGGGAGCTTTTTATATTTCAAAGTTTAGCTCTGATACCAACAAACGTTTTTATAAACAATTGGCAGCCCCTGCCCTATTGATGTCTTCAGGGAAACTTAAGTATGATGCCGCCATGGACCTGAAAACGATATCCAGCTTAGTTGGTGATTCGGTAATATACTCATTGGTTATCGGGGTCAATCAAAAGATTTATTATTCAAACGACAGCACTATTTTGGACAAAAAAGTAGATGAAGTAAAATTTCTTAGCCCTTATGATGTTTTCAAAGCACCTATAAAAGAGCCATATTATGCTGAAGCCAATAATGGGAATGAAGTGATATGCATTTCGCCATTATACTTTGAGGATGGCAAATATTTGGGCTACCTTTTTATAGCCACAGATACCGCAGCGATGAACAAATCAAAAAATAGCCTGATTTTGATATTCTTGTTTGGTTCGTTAATCACAGTGGCCATTCTTTCTATACTGATCATGATATTGTTTCATCGTTATATAACCATCAGGATAAAGACAATACTTCATTCTCTGACCATTATTAAAAATGGCGATTTGTCTAAAAAGATTGAATTAAACACCCAAGATGAACTGGGGCAAATTGCCCAATCGGTCAATGAGCTGACCTTGCAGTTTAAAACCATCATCCAGGAAATTATTGGTGAAATTGAAAGGTTGCGCAGTTCGAGCGTAGAGCTAAACAGCAGTGCCCAAAGTATGTCTGAAGATGCCAACAACCTGGCTTCTATTGCTGAACAGGTGGCATCATCGATGGAAGAAATGGTTTCCAATATCCACCTCAATTCAAGCAATGCCATGACTACCGAGAACATTTCAAAGCAGGCAGCCAAAGAAATGGACGTGGTAGGCGCTTACTCGCAGGAAAGCTTGAAATTTATTAAAGAAATAGCCCAAAAGATTTCTATCATCAATGATATTGCATTCCAAACTAATTTGTTAGCCCTAAACGCTGCTGTAGAAGCGGCACGTGCAGGTGAGGCTGGTAAAGGCTTTTCGGTGGTAGCTGCTGAAGTGAAAAAACTGGCAGAAAGGAGCCGTGCCGCAGCTGATGAAATTCATAAGCTATCTTCTGTTTGCGTTGCGCAGACCGAAAAATCTGTTTCGAGTGTAAAAATGCTTGAACCCGAAATTATGAAGACGGTCCAACTGGTACAGGAAATATCTTCAGCTACTAACGAGCAAAATTCGGGTGCCGACCAGGTAAACAATGCCTTACAACAACTCAATGTTATTACACAAAAGAACTCAAGCAATTCTGAAAATATTGAAGACCAGGCTTCAGCCCTTTCACAACAGGCCAATAAGTTGAACGAGATAGTATCTTATTTTCAGATAGAAGAAAAGTAGCCTATTCTTTCAGTTCAGTTTGTATAATACGAATTACCTCCAAAAGGGGTAATTTTTTTTGTATGGCAATGAGCTTGCAATCCTCGTATTCGGGCTTAAATTTTACAATGTTGTTCCAGAAAGACTTCTTTACCCTGACTTTTCCCAAAGAGGTTGAAAAAGTGAGTATTTCCCTTTGCAAGATATGCTTGGTAACCGGGTAAGTGCGGACTCCCAGCGTTGTGGTATTTTCTAATACAATATTAATCAAGGTATTTTCTAAACTCACCGGGCTAAGTACCGATAACACAAAAGCCGGCCTGTTTTTTTTCATGTTTACAGGCGTAACAAACACCTCCTGGGCCCCGGCAGCATAAAGTTTTTCAAAAACAAAATCAAACACTTCCGAAGACATATCGTCAATATTGCATTCGAGCATCATGGCTTGTTCGGTTGGAAAGTCTTTTGCTTCTGTTTCAGCAGCAATAACCCGCAGCACATTGGGTTTGGCATCTTCTTTGTGCCCCAGGCCATAGGCTATTTTCGAAATAGAAAAATTAGTTAGGTCTGTAAACTCTTCCACCAGCTCGGCCAATATAGCAGCGCCAGTCGGAGTAGTTGATTCAAAAGGCATCCCGCCAGTTTTAACTGGCAAACCTTTCAATATTTCTATAGTTGCAGGTGCCGGGACCGGAAAAACGCCATGCTCACATTTGACCATGCCACTACCAAGCTGAATAGCAGCAGAAGCCAAAATTTTTGAAGGCTTTAAAATATCTACACAAATAGCAGCACCCACAATGTCCACAATAGAATCGACTGCTCCAACCTCATGAAAATGGACATTATCCACCTCGCAGTTGTGTACTTTAGCTTCGGCCACAGCCACACGATGAAAAATACCCAGGCTTATCTTTTTAATATTGTCATTCAAGCTCGAATCTTCTATCAATTTTCTGATATCCTTATAACTTCTGTGAACCTGTTTGTGCTTATGTTGGCTCGCGCCTTTTGTTGCAGACAGCGGAATATTTAACTGAAAAGCAGGTTTGGGCGATGATTCAAGCAATACATCCACCAAAGTGCCAGAAATACCATTACGCATTGACTTTGACACCTTAATCTGGTAACCACTGAGTTTCAATTTCTTCAATTCCGAAATCAATACATCAGCGTCAACCCCAAGGTCGATCATGGCTGCAAGGTTCATATCCCCGCTAATTCCTGCAAAACAATCGTAATATAAAACCATAAACTAATTTTTTACGAAGGTAACTAAATATATACTTTAAAATAAATATCACTTAACATTCCTTAACAGCAAATTAACAAAGAAAGAGCGTCTTTTAAGAAACAATTCCATCAAATGGATTTAGTTTTGTCTATTCGAAAAAATGGCCTAATTTTAAGAAAGAACAATTAAATACCATTACTATGAAAAGACGCGAATTTATTGGCAAAAGTTTGGGAGCAACTTTGTTGGCCGGTGCCGGGTTAAGTCTTGGCACAACCCCCGATTTATTTGCATCAGAAAGTAGCTCATCAAAAGCCGGATCTTATGATTTGGTTGCTGTAAGAGGCGGTGAACCTGAAGTAATGCTTGACAAAGCACTTGAAGCATTAGGCGGAATGCAGAAATTTGTTAAAAAAGGGCAAAAAGTAGTTGTAAAACCTAACATTGGTTGGGACAAAAGCCCTGAATTTGCTGCAACGACAAACCCTGCCTTAGTAAAAAGAATCATAGAGCATGTATATAAAGCCGGGGCAAAAGAAGTGATTGTATTTGACTTCACCTGCGATAACCCCAAAAAGTGTTACGAAAACTCAGGTATAAAAAAGGCCGTAGAAGAAGCTGGCGGAGTTTTGGTTTCCGGTAATAATGAAGCGGATTACAAACCGGTTTCTGTCCCTAAAGGAATAAAACTGAAAGAAGCCAAAGAACACAAGCAAATACTGGATGCCGATGTGGTTATCAATGTTCCGGTACTCAAAAGCCACCAGGGTTCAACTGTTACCATAAGTATGAAAAACCTGATGGGTATTATCTGGGACAGAGGATACTGGCACCGAAACGACCTGCACCAATGTATTGCCGACTTTGCAACCTATCGTAAGCCTACTCTGAACATTGTTGATGCTTACCGCGTGATGATGAAAAATGGGCCCAAGGGTGTATCGGTTTCAGACGTTAAATTGATGAAATCGTTGATTGTATCTACAGATATTGTTGCTGCCGATGCTGCTGCTACCAAGTTGTTTGGTTTAGAGCCTCGCGATATTGACCATATCCGTATTGCCCACGAAATGGGTGTTGGCAACATGAACCTTGACAAACTTAATATTGCCAGGCTAACGGTTTAATTAATATTCTATAATGCAGTATTTACGTACAATTCGTATTGTCACTTCGGTAATAATATTTGCCGTTGCTTTCATTTCTTTTGTCGGACTTCCGGCTTTGTTGTTGCCGTTATTCATCCAGGGGCCGGTGTTAAAAATGCAATTGGTACCTTCAATACTGAATTTTTCGGTAGTGAGCATGGCCAGCTTTGCTTTTATTATCATTATCCTGCTGACGTTGTTGTTTGGACGTTTTTATTGCTCAAGCATCTGCCCTATGGGTACTTTGCAAGATATCATGAACAGGTTGAGCAAGCCATTTAGGAAAAGAAAGATTTTCAGGTTTACCTTACCTTATAAAAAAACCAGGTATATCATTCTTGCCCTTACCATTGTTCCTCTTTTTCTAAGCAGTTCAATAACGTTAGCGCTGCTTGACCCGTATAGCAACTTTGGCAAAATCATTTCGGCCTTTTTCAGGCCAATTACTTATGGTTTAAACAACCTGATAAGCAACATCCTTGCCCACTTTGATATTTATAGCGTTGACCCGGTTATTATGGGCAGCATTTCTGTTACTGCCATTATTTATGCTTCGGTTCTTCTTATATCATTGGTTTTGCTGGTATTCTTTCACGGAAGGCTTTATTGCAACAGCGTTTGCCCGGTAGGAACAACCTTAGGTTTACTTTCCAAGTTTTCATTTTTTCAACTTAAAATTGAAAACACTAAATGCACCCAATGCGGCAAATGCAGCGCTAATTGTAAAGCAGAATGTATCGATATTAAGCACAAAGAGTTAGACTTTGAAAGATGCATTGGTTGTTACAATTGTATTAACGTATGTACCGAAAAAGCAATTAGTTACAGCAAGTTAAGTCCAGTAAAGGTTGAAAAAGAAACTTCAACTGATGAAGCTAAACGTTCTGCATTCAAAACCCTTGCAGCCACAGGATTGGGATTAGTTTTTGCCAATAAATATGCCTTTTCGCAACATGAAACAGGAAAGAAAAACACCATTGAAGTAAAAAAGAAACATACCGTTTCACCTCCCGGTTCAGAATCGCATAAGCATTTTTTGGCGCACTGTACCGCTTGTCATCTTTGTGTAAGCCAGTGCCCTTCCAGCGTGCTGAAACCGTCTTTTCTGCAATATGGATTAGAAGGAATGATGATGCCTTATCTGGACTTCGAAAAAAGTTTTTGCAACTTTGAATGTACCCAATGTAGCCAGGTTTGTCCGACTGGGGCCATAAAACCCATTGACAGCAAGAAAAAAGTTACTGTGCAAATGGGAATAGTCCAATTTATAAAAGAAAATTGTATAGTATATCTTGAAGAAACTGCCTGTGGGGCATGTTCAGAACACTGCCCTACCAAAGCTGTGTTTATGGTTCCTTACAAAGGCATGATAACTATCCCTGAGACCAATAAAGACATTTGCATTGGTTGCGGGGCATGTGAATTTGCCTGTCCGGCAAAGCCTAACAAAGCCATTTATATTGAAGGAAATACCTTACATTTGACAGCCAAGAAGCCTAAAGAAGAAAAGCAGGAAGAGTCAAACATGGAAGAATTTCCTTTTTAAATTTTAAACTATTTTATGAACAAAGAATATATTGATAAAATACTTTCCCAGCTTAAAAATGGAGAAATTGAAGTAAGTCAGGCTTCAGAGTTGTTGAAAACATTGCCTTATGCAGAACTTGGTTATGCAAAGGTTGACCATCACCGGACTTTACGAAGGGGATATCCTGAAGTTATCTTTGGTGCAGGGAAAACACCCGAACATATCAAGGGAATTGTAGCAAATATGCTCAATACCACCGATAGCAATATACTGGTAACCCGATGTTCAAAAGAAGCCAGTGAACAAGTGTTAAGTATTTGTCCTACTGCTGAATATCATCCGTTATCCAAAGCATTAGTTATAAAACAAAAAGAGATAACTAAAACCGAATCCTATATTGCTGTTGTTACTGCCGGAACCAGCGATATTCCTATTGCAGAAGAAGCACAAATAACTGCTGAAATATTTGGCAACAAAGTCGAGACTATATTTGACGTTGGCGTAGCCGGTATTCACAGGTTGTACGACCAAGTTGACAAATTGCGGGGAGCTAAAGTACTCATAGTTATTGCCGGCATGGAAGGCGCTTTGCCAAGTGTGGTAGGCGGTTTGGTGGACAAACCTATCATTGCCGTTCCTACCAGTGTTGGATATGGAGCTGCTTTTGGAGGTATTGCAGCCCTTTTAGGCATGCTCACCAGTTGTACCAGCGGCATTTCGGTAGTAAATATTGACAATGGGTTTGGAGCTGCTTATCAGGCAAGCTTGATCAATCAGTTATAACATAACGTCAGTTCGACAAAAGAAAAATGCTTACGTATTTGATATTTACTGGTATTCCTAACTTTTGCCTTGAAGCAAAAGTTACAAAAATTCAAGGCTTGCCGTAAATTGGCTAAAAAAAGCTTTATCGACGGCTCCGGGCAACAACTCGCTTCACTCAAACAGTTGCCCTCGCTTCGTCGATAAAGCTTTTTTCTTAACGCCATTTACGTCAGGCCATTAGCTGGGAAGTTTCTATGAAACAGGCGAAGCATTAAAAAGAAAAAATTCCTTTTCATCGCCTTTTGTTTAATTTCGGCCGAGAAGCCTAATGCTCCAGTTGTTTGCATATTGCAACATTAAGAGGCTTCGAGGGTGAAAGAGTTAAGGCGATAAGAGTTTTTGAGCAACTTTTTTCGATAAAAAAGTTGCATGAGACTTTGTATTTATTGCTATTCAATGATTTTAAACAATAAATGACAACTTGTATTCTATAAACAGGACTTTCGCAAGATGAGTTAAAATAAAAGGCATTTTTCTATATATACTTTTTAGGGGTTATCTCGCCACGCAAAACCCTGAGCGCATTATCGGCCATAGCTTTCATTTCATCCTCACCGGGATAAATGATGACCGGTGCTATAAATTTCACCATTGATTTTATATAGTCAGTAATCATGCTATTGTTGGCCATTCCCCCTGTAAGCAATATGGCATCTACATTGCCTTTGAGCACAGCGGCCATTTCGCCAATAGCTTTTCCCACCTGGTAACTCAAGGCATTTTGCAAGGTTTTAGCTTTTTCATTACCTTCGCGAGCCATAAGCTCAATCTCGTAACCATCATTGGTACCAAGGTATGCCACGAGGCCTCCTTGTCCAACAATCATTTTTTCGATAGTTTGCTGGTCGTACTTGCCAGAGAAGCATATTTTCACAAGTTGTCCGGCAGGTATAGTTCCGCTACGTTCAACCGACATTGGCCCTTCACCATCCAACGCATTGTTAACGTCCACTACCCTGCCCTTTTCGTGTGCCCCGACAGAAATACCACCACCTAAGTGAGCTACAATCAAATGCAGTTCTTCATATTTCTGGTCATGCGAGTTAGCGTAATTGCGGGCAATGGCCTTTTGGTTTAGTGCATGAAAGATAGGATAACGCTTAAACTCCGGATGCCCAGCAACACGGGCTACATCGCTCAATTCATCCACCACCACCGGGTCGGCAATAATGGCCCTTACCCCTTTTAATGCTTTAGCCATATCATAAGCAATCAATCCTCCAAGGTTACTGGCATGCTGTCCGAAAGGGCTGTTGAGCAAATCGTTGTACATAGATTCGTTCACTTCATAAATCCCGGATTCTATAGGCTTAATAAGTCCACCACGGCCAATAATAATGCCAATATCACACAAGTCAATCTCGGCATGCCCGAGTTCGCGGGTAATGAAGTTTTTGCGAAACTCGTATTGAGCACTCATAGAAGGAAAATCTTTCAGTTGTTCAGCATTATGCTTGATATTCTTCAGAAAAAGCGGGGAATTATTATGATAAACAGCCACCTTAGTGGATGTTGAACCAGGATTAATGACAAGAATAAGTTTTCGGTACATATCTTTGGTTTTTAGGTAAATTTATAGAAACATAAACAGATATCAAAGCACATTGTTATAAAAGCCTTGATATTTTTTACCTTTGCGAAACAAATAAAAATAATGGAAATACAAATATTGCAACTCATCGAAGGAGCTAAAAAAGCCAAAGGGCTGACCGTTGTTATTGACGTTTTCAGGGCTTTTTCATTGGCCTGTTATGTGATGGACCATAAAGGAACAAGGATATTTCCTGTGGGAAAGTTGGAAGAAGCCTACGCTATCAAAGAACAGCACCCGGATTTTATCCTGATTGGCGAACGAAATGAGCGTATTCCCGAGGGTTTTGACTTTGGAAACAGCCCCACGCATATCAGCCAGTATGATTTTGATTATAAAACTGTTATACATACTACCAGTGCCGGGACTCAAGGAATTATCAATGCTGTAAATGCCGATCAGATTATTACAGGAAGCTTTGTTAATGCTGAAGCTATAGCAAAATATATCCAAAAGCAAAAGCCTGATGTGGTTTCATTAGTTTGTATGGGCTATTCAGCCCAAAGGCCAACCGAAGAAGATACATTCTGCGCGGAATATATCAAACAATACTTAGAAGGTTCTAAGCCTGATTTTGAACAAATGAAGAAAACAATAAGGCAGACTTCAGGTCAACGATTGTTTTTACCTGAAAACCAGGCCCACTCCCCTTCTTCAGACTTTGACATGTGCCTTGACCTGAACCGTTTCAGTTTTGTATTAAAAGCAGAATACAATGGAGAAATAAAGCAAATAGAGTTACATAAAATATTGATATAAAATATATTACAAAATACATCTAATATTATTATTCAAATTTAAGGATTAATGTATTTTGTTGAAAAAGAAGTCCTGTATAAAAATACAAAATAGAAAATATTCACTATTTTTATCGGGGAAAAGAAAAGCAGGCATTAAGGCTTCATATACCAGATAAACTCTAAGAATCAGCAACAAATGAAAAACAAAAGCCTAGTTTCAATCAATGATTTTACGCAGGAAGAACACTTAAAACTTATTGATTTAGCCTTTCAATTTGAAAAAGAGCCCCCTTTAGACAAATTAAGGAATAAAGTTGTGGCCACTTTGTTTTTCGAGCCATCTACACGTACCCGATTGAGTTTTGAAAGTGCCGTTACCCGTTTGGGTGGCCGCGTAATTGGATTTTCGGATGCATCTTCATCCAGCGTGACCAAAGGTGAAACGCTAAAAGACACCATTAAAATAGTAAGCAGTTATTGCGATTTGATAGTCATGCGCCACCCTTTAGAAGGGGCTGCAAGGTTTGCTTCTGAAATATCTAATGTACCTATTATAAATGCTGGTGACGGAGCCAACCAACACCCTTCACAAACCCTGCTGGATATGTTTTCGATAAAAAAAACCCAGGGAAAACTTGAAAATATTAACCTGATGATGGTAGGCGACTTGAAATACGGACGAACCGTACATTCGCTGCTGATGGCCATGAACAAATTCAATACTACTTTTTATTTCATTTCGCCGCCCGAACTTAAAATGCCGGATGAATATAAAATGCTGTTGGCCCAGCGCGGGATGAAGTATTACGAGCACACCGATATGGCCGAATATATTGATAAAGTGGACATCATGTATATGACCAGGGTACAAAAAGAAAGGTTTTCGGACCCGATTGAATACGAAAAAACAAAGAATGCCTATATATTGAACAATGAAATGCTTCGGAATACTAAGGATAACCTCAAAGTACTGCACCCTCTTCCACGTGTAAACGAGATAGATGTTGACGTGGACGACAACCATAAAGCTTATTACTTTGATCAGGCACGCAATGGGGTATTTATGCGCCAGGCCATTATATGTTCAATATTAGGATTAATTTAAAAAAAATGCACAGCAAAGATAAAACCCAGTTAAAAGTAAGTGCCCTCCGCAACGGGACAGTAATAGACCATATTCCGGCACAGAACCTCTTTAAGGTCATTTCTATCCTTAAACTGGAAAAGATAAAAACGCAGATTACCTTTGGCACCAACCTCGAAAGCAAGCAACTTGGTTCTAAGGCAATTATTAAAATATCTGACGTATTCTTTCAACAGGAAGAAATAAGCAAAATAGCCCTTGTTGCCCCCGAAGCCAAGCTCAATATCATCAAAGAATATGAAGTGGTAGAAAAAAAACTATTGGTAGCCCCTGATGAAGTAAAAGGCATTGCACGTTGTTTTAATCCTAAATGCATTACCAATAACGAAGCTATTACCACTCGCTTTGAGGTATTAACAAAAAAACCGGTATCATTAAAATGTCATTATTGCGAAAAAATAATGCACGCAGAGCACTTAGTGCTTATATAATGGCAAAAAGTATTTATTACAACTACCAGATATTGAGCAATATAATATAGTCTTAGTATTTTTTACAAAAAAAGGTGCAAAAGTTTTGGCAGAAATAAAATACTGTCTATCTTTGCGCCACCAAAAACGGTATGATTTCGTAGCTCAGCAGGTAGAGCACATCCCTTTTAAGGATGGGGTCCTGGGTTCGAATCCCAGCGAGATCACTGAAAAGACTGGCAGTTGATGCTGGTCTTTTTTGCTTTATTAAGTATTTAAGGCTCATTCAAAAGCATAAACACATCAAATATTTATTTTTTTGACAAAAACGCATTTCAGATTTGGCAAAACAAAAATAGATACTATCTTTGCGCCATCAAAAACGATATGATTTCGTAGCTCAGCAGGTAGAGCACATCCCTTTTAAGGATGGGGTCCTGGGTTCGAATCCCAGCGAGATCACTGAAAAGAGGCTGGCAGCAATGCCGGCCTCTTTTTTGTTTTATTAGCAGACAATACACTTTCTTTTTGCATATTCAAGACTTAGGCAGCGAAAACAAAAAAGCTTTGCAAACTATTGTTTACAAAGCTTTAATTTTTTAGTGCCCAGGACGAGACTCGAACTCACACAGGGTAACCCCCACCACCCCCTCAAAGTGGCGTGTCTACCAATTCCACCACCTGGGCATTTAACATTGACAACTATTGATTGATGAATGTCAAATTTGCCGCAAAGATATACATCTATTTTAAATATGCAATTAACAATTTAAAAACATCAATAGCAAATGAACATTTTAGTACCCAAAACAGGACTCGAACCTGCACATCCTTTCGGACACTAGTCCCTGAAACTAGCGCGTCTACCAATTCCGCCATTTGGGTAAGTGGCCGCAAAAATAATTATATTTTTTATCTGAACAAAATTAAATTTTGAAGGCCCGATAAAGCCACAAGAACTTGTAGTTGTATATCAACATATGCGAGTTTGGGCTCTCCCATTTTTTAGATATACAGCACAAAAATCTATTTTAGAAAAAAATAAGCAAAAGATAAGAATGATAGCCGTTTTAAAAAAGACATACGCTGTAAATCAATATTTTAAGGTTTTTTTAAACAAAGTGATTTAAGCAGCCAATAATCCTAAGGATTTTTGTATTAAAAAAAATGATAAAAAATGCAAGAGAAATCAAATTAAATTGATTTTTGAGTACATTTGTAATAAATGAAATTATACAAATTCTATTAAATATCTAACTATCAAATAATTAAAGATTATTAAACTATGACTACAAAACGTGTTTATTTCTTCGGCGCAAAGAATGCCGATGGTAAGGCAGACATGAAAAACCTGCTGGGAGGAAAAGGGGCAAACTTGGCCGAAATGTGTTTACTTGGATTGCCTGTACCTGCGGGTTTTACAGTTACAACCGATGTATGTACCGAGTATTATGCCAACAATTGCGAGTTGCCTAAAGAACTATATGATGAAATTTGGGCAAATATGAAAAAAGTAGAAGATGTTATGGGGATGAAGTATGGCGACCCAGAAAATGCGCTTCTGGTTTCATGTCGTTCAGGGGCCCGGGCATCAATGCCAGGCATGATGGACACAGTATTGAACGTAGGGCTATGTACAGCTACTATTCCGGGATTTATCAAAAAAACAAACAATCCGCGTTTCGTATGGGACTCATATCGTCGTTTGATCATGATGTATGCCGATGTAGTAATGGAAAAAGCTGAAGGTATAGAGCCCAAAGATGGTAAAGGTATCCGCAAGCAGCTTGACGACATGTTGGACGATTTTAAACATAAAAGAGGTTACAAATCAGATACCGAAATCACTGCAGATGAGCTGAAGCAACTATCTGAAGATTTTAAGAAAAAAGTAAAAGAGGTACTTGGAAAAGAATTTCCGGATGATGCTAAAGAACAGGTAATTGGGGGTATCAAAGCAGTATTTAAGAGTTGGAACGGGAAGAAAGCAGTTTCGTACCGTCGTATCGAAGGTATTCCCGATTCATGGGGAACAGCAGTAAACGTTCAGGCCATGGTATTTGGCAACATGGGCGACACATCAGCTACAGGGGTTGCTTTTACCCGGAACCCGGCTACGGGCGAAAACAAATTTTATGGAGAATGGTTGGTCAATGCACAAGGTGAAGATGTTGTGGCAGGGATACGTACCCCAAGCCCTTTGAACGATGACACAAAAAACGAGCAAAACAAGCACCTCAAAAGTATGGAAGAAGCTATGCCTTCTACATATAAAGAGCTTGTTGAAATTCGTAATACACTTGAGAAAGCATATAAAGACATGCTTGATATCGAGTTTACCATACAGGAAGGCAAGCTATACATGTTACAATGCCGTGCTGGTAAACGTACCGGGACAGCAGCTTTGAACATGGCCATGGACATGCTTGCCGAAGGGTTGATAGACGAAAAGAAGGCAGTTATGCGTGTTGAGCCGGCACAGTTAGACGAGTTGCTCCACCCAATTTGCGACCCGGCAGAAGAAAAGAAAGTATCCGTATTGACCAAGGGCTTACCTGCCGGACCTGGCGCTGCTGTTGGTAAAATAGTATTTACTGCTGAAGATGCAGTTGCCTGGCACCGTAAAGGCGAAAAAGTAATTCTTCTTCGCGAAGAAACCAACCCTGAAGACGTTGAAGGTATGCGAGCTGCCGAAGGTATCCTTACTGCCCGTGGCGGTATGACCTCGCATGCAGCCCTTGTTGCCCGTGGATGGGGTAAATGCTGTATTGTTGGGGCAGGGAGTTTACATGTCAATGTAGAGGCAAAAACAGCTAAAATAGCAGATACAGATATTGTATTGAAAGAAGGGGATGTTGTTACATTGAATGGTACCAAAGGAAATGTTTACCTGGGGGCATTAAAATTAATGGATGCTTCAGAAAATCCGCGTTTCCAAACATTTATGAAAATGGTGGACAAATACCGTACCATGGGTGTACGTACAAACGCAGATACTCCTTCTGATGCCAAAATAGCACGTGACTTTGGAGCTGAAGGTATTGGGCTTTTCCGCACAGAACACATGTTTTATGGCGAAGGTAGCGACCAGCCATTGTTCTTGCTTCGCAAGATGATTCTCAGCAACGGGGTTGAAGAACGCAAAGCTGCTTTGGACGAGTTGTTTGCTTTTGTTAAGAAAGATATTAAAGCTACAGTGCTTGCCATGGATGGTTGCCCGGTAACTTTCCGTTTGCTTGACCCTCCACTTCACGAGTTTGTACCAGTAGGTGCCGAAAAACAAGCAGAATTGGCCAAAGCATTAGGTATATCTGTTGAAGCTATAAAAAAACGTGGCGAAGCGTTGCACGAAAGCAACCCTATGATGGGGCACCGTGGGGTACGTTTGGGAGTAACCTATCCTGAAGTATCTGAAATGCAAATACGTGCTATATTCGAAGCTTCTGCCGAACTGAGCAAAGAAGGTAAAGACCCACACGTAGAAATCATGGTACCAGTAACCTGCGATGTTTCTGAGTTAGATTTTACCAAAAAGATTGTTGACCGCGTATATGCAGAAGTATGCGCTAAAATGGGCGTAAGCAAAATCAATTACAAATATGGCACAATGATTGAAATTCCACGGGCTGCTTTATTGTCAGACCGTATGGCAAAGACCGCAGAGTTTTTCTCATTTGGGACCAACGACCTGACCCAGATGACCTTTGGTTTCAGCCGCGATGATATTGGAGGTTTCCTGCACGATTATCTCGACAAGAAAATGTTAGCTGCAGACCCATTCCAGACAATAGACCAGGATGGCGTTGGACAACTTATTGCAATGTCAGTCCAGAAAGGCCGTGCTACCCGTCCTGACCTGAAAGTAGGTATTTGCGGCGAGCAAGGTGGTGACCCTGCTTCTGTTGAATTCTGTTACAAAAACGGATTGACTTATGTTAGTTGCTCGCCATTCCGTGTCCCTATTGCCCGTTTAGCAGCTGCACAGGCTGCTATTAAAGCCGGCAAATAGCTTTTCGCTAATTATCCTTCGCAAAGGCGGGGGAAATAAATACAAGGCCCTGTTGAAGCATTTCAGCAGGGCTTTTTTATTGCCCAGGCTGATTTACCCCCAATTAAGCATCAAAAAGCTTAATCGATTAAGAAATAGTAATTCATTAATTTAATAAAAATTAGACCAAACAATTTTTAAATCAGCTTGTCCCGTTTATAACGGGAAGATTAACCCGACTAAATCAAATAGTTCGGTTTTAAAAAGCCTCCTAATGATTAATTTGGGTTAAAAACTTAAAGCTGCTAAAAGACTTTAATCCTGATATTTTTACCAAACCACAGTAAAAATATATATTTTAGTCGTGCCATTTTTAATCATAAAAACATAGCATTTATAGCATGATTTTTTTAAAAATATTAGACAAATACCGTAAAATCTCCTTTTCCGAAAGAGATAAAGGCGACCGTTTTGAACGTTTAATGCAGGCATATTTGCTCACCGACCCGCAATATGCCCACCAATTTAGGAAAGTATGGTTATGGGACGAGTTTCCCGGCAAAGACGATATGGGCGGGGCCGATACAGGGATAGATTTGGTGGCAGTTACCCATTTCGACGAATACTGGGCTATTCAATGCAAATGTTACCAGGAAACGGCTACCATTGATAAACCTGCCGTGGACAGTTTTCTTGCCACTTCGGGCCGCGAATTTAGGGGCGAAGATTCGAAAACAACAAGCTTTGCCCAGAGGCTTTGGATTTCGACCACCAACAAATGGGGCCCAAACGCGCTGGAAGCCATTAAAAATCAAAAACCTCCGGTAACAAGGTTAAATTTACACGACTTAATAGAAGCCCCTGTTGATTGGGAAGCACTCGAACAAGGTATTCATGGTCAGAAAGCAAGGGTAGAAAAGAAAAAAATATATCCCCATGTGTTCGAAGTACGCGATAAAGTAGTGGAGTACTTTAAAGAGAACGAACGCGGACGGCTGATTATGGCATGTGGCACAGGCAAAACCATGACCTCGTTAAAAATTGCCGAAAAGCAAACCAACAACAAAGGCACCATACTTTTTTTAGTGCCTTCCATAGCCCTTATTGGCCAAACGTTGCGCGAATGGGCCTCGCAGGCCGAAGAACCCATCAACCCCATTTGTATTTGCTCCGACCCCGAAATAACGAAAAACAAAAACAGCGCCGACCAGGATTTAACCAGTACCATTGATTTGGCCTGGCCTGCATCGACCGATGCAAACTATATTCTCAAACAATTTGAGCATTATAAGCAAAATGGCAATGCCGCAATGACAGTGGTATTCTCTACCTATCAATCTATTGAAGTAATAGCCAATGCACAAAAGATATTGCTCAAAAACGGTTTTCCCGAATTTGATTTGATTATTTGCGATGAAGCACACCGTACCACTGGCTATACCGAACCGGGCATGGACGATTCGGCTTTTGTAAAAGTGCATGATGAAAATTTTATAAAAGCAAAAAAACGTTTATATATGACAGCTACGCCCCGATTGTACAGTATTGATGCTCAATCGCAGGCTGCAAAACAGGATATCCCTTTGTGGTCGATGGACAACGAACAGTATTTCGGCAAAGAAATTCATCGCATAGGTTTTGGCGAAGCAGTTGAAAAGGGCTTGCTGACCGATTACAAAGTGATTATCCTGACACTAAACGACAAAGACGTCCCGCCCGCTGTACAAAATATGATTACCAATGGCGAAACCGAAATAAAAACCGACGACCTTACCAAGCTCATCGGGACGGTCAATGCCTTATCAAAACAATTTCTGGGCAACGAGGCCATCAAAACAGATGGCGACGAAAGCCCCATGAAACGGGCGGTTGCTTTTTGTGGTAAAATTCCTGATTCTAAAAACATTGCCGCAAGTTATAACCTTGCTGCCGAAAATTATCTGGATTCGTTGCCCCGGGAGAAAAAAGAAAAAATGGTTACCGTGCATGCCCGGCACATGGACGGGACCATGGCTGCCCCGCAACGCGACCAGATGCTCGCATGGCTCAAAGAAGACACACACAATAACGAATGCCGCATTATTACAAACGTGCGTGTTTTGAGCGAGGGCGTTGATGTACCTTCGTTAGATGCCGTGCTTTTCCTTTCGGCACGTAACTCGCAGGTAGATGTAGTACAATCGGTCGGGCGTGTTATGCGCAGGGCCGAAGGCAAAAAATATGGCTATATTATTATCCCGGTAATTGTGCCCGCCGATGTTGAGCCCGAACAAGCGCTCGACGATAACGAACGTTACAAGGTGGTTTGGACCGTATTGAACGCCCTGCGTGCCCACGACGACCGCTTTAATGCCACTGTCAATAAAATTGAACTCAACAAAAAACGCCCCGGCCAAATCATTGTTGGCGGCGCCGATACTTCGTTTGATAACGATGGCACCCCCATTGACAAAAGACAAGGCGAAAAGCAAAGCAGCGAAACAAACAAAGAAATAGGGCGGCAAATTGCCATTCAGTTTGAGCAGTTGCAAGATGTGGTGTTTGCCCGCTTAGTGCAAAAAGTAGGCGACCGCCGTTATTGGGAGCAATGGGCAAAAGACGTGGCCCTGATTGCCGAACGCCAGATTGAACGCATTGCATACCTCATTACCGAAAAGAAAGACCAACGCGAGGCCTTCGATAAGTTTTTAAGTGGCTTGCAAAAAAACATCAACCCAGGCATCAACCAGGAGCAAGCCATTGAAATGCTGGCACAGCACATTATTACCCAGCCTATTTTCGATGCCCTGTTCGAGGGTTATTCGTTTGTAAAATCAAATGCCGTTTCGGTGGCCATGCAAAGCATGATAGAAGCCCTCGAAAAAGGCAACAACCTGGCAGAGCAGGACGAAACCCTGCAAAAATTCTACGGCTCGGTGCGCAAACGTGCCCAGGGCATTGACAATGCCGAAGGCAAACAACGCATTATTATCGAGCTGTACGATAAGTTTTTCAAAACCGCTTTCCCGAAAATGGTCGAACGGCTGGGCATTGTTTATACCCCCGTGGAGGTAGTCGATTTTATTATCCATTCCGTCAACGACATACTGCAAAAAGAATTTGGCCGCTCGCTTACAGACAACAACATCCACATACTCGACCCCTTTACCGGGACAGGCACGTTTATGGTGCGTTTGCTGCAAAGCGGCCTGATTGGCCTCAAAGACCTCGAACGCAAATACCGCCACGAAATGCACGCCAACGAAATTGTGCTGCTGGCCTATTACATTGCCGCCATCAACATCGAAAACGCTTACCACGATGCTACCCCCGACCCCGACGATGGCGTAGGCAAAGCCCGTTACACCCCTTTCGAGGGCATTGTGCTTACCGATACCTTTCAGCTGGGCGAAACCGACGACACCGACAAACTCTTTTCGGAAATGTTCCCCCGCAACTCCGAACGCGTGCAACGCCAGCAAAAAGCACCCCTGCGCGTGATTATTGGCAACCCGCCCTACTCCATCGGGCAAAAATCGGCTAACGACAACGCGCAAAACCAAGCCTACCCAAGGCTCGACCAACGCATTGCCGATACCTACGCCAAGCTATCAACAGCAGGCCTCAACAAATCGCTTTACGATGCTTACATAAAAGCTTTCCGGTGGAGCACCGACCGATTGGACAAAACCGGCGGCGTGATATGCTTTGTGAGCAACGGCGCCTGGCTCGACGGCAACAGCACCGATGGCTTCCGCAAAGCCATCGAGAAAGAGTTTTCATCCGTTTACGTGTTTAACCTGAGAGGAAACCAACGTACCAGCGGAGAGCTGAGCCGCAAAGAAGGCGGAAAAATTTTTGGCAGCGGCAGCCGCACGCCCATAGCCATTACCCTGCTGGTAAAAAACCCTGATATAAAAACAGACAAAGCCACCATTTATTACCACGACATAGGCGACTACCTGGGCCGCGAACAAAAGCTGAAAATAGTCAAAGGCTTCAAAACCTTTGCCAATCCGAAACTTCCGCTGAAAACCCTGCAGCCCAACGGGCATGGCGACTGGATAAGCGTGCGCAACAGCCTTTTTGACGAGTTTATCCCTTTGGAACCGGAAAAAAAGTTTGATGCGAAAAGTCAGAGTGTTTTTATAGCTCAGACATTAGGAACTGCGACAAACAGAGATGCATGGGTATATAATTTTTCAAAAGCCACTTTGTGTGAAAACGTAAAAAAGAGCATTGCTTATTATAATGAGCAATTAGATCTAATCTTAAAACAAAAAAATAAAGAAATTATAAAAGATGTAACTAAAGGAAACTGGACAAGAGATTGGGACAATCAAATTAAAAGAAGAAAAGAAATAATTGAAAACGAATATGAGTATCGAATAACAATGCACAGACCTTTCACAAAATTAAATTCATATTTTGATGATGACTTAAATCAAGAAAGATACCAGCTTCCAAAACTATTTCCAACTAAGAATCATAAAAACATTGTCATTTCATTGTGTGGCACAGGTACAAATAAAGATTTTTCAGCATTAATAACAGATGTTGTTCCTGATTTGCAATTACAAGCAAATGGACAATGCTTCCCCCTCTATTACTACGAAGAAAACAAAGTAGTACAAAAGAGCTTGTTTGATAGCGGCGAAGCTGCTGCGGGGGGCACTGCTGCGGGCAAGTATGTACGGCGCGATGCCGTAAGCGATTTTATTTTAGAAAGGGCCCGGGCGCAATACGGCAAAAGCGTCAGTAAAGAAGATATATTTTATTACGTGTACGGCTTTTTGCACTGCAAAGAGTATAGAGAAACCTTTGCCGCCGACCTGAAAAAAATGCTGCCCCGCCTGCCACTGGTCGAGAGAGTAGCAGACTTTTGGGCATTTAGCAAGGCAGGCCGCCAGCTGGCCGAACTGCACCTAAACTATGAAACAGTTGCCCCTTATCCGCATGTAACGGTCAGTGGGGACGATGGCCAAACCTACACGGTCGAAAAAATGCGTTTCCCAAAAAAAGAACAAAAAGACACCATTATATACAACAGCCACATTACCGTAAGCAATATCCCCGCCAGGGCTTACGGGTACATGGTAAACGGCAAAAGCGCCATTGAGTGGGTAATGGAACGCTACCAAGTAACTGTCCACAAGGAGAGTGGCATTAAAAACGACCCCAACGACTGGGCAGCCGAAACAGGTAACCCACGGTACATTTTAGATTTGTTGCTGAGCATCATCAACGTGAGCGTGCAAACGGTAGATATAGTAAACAGTTTGCCAAAATTGACATTTGAAACAGGAGCCCAAGAGCCAGGTAAATGATATGACCCGGGCAAAAAATAAAAACCCCGGATGGGCTTTTTTTTATACATTTGATAAAAAATTAAAACACAAGCCTGATGAATTTTGGTATCCTGAACGAAAACACACGAATAGCCATAAGGTCGATAAAAGCCAACATGCTGAGGGCCATACTGACCATGTTTATTATAGCCTTTGGGATTATGGCCCTTGTTGGGATATTGACCGCCATAGAGTCGATAAAAAGTACACTTACCACCCAATTTTCGACCATGGGGGCAAGCGCATTTGCCATTGTGAAAAAAGGGAACAACATGCACCATGGCGGCCATAGGGAGCGCACGGTCAATACGGCCAACATTACCTACGACCAGGCCACAGAATTTGTTGGACGTTTTCAGTTCCCGGCCACGGTAGCCATATCGGGGTATGTTAGCGGGGCATCAACAATCAAGTTTCAAATGCAAAAAACCGACCCCAACATAGAAATATGGGGCGTAGATGAGTACGATATGATAACATCGGGCAAAAGCATCGGGCAAGGCCGAAATTTCAGCCATGAAGAAATAGAAAACGGCAAACACGTTATCATAGTAGGCTCCGATGTAGTAAAAAAACTTTTTAAAAAAAATGAAAACCCGATCAACCAAACCATTAGTGTTGGCAATGGAAAATACCGTATTATAGGGGTACTAGCCCAACAAGGGACAAGTTTTAACGGCAGCGACAGGCTGTGCCTGATACCCATAACCAATGCCCGCCAGTATTATCCCAACCCTGATCAAACATACCGTATAAACATATTGCCGGCCAAACCAGAGCTGCTTGATGTTGCCATAAGCGAAGCCGAAGGGATATTCAGGATTGTCAGAAGATTGGCCCCGCACGACGCTAATGACTTTGAGATAGAATCGAGCAACAGCCTTGCCAATATGCTAATAAACAACCTCAGGCTGGTAACTATGGCCGCTACCATTATTGGTATTATCACGCTTTTTGGGGCCGCCATAGGATTGATGAACATTATGCTTGTATCGGTAACCGAACGGACATCAGAAATAGGGATACGTAAAGCATTAGGGGCCAAAACCAGCACCATTAAACAACAATTTTTGCTTGAATCTGTTATAATAGGCCAAATGGGCGGGGCATTAGGTATAATACTTGGGATACTTATAGGCAACATGGTGGCCATGTTGACCGGAGGATCGTTTATCATCCCGTGGGTGTGGATATTGTTAGGGGTACTGTTATGTTTTGTAGTAGGGGTAATTTCGGGATACGTACCGGCCCAAAAAGCTGCAAAAGTTGACCCTATAATATCTTTACGGCATGAATAACAATTGATATTTTTATATATATTTGTATAAACAAATGTATTTGGTATGACAACGCTGCAAATAGAAAAAACATCAAACACTCCCAAAGTTACTTTTGACCCGCAAAGTGGGGTAATGCGTTTGGAAGGAAGGTCAATACCCGAAAACCCCGGCGACTTTTACAAACCATTGGTTTTATGGTTAATTGACTATTTCAAGAGCCCACAGAAAAAAACAATTTTTGAACTCAAATTTGAATACATCAATAGCGGTTCGTCCAAGTCATTGCTCGAAATGTTCAGGTTGATAAAAGAACAACACATATCAGGGAATGAGTGCCTTGTAAAATGGTATTATGAAGAAGACGACGAATCGGTACAAGAGCTTGGCGAACATTACCAGTTTACCTTAAAAATCCCTTTTGAGTTTGAAGCATACTAATAATAACAAACTACAAGTATTTATGCCATTCTGTTACGGGAATGGCATTTTTTATTATCAAAAAAGGACATTTCAATGAGTAAAGAACAAATAGCCCTCGAAATAGAAAAACTCAGAAAAACCCTTCGGGAACATAACCACAGGTATTACGTTTTACACCAGCCTGTAATTGGCGACCAGGAATTTGACCAACTGATGAAACAACTTCAACAGCTGGAAGCAGAAAACCCTGAGTTTTTTGACCCGACCTCTCCTACTGTGCATGTTGGGAGCGACATTAGCAATGAATTTGAACAAAAAGAGCACCAATACCCTATGCTTTCGTTGGACAATACATACAACGAAGCCGAATTGCTCGACTTTGACAAAAGAGTGGGCAAAGGCCTCGGGGGGCAACAATATTCGTATAGCGCAGAACTGAAATTTGATGGTATTTCAATAAGCTTAATATACGAAAACCGTCAACTGGCTTATGCCGTAACCCGTGGAGACGGCGTAAAAGGCGACATTGTTACCAATAACGTAAAAACAATACGTTCTATCCCGTTAAAAATTGCCAGCGCCACAGCCCCTGCAAATTTTGAAATCAGGGGCGAAATATTTATGCCTCGTGCCGTTTTTGAAGCATTAAACGAAGAGCGCAGGGAAGCCGCCGATGAGCCCTTTGCCAACCCGCGCAACGCTGCTGCGGGTTCGGTAAAGCTTTTAAAATCTGCCGAAGTGGCCAAACGAAAGCTTGACTGTTATTTATACAACCTTTACACACCTGTTCCAATTTCGGACAGCCATTACCAAAGCCTCCAGATGGCAGCAGGCTGGGGATTTAAAATATCACCTTACAGCAAAAAATGCGACACCATAAAAGACGTATTGGCATATATCAATTATTGGGACCAAAAGCGGGATTCGCTGCCATTTGACATTGACGGTATAGTAATCAAAGTAGATTCGTTGGCACAACAATCAGAGCTTGGCTTTACGGCCAAAATACCACGTTGGGCTATTTCGTACAAGTTTAAGGCCGAGCAGGTAACAACCGAGTTGCTTTCAGTTTCATACCAGGTAGGGCGTACAGGGGCCATTACCCCGGTAGCCAACTTAAAACCTGTTCAGTTGTCAGGTTCGACCGTCAGGCGGGCCTCATTGCACAACGCAGACCAGATCCAACTTCTCGATCTTCACGAGCACGATATTGTTTGTATTGAAAAAGGAGGAGAAATAATTCCGAAGGTAACAGGTGTTGAAAAACATTCGCGCGCATCCGATGCCAAGCCTGTAGTATTTATCAGCCGCTGCCCTGAATGCAATGCACAGCTTGTGCGCGAAGAAGGCGAAGCCAAACACTTTTGCCCCAATGCCGACTCATGCCCTCCGCAGATAAAAGGGAAAATAGAACACTTTATCAGCCGCAAAGCCATGAATATTGAAACCTTAGGCGAAGGCCGGATAGACACCCTTTATGAAAAAGGTATTATTAAAAATGTAGCCGACCTTTATTACATAAAATACGGGCAAATTATAGGCCTTGAAAAAACATACAATGCAGAAGACGGAAGTAAACCACGTATAGTGAGATTTCAGGATAAAACAGTCAATAATATCTTACAAAACATAGAAGCATCAAAGCAAACCCCCTTTGAAAGGGTATTGTTTGCTTTGGGGATAAGACATATTGGCCAAACAGCAGCACGTAAGCTTGCCCAACATTTTAAAAACATTGATGCTATTAAAAATTCGACCATTGAACAGTTGACAGCAGTGGACGATATTGGCGAGGTAATGGCCCAAAGTGTGTTAGCATGGTTTTCAGTACCCAATAATGCCATTATTGTTGAAAGGCTCAGAGAGGCAGGCGTCCAGATGCAAATAAAAGAAGATACCAATAAAGTGGTATCCGAAAAGCTCAAAGGCAAATCAATAGTGGTAAGTGGTAGTTTTAGCAGCCCGCAACGGCGCAAAGAACTTGAACAAATGGTTATTGCCAACGGAGGAAAACTTGTAGATTCGGTAACTTCAAAAACATCATTTATTGTAGCAGGCGAAAATATGGGGCCATCAAAGCTCCAGAAAGCCAAAGAACTCAATATAGATGTAATAGACGAAAAAACATTTTTAAATTTTCTTGAATATTGATTATGGGCAAGGGCATAGCACAGTACGCGCTACAAATGGGTGCAATTTTTATTTCAACTAGCCCAATAAGAGATTTACTAAGGATTTGAAAGCCTGACAGGCAGAATTTGGCCATTGAAAAAATTGTGACCATTCAAAGCAAAATCGGCAATAAACTTTGCCATCTGGTCAGCCTCAATGGGAGCCTTATATCCAGGGAAAGCTTTTTGCAACATATCAGTATTGACGGCACCCAAAGCCAGACAATTTACCTTTATATTTTTTTCGGCCAATTCAACAGCAAGACATTCGGACAATACGGCCAAAGCAGCCTTTGCAGCGCTATACCATGATAATCCGGGGTATTTGCTGCTTCCCTGAAACCCGCCCATACTGCTAATGTTTACAATGTGGGCATTGTTTGATTTCTCAAGCTAGGGCAGCAAAAATTTAATAATGGCCGCAGGAGCTTTAAAATTGGTATCGATAATATTGTCAATCTCCATTGGTTCAAAAGATTCAAAATATTTATTGACCAAGAGCCCGGCATTGTTGATTAACACATCTACCGATTGCAAATGCTTATGCAGCATCTGTTGAAGAGTACCCTGATGCTCGTCCAACTGTGTTATATCAAGCGAAAGCGTTTGCAATTGTGCTGAATTGACAGCACCTTCCAATAAAGACAGTTTTTCTTTATTGCGCGAAATGCCCAACACCTTGTTATCTTTATTTTTCAGCAGCTCCAGGACAGTTTCAAAACCTATACCACTGCTACAACCAGTTATAACTATATTCATACCAAATATTTTACCAGCAAAACAACCCGAAATGTTATTTAAATCTGTTTCCAATTATAGCCAAAATAAATACATTTGTATCATAAAAGCTAATAGCAAACTCCATGAAAATCAAAATATTCATCCTGTCAGCACTGTTTTCGGCAAGTCTTTTTGGACAGACTACAAAAGACACCACGAAAGTGGAAAAAACAAAATCGAAGTTTGCAGAAAACTTTATTTTCGGGGGATTTTTCGGGTTACAATTTGGAAGTGCTACATACATAGGACTTTCGCCCATGGCCGGCTATTATATTACGCCCAAAATAATAGCCGGCATAGGAGCAACTTATGAGTATTATTATGAAAAATGGTATTCAAAGAGTATCAGCTCGAGTATATACGGTGCACGTGTATATGGCCAATATACATTTATTGATGAAATAGGCAAAAGCACGCGATATAAAACCAATATGGGCTTTTTTGGGCAGGTTGAGTATGAAGCCATCAACTTAGACCGCGATTTTTCGGATGCCGAGAAGCTTTCAAAAACAAACCGCTATTGGCTTCATGGAGTATTAGTAGGGGGCGGTATAAAACAAAGCATTGGCAAGCATTCTTCTTTTAACATATCGGTTATGTTCAATATTTTAGAAGATAAGCGTTCACCATATTCAAATCCGGTGGCAAGGGTTGGTTTATATTTTTAATTATTTGTAAATCAAAATTTCGGGCGACCTTACAGTAAAATCATTAGGCCTGAAGCGCCATTCCTGCGATAAAGTGAACAAGTCGCCACTGGCTTTTTTGCTCAAAAACGGGTAATAAGCCAATTTTATTTGAAAAGTTTTAAACACAAAATGCTCATTGCGCAAACGCAGCCCAATACCAAAGCCGCTATAAAGATTATTGCGAAAAATCCACTGCCTGGTTGAGCCAACATAAGCAAAATCGGCAAAAGCAAAAGGGGCAAACCTAAACCCGCCGGCATACCAGGGAGTAAAAAACACAGACTCCATATTTATCACCAAACGTTGTCCACCGCGGGCCGAGTCATTATAAAAACCACGTACCCCTGAAAAATTATTGATATCAAGATATTCATCCTCATACCTTTTAAAACCTTTGATAAAATCGACATTGATAAATGCACGGGCCTTGATACGCCCAATAACCAACAAGTTGGAAATATAGTTGCCACCTACATTTAATACCCCCTGCTCAACCTCCTTTTTTTTGATAAAACCGCCAACAGCAGCATCAAAATAAAAGAACCCTAATGACAATAACGGGCCACCATTGAGAAAAGAGACCCCATGATAGTAGCGGTTGCCAAATTCGCCAACCTCGAGGCCCTGAGTTGTTTTGATGAGCAAGCCATAAGGAATGTCTTCTGTTCGGCCAAAATTATATACCAAAGACGAACGATAATAACCATAGCTGGCCAATGAATACGAAAGCAGGTAAAAAGTACGGTTTTGAAATTCGTAACGATATCTTTCTCTTACCAAAGGCGCTTTGGTATAATCGTACTGGTACAATCCCCCGGCAATAGAAAAGCTGGTTTTTGTAGTAGCGCTGATTAAAGGCGTAGGCAATTTAAATGCCCTGCCAAGCCACAACCTCGATACGGTCCCTTTAAGCGGAAAAAATACATAACCTCCGGTATCTTGTTCAACGCTTACATATCTTTTTTCGATATTTTCAAAGTAAACCTGTCCGGCATAGCGGGTTTGCTGGGTGAAAAAGTCGCGCCAGAAATTAATCCGGAAACTTTCATTGCCAAATTTTTCATAACCTATCAATGTATTTATAAAAGACCCTGATATGTTACGTATAGTATAACTGCCTTTTAATCCATCAACAGGTATTTTTTTTGAATTTTTGAAATATACATTATCCAGCTCACTACCCGTACCCATAAGGTTTTGGTTCCAAACATCCAGTTTGTAATCTTTTATGTTGGCCGTGGTGAAGTCAAAACCCAAAGACCAGGTATCTTTGGTAACCACTTCAACATCAACACTATCTGGCGACGAGGTAGGATAAATATAAACACGGGCATCTTCAATAAAAGGCAACTCGCGAAGGAGGCGTTCGCTTTCGGCCAACTGGTATGGGTCGAGCCTCGAATTTTTTTTAAATAAAAGATATTGCTTGATAAAATATTCTCTTGTTGTTACATGGGTACGGTTTACCCATCTTTCAAAAACATTGCGGGGTATATCGTTGGGATTGTTAAATGACGGGCCAAAAATATTAAGTTTACTCACATTGATATCCCTGATAATAAGGTTTTGATAATTGATAAAAGGTATTTCAGCCTTTTGAACCTTAATTGTATCATCAGGCCCGATACTGTCGGGGGTAGAAATAACAACATTATTAATACTTTTCGACCACCTTCTTTTAAAAGCCTTTTGTTTTAATGACAAGAAAAAATTGGTGGCGATAATAGACGAAGTTTTGGTTATATAAAAATCCTGATTAACAGGTAGAAATATTACAGTATCATTGGCAGCGCTAATGCTCTGATCGAGGGTAAAAAGGGTAAAACCTTTTTTTATTTTAATGGGGACAAGTTCTGGCTGCAAAAACTTATTTTGGGCCACAAGCGTAACCCCTATCGCCCCAAATAACAGCAGGAATAGAAAATATTTCAGCCTTAGCCCCATTGACAATACAAATATCTGATAATGATTGTTTTGTTATCTATTTAAAAGCTGTAAAGATAAAATAAACAATGGTTAGTAGGAAAGGATTTATGTTAACGGCTAAAGTGTTTAACAACTTTTTGATACCATAAAGCCCAAAAAATATTAGTTTTGTCGCGGTTTTCAAAATAGATATGCTTTCAATTAAAATTTTCTTTCAAAGCCGGAAATTCTTTGCCCCGGCGTTTTTATACACTTGTTTTAGCCTTATTTTCAGCACCTGGGTAACCTATATCCCTTATATTGCAGAAAAAATAAACATTACAGAAGGCAAGATAGGCGGGGCCATCTTTTTTTCTTCGCTGGGTTCTTTTTTTATGATACCCATTACCAACAGGCTGGTAGACAAAATAGGGGTTGGTCGTTATGCCTTTTATGCTTTTATTTTATATACCTTCGCTTTGATAAATATATTTCTGGCCAAAAACTATGCCATGCTCTGCGCTGCTTTGTTTTGTCTGGGATTTTGTAGTTGTGCTTTTGCTATATCGCTTAATTCACTTACTGCTACTATCGAGAAACGTGCTGGTAAATATATCATGACCGGTAGTCATGGCTTTTGGAGCATAGGGGGTATCATTGGGGCTTCAACAGGCAGTTTTTTGGCAGGTTTACTAAAAATGCCCCTGCTGCATGTATCATTGCTTGTAGTTGTTCTTTTAAGTGTCCATATTTGGTTAAGAAAGGAGTATTATGATATTCGCACCGAGGCTGTTGAAAAAGAAAAGTACAAAAAATTTCCTTTTAAGCCATTGTTAGCAATAGCTTCCATCGGTTTAATCATGATGGTATCGGAAGGGGCTATTGCCGACTGGAGTGCCTTATACTTAAAGAAAATAACACAGGTAAAAGTCCAGTATATCGGCCTTGGATATGCCTTGTTTGCAGTAGGTATGACCATTGGGCGTTTTAATGGCGATGCATTGAGCAACCGCATTGGTTCATGGAAACTACTGCGATTGGCTATTGGCACAAGCCTGGCAGGCTTTACTTTAGTGTTGCTAACGTTTTCTGTTACTGCTTTTATAGGATTTTTTATTATAGGGTTAGGATTTTCGATTATTGTACCCGAAATATACCGCCTTGCCTCGACAATCAAAGGAGTGAAAACGGCAGACGGGGTTTCGTTTATTGCAGCCACTGCCAATATTGGTTTTATGACAGGCCCGGTACTTCTTGGTTTTATTGCAGAGCTTCATTCGCTGCACCTGAGTTTTATCGTCCTCACCTGCTTTGTTTTGCTGGCGTTTGTTATGGCAATAATCAGGGCAAAGGCCGCATAAAATACAACAAAAACAAGATTTCTAAACTGCCTGGCAAGCGTGTTTCCTATCTAAATATAAGAAATTAAGCAGTTAAATTTATGCAACGCCCCAGTTATGAAAGACCTGAAGCGCTTTGAGGATGATTGGCGCAACAACCAACTATTGGGTTATCCTGCAAACAGTTCGCAGCTACGCAGCTCTCATTTAGTCGCGTAGCGGCGCCCTGTTTGTAGTAAAATTAAACATCGATAAAATCTTTGAGGTAAAATAAGACAGGCTCGCACTATCAGTTAAGAGCCAATTTCATTTATATAAATCTAATATTTCGCGTTTCTCAAAGCTAAGGCGGCTTCATCAGGCAGCACAGGATTGATGATATTTCCCCCACCCGACTCAAAACCTGCAAGGTACTTGAGTTTATCCGGCGAACGCAAAGGTGGGTAAAATTCTATGTGGAAATGAAACAACTCGTTGTCGGGATGCCCGTTGCAAGGGGCATTTTGAAGCATAGTAATGTTTGGGAACGACATATTATATAGGTTGTCGAACTTGCTCAGCATCACTTTGTGCATATTGGCCAACGATTTGCTTTCAGCTTCGTTCAAATCGGTAATGCGGGCAACCTGTCTGCGCGGAACAACATAAGTTTCATATACAAAACGGGCAAAGAAGGGAATAAAAGCTACAAAGTGGTCATTTTCGTAAACAACACGTTTTTTGTGCGAAAGCTCATCTGCCAAAAGGTCAACCAGCAAGTGGCTTTTATTTTCACGATAATAATCGGCAAAAGACTGGCGTTGTCTTTCAACAATACGGGGAACGAAATTGGTAGCATATATCTGCCCATGCGGGTGCGGGTTTGATACACCTATTGCTCTTCCTTTGTTTTCAAATATCAACACGTTCTCAATCTTAGGATTGACAGACAACGTAGCATATTCTTTTTGCCACAGCGCAACTACTTTTGCCACCTGCTCTTCAGGCATTTCGGCCAAGGTTACGTTGTGAACCGGCGAGTAGCAAATAACACGGTTTGTACCATGCACAGGCTCTACTGTTTCAAACTTTGACTTGCGGTGAACATCAGGGGCATCAAGCGAGAACGAAGCAAAATCGTTAGTAAAAGCCCAAGGCTCTGTATAATTATCATTGGTCACACCAGAAGCCCTTGTAACACCGGGGCACAAATAACATTTAGGGTCAAAGGCCGGTTCTTCGGCTTGTATATTCTTAACTGTATCGCCAGACCAAGGCCTTTCGCTGGTTGTAGCAGCCAGTATTACCCATTCCTGCAAAAGCGGGTGCCATCGTTTCTCCCACTTACCTTCAAATTTCATCACTTTAAATTTTATGAAACAAAAAATATAACTATTTTCACGTGCAAAATTATTTAAAAAATAATGCAATAGTGTTTCTATAACATTTTCATTGTTTTTATTAGCGAACAGAAATTAACAATGCAATAAAAGTGAAGAAGGCCCAGCTGTTTTTAATACTTTACTTTGTCGTGATACTGGCCTGTTTCATTATCATGGCAATCTTTTCCAAAGCAGATATACACCTGTTTATCAATTCATTGAACAATAATATAGCTGACCATTTTTTCAAAACCATCACCAACATTGGGGATGGTTTGTTTGTAGTTATTATAGGCGTATTGTTTTTACTTTATCGGACAAGAGTTTCAGTAAACATTATTAGTACCTATATTATATCAGGTTTGGCAGCGCAAATAATCAAACGCCTGATAGATGCCCCAAGGCCGATTGCTTTTTTTGAAGGAACAGCCCACCTGCACCTTGTAGAAGGGGTAAAGATGGCCACTGTACATAGTTTCCCCTCAGGGCATACAGCATCAATTTTTGCATTATCTTTATGTCTGGCATTTGCCTGGAACAAAAAAATAACCCAGGTAATTTGGTTGTTGTTGGCTTGTATAGTGGCATATTCAAGGATGTACCTTTCGCAACATTTTTTGATAGATGTAACGGCAGGTTCTATTATAGGTATAACTACAACGCTTATTTTTACTTACTTTTCAGATAAATGGAATTACGCATGGCTTGATAAGCCTATTTATTCGATAAAAAACTAAATTAATTAATACACTCACTTATGTTTAAACAAAAATTGAAACTATCGGAAAAAATCGGGTATGGATTTGGAGATGCCGCATCGTCCATGTTTTGGAAGTTGTTCGGGATGTACATTATGTTTTTCTATACCGACATTTTTGGCATCTCGGCCGCAGTGGTTGGGACAATGTTTTTAATAACACGTATCGGGGATGCATTTTTTGACCCGTTTGTAGGTATCGTCTGCGACCGCACCGAAACCCGATGGGGAAAGTTCAGGCCATACCTGCTTTGGTTTGCCTTGCCTTTTGGGATCATCGGTGTGATGACCTTTACTACACCTAACTTTGATGTTACAGGCAAAATTGTTTATGCGTACATCACCTATTCGTTGATGATGCTTATCTATTCTATGATTAACGTTCCTTATGCTTCGCTGATGGGCGTTATGACTGCCGATGGTAAAGAACGTACAACCCTTGCTACCTTCAGGTTTATCTTTGCTTTTGGCGGCAGTTTCCTTGTACTTGGTCTGTTCCAACCTCTTTTCAATGGTTTTGGGACCGACACCATTGGCAAATTCAGCAATGGCAATGTTATTGAGGTTAAAGATTCTACCCAAACCAAAGTGATTGAAAAAAATTTTATTTGGAGCGGCACAACTCAAAAAGAGCAAGACGAAACAGTTGTGGACTCACTGCTATATGTAACTGCAAAAGCCAGTATCAAGAGTGCTGAGCCAATTAAAATTTGTGTAATCAACCAATCTACAAAAGACACCGGTTGCTTTACTTTTGCAGATGGTAAAGACACTCTGGGCCTAATGCGTAACGGGGCCTGGAGCAATATTGAACTAAAACTCAGCAGTTTTAAAGGACTCGATAGTTTCTCGGATTCAGCACAATGGCAAGTACTTGTAACTACTGCCGGCGAAGCTGATTTGAAACTGGAAAAGATTGCCATCAAACAAATTGACTATCGCAGTGGTACCCAAAAAGCTGTTATCATCATTGCTATTATTGCGGTTATCTTCTTCCTGTTGACTTTCCTTATGACCAAAGAACGCATCAAACCTTTGGAAGAAAAAACTTCGCTGAAAGACGACCTCAAAGACCTTGGCAAAAACATCCCTTGGTTTATCCTTCTGGGGGCAGGTATTTCGACCATCTTCTTCAATACTATCCGCGATGGCGCTGCTGTTTACTATTTCAAATATTACTTCAAAGGAGCAAGCGATATTACCTACGATTCGTTCAATATGACCCTTGCCATAAGCACTATTTACCTGCTATTGGGACAAGCTGCCAACATTGTCGGGGTTATCCTTGCCAAACCGGTATCGGACAAGATTGGTAAAAAGAGCACCTTCCTTAGCGCTATGTTATTTGCCGCTGTGTTGAGTATCATCTTCTTCTGGGTGGACAGAAGCAACCTTACATTGATCCTTGTTTTACAAGTACTCATCAGTATTAACGCTGGTATCATCTTCCCATTGGTATGGTCAATGTATGCAGATACAGCCGACTACTCCGAATGGAAAAATGGCCGTCGTGCAACAGGTCTGGTATTCTCTGCAGCTTCTATGTCACAAAAGATTGGAGCTTCAATAGGTATCGCACTTGCCGGATGGTTACTTGCTATTTATGGCTACCAGGCTAACGTAGAGCAAACAGCCGAAACACAAAACGGTATCCGTATGATGCTCAGTATTTGGCCTGCTATAGGTGCTATACTTGCTGCGGTATTCATGTTCATCTATCCGCTCAACGAAAAGAAACTTGAGCAAATTGAAGATGACCTGAACGAAAGAAGAAGTAAAAAAGCGTAATTCAAGTGTCAATTACGAATTAAAAATTTCAAAAAAAGCTGTCGGAGCAATTCGGCAGCTTTTTTTATTGAGGTTCGCAAAATGTTTTACATATTATTTTCTGGTATTAAACCAGTAATAAAAATGTATCGCTCCTTCAGAGCTATTAATATCTTTGATACAACTATACTACCATACTATCGCTGCTAACGCAGCTAATGATAAGCCCCGTAGGGGCAATAGTATGGTGAAGTGTTGCATTATAATTAAAATAAGCTCTGTAGGAGCGACACATGTCTCAAGATAGATTAACAGTACAATCAAATAAAAGAAGTTGTGTAAAAAGAAGTAATTAACCGCAAAGTTCACGAAAAAAGAATAAAAGAACACAAAGTTTAAATATTGATTATAAACACTTTGCGTTCTTTGCGGTTAACTTTTTGACTTTTTATATTGTTAAATAAAATCATTGTTGTTTGGAAAGGTACGCTTGGCAGAAAGTCAATTTAAACCCCAAACCTCCCGCCTGAGACGAGACTAGCTCTAAAGGGGCTTTGTCCTAAGTTATTGATTGTCAAAAGTCGCCTTCAGGGGATTTAGGGGTAAATTAGAAAAATCAATACTTTTTACACAGACTCCCGCTTGCGCACTTCTGTGACAAGCCCAGTATGGGCGGCATATTGGTAGAAAAAGAAAGTATTGATAAAAAGCGTGTCAGATGAATGTTTGAAAATGAACGAAACTCTTTTGGGCGCGCAATAGAAGAACTGCATTTAAAAAGCTTCACCAAATTACGCACCATTCAGCATTTGTTCGTTGTATTTTGTTTATGCTTGGTGCGTTCTCTTTTTAATAACTTGTTTTTCTACCAATATGTCGCCCTTACAGGGCTTCAAAATAGAATTCGTATGCAAAATTTCTTAGCCTGACGGCTATGCGCCACGGCGGGCAAAATATTGGTAGAAATAAAATAAACTGCTTCTTTTAAAAGTCCCGCAGGAACGCAATTTTTTTAATCGGACAACAATGACTATTTTTAACTTCTTATTAAATAAGGATAAGGGTTCTTTATTCTTTTTTTGTTATAGTAATAAATATCAAAAGCAACAATACCTATAAAAAATGAAATATAAAATTTTCCCAGTTGCCATCATGCTTTTAGCATGTTATACAACAAACATTACTGCCCAGGATGAGGTTATAAATGACCTGGCCGAAAAAATAAAAACCTATCACCAGGAGTACCCTGAAGAAAACATCTATTTTACCACAGACAAAGAGGTTTACAAGCCTTCGGAAAATATTTGGTTTAGGGCACAGGTGGTTTCTGATAACATGCCTTCGGGTTTAAGCAAAGGATTGAAAGTTAAATTATTTGATAATAAAGGCACAGTTGTGGCTGATGAAAAGTTCCGGGTTGACAGCAGTTTAGCTGTGGGCAATATTGCACTGCCCAAAAAGTTATCTGACGGGTATTATACCATTTTGGCCCATTCTACCTGGATGGAAAACGACTCGCTGAACCATATTTTTAGAAAATTTATTGAAATCAGAAACAACAAAGCATCAAATTACAGTATTTCTATAAAAAAAATCAATGAATACTTTTCAGCAAAAGAGCCTATAAAACTTGAAGTTACTGTCAGCAGCAATGATTTGCAGCCTGTTGCCGATGCAAAAGTCAAGCTCGAACTTTTTGCAGACAACAAAAAAAGCTATAAAGAAACCCAAAAAACAGATGCTTCCGGCAAGTTTGTATTTACCATTCCTGCAGAATCCTTTACTACTCCTATTTTTATAAAATGTACGTCGAAATACAAAGGAAATGAAAGCACTGCCAACACTGTAATATATCCTTCACCTTCAAAAATCAGGCTTTCGTTTTTTCCCGAAGGAGGAAAAATACTCTCGGAATTTGCCAAGCAAGTGGTTATAAAATCTACCGATGAATATGGGAACTATGTAGCAGTATCAGGCGAAATAAAAGATTCAAAAGGCCCATTTAGCACAGTTTTTAAAACAGACAAAAACGGGTTGGGCAGTGTGATTGTAGCCTCAAAAGACAATTCAACGCTAAAAGCCACATTAACAAGCCCTCAGGGCAATTCTTCAGAATACATTTTGCCTGTAAAAACATCAGGCACTTCCATGTCGCTGATAAAAAAGACAAAAGACACGTTGATGATCAGGTTAGAAAATGTCAATAACACCGAAGCGTCTGATTTGTATTGCATTGCTTATAAGGCCGGGAAAATATATTGGGCTTCAAAATTCGGTAATTCAAAAGCCGGCATGTTCAGGGTTCCCGTAAACGATGTCCCTGCCGGGGTGGTGCATGTGACAATTTTCAACAACAAAAAAGAAGTCATAAGCTCGCTCAGTACATATATAGACCATAACCGGACGATTATCGCTTCAATAAAACCAGAGGACAATAACACAGCTTTTAGCATAAAAGTCAACGATAACAAGGGTACACCAGTAAAAGGGAGCTTCAGCATATCTGTTTATAAGCAAAACGAAAACATTTTGGGCTATGATACACGAAATTTCAATACTTACCTGATGAAAAATGATTTTTCGGAGTACAAGATTGATTCGTTGTCGCAAGAAAATACAACAATTGACATGCTTTTAATTTCGTCTTTGCCACAATTTCCTTTTTTAAATTCATCCCTAAAAAAAGTAAAATATTCGCCTAAAGACGGAATATCAGGTTTTGTGACCAATTACAGCGAAAAACCAATACCAAAGCTTCAATTAAGCCTGCTCAATAAAAAAACATTGGAAGTTGCCACAGCAACGACAGACAGCTCAGGTTATTTTATCTGTCCAGATATCAATCAGTCGGTTGGCACAGTTGATTATACCATAACCCCTACCTTGTTCAAAAAAGATATTCCTATCAACATTTTGCTGAAAAGCAAATTTGACGAAAATATAAAGTCAACGGCTAAAAATACGGTTATGACAGACTATCTGTATCGCAATTACCCGATTTTCAGCAATGAGGCAAACAGTGAAGATATGCTTTACGACCCTACGCTGAATGCCAAACGAAACAAGTACAACACGATTGACCAAAACAAATACAATTCTTCAAAAACCGTATTGGAATTGATAGCCGAAAAGAAATCATATACCATCAATGAAAACAAGATGTTTTTTGCCAATGCTGTAAGGTCTTTTAAATTTACCATTGGCGTTATGTTTGTTATCGACAGCGTACTAACATCGGATGATATTACTGTTGTTAAAAACCTTAATTCCAGTGATATTGCCGAAATTCGTATTTTGACCGATCCGGTAGAAGTATCGCGGTACAGCTCATTTGCTCCCAATGGAATAGTAGAAATTATCACTAAAAAAGGGAATAGCAATAAGCCCGTTATTAACAATGAATACAAAGTGAAAGAATTTGCCGCTGTTCAGCCATTTAAGGCATCACCAACAAGCAATACAATATTTTGGTGCCCCAACATCATGCTTGACGCAGAAGGTAAAGCCCTTGTAAAACTTGACAATACTAATGTAAAAGGCAGGTATGTAGTGAATATTGCAGGTTTTACAGAAGACGGAATACCTTTTTATAAAAAGCATGAATTTGATGTAAAGTAAATATTGCTCTTTTTCAACTTTTTGTTGAGTGAAGTGTTTTATTGTATCAATTTAGAAGTATTCGATGCCAATGCTATTTTGAGCTTTAATATTTAATAAATACTGTTGTTTGATAAAATATCAATATGTAAGAGTTTGTAACTCCAGCTTTAAGGCTGGAATTAATCAAAGCTAAGAATACATTGGGCTTTAACCCAAATACTTAAATTTATATCAGACAATGGTGTTTAATAATTTTGGGGTTCAAATGAAACAAGAATAATTAAATAATTTTGTTATGATAAAAAATATATCCATTTTACTTACCGGCGTATTGCTGATATCATTGGCCGCATGCCGCTCAAACTCAGAACGCAGAACAACTATGGAAGACTCTGTTAACTTGGCATCCAACCCTTTGATGCATGTCAGTACCTTGCCTTTTCAGGCTCCTGATTTTACCAAAATCAAAAACAGCGATTTTGCCCCGGCTTTTGACGAAGGTTTTAAAGAACAACGGGCAGAAATCGACTCAATTGCCAACAACCCCGAACAGCCTACTTTTGAAAATACCCTTGTAGCACTTGAAAAAAGCGGACAGCTGCTTCGCAGGGTAAATGCCATATTCAATATGTTGGCAGGGGCCAATACCGATTCGGTTTTACAAAAGCTCAACGAAGAGGTGTCGCCTAAGTTGGCAGCACAAACTGATGCTATTTTTTTAAATGATAAGCTTTTTGAAAGGGTAAAAAAAATTTATCAAAAGAAAAACGAACTCAAATTGGATATAGAATCTGCAAAGTTGTTGGAGTTTTATTATTTCAAATTTGAGCAATCCGGGGCTGACCTTTCATCGCAGGATAAAGAGAAATTGAAAAAACTGAACGAAGAAGAAGCCGGATTAAGCGCTAAATATACCAACCAGCTTTTAGCGGCAGCACAAGCAGGGGCTTACTTTACCAACAATAAAGAAACGCTGAAAGGGCTTGCGGAAGGGACTTTAAACTCTGCTTCGCAAGATGCCGAAGCGGCCGGCAAAAAAGGCCAATGGATGCTCCCTTTGCAAAATACCACCCAACAACCTCTTTTGCAATCGCTGGAAAACAGGCAAACCCGTCAACAGCTGTTTGAAGCTTCCTGGAGCAGGGCTGAAAAGGGAGATAAAAATGATACCCGTCAAACTATTTTACGAATAGCTGAAATCAGGGCTGAAAAAGCAGAACTATTAGGTTTCCCCAATTATGCTGCATGGAATTTACAAGACCAAATGGCCAAGACCCCTGAAGCTGTGCGCGATTTTTTGAAAAAACTTGTCCCTGCAGCCACTGCTAAAGCCCGCAAAGAAGCAGCCGACTTACAGGCATTGATTGATAAAGAAAAAGGAGGTTTCAGGTTACAACCTTATGATTGGGATTATTACGCCGAAAAAATCCGCAAAGAGCGTTACGACCTGGATGAAACCCAGTTAAAGCCTTACTTTGAACTATACACAGTATTGGAAAAAGGCGTTTTTTATGCCGCTAACCAATTGTATGGACTTACATTCAAACAAAGAAATGACATTCCGGTATATAATAGCGATATGCGGGTATATACCGTTTATGATAAAGATGGCAGCGAGCTGGCCCTGTTTTATTGCGACTATTTCAAACGCGACAATAAATCAGGCGGAGCATGGATGAGCAATGTTGTTGAACAATCAAAATTACTTGGCACCAAACCTGCCATTTACAACGTTTGCAATTTTACCAAACCAGCTCCGGGCGAGCCTGCTCTGATTAGCTTTGACGATGTCACTACACTTTTCCACGAGTTTGGGCATGCGTTGCATGGCATGTTTGCCGACCAAACCTATCCAAGCCTTTCGGGAACAAGTGTAGCAAGGGATTTTGTTGAGCTGCCTTCGCAATTTAACGAGCATTGGGCACTTGAACCAAAGGTATTCAGCAATTATGCTATCCATTGCAAAACTGGCAAGCCTATGCCCAAGGATTTGGTAGAAAAAATCAAAAAATCGCAAACATTCAACCAGGGATATGCCTTTACTGAAATATTGGCTGCTGCCAGCCTGGATATGGAATGGCATACCATTAAGGCAGGAGATGCAATAAAATCAGTAGATGAATTTGAAACAAACGCTTTAAAACGCACCAATCTTGCTTTGGAACAGGTTCCACCTCGTTATCGCTCAAGTTACTTCTTGCATATTTGGGGCAATGGCTACGCAGCAGGATATTACGCCTATTCGTGGGCCGAAATGCTCGACAATGATGCATATCAATGGTTCAAAGAAAATGGGGGTATGACCAGGGCTAACGGCCAGCGTTTTCGTGACAAGATATTGTCGCGCGGCAATACTGAGGAATACAACCAAATGTATTATGACTTTAGCGGCCGCAAGCCCGATATTAAACCTATGCTAAAAAAACGCGGCTTGCTTGAAGAATAAAGCCAAATTTATTGAAAAACCTTCCAGGTTTACAAAACCTGGAAGGTTTAAGCTTCCAAGTATTAACTTTTCAAAACCTCATTCCATAAGAAATATTGAAATTTCCAAAGGAATTGACCAGAGTATAATTATCCGCAAAAAACCAATCGGCAGAGAATATGGCCGAAAATCCCAGGAAATAATCTGACATATTGTAAACCAACGCGGCTTTAACTTTTGTATTCATCGAAATTTTATTATTGGGAATATCCTCGCTCATCTTCTTTTTGTATGAATTAAAGCCGGCAGAGGGGATTACGGTAAGGTTAGCCAGCCATTTCTTTGAAAATACCAGGTTATAACCATACCCAAAGTTCAGGCAATAGCTATTATAAAGTATAGACTTGTCGTCCAGCGTTTTTAGCGATGAATACATTGTATCCTCAGGCAAATTGGTAAAATCAAAATATATTCGGTGCCTGGCATAAGAAAGCCCGGCAATAAATGAACCAGCACTTTTCTTCTGCTGTTTGAAATAGCCCCTTGAATATGCAGCAGAATTGGCATACTTTTTATTGTTGAAATAATAATTTATGTCGCCATCCAAGGTTCTCATGGTCAGGCCATCAAATCAAACGAAACACCCTTGTTTTTTATATTTTTAATACCCTTAAATTCGGTAATGCTTGTTGCCCCCTGATTGTCTGTATAATATACATCTATACCCAGGCAGCTACAGTTTACATGCAGGTCCAATTCCTGGCTTTTAACCGTTTGGCCTGAAAAAGTTTCGTTCAGATTGACCGAATAACCCAATAACAGGAATTTGTATCCCAAAATAAAACCTGCATTGTAATACAACTCAGATTGCATGACAATCTTGTTTTTGTTGTCCATATCGAAATTGTAAAAATTCAGCCAGTTAGAGTTTCGCAAAATCAATGAGTATTTGCTGGGGGTATTTTTTACAAATACCGTATCAAAGTTGTTGAAGGTTTTTGAAAACCAAATACCAGACGTATATAACCAGCTTTTTTTTGTATTAGCCAAATCCTGCTGCGAATAAACTTCGATTTGTACTAAGTTCAGAACCAGAAAAACACCAATATAAATATATTTTATCATAAGCTTAAACAATATACTTTTCAAATGTAAATACAAAAATACATGATAGTACCGGGTATTGATTATGACAGTTTAACCCAAATTAAGCATTAAAAGGCTTTTTTTTGAAAAGATATGATTTAGATGGGCTAAACTTCGTGTATAAAATGGAACAACTGAAAATTGAAATTTTAAAGGTAAAGATGTCTGTATAACAAAAATACCAATTATAAATCATTGACTTACAATTGGTATTATTTTTAGTGACCCCGACAGGACTCAAACCTGTAACCTTCTGATCCGTAGTCAGATGCTCTATTCAATTAAGCTACGGAGCCATGCTGATGACATTTTCTAAAATGCGGTGCAAAGATAGTGTGTTTTGTTTATCTTACAAATATTTTGGTAAAAAAACCTGGAAGATTTTATAATCTATTGATACTTAAGATTGCAGTAATACTTTGGCATTGGTAATGGCAGCTTCCGAAACATCCTTACCACTAAGCATTTTAGCTATTTCAATAATACGTTCATCGTTGGTAAGTCTTTTGATATGGGTGTTAGTGGCCTTTGAGCTTTCTGTTTTAAATACTTTATACTGATATTGGCCTTTAGCGGCCACCTGAGGCAAATGGGTAATGCTGATAACCTGCATATTGGCAGACATAGCCTGCATAATACCCCCCATTTTATCAGCTATTTCACCCGATACACCCGTATCTATTTCATCAAATACAATGGCAGGCATAGCTAAAGATGAGGCAATAGCAGATTTTACGGCCAACATGGTACGTGATATTTCGCCTCCCGAAGCAACTTTGCTGATATCCTGGGCAGGGATTTGTTTATTGGCAGTAAAAAGAAACTGTACCGAATCAAGCCCTGAAGACTGAAAATCATTCAGCTCGTCAAACTGCACAACAAATACAGCATTTGGCATACCAAGTTGTCGCAACATTTGGCTAACAGTATTTTCAAGCGAAGGGGCTATAGCCTTACGTTTTTCTCTAAGTTTTAGTGATATTTCATGAAGCGAAGCACAAAAATCCTCAATTTGCTTATGTAACAAAGCCAAATGCTCATCAAAAGACTGGATATTAGACAACCTCTCTCCTATCTTGTCTCGCAACCCAATCAATTCTTCACTTGAAGTTACTTTATGTTTCTGACTTAACGAATACAACATATCAAGACGCTCTTTTACCAGTGTCAACCGCTCAGGGTCAAGTTCTACCTGTTCAGCATAACGTTCAGTTTCGGCTGACAAATCTTTTAGCTCAACATACATAGACCCTAACCTTTCGGCAATGTTTTCGGCTTTATGAAATATGTTTTTTACTTTTTGTGCAATATTGAGGGCTTCTTTCATTTGTACTTCTATACCATTCTCCTCAGCTTGCAAATAATGTGAAATATTGAGTAAGGCTATTTTTATACTTTCAGCATTAGACAAAACAATTGCTTCGTTTTCAAGTTCTTCTTGCTCTCCTGCCTTAAGATTGGCACCTACAAGCTCATCAAACTGATATTGCAGAAACCCCAATTCTGCTTTGTCTTTTTCAACTTTTTCAGTAAGCTCTATCAATTGTTTCTTACATTCGTGGTATTTTCTGAATTGTTCACGGTACTCACTCAGCAGGGCAGCATTATGCGCCATGGTATCTATAACTTTGAGCTGAAAAACCTGGTCAGACAAATACGAGTTTTGGTGCTGCGAATGAATATCAATGAGTTTATCGCCCAACTCTTTTAAAACCGAAAGATTGACCGGTGTATCATTAATGTAAGCACGCGAACGCCCTGTTTCCAATATTTCGCGACGTATAATAGTTTGCACATCATAATCTATCTCATTTTGTTGAAAAAAAGATTGAATAGCATATTGTTCAACATCAAAAACAGCTTCAATAATACACTTCGAAGTTTTATCAAGCAAAACATCTGTATCTGCACGCTGTCCAACTAGCAACGACAAAGCTCCCAGTAATATTGACTTACCTGCTCCTGTTTCGCCGGTAATAGTCGAAAAACCGTTATCAAAACTGATGGACAAATCATCAATCAATACATAGTTCTTTATGGTCAACTTTTTTAGCATAGCAAGGCCTATTTTTTCTTGCGCAAATCAACAACTTCAACATCCGGGTGGGCTTTCGTATCAAAAACAAACTCACTATCCGAAATGTTTTTTTTCTCCTCAAAAGACTGTACTTTAATAATATAATCAATGCCAGATTTCATTTTTACTTTCAATGCCTCAAGACTAAGTTTTTCTTTACTGATTATGAGTTTTACAATAGAATATTTTTTATTCAGGTCGTTGGGATAAAAGTCTATTTCGTAACAATTTTTGCTATTAAAAGTTGTTTCCCCCAATAACCTGTATTTATAATTTTTATCGTAAATTTTAAAAAGATAGGCAGGGTTTACCATCATATTTTCTTCCTTCTGCGGGTTAAAATTAGAAATAGAAACTTCTTTTTCGTCAGGAAGAAAACTATATACCAGTTTTCCATCATTATATATAACTGTTTTGTTGATATTGAGCTTATATTTATCCCCTTTCAGCAGGGCTTCACCATTGATTGAAGTTTTATCCTTATTTTGATGGTTCTCCGTATTTATAGTAAATTTCATAAATATTGCATCAAGTCCCTTATTTTTTCTGACAAACTGTTCTACAATTTTTTTCGCCTCAGGGTCTTTCTGGGCTTTAATTGTATCAAAATAAGAAACTGCAATAAATATAAACAATGCAGCTACAATATATCTCTTACTTATCATTCTTAATTCGTACTTAATTCTTAATTTTTTAATTCTTAATTTTTTAATTCTTAATTGTTTCTTCCATCAATACGCTTTAAAATATGCTCAAGTGACATTTCGTCCACAACAAGCACCTGTCGGGCTTTACTCCCTTCACTTGGCCCAACAATACCTGCCACTTCTAATTGATCCATAATACGGCCTGCGCGGTTATAGCCAATAGAAAATTTCCGTTGTATCAGTGAGGTTGATCCTTGTTGGTGCATAACAATCAAGCGGGCAGCCTCATCGAACAAACTGTCGCGCGAAGATAAGTCTTCTGACGAAATGCTACCATCTTCGCCTTCGGCTTTAACCTCTGGTAAGAGGAATGCCGATGAGTATCCTGGTTGGTTTCCAATAAAATCAACTATTTTCTCTATTTCTGGGGTGTCAACAAAAGCACACTGGACCCTTATCAGGTCACTACCTGTCGAAACAAGCATATCGCCGCGTCCAATCAGTTGGTTTGCTCCCGGACTGTCAAGAATAGTGCGCGAGTCAATCATTGATATTACCCTAAATGCAATACGGGCAGGGAAGTTAGCTTTTATCATCCCTGTAATAATATTAGTAGTGGGCCTTTGTGTTGCAATAATAAGATGAATACCAATAGCACGGGCTAATTGGGCTAAACGGGCTATCGGGGTCTCTATTTCACGGCCTGCTGTCATGATAAGGTCTGCAAACTCATCGATGATGAGAACAATATAAGGCAAAAATCGATGTCCATGTTCTGGATTGAGTCTGCGTTCTTTGAATTTGGTATTATATTCTTTTATTGTCCTCACATGGGCTTTTTTCAGCAAGCTATAGCGGTCTTCCATCTCAATGGTCAACGAGTTTAGCGTATTTATCACCTTCTGGGTATCAGTAATAATGGCCTCTTCGGTATCTGGAAGCTTGGCAAGAAAATGTTTTTCAAGTTTCGAATACAATGTCAACTCTACTTTCTTAGGATCTATAAGTACCAACTTAAGTTCACTCGGATGTTTCTTATATAATAAAGAGGTAAGGATGGCATTAAGCCCTACAGACTTCCCCTGACCTGTAGCCCCGGCAACCAGCAAGTGCGGCATTTTGGCCAAATCAACAACATACGTGTCGTTTGAGATGGTTTTACCTAAAACAATGGCTAAATCAGCATTCGACTCCTGAAACTTTTTGTTAGAAACGACCGAACGCATGGACACGGTTTCGGGGTTACGGTTAGGCACTTCTATACCTATTGTGCCACGACCCGGAATTGGCGCTATGATACGGATACCCAAGGCCGCAAGGCTAAGCGCTATATCGTTTTCAAGGCTCTTAATCTTGGAAATGCGCACGCCCGGTGCCGGGATAATTTCATACAATGTAACCGTAGGCCCAATGGTGGCTTTGATGTGCGATATTTCTATCTTATAGTTTTTGAGCGTTTCAACAATCTTATTCTTGTTAGAAATAAGCTCGTCCTGAGTTACTTCAGGATTGTTTGATTTATGGTCTTCTAACAGTTCGATAGTAGGATATTTGTAATTGGAAAGGTCGAGCGTGGGGTCGTAAGGGCCAAGCTCCTGGAGCAACGAAGCTGCATCTGTTGTTTCTTCCTCTGCCCCTTCTACCAATTCAAGTTCTGTATCGTCTTCATCTTCCAAATCAAAATCTTCTGGTTCCGGCGTGCTTAAAACATCCTCATCTCCGGGTTTTTGGAAAATAACTTCCAGCTCATCATTGTTAAGTTGTTTGGTAATATCTTCAGTGGGATTTTCGATTACCGGAGGAGCCGGAATGTCCATATTTTCAGCAATACCGTCAGTCATGGCAGTACCTTCAGCTTCAGCAGGCACTTCCTTAGGTTTGTGGGTGAACATGTCCAACACTGTTTGTACAAACCATTGTGCAAATGGCTTGAATATCAGTGCTGTATAGGTAAAAGCTATTAATAGCAACATAAAGCCAGTACCTACCTTACCCAACAGCGCATTTAACCAATGCGATACAAAATAACCATGAGCTCCGCCCGGACCGCTGCCAAATATTTTTGTACCATTACTAAAAGATTCTATTATGCTTGAAAAATATCCGAAAAGTAATGAAGATATTATCATTCCAAAAAGCACCACCAATGCAGTTTTTCTAAATTTAAACCTTTTAAAACCGAGCATCCGTGTGCCACCTACAAACATAATAATAGGAATGCCAAAAGCAGCGTAGCCCATCCACTCGCTCATCAACCAGTTTGCTATTCTGGCACCGGTTTTACCAGCCCAGTTGGCTACTTCTATTTCTGAGCCAGAAAATACATTTTGCCAGGTAAAGCTGGCATCATATTTCCAGGTAAACAGGAAGGAAACAAATGCAACGGTCAAATAAACAGAGAAAAGTATGAGCAGGATACCTGCAATGGCTTTAAACCTGATATCTGTAAAAATCCCTTTTTTATCTTCTTTGGTGTCTTCTTTGGGCTTTTTGTCTTTTTCTTTAGCCATGAAATTCATTTTTTGGACTTGCCAAATTTAGTATTTTCGACAAAGTAAAGCAGTGGAAAAATAAATTGTTGATAACTATTCCAGCAATTTGTTCAGGATGCTGATAATTTTTCGCTGGCTTACTTCTTTATAGCTGTCATCAACTTTGAATATAGCAGCATCTACCTCTGTTTGAATGTATTTGGTCGCTTTAAGGTGCATTTCTATATTGGTAAGCGATAGGTCAAACTCCATCAATATTCCTTCTAAAGAAGCAAAAGGCGATGCTTTGTTGGCATTTTTTAATGGTATGGCCTGGGTAAAATAGACAATTTTTTTTTCCTTATTATTAGGAACCGAAATAATTGCCTTATAACATGGCAAACCTGCCAATACCTTTTTTTCATTGGTAATAGCTATAGAACAATCGAAATATTTACTTAAAAAGAATGGGGGCTCATTTTTTTTCCCTTCATAAACAAGCCTGTTATCCATAACTTTTAGCAGGATTGAATTGGTATGTTTCCTGAAATCAGTAATATTACTTAAAGAAAACAACCCCATGAAACCTTCAATGGTAGTAATGCTTTTGTTTGAACGAAATTTTAAAACAACTTTGCGGGGCAACAAGTTGGTAGGCATACCAGATTTGTTGGTAAGGTATATCACTTCATACTCAATGACCCCCTGTGGTTGATCGGAGAAATTGATTGTATTACATGATACTAACATCACAAAAATAGCTATGAAAGCTAATATTTTTTGCATCTCCGCCTTTTGTTCAGTTTTAACTTTATATAAAAATACCTTATTTTCAGCCAAATATACAAGTTTTGGCCAACCACTATCCTATTGCGTACCAAAAATAAAAAAGTTAGCCGAAAACAAGGCATCAGAACACCTATTTTTTCATAAACTAAACTTTTATCCCCTTTTTATGTTTAATGATTAAAACAAATAATATAACAACATGAGCTTTTTAGTCGTAATTTCTTCTGCCAAAACAATGACAGACAAGGCAAAAAAGAAATTTGCCACATTTACTCAACCCGAATTTTTGAATGAAGCAAAAAAAATCAACCATACGCTGCGTGAATTGAATGCTCCGCAAATTGAGTCGTTGATGCAAATCAATCCACAGTTGGCCAGGCTTAACCTCGACCGCATTCACAATTGGCACACAGATACCAACCAAAACAATGCTTTGCAAGCTATTTTCTCATACACAGGAGAAGTTTACAGGGGTGTAAATGTACAATCATATACTGAACAAGATTTGCTTTTTGCACAAGACCACTTACGTATATTATCCGGATTGTACGGCATAGTGAGGCCTTTAGACCTTATTTTGCCATACCGTCTGGACATGGGGACATCTTTTAGTGTTGAAAAATATAAAAACATTTATGAAGTTTGGCAAAATAAGGTTACAGCCTCGCTTGAAAAACACATGAAAGAAAAAAAAATAAATACCCTGATCAACCTGGCCTCTAACGAATATTTCAGTGTTTTGGACACCAGCAAACTTTCCTGCAAAATCATTACCCCTGTTTTTTATGAACTTTCTGGCGACCAGCTAAAGACCATAGTGGTGTATGTCAAAAAAGCCCGTGGGTTGATGACCAGTTTTATTATGAAAAACAGAATTGACGACCCGGATGATTTGAAAAACTTCAACCAAGCTGGCTATTCCTTTTATCCAGAAGTATCGGATGAGAACAAATGGGTGTTTGTCAGGTAAAAAGCATATCTGCTATTGCAAAAGCTGCAAAAACAACACTTGCAATACCATTGGTAGTAGCAAAAGCAAGATTTACCTTTGAGATATCATTAGGCTTTACTATCAAGTGCTGATAAATGAGCAAAGTGATAAATACCCCCGCTCCTATCCAATATAATAGGTTCATGTGAGCTAATGTACCAGCTAAAACTACCAGAAAAGCAGAAATCGTATGTAACAAAATGGACAATATCAATGCACGCCTGCTTCCCAGCTTGGCAGGAATAGATTTTAACTTCCAGTCATTGTCAAAACGCTCGTCCTGTAAAGCGTACATGATATCAAAACCGCTAACCCATGTCAGGACTATAAATGAAAACAATATAGGAAGCCAATGAAAATGGGCAGTTACAGCTATGTATGCCCCAATTGGCGCTAAAGAAAGGCCTAATCCAAGTATAAAATGACAAAGTACTGTAAAACGCTTGGTCAGGCTATATCCGGTAATCACAAACAAGGCCACTGGCGACAGATAAAAAGCCATTGGGTTGATGAACCAGGTAGTTGCAATAAACAATACTGCATTTATTATAGTAAATACCAATACCGATTCAGCCTTTAATATCCCGGCAGGAATTTCGCGCAATGCCGTGCGAGGATTGTGCAAATCAATGTGCCTGTCGGCATAACGATTGAATGCCATTGCTGTATTACGGGCAAATACCATACATGCAACAACAAGCAATAATAATTTTAATGAAAAATAAGAGTCCCCATATTTTAAAGCCAAAAAATACCCAATAAAAGCAAAAGGCATGGCAAAAAGAGTATGACTAAACTTAACAAGCGAAAGGTATTTACTTACCTCATTTACTGACATTACTTGATATATTTGGGAAGTAAACGGTTATATATTTCAAAATTCTCGTCATCAAAACAAACAAAATATACCTCTGATAAAGAGCTTTTTTGTTCTTGAAAAAAACATTGAACGGTTTTTAGAACAACTTCTGCTGCTTGTTCTTTTGGAAAATGATACACACCAGTTGAAATATTAGGAAATGCAATGCTTTTTGCTTTCAATTCGGTGGCATGTTTAAGGCTTTTTAAGTAACAAGATTTCAATAGTTCTTCTTCATTATGTTCACCTCCTTGCCAAATTGGACCAACAGCATGAAAAACATATTTACAAGGAAGCTGATAACCTTTAGTAACTTTAATATCGCCAGTTTTACAGCCATTATGAGCTTTACATTCAGCAAAAAGGGCTGGCCCGGCAGCCCGGTGTATTGCGCCATCAACTCCACCGCCACCTAACAAAGAGGAGTTGGCTGCATTAACTATCACGTCCACCTGCTGGCGTGTGATATCGTCCTTAATAACCTTAATCTGAGCCATATTACAACTGCATTCTTACTTTTGCCCCAAGCTGCGATTCGTACGCCTTGATAAGGTTTTGCATCACCTTGTCAATCTGGTTATCTGTAAGGGTTTTCTCTTCATCTTGCAAGATAAAGCTCAGAGCATAAGACTTTTTACCTTGTTCGATTTTATCTCCCTGATAAACATCAAACAAATTAACGTTTTTCAACAATTTTCGCTCTGTTTTATAGGCCAATTGTTCAATCTGTGCGTACGTAACCTGCATATCAAGTATCATCGAAAGGTCGCGCTTCACTTCAGGGAACTTAGGCAATTCTTTATATTCTACCTTTTTCTTTTTAGCCAGGCTAAACACCAAGTCCCATTCTACCTCTGCTGCAAACACTTCCTGCTTGATATCAAAGCTTTTTAAAACAGCAGATTTAATGCTTCCCAATACAGCCAGAAGTTTTCCATTTATTGAATATTGTAAACCATTTGAAATAAGAGGATGATTAACAGGTTCTGCTACAACCTGGGCAATATTTACGCCAGCTTTAATCAATAAGTTGTTCACATAGCCTTTTAAATGAAAGAACCCAACAGGTTCTTTTGCTGTGTTCCAGTTAGTTTCCTGGTCAAGCCCGGTAACAAACAACCCTAAATGATATTTTTCATTGTATTTTTTAAGGCCTTCACCTTTATTTGCATCAAAGAAATAGGTGTTTCCAAACTCATACATCTTCAGGTTGTTCTGTTTACGGTTTATATTGAGCACTATTGACTCAAGTGCACCGTAAATCAATGTTTGTCGCATACAATTAAGGTCAGAACTCAGCGGGTTCAATATTTTTACTATATTGTTTTTATATTCTTCAATGTTTTCATAATATGCAGAAGCTGTAAGCGAGTTGCACATAATCTCATTAAAGCCATTGTCGGTCAGGTAGTCTGAAATAGAGTTCTGTAACTGCTCAGCTGTAGGCCTCTCGGTAAAACCCAGTGTGGATATAACTTTTTCAGAAAATTCTATATTGTTATAGCCATAAACGCGGATAATCTCTTCTACAATATCTGCAGGCCTTTGTACATCAACCCTGTATGGTGGGACCAACAAAGACAGCCCTTCTGATGTTTCTGAAGCAATAGTAATTTCAAGGCCTTCTAATATTTTTTTAATTCTATCCCTGTCTATTACTTTGCCTATCAAGGTATCTATATAGTTATAAGTGATATCAACTTTAAAATTTTCAACTTTTTTAGGATAAATATCTACTATTTCTGAAGAAATAGCCCCCCCGGCAAGCTCTTGAATAAGCAATGCAGCCCTTTTCAGGGCATACACAGTAATATTGGGGTCTGTACCACGCTCAAAGCGGAAAGAAGAATCGGTGTTCAGACCATGGCGCCTGGCAGTTTTCCTTACCCAAACCGGATGAAAGCAGGCACTTTCAATAAAAACCTTTGTTGTGGCAACAGTAACACCAGATTTTTCACCACCAAACACCCCGGCAATACACATGCCTTCCTGGGTATTACATATCATCAGGTCATTAGCGTCCAGCTTGCGCCTGGCCCCATCAAGGGTAACAAATTCGGTATTTTGAGGCAATGTACGTACAACTACCTTGTTGCCAATAATATGCGCTGCATCAAAAGCATGCAAAGGCTGCCCCAACTCGTGCAAGATAAAGTTGGTAACGTCCACAATATTATTTATCGGGCGAAGGCCTATGGCATTTAACCTGTTTTTCAACCAATCCGGAGATTCTTTAACAGTGACCCCGCTGATAGAGACACCAGAGTAACGAATGCAAGCCTCCTGGTTTTCAACTACAACCTCTATTGGCAAATTATGGTTGTCAACTTTAAAAGCTTCAACACTTGGTTTTATAAGTTTCTTGGGGTTATTTTGATTGAAAAAAGCAGCCAAATCGCGGGCTACGCCATAATGCGAAGCACAGTCGATACGATTAGGCGTAAGGCCTATTTCAAAAACAATATCGTCCTCTACATTAAAATATTGGTTTGCTGGCGTTCCTACTTTTACATCATCAGGCAATACGATAATGCCATCGTGCGAACTGCCTAACCCCAGCTCATCTTCGGCACAAAGCATGCCTTCTGAGGCTTCTCCCCTTATTTTTGACTTTTTGATTTCAAAAACTTCATCACCCGAATATATTTTAGTGCCAATGGTGGCAAGTATTACCTTTTGCCCTGCTGCCACGTTAGGAGCACCACAAACCACCTGCAAAGGTTCTCCACTACCGGTATTGACAGTAGTAACACTAAGTTTATCAGCATTAGGGTGTTTCTGACAGGTAAGCACTTCGGCAATAATAAAACCTCCAAGACCGCCTTTTACAGACTGCCATCTTTCCATTGACTCCACTTCAAGTCCAAGGTTTATTAAAATTGTTTTTAATTCTTCAGCTGAAAGTTGGGTATCTATATATTGCTTCAGCCAATTGTATGAAATTTTCATCCGTAAATAATTATAAATAAGGGCGGACGGAACTCGCATGATGAATTTTCATCCTTGTTTGTGTTTAACGAATCATGCTCGCTTCATGTAACAACAAAAATTTAACAATGGGCAAATGTACAAAAAAGTTGAAAGCTTTTCCCTGTTTAAAAAGCTCTTTAGGCATCATTTTTCAGATTAAGCAAAAAATGTAGTAAAGATTTTTACCTTTGCAGCCAAAATTGAACAAAAGAAAACACGGATTGTTAAAAGCTAAGTTTAATTTAATCAATATATTATGGCTTATAAACTTTTAAAAGGCAAACGAGGGTTGATTTTTGGGGCATTAAACCCAAAATCTATTGCATGGCAGGTAGCAGAACGTGCATTTGAAGAAGGTGCACACATTATGTTATCCAATGCTCCAGTTGCTAAACGTCTGGGTGAAGTAGAAGAGCTTGCAAAAGCCTGCAACAGCGAAGTAATTTATGCTGATGCTACTAACCTTGATGACCTTGAAATGCTTATCAGCGCATCTGTTGAAAAGCTTGGTGGGAAACTTGACTTTGTGCTACATTCAATAGGGATGTCGCCAAACGTTCGTAAAGACATACCTTACGACAATATCAACTATGACAATTACTTAAAGACATTGGATGTTTCTGCATTGTCATTTCATAAAGTTTTACAAACATGCCGTAAGCTTGATGCAATAAACGAATGGGGCTCTGTAGTAGCACTGACTTACATTGCAGCAACGCGTACCCTCTATGGGTACAACGATATGGCCGATGCTAAAGCTGCACTCGAGTCTATTGCCCGTAGTTTTGGTTATATTTATGGAAGGGAGAAAAAAGTGCGCATCAACACCATCTCACAATCTCCAACCCTAACAACAGCCGGAAGTGGCATTAAAGGTTTTGGTTCATTGTACGATTTTTCTGAACGCATGTCGCCTCTTGGCAATGCTACTGCCGAAGAATGTGCCGACTATGCAATCACGCTCTTTTCTGACCTTACCCGTAAGGTAACCATGCAAAACTTATATCACGATGGAGGGTTCTCAAGCATGGGTATGAGCGAAGAAGCTATGACCCAGTATGATAAAAGTTTTGAAGAATGCAAATAAATATACCATATAATATATAAGGTATAAAAAATGAATAAAAGGTCGTTAACATGCATTGACGGCCTTTTTTATTTTCAAAAATGCTCAAAAATTCATTCTTCAAGTATTCCAATTTGAAAAAATTCTCCACAAACCATTGTTAAAAGCATCTAAAAAAAATTTTTTTAGCATTTTTTTTACATTTTTATTAAAAAAAAATCAACAACCCTTGGCACCCCTTTATTGCGTGATAAATTGTTTATTTACAATTACTTATGCAACTATATCTATTTCTTTAAGTTAAGTCAAAAGCCTCTCTGTCAGTGACTTTGGTAAGAATTTTCTTGTCATAAAATTTGCAAATGCTAATAAATGCTATATATTTGTATTACGTTTTAAACAAAAATAGGTCTAACCCTAAAAAAATTAATGTTATGAACAAAGCACAACTTATTGATGCTATTGCAGCAGATGCAAAATTAACAAAAGCTGACTCAAAGAAAGCTCTTGACGCAGTTATCAAAGCTACAACTGTTGCTCTTAAAAAAGGTGACAGAGTTGCTTTAGTAGGTTTCGGTTCTTTCTCAGTTGCTAAAAGAAGCGCAAGAACAGGTAGAAATCCTCAAACTGGAAAAGAAATTAAAATTGCTGCTAAGAAAGTGGTTAAATTCAAAGCTGGTAGCGATCTTACTTCTGCTGTTCAAAAGTAAGAAAAAGACATTGTCTTTTAAAGGGGAGTGCTTCGGTACTCCTTTTTTTTTATTTTATCATTCAAATAAAAACACCACCCTTGAGCGAGTCTTTAAATACATTTCTTAAGCAATTTGTCAACGAAAACCGGCTGAAGCTTATCGACCAAAAACTCCAATACCGGACAAGGCACATTGCTGTAGTGCTAGAAAACCTTCACCAGTCGCATAATGCCAGCGCTATTTTGCGTACATGTGAATGCTTAGGGATACAAGACATACACATAATAGAAAACTCAAACAATTTTCAGCCAAACGACGAAATAGCCCTTGGGGCCAGCCAATGGCTCACGCTTCACAATTACAATACGCAAACGAACAATACTACCTGGGCTATCCAGCAATTAAAAAAGCAAGGCTACACCATAGCTGCTACCTCATTACACACAGCGTCTGTACCTATTGACGAATACCCGATAGAAGATAAACCTACCGCTTTTGTCTTTGGCACTGAAGTTACGGGCATCTCAGAAGATATTGAAAAACTGGCCGATTGCTTTGTATCAATTCCTATGGTTGGCTTTACCGAAAGCCTCAATGTATCGGTGGCCGTGGGCATTGTCATCAACCAAATGCTGACACGCTTGAAAAAAAACAGCGCTGATTGGATGCTCAGTCCCGATGAATTAGAAGAGCTGGAGCTGCAATGGCTAAGAAATTCGATAAAGCACGTCAAACTATTGGAAAAACATTTTTATGAAACCGTTAAAAAAGAAAAGTTTTAAAGACCTTTATCATGTTGCTTATATCTGAGGTATGACCTGGTTTAAGTGTTTAGATATTATTTACATCTTTTCTTACTAAAAATATTTCAACAGATACAATTTGTCAAAAAAATAGCTATCTTTGATATATAAGCCGCATTTAAAATGTTTTTATGACAAATGCAGGTTTCTGTTAAAAACATTTCTGATATGAATTGCATAATAATAGATGATGACAAGTTGTCGAGAAAAGTAGTTGAGGAATTTATACAGAAAACTGAAAGTCTTGAACTTACCGGTAGTTTTTCTAATGCCCCCGACGCTATTCAATTTTTAAAACAAAATGACCAAACCAACCTGATATTCTTAGACATAGAAATGCCAGATATGTCTGGGCTAGACTTTCTTGACACCATGAAAAAAGTACCCCAGATTATTATCATGTCTTCAAAAGGGAAATATGCCCTCAATGCCTTTGAATATGATGTTACGGACTATCTGCTCAAGCCCATTCAATATGCCCGTTTTTACAAAGCTATTGACAAGGCTATGAACCGTATGCAGCGCAACAGTATTGCCGCCCCGGAAAATGAAGAAATATTTATCCGCAAAAATTCGGCATTGGTGAAGCTGAAATGTGATGATATTTTATTTGTTGAAGCGTTAGAAAACTATGTAATTTTTAACACACAAAACGAAAAATATACCATCCACTTTACCATGAAACTGGTAGAACAAAAGCTTCCATCCAACAAGTTTGTGCGTGTACACCGGTCATATATTGTAAATAGCCGTTGTTTTAATGAAATAGAAGATAACAGTATTATCATAACCACCGGAGAAGGCCGCAAAATAATCCCCATAGGCAAATCATATCGAGACAACCTGATGAATGCCCTTAACCTGATTTCAAAATAATTTGTTTATTTGCAGAACAAATTATTTGGTATGAAACACAGATGGGTTGTTATTTGTATGTTTTTATTTCTTCCTTCGTTTGCTTATAAAGGCATTTGTAGCTTAACGCCAAGCTCATTAAGCAATGAAATAAATACTTTGCTGGATAGTATTAAAAATATTCCCGGTGATAGCCTGCGAAAAAATGTTAACGACAAAGTAATTTCCATACTGGACAAATATTTCAGACAGGCTACATCATTCAACGACAGCCTTATTGGGATGAAATATATTGGAAAAATTTTCTCGCCCGATAAAAAATTCAACATCATCACCTGGAACCTCCCAATGCAAGATGGAACCAACACTTTTTACGGGTTTATTCAGATAAATCCCAAGAAAGACAGCGTTTGCAAAGTTTACTTTTTGAAAAACAATAATCTGTTTGACCCAAAGGCATTACCTTACGTGAAAACCAATACAGACAGGTGGATTGGAGCATTATATTACGAAATAGTGCCTCCATTAAACAAAAAAAATGACACTTATATTCTACTTGGCTCACAGCTCAATAATATGTTCACAAGTAAAAAAATTATTGAGACGATGACTATTGACGAAGATAATATAGTATTTGGAAGCCCCGTTATATATATTGGTCAAAAGCCACAATGCCGTATAATATTTGAATTTGCAATATCTGCAAAGATGTCATTACAATACATTGCTGATAAACAAATGATTGTTTTTGACCACCTGTCTCCTGTTTCGCCTGTATATGTTGGCAATTACAAATTTTACGGACCAGACTTCACCTATGATGGGTTAAAATATGAAAAAGACAGATGGAACTATGTTTCCGATATTTTTCTTCGTAATAAAAAATAATTTTCACATAACACTTTGAAAATAAACCTCAATTTCAAAAAAATATTGAGTAAACGAATGTATTTTTATACATCTGATAAAAAAAATTATCTTTGAAAACATAAAACTAAGAACAGAACAAAAAACAAAACTAAATGGAAGGTAAATTACCGGAAAAGACTGTTGAGCGATTAAGTGAATACCGACGTTCGCTCTTAAATTGTCTGCTTGAAGGGAAAACATATATATTCTCGCACGAACTTGCCCGCTTACACAACATTACTGCTGTGCAGGTAAGGCGCGATATCATGTTCATAGGGTATAGCAATGCCCAGCGTAAAGGGTACGAAATAAAAGAAATGATTAACGTCATTGGAAAAGTACTCGACTCAAACGACGGGATAAACGTGGCCATTGTTGGTATTGGTAATTTAGGCCGGGCTATTACATCGTATTTTTCAGGAAAAAGGTCAAAACTTAATATTGTTGCTGCATTTGACAATGACCCTGATAAAATAGATACTATCATTGCAGGAGTTCCTTGTTTTCATATTTCACAACTGGGACAAATAGTAAAAGAGAAAAATATCAGTATAGGAATTATAACTGTACCAAGCGATTACGCAGTTGATACTGCCAAAAGCCTTATATCTGTTGGCATAAAAGGTATTCTCAATTTTACATCAGTACCTCTTAACGTTCCGGAAAGCGTTTATCTGGAAAACTCAGATATGATAACCCTTTTGGAAAAAGTTGCCTATTTTGTAAAGTAAAAACTTTACCTTTGTACTGTTGAAATTTGTCCAAAATGCTGAAAGAACTTGTATTTTCAAAAAATGTAGTAGAATTTACCGCTGTAGCTAATGAATACTGTCATTTTCTTGAGAATGTTTCGTCGAACGAAAAAGCTGAGTTTATCGACAAAAGCATCAAACTCCTTTCGTTGATGTATTACAAAGCTTTGTCATTGCCCAATGCCGAACTGGTCAATGAAGAGCCTAATGAGACCTTTGTGACCGAATTTGACTGGCATTTTATCCGCAATGGCATACAAAGCCTGCTCGACGAGGACGATATTTACTTTGAAATGTACGATGAAAACCTGCAAGAGCTGTCGGAGCCAGAATCGAACACTATCTCTGAGGCTATGGCAGATATTTACCAAAATGTTAAAGATTACCTGGAGATATATAAACTTGGAAACGAAGAACTATCTAATGATGCGATAGTTAATATAACTGAAACTTTTAACGAATACTGGGGTTTTGAACTTGTTAAAAGCCTTAAAACCTTACATATATTGCGTAAACATACTTCAGACAACCTATCTGAACAACCTAAAAATAAACCTTTATCAGACAAAAAAAATTGGTTCATTTCACAAGCACAGGATGAATACAGAGATCGAGAATAAAAGGTTTGTCGAAAGCATTGAGCCGGCAAATATTAACTTGTTGCCAATGGCCAGGTTTGAGGGAAAGATAGAAGTAATAAGCCATATTGCTGAAGTAAAATCAGCATGTGAATATCTGTCATCATATAAACTATTAGGGTTTGATACCGAAACTAAGCCTTCGTTTAAAAAAGGGAAGTCCAATAAACCCTGCCTGTTGCAGTTGTCCAATCATGAAATAGCCTTTATTTTCAGGCTGAACAAAACAGGCCTGACAGACGAGCTATGCCATCTTCTTGCCAATAAAAACATTACCAAGATAGGCACCTCGCTAAAAGACGATTTCAGGGAGTTGCAGAAATTAGGACATTTTACACCCAATAGTTTTATTGACTTACAAAGTTTTGTTGACCAATTTGGCATTAAAGATAAAAGCCTGAAAAAGCTGACAGCTATAGTTTTAAACCTGCATTTGTCCAAGTCGCAACAGGTATCGAACTGGGAAAACGAAGTACTTACCCCGCAACAACAAATATATGCAGCTACAGATGCCTGGGTTTGCCTTGAAATATATAATGAGCTTTTAAAATATCAAACGTTGTAAACTCCTATTTTGTTGATTTTCAATATAAATTCATTTTGTCAATAGAATAGCTATAAATACATCTCTTTTATACAACTTTTTTGTCGAAAAAAGTTGTGCAAAAACTCTTATCGCCTTAACTCTTTCAACCTCGAAGCTATGAAATGTTACATTATGCTTACAACAGGAACGTTTGGCTTCTCGGTCGAAATCGGACAAAAGGCGATGAAAAAGAATTTTTCTTTTAAGGCTTCGCCTGTTTCATTGAAACTTTTCTACATTTGGCCTGACGTAAATGGCGTTAAGAAAAAAGCTTTATCGGCGAAGCGAGGGCAACTGTTTGAGCATAGCGAGTTGTTGCCCGGAGCCGTCGATAAAGCTTTTTTTAGCCAATTTACGGCAAGCCTTGAATTTTTGTTACTTTTGCTTCAAGGCAAAAGTAAAGAAAGCTTATTCAATGCTTTTAGAGTTAAATAAAGAAGATAATTAGAACTCATGACAGATACCATTCATAAAATTTACCTCAAGCCAGGTAAAGAAAATTCTATTAAAAGAAGGCACCCGTGGATTTTCTCAGGTGCCATAGGCAATAAAACAGATAACCTTAACGAAGGAGATATTGTACAAGTATGCGACAGTAAAGGTAATTTTCTGGCATTAGGCCATTACCAGCCCGGAACTATTGCTATACGTATTTTTACTTTTGATAATGTCACATTAAATGCAGGTTTCTGGAAAACAAAAATTGAAAAAGCCTGGAACCTGCGCAAAAGCATTGGGTTGACAGACAATCCTGATACCAACGCCTTTAGGTTTGTTCATGGCGAAGGCGATGAGCTGCCAGGCCTCGTTGCGGACTTTTTCAATGGCACATTGGTTGTACAGTTTCACTCTACTGGTTTATATACAATCCGGGAAACACTTTTCGAAGCTTTCAGGGAAGTTATAGGCAGCAAGTTAAAAGCTATCTACGAAAAGAGCAGCAATACCATGCCTTTCAAATCGCCATTTAAACCTCAGGACGGTTTTTCGTGGGGGAGCTCCGATGAAAACATCATTCTCGAATATGGCAACAAGTTCAAAGTCGATTGGGTTGAAGGCCAAAAAACAGGTTTCTTCCTTGACCAGCGCGAAAACCGCAATTTACTTGGACAATTTGCCAAAGGCCGTGATGTACTGAATATGTTTTGTTATACCGGAGGTTTTTCGGTATATGCATTACGAGGCAGTGCCAGGATGGTCCATTCTGTTGACAGTTCGGCCAAAGCTATTGCCCTTACCAATGAAAACATTGCCCTAAATAATTTTAACACACTTAATCATGAAGCCATTGTGGCAGATGGTTTGGAATATATGCGTGAAATAAAGGACAAATACAACCTGATTATCCTCGACCCTCCTGCTTTTGCCAAGCATAATGCAGCACTTGACAATGCACTTCAGGCGTATAAAAGGATTAACCAGAAAGCCATTGAACAAATACGCGGTGGCGGTGTTTTATTTACATTCTCCTGCTCGCAAGTGGTTACCAAAGAGCTGTTCAGGCAGGCAATATTTGTTGCGGCAGCCAATGCCGGGCGTTCGGTTCGTATATTGCACCAGTTGACCCAGCCGGCAGACCACCCTGTAAGCATCTTTCACCCGGAAGGGGAATATTTGAAAGGGCTTGTTGTATATATTGAATGAGTAAATTAGCGAATGTAATAATGAGCTAATGATAAAACATAAATAACTATGCATTTTGGAGTAAGATTTCATTTTCAAATTAGCTAATTCTCAAATTTTCAAATTAAAAAGATGAGCTTCGAGTGTCCATATTACAACGACAATTATTGCAGGTTGCAGCAAGGAAAATGCCAGCCGGCAATTGGCAAATGCATCCTGAAAGGCAAAGTAAAACGGGCAAAAGACGAAGACAATGAGCCAATTAGCAAATGAGATAATTTGATAATGAAAAGATATATATTTGAATAACTAAAAGTCTTGAGTAGGATTTCATTTTCAAATTTGCTAATTTTTAGATTTGCTAATTAATTTTATGGCATGAAAAACAGGGTAAAAGCTGAAAGAGAGTTTAAAGAAATGACGCAAGACCAGCTTGCTCAGCTTGTTGGCGTGAGCCGACAAACCATTCATGCTATAGAACATGACCGCTTTATACCTTCTACCCTTTTGGCTTTAAAGCTTTCAAAGGTTTTCAAACGAAAAGTAAACGATTTATTTTATCTCGAAGAATTTGACTGGGAAATACCCGTTCAAACAAACACTGACAAAAAGAAATGAAAATAGCTGTAAATACGCGTTTGTTGTTGCATGATAAACTGAGCGGCATTGGCTGGTTCAAATATCATGTGTTAAAGCGAATGGTCGAGCAACACCCTAACGATGAGTTTGTTTTTTTGTTTGACCGGCAATACGACGAACGTTTTATTTTTGGGCCAAATGTCATCCCTGAAGTAGTTTTTCCCCAGGCCAGGCACCCGTTTCTATACTATATATGGTTCAATTACTCGATAGTGCCTGTTATTAACAAACATAAGGCTGATGTTTTCCTTTCGCCAGACGGATTGTTGTCAACACGTTTGCCGTTTATCCCGTCAGTACCAGTGATACACGATATCAATTTTCAGCATTACCCGAAAGATATCCCCTATTTCATGCGCCATTATTATTGTCATTACTTTCCAATCTATGCGAAAATAGCCAAACGCATCATTACCGTATCAGAATTTTCAAAGAAGGATATAGTGAAAACATACGGAGCAGATGCTGATTTGATTGATGTAGCTTACAATGGAGCAGGAGAAGATTTCAAACCGCTTGATGAATATCAGAAACATGAAGTAAGAAATCAATTTGCCAATGGGGCAGAATACTTTGTGTATGTAGGCAACCTGCTTCCCAGAAAGAACGTTGATGGCATGATTAAAGCTTTTACTTTGTGCAAAAATAAAACGGGTTTGAGCACAAAGCTGGTGATAGTGGGCGAAAGCTTTTTTATGACCGATAAAATCAAAGAAGCGTATGACAATTCCAATGTTAAAGATGATATAATCTTTACCGGACGACTGACACAGGAGGAACTACCTTTGGTAGTCGGAGCTGCCAAAGGCTTGATATTTGTGTCTCATTTTGAGGGCTTTGGTATCCCCATTTTGGAAGCTATGCAATGCGATGTCCCGGTAATTACCTCAAATACCTCATCAATGCCTGAAGTAGCAGGAGATGCAGCTATTTTGGCTGACCCAAACAATATTGGACAGATAGCACAAGCCATTGAAGATATTGACACCAAAAATAATCTCAGAAACGAGCTGATAGAAAAGTCCCGCATTCGCAGACAAGCGTTCAACTGGGACAAAACCGCTGAAGAGGTTTGGAAAAGCTTGACAAAAGCGGTGTTTTAGAGGTAAAACTACCTAAATTCCTTTTTCAATTGTGAAACCCAGCTCTCAATGCGTTCATCGTTCAAATCGCCTTGATTTTCGATATCTATAGCTAATCCGCAAAACTTTCCACCTGAAAATGCTGCAGAAGATTCAAAGGTATAACCTGAAGCATCTGTGTAACCAACAATTTCAGCCCCGGCTTTTTTACAAATATTGACCATGAGGCCAATGCCGTCCACAAAGTTCTCAGGATAATTCACCTGGTCACCCAAGCCAAAGATGGCAATTCGTTTCCCTTTCAAATCAAGCGTTTCGAGCTCTGGAACAAACTCATCCCAATAATTGGGCAATTCGCCATCAAACCAGGTTGGAACGCCCAAAATAAGATTGTTATAAGATGAAAACTTTTGTCCATCAATATCTTCGGCATTAAGCTCTTCTACAACAACAGATTTTCCAAAAGCTTTGACAATTTCTTTAGCCACATTGGCTGTGTTACGGGTATTGTAACTGTATATAAGTGCTATTTTTTCCATATTAGATAAAGTAAAAAGTTATAAGTAAAAAGGCAAAAGAAATACCATATTCATCATTAGTAATTGAGCATTTTTTTCACTGCTTCCAAAATCTTTTCATTATTTGGCAGGATAGCTTTTTCAAGAATACGGTTGAACCCGACAGGGGTAAATGTTGAACCTACCCGCATGATTGGGGCATCAAGATATTCGAATACTTCATTGCTTATCAATGCTGCAACCTCGCCCCCTACTCCACCAATAACTTTATCCTCATGTACAATCAGCACTTTGTTGGTCTTTTTCACAGTATTAACAATAGCTTCATGATCCAGAGGACTGAGAGAGCGCAAATCCAGAACTTCTATCTCTTTGCCCAATTCAGATGACACTTGGTTAGCCACTTCTATACACATGTGCGTGGTGTTACCATAAGTAATGATAGACATATCCTTTCCCTCACGCCTTATACGAGCCTTACCAAAAGGGACTTCAAAATCTTCAGGAACCAGAGTGGCTGCTTTTGGGGCATTGTACAATGCCTTAGGTTCTAAAAACATCGTCAATCCTTCCGAACGCATAGAGGTACGCAGCAAGCCAGCAGCATCATCGGCAAACGAAGGATAAACCACTCGAATGCCAGGAATGGTAATCAAAGCCCCTTCAATGTTTTGCGAATGGTAAAGACCTCCACCGATGTAGCCACCAGAAGCCAAACGTACCGTTATATTGGGTGAAAACTGACCTTTTGAACGCCAGTAATCATGGGATGTATTGATAAGTTGTTCCATGGCAGGCCAGAAATAGTCTGCAAATTCGGCACCTTCAACCACTATCCTGATATTTTTATTGAATCGGGACATGCCATTGGCGGTCCCCAGAATGAAATCCTCAGCAATAGGGGCATTGAAAACCCTTTCAGCACCAAACTCCTGTTGCATCCCTTTAGAAACATTGAAAATACCGCCTTTGTCCTTGTTGGCGATATCCTGTCCCCAAAGGAAAGTATCAGGGTTATGCCTAAATTCGGCCTTAAGTGTTTGGTTGATGGCCTCAATCAGTTTCATTTCTACACCTTTCCCATCGTGTAACCCCTCGGGGTATTTCTGGCTCACATAAGCCGGGCCAATGACAAAGTCGTGAATAGACTCAGGTTTGGGATCAGGCGAAGCCATGGCTGATTTGTGAGCTTCTTTAACTGTATCCTTTACCCTTTGCTCGATTGCCACCAATTCCTCTTCGGTAAACCTTTTATATCGGAGTAATAAACGTCTGTACTTAGCCAGAGGGTCGTATTCGCGGACATAATTCAACTCGTAATCATCTCGGTACAGCTCGTGACGGTCGCTGTTGGAATGCGAATGGATGCGGACACAGTTGGCATGGACAATGACAGGATGCTGTTCATGCAAAGCTATGCGCTTAGCCTCAAGCATAGCATTCATAGAATCAAAGACATCTTTGCCATTGCATTTTATGATAGAAATATTTTTTAAACCCCTAAAATTATCGGAAACCTTGCGATTGGCAGTCTGGTCTTTTTTAGGCACCGATATTCCATAACCATTGTCCTGAAAGATAAAAACGACAGGCACCTTTTCATTTGAAGCACCGTTAATGGCTTCAAACACATAACCCTCTGAAACAGAAGATTCGCCTTGAGAGCAAAACACCACACCTTTGTGGTTATATTTTTTCATGGCCCTTCCGGTACCTGTCGCATGCAACGTCTGGTTGCCCGTGGCCGATGAAAAGTTGTGAATGTTCCATTCAGGCTTTGCAAAGTGGTTGCTCATGTGCCTTCCACCACTTGCCACATCATTATCTTTTGAAATACCATTAAGAATAATCTCTTCAGCAGTAAGGCCTGCCGACAAGGTTGTCAACATATCCCGGTAATATGGGTACAAATGGTCTGTAGTTTTGTCAAAAACCTGTCCAATAGCCAACTGTATTCCATCATGCCCGGCATAAGGGGCATGGTAGCTCCACCCTATTGCCTGCTTCAGGTAATTCGGGGCCCTATCGTCCAATGCACGTCCAAGTACCATAAGATAAAACCACTTTTCGAGCAGCTCTTTGTCAGTGGTAAGAATACCGTGTACCCGGGGCACCTCTTTGTTTTGTTCTTCCAATATCTTTTCAAAAATTGTAGCCATGATTTGTTGTGTATTGAGTAATTATTACTAATTCAGATTAAATAGAAGTTGATTCGTCCCATTGTTCAAGGATATCAGCAATACGTCTCAAGAAAGTACCACCAAGCACACCGTCAATAATCCGATGGTCAAAAGTTAAAGCAAGGTACATTTTATGACGTATAGCAATTACATCGCCTTGAGGAGTTTCAAGCACAGCAGGCTTTTTGACAATAGAACCTGTTGCAAGTATTGCTACCTGAGGCTGGTTGATAATTGGCGTTCCGTACAAGTTGCGGAATGTACCAAAGTTGGTAATAGTAAAAGTCCCGCCCTGAATATCATCCGGCGAAAGCTTGTTTTTCCTGGCTTTTTCGGCAAGTTCATTCATATCAACAGCTAATCCGGCAATGTTTTTGAGGTCTGCATTTCTAATGACTGGAACAATAAGCCCCCCATTAGGAAGAGCAACGGCAACGCCTACATTAACGTTTTTCCTAAGAATAATTTTATACCCGTCCACAGAAGCATTGACCATCGGAAATTCTTTCAATGCCCTTGCTACAGCTTCAATAAATACAGGCATATAAGTAAGCTTAACGCCCTGCTTTTTCTCAAATGCGTCCTTGTTCTTATTGCGCCACATCACCAATGACGTAACATCCGCTTCAACAACATTGGTAACGTGAGGTGAAACCTGCTTGGACATCACCATGTGATCTGCAATAATGCGGCGCATACGGCCCATTTCAATAATTTCATCTTCAGAAGATGATATAACAAGAGGTTTTTCAACTGGTTTACTTTCTGCTTTGGCAACAACACTTTCTGTTACAGGCTTTGCTGAACCAGAAGTACGGTTTTCCAAATAATGTAAAAGGTCTTCTTTCTTTACCCTGCCATTATGCCCTGTTCCATTGATTTTTTCTAATTCATCCAAACTTACTTGTTCTTTTTTAGCCATGCTTCGGACCAATGGCGAATAAAACCTTGAAGATTCGTTAAAGTTTAGGCTTTCGTTTACAACAACATTAGTTTTTACAGGTTCTTCAGCCTTGACTTCTTCAACGGCAATTGATGCAGAAGGCTTTACTTCAGCACTTCCATCAGTATCAATAACAGCAATGACTTTACCTACGGCTATTTTAGCATTTTCGGGATACTTAATTTCAATCACCTTGCCCGATACAGGACTTGGTATCTCTGAATCTACTTTATCCGTAGCTATTTCAAGAAGAACTTGGTCTTCTTCTACCATGTCACCAGCTTTTACAAACCATTTTGTAATGGTTGCCTCTTCTACACTTTCGCCCAACTTGGGCATTTTTATATCAAATGTTGCCATAATTCTATTTTCGGTTTTATAGATTTAACCACAAGGATTATTTTTTGTTCAATGACAAGTATTATTATTTTGATTGTGAAATAGTTAACAAATCAAAAATTTGAAATATTAAGCTTGGCATTACATCGTTTTCAATCATTATTTTTTAAAATATAATGCTAATAATTTGCCTCTCTGAAAGTTATTTCGATTGTAAATTGACTATCTTTAGTTAAGATTTCTAAGACAGATTTAAAGAACAAATTGGCTAATTCCCTAATTTACTAATTAAATATTACCGCTATGTCAAAAGAAAAAGAAAACAAGGAAAAGAACCATAAGGAAGAAAAAGAACAACATAAACAAGAAAAAAAGGAATATGAGAAAAATTTGGTTCATCTTCAGTTAGAACTAGTAAAGCTTTTAGAATGGATTAAGTTCAAAAAGCTAAAAGTTGTTGTTATTTTCGAAGGCCGTGATGCTGCAGGTAAGGGCGGAGTTATCAAGCGTATAACCGAATACCTAAATCCCCGTTTTTGCAAAGTGGTAGCGTTGGGAGTGCCTACCGAACGCGAAAAAACACAATGGTACTTTCAACGTTATGTAGCTCATTTGCCAGCTGCTGGCGAGATGGTGTTATTTGACCGCAGCTGGTACAACCGTGCCGGGGTTGAACATGTAATGGGGTTTTGTACTGATGAAGAATACGAAGAATTTTTACGTTCGTGTCCTGAATTTGAGCGTATGCTTATCCGTTCAGGAATTATACTCATAAAATACTGGTTTTCAGTAAGCGATGAAGAGCAAGAACGCCGTTTCCAGGACAGGATAAACAATCCGGCAAAGCGATGGAAGATAAGCCCTATGGATCTTGAATCACGCAAGCATTGGGTAGAATATTCCAAGGCAAAAGATACAATGTTTCAATATACAGACATCAAGCAAGCCCCATGGTATGTAGTAAATGCCGATAATAAACTAAAAGCAAGGCTCAACTGCATCAACCACTTATTAAGCATGATACCTTACGAAGAAATCAAGCAGGAGAAACTTAAACTCCCCCCCCGACAAAGTGATGAAGGTTATATCAGACCTCCGGTTACTGACCAAACCTTTGTTCCAGAAAAGTATTAAAACTTTAAAAAAACCAACTTGCTAATTATCAACAATTAATAAAATGCGAAGATATCTTTTTTTGAGTTTTGTACATGAATTAGTGGGTAACTTTTGTTTTTCACGTGTATAAATTTAAAATTTTTAAAGGAACAACAAAAAAACAGCACACATCAATAGATAATTCAAAGATCTATTCTGCTATTTTTTTCAGCAAAACTTTTACGTTGAATAAAAACAGCATATAAATCCAATAATTTCAAATTAAGCATTAAAAATGTTTAATCGATTAAAAAATTGTAATTCAATAGTTTAATAAAATTTTTCAAACAATTTCTAAATCAGCTTGTCTCGTTTATAACGGGAGGATTAACCCAGCTAAATCATACAGTTCGGCTTTAAAAAGCTTTTTAATGATTAATATGGGACAATATTTATGCGGTCACCGACCGATAACTGAACATACATGAGCTTTTGCTAAATTAAGAGGCTGCATACTTACGACCTTTTGGTCTTTTTATACAGCCTCTTTTCTACTAACTAACAAAACTAACACTAACTAATGCCACTTATGATTGGTACAAGTGGATATATTTTTCAATACCTGTTTCGTTTGGTATATTTGGTGTGTAGCAAATGATGCGATTTAAGTCCAAGTGGCTCTTTCAAAAAATCTTTATATATCTGCTTTATTTCAGGGTTTTCGTGCGATTTTCGGATAGGCATCCCTTCATCTTCAGCATATATAGCATTTATACGTTTCTGACGTATTTCATTATTGGTTGGGATAGGTTGTCCGCCACCTCCTATACACCCTCCCGGACAAGCCATCACTTCAATAAAATGATAAGGAGATTTACCAGCAACAATCTGGTCCATGATAATACGGGCATTAAGCAACCCATGAGCAATAGCTACTTTGAGTTCAACCCCTTCGAGAAAGCTATACTCAGGTTTACATCCTTCGATTTTTATGGTTGCTTCCTTGATAGATTCTAAACCTCGGACAGGTAAAATGTTCAAATTCTTAAATGGCACATCTTTGCCGGTTACCACTTCGTAAACAGTCCTGAGTGCAGCTTCCATAACGCCTCCTGTTGCGCCAAATATTACCCCTGCCCCGGTAGAAGCCCCCATAATACTGTCAAACTTACTATCATCAAGTTCAAGAAAATTAATGCCCGCTTGCTTTATCATCATGGCTATCTCACGGGTAGTAAGGCCTGCATCAACATCCTGAAAGCCACTGCTTTTCATTTCAGGCCTGTTGGCTTCAAATTTTTTTGCAGCACAGGGCATTCCGGCCACACTAACAATATTTTTCGGGTCAAGCCCCATTTTCCCGGCATAATAAGTTTTTGCCATTGCCCCAAACATTTGCTGTGGCGATTTGCAGGTACTCAGATGCTGCAAATATTCGGGGTACATGTGCTCTATAAATTTCACCCAGCCGGGCGAACAAGAGGTAATCATGGGCAGGGCGACGTCTTCTTTATCCACAATAGCACGTTTGAGCCTTTGCAATAGCTCATGTCCTTCTTCTACAATGGTCAGGTCGGCTGCAAAGTCTGTATCCAGCACAGAATGGAAGCCTATTTTTTTAAGTGCAGTAACCATCTTACCTGTAACCCTTGTCCCAACCGGAAAACCGAGCACCTCGCCCAGAGCAACACGCACCGATGGTGCAGTATTGATGATAACATGCTTTTCAGGATTGCCAATGGCATCCCAAATATGGTCAAAATAGCGGCGTTCAGTCAGTGCCCCGGTAGGACAATGGATGATACATTGCCCGCAATTGGTACAAACTACCTCATTCATAGGCAAATCCATGAACGTAGAAATTTTCATGTGCCGCCCTTTGCGGGTTACAGCCAAAGCGTTCACTTTCTGCAATTCGGCACAAGTCCTTACACAACGCTGACAGCGTACGCATTTGCTTTCATCTTTTTCTACAGACCAAGAAGAACGGTCGAGTTCAATATTAGGTTTCAGCACGCTGAGATAAACAGCATTGTCCACATTATATTCTGCTGCCAGAGCTTGAAATTCGCAATTTGTACTACGATAGCATGTTGTGCACTGCGTATCATGCTCCGAAACAAGTAATGCAATGATATCTTTACGTGCTTTTCTGACTTTAGGAGTGGTAGTATGAATAACCATTCCTTCCATCAAGGGAGTAGAACACGAAGGCGCTAAAGTATGCCATCCATCGACCTCTACAACACAAATGCGGCAGTTACCGGCAACACAAAGGTCTTCGTGATAGCATAACGTCGGGATCCTGATATTTTCTTTTTTAGCTGCATCCAAAATTGTACTACCCTCAGGCATGCTGAGTTTTACGCCATCTATAGTAATATTTATCATTGCTTTCTTAGACATTTCAATAAGTTTAATTGGTTTAAAAACTTATACACTTTCAGCATTTAATATTATAAAATCCACTTCTTACAACTTTCTTTTGTAAAAGCTTCATTCCCACTCCTTTACAAGGAGAGCTTGTCCCGCCTCAGGCGGGAGGTTGGGGTGGTTTTAATAAATCATCTCTTCCCTGAAATTTTCAACAATAGAAGAAAAAGAGTTTGCTACCGATTGGCCTAATCCGCATTTAGAAGTAAGTTTCATCGTTTCCGAAAGGCTCAAAAGGGCTTCAAGATATTCATGCGATTTTTCGCCTTTTTTAATGGCTTCTATGCCTTTTAGCAGTTGCTGTGTGCCTACACGACAAGGTGTGCATTGCCCGCAGGATTCTTCGGCAAAAAATTCGAGATAATTATGTAAAACATTATACATCGAGCGGGAACTGTTAAACAACATCATAGAACCACCCGTAGGAAGTGATGTTCCTTTTAGTTTTCCTTTGTAGCCTATGGTAGTAGTATCAAACTTTTTGCGAGGCACACAAAAACCAGATGCACCGCCCACCTGAACAGCTTTAGTATCGCCATCGCCAAATTCTTCTACAAAATCTGAAAGCAACATACCAAACTCCAGTTCATGTATGCCACTTTTGGGTGTATCTCCCGAAACTGAAAAAAGCTTTCCTCCACGGGCATCCTGGATACCAAGCTTTTTAAACTCTTCAGCCCCAATTTTCACTACCATCATAGATAAAACGAGCGTTTCTACGTTATTGACCACTGTAGGTTTATTGTAAAGCCCAATATTGGTGGGGTATGGTGGTTTGTTCCGAGGTTCTCCGCGTTTACCTTCCATTGATTGCAGAAGTGCTGTTTCTTCGCCACACACATAAGCTCCGCTGCCAGTGAAAATATCAATAGTAAAATCAAAGCCAAGCTCGTTGTGCAACATATCATGAAAAATGGCCATTTCTTTTCTTAAATGAGGAATCAGGAATTTATATTCACCCCTGAGGTATATCCAGCCTTTTTTTGCACCAATCACCTTGGCACAAATAGCCATACCGCCAAATACCTTTTGCGATGCTTCTTCCAGTATGGCCCTGTCTTTGAAGGTCCCTGGCTCTCCTTCGTCAGCATTACAAATAATGTATTTCTCCGTTATTTTATCTTCTTTAGCTGCCTTCCATTTCAATCCTGTTGGGAAACCTGCCCCTCCACGTCCTTTCAAATCCGAATCAATGATTTCCTGCAGAATTTCATCTCTTGTCTTTTTAAAAGTATTAAAAAGTACCTCCGAAACTTTGAAATCCTGGCTAAAGATAAAATCAACCCTTTTTATTTTTTTTGTTTCCATACGGCTGACCTCTTTTATTTATTCCGGTATTTGTTAATGATTTCATTGACCATAGCCGGGGTTATCTCGGTATAAATATCGTCATTTACCAAAATACACGGGCCTTTGTGACACCAGCCAAGGCAGTTGGTTTCTAATAAAGTAAACTTGCCATTATGGGTTGTTTCTCCGACCTTAATTTTCAGAAGGTCTTCCAAAGTTTTTACAATCTGCTTTTTGCCATGCATATCGCAAACAATGGTACGACACACCCTTATGACATATTTACCTCGGGGAACGGTATCCAGAAACGAATAAAAAGAGGCTGTCCCATACACTTCTGCTGCTGAAATATCGAGTGCACGGGCTATTTCGAGCATTGCCTCGCTGGAAAGATAATTTTGTTCTTCGGTAATGCCCTGAAGAATGGGCAACAAGCTTTCTCTTTTGCTGCCATACTTGTCGGTAAGGTTTTTTACAACGTCTTGTATTTCTTTCATTATTTAGCGGTTTAGGGGATAAAAAGAAATGCAAATAAGCTGAGAGTATAATAAAGGCTATTAAGTATAATTTTTTTGAAAAACTGTTTCTTATACTAATTTACAAAAATTTTGGAAGAAATAAAAAGCTTAAATACAGATAATTATAGCCCCAATTATAGAAGCAATAAAAGCAGGCAACAGAAGAAGATTAATTTGGGATAAACTTTTGTATGATGGCTATACTCTTCAGTTTTTTTGGGGAGGGGGGACAAAAAAAGCTGTTCCCATTTTTGAGAACAGCTTTTATGGTGTATCTTAGAACAACTCTAATGCTTAGATGATTGGCTTCATGGCTTCCATAGCAGCACGGAGTTCGTAACCAATATATTCAACCTCTGTGTTGCGGATAGCTTCATTAACCTTAATCAGTTCAAGGTTGTCAACGTGGTTGTCTTTATTAGGATTGAAAGGTTTGCCAATAACATTCACGTCTATCTTTTTCATAAAATCGGCTAACAGCGGCCTGCATGCATGGTCAAACAGGTAGCAACCGTATTCAGCAGTATCTGAAATAATGCGGTTCATCTCGTATAATTTCTTGCGGGCAATGGTATTGGCAATAAGCGGAGTTTCGTGTAATGATTCGTAGTAAGCTGATTCAGGTTTGATACCTGTTTCGACCATTACTTCAAAAGCCAGTTCAACACCAGCTTTGATAAAGGCTACCATCAACACGCCATTGTCAAAATATTCTTGTTCTTTGATTTCCATGCTTCCGGCAGGAGTTTTTTCGAAAGCTGTTTCGCCTGTAGCTGCACGCCATTCGAGAAGCTGTTTGTCGCCATTGGCCCAATCTTTCATCATGGTGCTTGAAAATTCGCCAGACATGATGTTATCCATGTGTTTTTCAAACAATGGGCGCATGATGGCCTTTAATTCTTCAGCAAGGTTGAAAGCTTTAATTTTTGACGGGTTGTCCAAACGGTCCATCATGTGGGTAATACCGCCAAGTTTCAATGCTTCGGTGATAGTTTCCCATCCATATTGAACCAATTTTGAAGCATAACCAGGATCTATGCCTTTTTCAATCATTTTGTTGAAGCAAAGTATAGAACCTGTTTGCAATACACCGCAAAGGATAGTTTGCTCACCCATAAGGTCTGATTTTACCTCAGCTACGAATGATGAATGTAGCACGCCAGCCTTGTGCCCTCCTATAGCAACGCAATAAGCTTTGGCAATTTCTAAGCCATCGCCATTGGGGTCGTTTTCGCGGTGAACAGCAATAAGGGTAGGAACTCCAAAACCACGTACATATTCGTTGCGAACTTCTGAGCCTGGAGATTTAGGAGCAACCATGATTACCGTAATATCTTTACGAATTTGCATCCCTTCTTCTACAATATTGAAACCGTGCGAATAAGACAAGCAAGCGCCTTTTTTCATCAATGGTATCACCTTATTGATAACAGGAGTGTGTTGTTTGTCCGGTGTAAGGTTGATTACCAGGTCGGCAGTCGGGATAAGTTCTTCAAAAGTCCCCACTTTAAATTTATTTTCAGAAGCATTGATATACGAAGCACGTTTTTGCTTAATAGCATCTTCGCGCAAAGCATAAGAAACATCCAGGCCGCTATCGCGCAGATTTAAGCCTTGGTTTAAGCCTTGAGCGCCACAGCCAAGAATAACTATTTTTTTACCTAAAAGCTTTTTAACTCCATCAGCAAACTCTGACTGGTCCATAAAATCGCATTTTCCTAATTGTTCGAGTTGAACACGTAAAGGAATTGAATTGAAATAATTTGCCATTTTTTAATTAATTATTGATTATTAATAATTTATATCAGTGTTTTCTTTGTGTCTCCGTGTCGTTGTGTTTAAAATTTTTCACAATACAAAGTAAAGATATAATTTGCTGATATAATATGACGACTAAAGGAAATTTAGGTAATTTTCATGGATTTTTATTTTGCAAAAATAACCAATTCGTAAAATTTACGCTGTAAATAATTATCAATCAACAATCATCAATCAGCTATTGATTTGGCTATTTATCTGCACCCTTTCGGAATTCGAGTGGTGTAAGACCGGTACATTTCTTAAAGTATTTGGTAAAATATGATTGGTCGGCAAAGTTCATCTGAAGTGCTATTTCAGTGACCGTCATGTTGGTATATAACAGCAAACGCTTTATTTCGAGGATATTCTTTTCCTGCAATAGCTCTGAGGTAGTCTTTCCGGTTATTTGCTTTACTACCTGTGTCAGATGATTAGCAGTAATGGCCATCATGTCGGCATAGTCGCTTACTTTCAGGTTTTTATCGTATTTTTCCTCTATTAGTTGCATAAACTTTTTAGCCATGAAATGGCCTTTATTTTGCGGAATTCCGGGTTCTATCGGATAAAGCTTATTGCAAGTCATTAGAATTAGGTCAAGCAGCGACCTGATGATATCTTCGTTAGCATTTTCAGCTACTTCGTAACATCCACGTTCAAAAAGACTTTTAAAAAAAGCATTATCGCTTGCATTGATAACAGACAATGGTGGATTTTGGCGTGTTATGGAATGAAAGAACGGAAAACCCAAGAGCTTGTTCTTATTGGTATGGTTGAGCAAATAAAAATCAGGCGTAAACAAGAAAATATAGCCGTCAATATCGTGCGAAAGCTCCAGTTTGTGGGTTTGCCCCGGGGTCATGAAGAAGATGCAGGGAGGTTCTATCTTGTAGCGATTGCTATCTATAATGTGATACCCTGATCCACCAGACAGATAAAGCACCTCGTAAAAGTCGTGCCGGTGCGGATATTCCACACTAAAGTGCCTGTTGGCATCAAACACTTCTACCTGGTAGTCTTTTACCGGCTTGTCGGCCTTGCTGAAGTTGTCAAGGCTGTATATTGGTATGTTGTTGGCTTTTGTCAATGATATTTTTAATAAAAAACAAATTTAGCTATAAATGCTGATTTGAGATGAAAAAGAAAAATTTTCAAAAATGTAAAATAAATTTATCTTTGAAATTTATTGATGTATATTGGATTTGAAAATATTTAGAATCATCATTTTCAAATTATTAATAAAACCAAATCATTAAAACTATGAAAAAACTAAACTTTTATCCTTAATTTCATTTTTGTTGTTTTCATATCAGTCCTTTTGTAGTATAGACCCATTTGGAGCTACTGGACGTGAAGGTGCTGTTTCGTTTGTAATAAATGATACAGTCTATGTAGGACTCGGGAAAGATGAAAGTAACTATTACAATGACTTTTGGAAATATTCAGAAACCTCCGGTCAATGGCAAAAAATTGCCGATTTTCCTGGTGATGCAAGAGCATTTGCACAGGCATTTGTAATAAATGCCACTGGATATGTTGGAACAGGTGAATATTACAAATACGGTGTTGCAGATACCGTTTATCAGGATTTTTTCAAATATAACCCGGAAAATAACACTTGGACAAAAATTAAAGATTTTGGAGGTGGATGCAGGTCTAAAGCTGTAAGTTTTGTTTTAAATAATATAGCTTATGTTGGAACCGGTATTGATTCAGACAATTCATACCGAAAAGATTTCTGGAGATATAATCCCAATTTAGATGAATGGATAATGTTAACATCTGCTTTTTCAGGTGATAAAAGATGTGCAGCAACAGCATTTACTATCAATGGTAAAGCCTATGTTTCAGGAGGCTTTTTCAATGACAGCTATTACTTTCAGTTGAGTGATATTCAGGAATATAACCCTACAACCAACACCTGGACTGAGAAAGTCTTTGCAGATGGCATTAACCTTTCAATAACCCATGCAACTTCATTTTCATATAATAATAAAGGTTATATATGTTATGGTGGCAAATCCATCATAGTGAGTTACGATCCTGCTACTCAAACTATCGAAAACCTTGGAGATACATTGAAATTGGGAAACTCTAGATTAGGGGGCGTTTCCTTTATCCTCAATAACACTCCATACTTTGGGCTCGGTTATTACTCTGAAGGTGGTTCAATATTTGGAAACAGCGTTTACGATAATCATTTTTATAAAATTAATAAGAGTACCACACCTGTACCTCCTGTTGTACCAGCAAAAATAGATTCTGCCTATTTTAGTTTCGATGCAGAACCTTTTGTTAATGAATACAATTATGATGTAAAAGCTTCTTCATTTGGAAGTTGTACTATATCTGAAGATGCAATTTCTGGCAAAAGCAGCATGTTTTCTTCAACTGATGCTGGTATTGATCTTTTTAATTTTCAACCAAAATCTTTTACTATCAATATTTGGTTTAAAACCCTTGATAGTACTAAAATTCAAAGAATA
>JAKPQD010000189.1 GCA_029572965.1 Bacteroidota bacterium | reverse complement strand
TTTTCGCTTTCAACTATGGCAACGGGTGTATTTTTGTTTTCATCAAAATTCAATAGGTGTTCACCAAACAAGCATTGTTTTAGTTCAAATTCGGCTTGTTTTAGGACTTTATGTACCCAGTTAATATGATTAAAAGGCTCTTTAACTCTTTTGCCTGTGGTGGGGCTGTAAAGCATTATTTTACCAGTTCTAACTTTGCCGTGTGTATCTATTTGCCAAAATACGGTTGCACCATTCCAATACTTCGATGTTCCAATAGGGTATTTTTTCAATAACTCTATTGTAACATTCTTTCCAAATAATGAAAGCAGGTATTGAACAAAGTAATTGCAATCGTATGAAGTTCTGCTCTTATCGAATATATCAATTGCAATACTTGAAGTACGTTTAACACATAAAATATTTGTTCGTGTTTCCCTATTTGCTTTTCTGCTTTCTGTTCCATAATTAAAAACTTTGTTGGTTTCGAAATATTGTTTGGGTGTCAAATGGTAACCGCAATTACTTTCACGGTTGCACCTGCCAACGGTGGGGTGTATGTGTTCACCCGTTTCGGTATCAATGTAAAGTGTAAAGGTTTTATCCTTTTGCTGGCAACTGGGGCAACGGTAACGCGTATTCATTCCCTTGTATGGTTCGAGTATGTATCTGTGGCTTGTCATACAAACTTTAGTTTCCCATTAAATTTTACTTTGCCATTTTCAATAGTCATTCCTAAACAATTGATTCCTTCACTAAAGGCTTTTTCCATTGTGCCGTCATTCTTGTAAAAATGCACCTCTTTAACTACTGCAACAATTTTTACAAAATCGGTTTCTGTTTTGGTTTCTGTGATAACATCATGTTTAAATTGAACTTTCATTTTATTTGTTTTATTAGTTTATTAATGTTTGCAATTTGCAAAGGCGTGTATAGGGGTTTGCAAACTTGCAAACGTGAAAGGTTGTTTGTAATTAACCTTTGCAAACGTATTTTGCAAACTTGCAAACCTTTGATACTAAAAGGTTTCATTAGGAATAAGTTTATAGTAAACTGTTTTTTCTTTCGTTTCTTTTGATAGTTTACAGGCTTGCCCATGTTCGTTGAAAATCTCAATATCTGAACTCATTATTTCAGCAATACGGCTTTCAATAGTTCGCTGGCTGGCATTGAAATCTTTACAAAGTTTATCCAATAACTCAACCCGTGTTAAGGTTGCTCCGTCCCCTAAATACATTTCTATAAATTCAGACATATCCTCATTACTGGCTTTATGCTTTCTGTTATTTATTACGCCTGAAACTTCGCTTGCATCTGCCAAAACAAGTCCTTTAGCTTCGTTGCTGTATTTGATATAAAACGGGGTGTGCCTTGCTGTGCTTCTACATTTCAAATATTTTACCCGTATTATATCAGTATCATTTTGGTTGGCATCTTTTTCAAAACCTACCTGCATAACTGTACTGGCTTTATTCATTAATTCAGTTCCAAAATGTCCCCTTGCTTTGTCGCTCTTTGGGTTTTCGTGAATAAGGCAAAGGAATATTACATTATGCTCGTTTATAGCCATATTCATAAGGTCTATAAGTTCCATACTCTTATCCGTCTTATTGAAATCTTCAATACAATCGGTTG
>JAKPQD010000013.1 GCA_029572965.1 Bacteroidota bacterium | reverse complement strand
GTGAATGATTTGTGGCTTACAGATGTGTCGGTAAAATGGGATACCACATCGGTAGAGCCGTTGTGGCGCAATGCTTTTACTTTTGAAAAAGTAAATAATGCCGTGCTTAACCGACTTTCGGGAACTAATGCGCCAACCGCAAAAGGTAGTTTTATAGAATTGAAAAACACTTATGACATACGCATTGAAAATTGTTTGCCACTTTCGGGAACTGCATCATTCCTGAAATACAATAAAAAGGAGAATGGGGAAGTGCTGTTGAAGAGTAATAATTGGAAATAACAGAAAGGTAAATAGTGTTAAGTTAAATATAATATGACGGTTATATAATGGTATAATTGGCTTAAAAAACTATGCCACGATACAAAATTCAATTAACAAAGGAAAGAAGTTAACGAACTTCAATTCATCATCAGAAAAGTTTCCCATACACTTCAATCTTTTAAAGTAGCCTACATTCTGCTAAACTGCGATGAAGGGGAATACTTAGATAAAGCTACTAATCAGGAGATTAGTAAAATATAGAAAATAAGTGACCACACTATCGATTAGACAAAAAAACGTTATTTTGAAAAGGGTTTGGATGCGGTTCTGGAACGCCGTCCAACCACTCGAGAGTACTATAAAAAAATTGATGGCGATGTAGAAACTCATCTTATAGCGCTTTGTTGTATTGTTCCCCTGAGGATTATTCTAAATTGTCGTTGCAGTTATTAACAGACAAGATGGTTGAGCTCAATTATATTGATAACATTTCTCACGTGAGCGTGGGCGAGGTTTAAAAAAACGAACTTAAGTCTTGGAAAGTAAAGGGTGGGGGAATACCGCCGGAGCAATACAGCGATTTTGTTGCCAATTTGGAACGCTTGCTTAATGTATAATGAAAGTTATCCTGTCGTTTGTATGGATGAGTCTACAAAGCAGTTGATTGAGGGGGCCGGGCAGCATTACCGATGAAATCCAGTTCCGAAAAGCGAGAAAATTATGAATATATTAGGCATGGAGTTTCCAATATATTTATGGCAAATGAGCCCCTTGTCGGAAAACGATTAGTAGAGATTACGAATACAAAGACGAAGAAGGATTGGTCCGTATTTATCAAAAAAAAATTGCAGATAGAATGTATCCGTTTGCTGAAAAAATAACGCTGGAGATGGATAATTTCAAAACTCATTCATAGTCTTCACTTTATGAAGCTTTTGCAGCGGGTGAAGCAAAAAAATTTAGGATAGTTTTGAATTTGTATTTACGCCCAAACATGGCAGTTGCCTGAATATGGCACAAATAGAATTACATGTACTAAACGGACAATGCTTAAACAGACACATAGCAACAATGAATAGAGTAAAAACAGAAGTTGAGGCTTGGCAAAAGAGTAGAAATAGCAAAAATGCCAAAATTAATTGGCAGTTTACAAAAGAGGACGCAGGGATAAAACTCAAAAAATTATATCCGACAATCTAAGATTAACATAACATTAGTTCTTGGGCGTATTCTTTTTTAAATACTCCATACACCAAATATATACTCCGGCTGTCCAGCCCAAAAATTCACGTGCATTGTACTCATTGTCGTTTATTTCGCCGGTTGTAACTATGTATTTTTCGTAAATATAACCGGGAATACGCGTTTTCAGTTCACCTTTTTTGCTATTATACTGAATCGGTAAGGGTTGTTCAAAGTTTTTCGCAAGCAAGTTGACATATTTTTGGGCTATGCGGGCAGCATCCGTTTTATATCCGTATTTGTTCAAGCCTTCTATTGTCTGACTGAACATGGGAGGCCATCCTGCCGGAAAATCCCATTGGTAGCGATGTTTTTGTTCTGATTTTTCGCAAACCGACACTCCATAAGCAAACTCAAATAAAGGTAGGTTTTTTACCGAACGTGCAGCTTGTTTGCGTGTTGCTAATCCGACAGTGAGTGGATAATAGCATACCACACTTGCCACCGGCGAAAATCGCTTGTTTACGTAGTCATAATCCATAAACATGCCGCGCTCTTTGTTCCAAAGATAGTTTGACATAAGTTTGCGGCGCTTTTTAGCCGCTTTAGTCCAGTTGGGTTCATTTTTCAGACCCAGTTCTTTTACCATTTTTGCAAATAAAATTTCGTAGCGATACAGGTTACTGTTCAATTCAACCGGAATATAATCATTGCATCTGCCTTCGAAGCGTGGCGTAAAATCCATGCCGGTAGCCGCTTCTGATGCAAAATGAGTTGCAATTTTCATTTTCAGTTCGTGCGAAATTGAATCAGGATGGTACGCAACAAGTCCTCTTTCGTAGCAATGTTCGTAAAGCGTGGCAAGTTCTTCATCGGTGCCGTGATTCGAAAAACGTTGCAAACCGGGAACGGCTGTTGGATGATTTTCAATAGCTGTAGCACTTGTATCGGTCCAAAAATGGTATTCTTTTTTAAGCGTTTCGTATGCAGATGCCAACCATTTTTTATCCTTGTATTTGCGGTACACATCGTCCACCATCATAGCTAAAAATGGTGGCTGACTACGGTTCATGCCCCAGGTCATATTGGAGTTGGGCACAAACCCAAGCGTATCCACAAACCACAACAAGTTATCAGTTGCATTTTTAGCATTGATAGCCAGTGAATCGATAAGCAGCAAGCCAATGTTTGTAAAGTAACTGTCCCAATAATAAATCAGTTTGTGTTCGCTATTAACTGTAAAATATGGTTTTGGCGGAATAATGCCGTTGCTGCCTAACCAACAGATTTTCGAACTGTCGATTTTGGATGTATGCCACTCGCGGATTATATGGTCATATATCTCTTGCTGTAAAGTAGCTTTGTTGTTGACTGAAACATTTTGATTTGTTTTGGCGTCAATTGCTAATGTCGCAGAATATAGTGTTATAAAGAGTAAAAAATGCAATTTTTTCATTTTTGAGCATTGATAATTGGTTATTACGGTATTGAAAAATATCCGGTTCAACTTTTGCACATACCTGGTGATTGTAATTGTGGCAAGTTTACAATTCTTTTTATAGAAATGAATGATATTTTTTTGACTAAAACCAATACAAAACAACAGCTAATATTTTGATTTTAAAAATCAAAATTAAATATTGATAGTAATATATCATTATTTGCAAAAAAAGTATTATAAATTTCATTCTAACTTCTTTATTTTTGTAAATCATTGTTTTTGATGATATTATTATTTATCCCTACATTATAGAATCTAAAAATGAAAAAATTAAAAATTACTTTCGGCTTATTGCTATTGTTCTGCTTATCGGTCGTTGCAGCAGAAACAAGTTTTGTTGAGAATTTTAGTAGCTCTTTGCCAACGTATTGGCAATCTACAGCGCAGTACACCCTTTCAGTTCAAAACGGTGAACTGAATATCAAAGTTGCTAAAAATGCCAAATGGTCGCAATTTCAGGTTACATTACCCCAAACGCTAGACCTGTCCGCAAATCCGTTTGTCAGCTTAAAAGCACGCATTTCAAAGTCTGCTAGAATTTTAATTTACCTGGTCGATGCTGCTAACCAAAACTATCCCTTACATACGCGCATTCTTTATTCGGAAAACGGATACAGTAATATTCTTTTTGATTTTACTAATGCCGCCTCAACCGTTGATTTAACACAAATAACCAAACTTTACATTGGTGTGAATGGCGATGCAATTGCATGGGATGGTAATTTGTGGTTCAAAGAAATCAGAGTAGGTGCTGCCGCTGTTAAAAAAGCTACCGTTGGTGCTGTCAAAAATCAAACATACTATCACGGCACTGTGGCAAATGAGCTTTTGCTTACCGATATTAATAATGCAACTAATATTATTGTTGAGGGTGCAGCAGCTTTGATTGATAATGTAGTGGTAAGTCCTTTAAGTAGTTCGGTTTATAAACTTGTTTTTAATGCGAAAGCGAATGTATCGGGCACCGCAGAAGTGAAAGTCATTTCGGTACCCAATGCAGGATATCAGGCCGATACAACCACTTTTAATATTACAGTACAACAAAATTTACCTCCCACTGCAGTCATTCCTTCGGCTTTAGAAGTAAAAACGGGCGCTCCTATAACATTCAGTATAACCGATATAACCAACGGAAATCTGAATGCCGAGCAGAAGATGAATTTTTCGCTTACCAAAGTTTCAGGCTCTTCTATTCAGATTCAATCGGCTGTATATGACACGCTTGCTGCAAGAATAAATGTGAACGCTCAGGTGGTTTCTGCCGGCCAAACGGTATATAAATTAGTTATTAAAGATAATGGCGGCGGTCTCGATTCGTTAGTTTCAAATATCACAATTAACGCTTATACCAATTTTAATTTAGCACCCGACTGCACAGTACCTGCATCAGTCGATGTGCTTTTAAGCAAAGGAACTTCCGAAATTCCAATTCTCGATTTAACCGATGGTAACAATCCTGTTATTCAGGACCCATTAACATACGATGTAGTAAGTACCAATACATCTGTAGTGAACAATGTAAGTATTATATACATTGATGGAAACCCCATGCAACCGGCTATATTATTTACTCCGGTAAAAATTGGAAAAGCACAGTTGCAATTAACTATTGCCGATAGTGGATTGGGATACGACAATGGCGCCAAACAGACTGTAAAAACCATTGATGTGAATGTGCAACCGGACCCGCTTTATGGATATGTTATCGATCTCGCAAATTTCGATGCCGAAAAAGCAACGAAATGGAAAATTGAAGCGGAAGGCACAGGACAAACAGTTACTGCCGATAACTTTGGCGGACAACCCTGCTTGAAAATTGTTGGAACGAACAAAGGGCAGTGGAACGGACTTTGGTACCGGAATCCCAAACTCGACCTTACTGATAATCCTGTCATCAGTTACGAAGTGTATGTGGTTGACAATCCCATTCAGACACACGTTTATTTTTGGGATAATAACGGACTGAGAAATGCACCGGGTGCAGAATCGGAACGTAAAACCGTACCTGCAAACGAATGGACTACATTATTAATGGATTTCAGAGGTGCTTCAAAAATGGTAACCAACACCGGTGTTCCAATTAATGCTCATTCAATCGACTCCCTGTTGTTCAATTACAACCCTTCTTTCCCCTATCCTTTTATTTCCTGGACAGGAACGATGTATATCCGGAATATCAGAATTGGAAATGCTGTAACAAATGTACCTCCGATTGTTCCTGTTGTAACTATTGATAATCCGGGAAACAAAAGTTATTACAAAAACTCAGGCAATCAGAAAATAACTATTACAGGAATTACTTGTGGTGCCAATTGCAGCAGTACGCCAACTGTTAGTATTAAATCAAATACAAATGCGTCATTATTGTCGAATGTTGCGCTTTCTTCAATGCGAAGCGATTCTATCGATCTTAATTTCACAGTTGGAGCTTCAACGGGCAATACAACTATCACACTCGAAGTCACAGCCGAAGGCTCGACAGCAGCAACAGTTGTGTTTACAATTTATGTAGTAAACGATGTAGCTGCCTACACATTCAGTGTAGATACAAATACCAAAAAGCAAACAATAGCCGGTTTTGGTGGTAATCCTAAAGCGCCGTTTATCGATCAATTTTTATCTACAGGCGCTACCGTTGTTCGTCTTTTCCCCGAAGGAGATGCCATAGAACCAATCAACGATAACAGTTCTCCCAACACACTCGATCGTTCGAAATTTCTCGATAGTGGGTTGCAGATTGAATATATAAAGACTGTTGCAGCTGCCGGCGTGAAGGACTTTGTACTTACTCTCCTTTCTCCACCTTCATGGATGAAACAAAATCTGAGTTCAAGCTGGGCACAATCGGCAGCCGAAACATGGGCAAATAGTATCAATAAAGTTGACCCGATTTATTACGATGAATATGTAGAGTTTCTGGTGGCATGTGTACAGCTTATCAAAGAACGTACCGGAGTGGAATTGATGGGTATTTGTCCTCAAAACGAACCGGCATTTAGTCAACCTTATGGCTCTGCTATTTTAGACCCTGTAAATTACGCCACAATCTGTGGTATGCTGGGTAAGCGTTTGTCAGCTATGGGTTTCAAAACCAAAGTGATCAATTCGGAACAGGTATTTGGTCAGGGATTTTATCCGGTTACCGATTATATTGCAGCTGTACGAGCCAATGCTGATGCTAATAAATATACTTCGGTTATTGGTATGCACTATCCAACCAATACCGCTTCCACATTCCAAACCCAATATACTGCTGCCAGTGCTTCGCCCTATCCCAAAGAATACTGGGGCATGGAAATGAGTGCTTTGGGGAATGATTGGGCAAAAGTAATTGCAGAAATGCAAACCATGACAACTGCTCTTAATAATGGTGTTGGTCTTTGGCTTATTTATGGATGGAACGGTGCTCCGCTGCTTACTAACAGTATCAATGCAGTCGGGTCACAAATTGCCATGACTTACGGCGATTTTGCAACACGACATTTTTATGCAGTGAAAAATATCTTTAATCATTTTAAACCCGGTTCCCAGATTGTTGCCTCTACAGTAACACCCTCTACAAATCAGAATTTGGGAATGGTCGCAAATTTCAATCCCAACGATTCGGTACTTAGTATTGTTTGGACTAATTCAGGTACGACGAGTGTGGTAGGTACTTTACCGACTGGTATTGCGTTTGATAATGCAAAATTTGTACGTACTTCTGAATACGAATTTTATCAGGAAGTTAATCCTGTTATGAATGAGAAAATTTTACTCCCGGGCAGGTCAGTTACTACCTTATCGGTTTCGGTGGCTAAACTTCCGCAAGGGCCAAATGCCGTGCCTGAAGTAGATGCTACTAAAGAATCAGAATTTGTAATGTATCCGAATCCGGCAAATAATCAATTAAACCTGATGACAAAATATGCCGGCGATTTCTCCGTAACAATAGTGGATTTAACAGGACGTACACTCCTTACAAAAACCAAACAAAGTGCGTCGATGTCGCTCGATATTTCAAACTTGAAACCCGGTATTTACAATGTAATGATAAAAGCGGACAAAGTGCTTGTAAAAAAATTAGTAGTGCAATAATATGTTCATAAACCTGATAGGTTTCGAAAAACCTGTCAGGTTTTATCCTGACCTCAAACAATGAAGTATGCTTAATATTTAAACTTTTTGTACTATTAATGGTCAAAAAAGTATCATTTAAAATTTTGCACATACACTATCTTTGTAAACATCTAATATATTAATTTACAATAGTTTGTTAAGTTTTTAAGCACACAAGGTGCCATATAATAAAAGTTCTTTGACATTTTGGCTATTTTTTATCAAGTTTGGATTTACGGCAAACATGGAAAAAAATCTTTCAAGCAATAAAGCATTGTGATTGATGATTTTAATGTTTTTCATGGAAAAAGTATTTCTTTGATTTTTGGGTAGGTTATACCAATGTGCTACTTTAGCGATATTAATGGCCGAGAGAGCAATATTAAAGTGGAAATCAAGTTTTTTTTCATCTCTTGCTTGACAAGAAGTGAGGCCGGTATATTCTTTTGCATCCCGAAAGAGAAACTTAATTTGAAATCTGCTGTTGTAAATTTCCAGTATTTCCATAGCTTCCATTTCCAGGTCAGTGGAGAAATAGATTTTGGTATTTTTTTCTTTTTTCCTGTCTTGAACAATAACAACTTTGACCACCTGTTTTAAAGCTACAGCTTTTACCTGTGCGGTATAAATGAGAAAGTCAGCGTTTTCTTGTTCAACCAGAGAGAAAAAGTCCCTGTTCAAATGCTCTTTATCTACTTTCCCTCCATTGGTTTTAGGACGTCCTTTTTTGCCTGTCTTTATGGGAGTAAGTATATATTGCAAACGAGCATCGTCTCTGAATCGTGAAACTACTTTTAATCCTACTTTTTTCATTTTTCCGACAAAGGGTTCTTTTGAAAAATATCCGTCTACGACAAGGATATCAGAAATTTCTTTCAATTGCTTTGAACGGGAAGATAAAGTATCAGCATAAATATCCAGTAACGTTTTATCCTCACTAGCAATGGTTTGTTGAGCTTCCAGATGCAAAGCTGTATGATTGTCCAAATCAATGGCGGCTATCTCGCCAATTTCCAGTCCCCACAGACTTCTACCGGCACACCCCGACCAGAAATATCCTGTCCCGGGTGTATGTTTACCTGACTTTGGAAGGTAACTGGGATCAAAGGCGAGGACTTTCCTTTTTCCACAGTATTTCTTGACCAGTGAAGTATTGAAACCAAGAAAATCAAAATCCTTTTCAAATTGACGACGATAATGTTGTTCTCCAAATTTGCCGTAACGGGATAACTGTAAAAAATTTATTTTCCCGTGAATACTTAAAATAAGCCAAAGAACGTCTTTTATAAAATCTTTACGCCATTTGTTGAATGGCTTTAATGAGAGAAAACAATGTTCGCAAATCGAACTGTATATCATTTTATAAGAAAAGTGAGTCTTGGAAGTCATTTCTTTATTTTTTTATTGATTATCTATAAAGATACTGATTTCCAATGACTTACTAAAATATTTTAACAAGAATTATACATTTATATTATTGATTATCAATTGTTTATAATAAAATTGAACGAAGTATTGATTAAACAAACGCTGAAGCCTAATGGCGGTTTTGTTTGTAAATTAACACCGGTTAACAAACCATAAACATTGATGTTGAATGTAAGAAAAGTATTGTTTTTTGATTGATTTTCATTACTATTTAAAGCCCTGATGCTTTACTTTTGTTATGTTCCATTTTACACATAGGGTTATTGTGTCGTAATGTAATATGTATATATCATCCTTTTTTTGTACAGAACTAATTTTAAATTTTTATATAATATGAAAACAACGATTACATCTTTTCGAACAGCGGCATTCGTAGTGCTGTTTAGTGTATTTAGTGTAGCTGCCGATGCAGCAACGATTACCAAAACCGTGGGCGGCGCAGGCGCCGATTATGCAACGCTGGGAGCAGCTTTTGCTGCCTGTACTACTGCCGACGATTATGTATTACAAATTACAGGAAGTACCAACGAAGGTTCGACTCCTGCTGTACTCGGTAATGTAGATGGACGTACTGTTCTGATTTATCCTACCGTAACCGGTTGCGTTATATCAGGAAGTTATGCAGGCACAGACAATAAACTGGCATTGATTGCCATTCAGGGTGCCGATAATGTAACATTCGACGGGCGCCTGCGTAATACCCAGGGAGATATTATTGGTAGTACCCCTGACCTTACTATCGATAATACGAGTAATGCTACTTCAGCGAGAAATTCAGCCTTACTGGTCGGAAGTATTGCTACTGCTGTTCCTGTAGCAAGAGCCGCTTACGATTTCACCATGCGTTACTGTATTGTAAAAAGCGCCACTCAGGCTCCTTCAAACGACAATAACGACGCGGGTATTACCTTAGCACCTTATGCTAACAGCAATGCCGATGATATGCGCTGCCTGCTTGAATACAATATCTTTAAAGCCTCGGCAGCCGGTCGGCCCATTATGACGCTAATGATCACCACTACAAATGGCGTAAAAGTACGGAACAATAAATTCGAAGATGTGGTAAAGACTGATGGAATAAGAGTAGCTTATGACAATATTAATTGTGAAATAAGTGGCAATAGCTTTTACGAAACAACAGCGTTTGAACCCACCACAGCTATAATATACATTAATGTTACTGCGAATACGAATGCCGGTTCACAAAACCTTAAAATTGAGAACAACTACATAGGCGGAAGTGCTGCACAGTGCAGTGGTACTATGACAAAGCAAAATACTGGTACCACACAAAATGTGAAAGGGATCTTCCTGGGTGGCAAGTTGGCAAACGGGGTTAGCATTAAGGGAAATCAGATTAAAAATATAGAGTGGATTACAAGCAGCACAAGTTCAGTTACATTTCACGGAATACATATGAATGCAGGTGGAGGTACTTCAGTTCCTGCCGATGCAAACATGAACTATATCGAAGGTAACTTTATAGGGAATATCAACTATTCATCGACGGCTAAAGATCATAATCTGTATGGTATTTATCATGAAAATCGCATAGCTACTATTGCCAATAATATTATCAGTTTGGGTAACACTGCCCAACAAACAATTTATGGAATACGTACAAATGCACTTTATACTAGCGCAACTATCAAAGGAGATGCTTTGATTTACTATAACACGGTATATATTACAGGTGAACAAATCACTGCAAATAAGCCAAGCTACGCATTCTGGTCAAACACCAACACCAACACCCGCGATTTTCGCAACAATATATTTGTGAACGCCCGAATCGGCAATGACAGTCATTATGCAGCTTATCTGAATTACTCCGCTATGGTTCCGGATGGTAATCCTAACAGTGTGAGCTTTACCAACGATTACAATGACTATTATACAACAAAAGTAGCATTTTTATGCAGAGCTGGAGTAAATTATACCACCTTAGCTACTTTCCAAGCCGCCACCGGTCAGGATGCCCACAGTACCGATGAAGATCCGGGAATTACTGCTGGCACTACGCCAGAAAGTTTTAAAGGAAACAAAATACTTGCCGGTGTGGCTATACCGGGTATAACCACCGATTATGACGGTAATACACGTACTTCGGCAAACCTTGGAGCATTTTATCTTTTGAGAACAGATTTAATTGAAAACAGCCAAAATAATTTGTCGCAATTCAGAATTGTTTCAAACGGCATTTTGTTCGATTGTAATGCAAATGCAGAGGTTATTTCTATCAGCGGTAAAACCGTATGGAAAGGTGCTGTTAACCACCAGACAGTAAATCTGCCCAAGGGTGTGTATATTGTAAAGGTAACCGAAGGACTGCAAAAGCAGGTAGCTAAAGTAGTGTTGTTTTAGTTTAAATGTTGGTTTTGAGGATAAGCTCCAACGGCTGCACAAGCAGCGGTTGGAGCTTTTTTAATGCCCGCCCATAAGCTGCACAAATTCGCCTATATGTAGTATGCGGGCAGCGTTCGATTTATTAAATAGCAGATGTTCAAAATCTTTTATTTTCTGATTCAAATCCACAGTTTTTAAAATTTTACCCACAGCCACCTTCAACTCTTCTGCCGAATGAACTCCTGATTTAGCTCCCAGCAACTGATAATCTGGTTTTGTTTGTGCCAACAGAAACAGGGCATCGTAAAAACCTCGTACCTCTGGGCTTGCACAGTCTTTTTGCCTGCCTCCGCACAATCAACCCTGCTGTTGTTTTTTTTTCTGTCACACTTTTTGCAATCACCCCTGCCTTCATAGTGTTGTTTTTTCAAAACCACAATTCAATCCATCCACAGGCAAAAAAGAAATCAGGCACTCCAACCGCCACCACTGTGCCTGAAATGCGTTAGAAAAAACAACCCGAAGCTAAGTTACATAACAAGTAGTTATAGTACTTTTTTCACCGAATAGGCTCACTATGTTCGGGATGATAAAACCCTGATAAAAAGTCCTATAACCTAATTATGTAAAATAGCCGCACAAGATCAACCCATTGCCCCGCTGCGCTGCCCGAAAATCCACAATATTCCCCCACCGCCCAGTAGCGGTGCAGCTTTGTAAATAGTAAGTTTTATTTCTCATGTGCTTGCAGCAGGTTTCTTTTCATTCAATCCAGCTTCAGCACCCCCGCTGCATAAGTATTCCTTAACTCGCTCCACATGTTCCGCTCCCGCAGTCATACCCATGCATTTTCCAACCCATTTCCAACGGTTGTCTTCCTTTCTGCGCGTGTTCACCCCAAAAGAATTGAATGCTATTTTTTGTAAATAATCTGTTTTAATCGATAATTTTTCAACGTCCTCATTGTCCTCAAAGTCAACTAAGAAATTAATTATAAAATGGACTTTTTGAGTAAAAATAATGAACGACAAAAAAATGTTTACAAAGATAACAGCACTAAAATAAGTCTCCTGTTTTCCTCATTGCAACACCCTAAAAATTTTTACAAACAATTTCATACAATTCAGCTTGTTCTTTGTCCATGTTGAGAAGTTTGGATTTTGTTTGTTTTGATTCGGGCAAAGTATAGGTGATTTGATACATATTTTGAACCAGTTCCTGAGCCCTTTTCAACGATATAGCTGACTTCTCTTTGTGTAAAACTCTTTCCAGCTCTTTGAGTATGCAGTAAGCTGTAAAAGCAATGCAAATATGAGCTTCGATGCGATTGCGTATCCTGTGATAAATGGGACGGATGCGTAAATCTGTCTTGGATATACGGAAAGCTTTTTCAATCTGCCAAAGGTTCTTGTAATTTTCCATTACTTCTTCATCTGATAACCTGGTATTGGTCAGATAACCTTTGATACCGTCCCATCGTCCATCATTCTCATATTTCTCATAATCAATTTCTACACTGATTTCACCGCTCAACTTGAGATACTTGTTATATCCTCTGTTGTTGATATTTGATTTGGTCAATTTACCCGATTTGATCTGCTTCTCAAGTCTAGATAAACCTCGTTTGCGATTGTAAGCATCCTTTTTGGCTCTTGCAGTTGAATAGTTTACTATTAGTCTGGTATTACCAGATTTTTTTATGCTCACCGTCATCCCATCGGTAAATTCTATGGCAAGTATTTTCTCTTTTATTACTTCACTTTCATTCTTAATCCTTGCTCCCAAAATATATTCATATTCGTTAGCCTCCAATGCCTTAATGTTTTCTTTAGAAAGAAGACCTGCATCGGCTATTACTACAGGTTTATTTAAATGGAACTTGTGGCTCATTTCCTCCAGAAAAGGTATCAACGTATGGCCTTCGTAAATGTTTCCTTCAAAAATATCATAACCAATCGCATAGCCTTCCAATCCAACCAACAGTCCTAGATAAATTTGCGGGCATTGTTGTTTGCCGTCTTTACTGAAACCCATCTTGCGCAAATCATCCTCATCACCGGTTTCAAAATACAGTGTAGTCAAATCATAGAACACAACACTGATTTTGCCTCCCAAAACTTGAAGGGTATGGGCAAAAGCAATTTGTTCCACTTCTGGTTTGAGTTCTCCGCTTAATTTGTCCAAAAAACGATAAATCGTGTCTATCTCTATTTCTTTCCCTTGATAACGACGAAGGTAATCAACTGTTTTTAACTTGCTTAAAGGGAAAGCTAACCGAGCTATAACCAAATGCCTGAAAAGTTCCTCTTTAATGGAATTAAAACCAATATAATCGTAAATCTTGCCAAAAATTAACTCCGGTCCAACAGTATGAATACTGCTATTGTCAAGCAGAGAAAAAGCTTGCTCAATCATCTCATCGCTTTCGTATCCAAATAGCTTCAATTGATCTCCACTTAAACGATCCATTTCTTCTCTGGCCAATTGTTCCAGTCTTTTAATTTCGTGCTGCGTGGTAGCACAACCAATAGTTTTCACAACTTTATACTTTCCTCGAAACTTCTGTATCACTTGTACAGAATAACTTCCAGATGTGTTTTGTTTTTTTCTTATAAACATAGAAAAAATTTTGGGACACCCAAAATTATAAAATTATTATTGAATATCAATATGTTATATGGGTGTTCAGAAAAAGTGCGGAAAACAGGAGGCTTGTCAACTGTTTCGGTTATCGACACCAAAGGTGCCGTTGTGAAAACCATCCAAAATGTTGGTGCTGAATCTGTAACTTTTGATGTAGCAAACAAAGGATTATACATGGTTCGTGTACAGAATTCTGGAAAATCAGCCACCTTAAAAGTAGTATTGTAATTTAGAAACATATTTTTATCTTATTATTTTGTAAAAGTTAACAATTTTCACTGCGAGAGGTTATGGTAGTAAAATTACCTAACCTCTCTTTTTAAAATATTTCAAATGAAAAATCTAACCATGAAGTTTTTTTCTCGCACATGTATCTTTATTTTATTCTCATTCATACATTTAACGCTGTTTTCAGCCCAATTGGCAACATGGAATCTTCAGGGTTGGCGTGCACAAAACTCAGGAGGTGTACGAACAGCCCAACCAACTACCACTTCAACTACTGTAACTGTTTCCGATTTATGGATGGCATCGGGAATAGATCCCAGCAATCATCTTTTTACCAATAATACCTTAGCCGGCGATAAGATAACAGCTAAAACTCTGGCCGAGTCCAAAACAAACAACGAATACTACGAATTTACAATAGCTCCTATTACTGGAAAAGTAATGACTATTTCTTCCATAAATATTTGTGCGATGTCGCAGGGGCAGGTCTGTACATTCAGCTTATTATCAAGCCTCGATGGTTACACAAATCCGATTTCGACTATTACCACAGGTTCGGCAAACAATATGAATATATCGCAACAGACCTTTGATGTAACAGGTCACAATTCATTAACCAACGCAGTTACATTTCGCATTTATATATACAGTTCAGATGATGTTCGCTGGAGCATAATGGGTATCGGAGGTCACACCTCAGGCATATCATCCGATTTAATTGTAAATGGTTCAACTACTGCTCCTGACCTTCTTCCTCCTACCACTCCCGGTTCGTTGACAGCCCTGTCGGTAGACGCAACCGCACTTCGACTAACATGGACAGCATCGACCGACGATAATGAAGTAGTTGGTTACGAAATATACAACGGATCAACCCTGATTGGTACTACTACCAATATTTTATTCTTGAATGTCATGGGATTGACTCCTTCAACAGCCTATACGTTTTCGGTAAAAGCGAAGGACAGTGCTAATAAATTATCAGATCCCGCAACAGTAAATGTGAGAACAGCACAGCTGGGTGCAGGCTATGTTCCTACGTTACCCATTGGTATGAATATTTCCAGCTTCAACTATTATACTCCTCAAACAGGTTTTGTTGATGCTATGAAAATGACAGGAGATATGTTTACATATTACAAGGGTGGACCATGGGATTCACAACAAATTGGCGAAATCCCGAGAGATGATAATGGTTACCCTATTCAGGTGCCTTTTACCACCTCTGATGGCAAAGCAAGTTTAATTCGTTTTTTGTTGAACAATTATTATTCAGGCGATTATGTGCTTACTTTTGATGGCACCGGCACCATTGAAATTGGTGGACTTTCCAATGTTTCCAAAGTAAATAACAACAAGTATTATATAACTTTTATCGGTAACGGCAATAATGCGTGGTTGAATATCACATCGAGCACACTTGGTAATCACATCC
>JAKPQD010000011.1 GCA_029572965.1 Bacteroidota bacterium | reverse complement strand
TGTGGCTGAACCGGCAATTTTTTCAACATGATTTTCAGGGTTTTATTCAAATTTACTGAAAATCAAGTTAAAAATCAATACTTCAAAGAACATAAGTTATTAACAATCAATATGTTAATAATTATTAAGGATCAACTAATTTATATTGATTCTAAATAAAATACTAATTATAAATGCTACTTCATCCATCTAAAATGCCAAGAAAATAACAATTTAACGAATCTCTATATTGCTACATGTCGGCATTTTATTCGTTGGGATCCTTATAAAATGGACAGAATCTCTTGATCCGTATTAGATTCCCAGTCAACATTTGAATAAATATAGTTTGCAAATTCGAACCTATATGCTTCATCCTTAATCCATTTACCAATTTTATAGGATCTCAAATATTTGTCAATTGAATATTTAAATGAGTCATTCATAATTGTCAAAGTTTAGGTTATTTGAAATCCTTTGATATTTAGCATTGCGTGGTGGCAATGTCCAGGTTAGATTCACTATTGTTAAATATTTCACAGAACATTATAAAAGGAGGCGCGAGGGATGTCCAGTTACCATGTAAGAATCTGTCATGATGTGTAGAATTTTTAAGCTGGTCAAATCCCGGTAGAAGAGTGTAAACTGTCATGTCCAAACGAAACTTTATAGATGGCGGCGCGAGGGCTCAAAAGCATGTGTTTTGCAGCGAAAGGATGGTTGCAGGGAAGGGCTGCAAAACTCTTGCGCGCGCGTAAGCAAATCCCGGTATAATGGGTGCCTGACGCAATTTGCCTTACAGCTAACGGCCCGGCGGTTGTGGTAGTAAGCGTTACCCGACGCAGCATCCGGCAACAACCCCGGTACTCGCCGGCAGGCGAGCCATATAACTGTCCCGGAGCAAGGAGGGTACGGCGTGGTTTTTGCCATCCTGGTACAATGTTTTTCGGAGCCAGGCGCGGTCGCGGTACAAAGTTGGTTAAGTGCTGAAAACATGTCACGGTACTGTTATTTTGTTAACAACCACTGGCGCAGTGTCGCGGCACAATTATAAATCGAAGCCAGAAGATTGTCCAGATTTACCAGAATTAAAGTTGGAACCAATGGCGCGTATCCGGGTACAAGAACCATGACGAATTTGTATTGGGAGCAGCATCCGCAAAAACCATGACGAGCTTATTACCCCAACCGTCCGTGTTAGCCGGAGGCTCATTTATGTTTAGAGGTTTGTCTTTATTGTCACCATAAAACTTTATAATTAGTCAACAAGGTCTATCCAATTACTTGCATATTGTTCATTAGAATTTTGTCTATTCTGTCTCTATTATATCTTTGAACAAGTGCAGGATATAAGTTAACCAAAATGTTGAAAGCAGGCATATAATACAAAAATCGACTGTCTCTAAAAATAGTAAAAGGTATCATGATAATCAAAGTAGTTATAAATGCCTGAAAATGCAGTGTTTCAGAATTTCTCATCTGCCTTTCAAGTTTATATAAACATTCAATCGAGTGGCATTTTATAGAGAATTTGCCAGTAAACAAGGGGAGAGGATTTTTCGCTAAAATGAATTTAAAGGCTTTTACTCCAGCTATCCTGTAAAGTCTACCAGATTTTTCAAATCCTCGAATTCTGTGGAATCCATCAGGCAGTGTCGTTTTACAAGCAATGAGAAGAAATAGAAAGTACACAGCTGAAAGACAGTTAATACCAAATGAATCAAATATGATACCCCACAAATCTTTATTGCCATCATTGACAAAATAGCGTATCAGAATGAAAATATAGATTGAAGATATTATCAAAAATTTAAGAAACTTCATTTGAGATCAAAAATGTTAAATCTACTCTTTTTTTGGTTTGAACCGTTAGCCGTTGGCCATTTAATTTACTGTCGCTTAATAGATTGGGTCCTGCTTACGGCTAACGGCCCGGCGGTAGGGCTTAGTAAGCGTTACCCGACGTAGCATCCGGGCAGGATCCTGGTATCCCGCGCCAGCGGGGCTGAAAACTGTCACGGTGCAAGGAGGGTATGGCGCACTTTTTGCCGTCCAGGTACAAATTTTATTGAGCATTACGCGTGTCGCGGTACAAGTTAGATCGGAGCCGCGAGTTTATCCCCGTTTACAAAGTTGGTTGCGGGCACTGGCGCAGTGTCGCGGTACAAGCTGTCTCGGAGCCATAAATTAGTCACGATGCAGGATTTTAATTGCGGGCAGATGCGCGTGTCCGGGTGCAACAACCTTTACAAATTTGTCTTGAGTGCAGGATCAGAAGCAAAAAGTATGACAAACAACTTACCCATATTGTCCGTGTTATGGGTTGTGCTGTGTGTCCTGAGTTACTCCAGGGTACGAGGAATCAAGAGTTCTTTGAGAGAGTAACATAACTTTAAGTAAGATGGTAGTCATCTGATCTGATGTCAA
>JAKPQD010000148.1 GCA_029572965.1 Bacteroidota bacterium | reverse complement strand
TGTACTTCTCCATCACTGATCTCTTTGATGCGGTAACTAAACTGCTGTTCTTCCAGTTCGGGCAACAGAAATACAGGAATGCGTTTGTGATAAACAAACAAGGCTTTATCGGTTGGCAAGATTGCCAATGCTTCCAGTATGGTATGCATGGGTAAAGGCATTTCTAATGCCCTTACATCAATGGTTTCAAGCTTGTCATTAAATCGATTCAATATTTCATCCCAACCTTTTGAGTAATCGGTTTCTTTGTTTTCGGCTAAAACATTTATCTCGCTTTGTTTATAAAAATAAGTATTTACTAAATCATCATTGATCGTTTCGGAATAAGATTGAAACCCTTGTTTGCCGAGCAGGTGCATTAATGGGGTGGGCTCAAAACTATTGATGATCTTAAGTACAGCTCCAGTTTGTAAGGTCTTTACTTTTTTTACAATAATGTCAAGCGGATCTTTACCCGATTCAATAACCGCACGTACATCCAACTCAATCATTTTATCGGCCGCTATATTTTTCATGAATGCCGGAACAGGTTTGTTTTCAATCACCTTTTCCATTTCAATTGCTGAAGTGTCAATTTCAAAACCCAATGGCTGTAACTTGTTAAAAAAATCGTCCACACTGCAACCGCCAAATTTGGAAGCCATAGCGATACTGGTTCTTGCTGCGATCACTTTTCGTAATATAGGGTTTCTCAATTTTGTAAATTTCGGCGATATACTTACAATAGCTTCAAGTGCGTCTGCATTATATTTTAGCAAACTGGAAATTTTTGTATTGGCGTTAATAGTCATCATTATTCAAAGTATTGTGGAAACAGGTTGAGTTGCTTTTCAATTTCACCAAAAATTGTTCTGGCAGTTTCAATACTGTTTGCATTTTTAAGTTCTTTTGTTTTTTCCATAATCGGTTCCAGCCAATGGTGTAGGGCTTCATGATCGGCTCCTTTCATTTTACATTCACTTACCATTTTATTCAAACCATCCTGCAAGCCTATTGCAGTTTGTGAATAATTTTCCAGGCTTTCTTTTTTCGCACTGGTAATTATTTTTTGCAGTAAATCCACGTTCAATAGGGTAGTTGAATCTGACTTCCACTTTGTGCCGTTATTTAAAGCAAGCCCGGTTACCTGCTCTGCATGCTCTGCATGAGTTTCGGCTGCAGGTGCTGTTACTGTAATTTTTTCTTTTTCGTTTCCTGCATTACAAGCCAGCAAAAGACTTGTTGCCAATAAGATGGTTAGTATTTTTTTCATATAATTTGATTTCTTTTTTTTTATCTGATGGCCTGATAATTAAGCGTAAGGACTGGTCATAAGTGATGTATTGCCACATCCAGTTGATGAGTACAAATAACCTGTTTTTGATACCAATGATTGACATCAGGTGAACGAGCATCCATACAAACCATGCAATAAAACCTTTGAACTTTAGTTTGCCA
>JAKPQD010000142.1 GCA_029572965.1 Bacteroidota bacterium | reverse complement strand
AGCAACATAGTTATATACAGGCTAACGGATATAAAAAAGCCGGAGATTGAATAGCAATCTCCGGCTTTCATTTTTTTAATTGACTATGTTGTGGGTGTTGTATCTGCAGCAGATGAAGCAGATGCAGTAGTAGTGCCTGTTCTGTTAAAGAACTGCTGCAACTCACGGTACAACTGGTCTGCACCGGGCGACTGTGTATCTGCCAGGTACTTCAAGTAATTATACTGTACCAATGCTGCATCGTAACAATCTTTGTCATACAGTATTTTGCTGTTTTGTACAATGTTCGTCAGCACATCTAATTTAGATTGCAGCATTTCCCAGTTTCTGCGCATCTGGTTATCGCTCGCAAATTCTGTCCAGTTTACCTGTGGCGATTTAAACGAAGGATGCGTGCTTGCCAGCAATTCTACTTTCTGTACAATCAGTTTGTTTTGTTCGCCGATGCTGCCATATTTCTGGCGCTCTTCGGCAGTCAGGTTCACCGCTTTGGGTGTTAAGGTAGTTACTGCATTGTCCAATGCAGTGTTCAGGGCAGTCATTTCCGCGGGGGTGAGCGGCGCACTGATTTGATCTTTTAAAGGCATTCTTTACTAATTTAACTGTTACTAATATTATTTAGACAGCTATATTATAAAATATATTTCACATCATATACTATTTTAACAATTATTATTATTTTAAGATTTTTAACCCTAACGTTAGGGTTAAAAACAGGTACGTTAGGATTATTTAGCCTAACATTAGGGTGTATAATCCTAAGTTTAGGATTTATAAGCTAAAATTTAGGATACAGAACCCTAAATTTAGGATATTGAATCTTAAGTTTAGGGCTACTAACCCTAACACAAGAGTACATTAGCCTAACGTCGGAGTAATAGACCTTAAATCGGTTTTTTGCCCCCGTCATTGCGAGCGCAGCACCGTCGTCATTGCGAGCGCAGCGAAGCAATCTCAATCATAATCCTGGAACATTACAACGACAAGAACCATAAGATTGCTTCCTGCAAGTTGTTCAGGCGGGCGTACCTCGCAATGACGACAAGACGCAATCTCAATAATAGGACAATACAACGACAAGAACCCACAATAAATGGACACTACAAGTTAAAAACATTGGTATATTTACCAAATCTAAAAAACGGAATAAACCATGACGCTATTTGAGAAACTGCAAAAAGCCACCAGCGAGGAAGATGTGAAAGACGCCTACATAAAAGCACTTGGGTTAAAAGAAGTTCAGAAAAATTTGATAGATATACAAACCAAAGAAATTTGGTTTGAGGCGAAGCACAACGCCAAAAACAGCACTTACGCCATGTTTACCCAACTGATGCATTACGTGCAGCAGGCTTTAAACAAAGGCGAAACCGTGCCGCCGTTTCTCTGCGTGATAGATACACAGAAAGCAGCCATTATGAAAAGCGAAGATGTGATTCCTTTTCTGCAGAAAAAAACCATTAAATGGGGCAAATCTGCCAGCAGCTACACACAAGATGCGCTGGATGCTATTTCGGCGCATATTGGTACCCACTTCGTGTCGTTTAAAATAGAAACACACGAAGACGAATTTATCAGCACCATAAAAAACGCTATAAAAAACGGCGATATTATACGCACCCAAATTACGCCCGACAACCTGAAACAGGTGTTTGATAAATGGGTGCTGATGATAGGCAGAGAAATAAAAGGCGTGGCTGAAGAAGATTATGCCTTGTTGTTTTTTGCCGATATTATGCACGATGGCACCCTGAGTACACACGATAACTTAACGGCAGAACTGCTGCACAAAAACAATGCGCCTGTATTTAGTTTAGGCGGAAAGTTATACGAGCTGGGCAACAAAGAAGGCTACCGACAATTTTGGACCATTTACCACAAACCGCCCAAACAGGAATACCGCAACTACCTGCTGGAACGCCGCGACAGTTTAATACCATTGGACGAACGCAGTTTTAAAGGCGCTTACTACACACCGCTGAATGTGGTGGACAAAGCCTACGACAAGCTGACCGAAACACTGGGCAACAACTGGCAGAAAGAATATATAGTGTGGGATATGTGCTGCGGTGTGGGCAACCTGGAAGTGAAGCACAGCAACCCGCGCAACATTTTTATGAGCACGCTGGACAGTGCCGATGTGGATGTGATGAAAGCCACCAAAACCTGCGTAGCCGCTACGCGTTTCCAGTACGATTATTTGAACGATGACATAAGCGATGACGGCAAGATAGATTATAGCTTAACCAATAAAGTACCCGAAGCCCTGCGCAAAGCTATAGCCGATGGCAAAAAGATATTGGTATTGATTAATCCGCCTTATGCGGAAGCTACAAGTTCGGATAATGTAAATTCAGGAGGTTCCGCTGATGCAAGTAAAACTGGAGTCGCAAAAACAAAACTTGCTGCTATAGGAATGAAAGACTTTGGTAAAGCGAGTAATGAATTATTTACTCAGTTTGTTGTAAGAGTTGCTAAAGAAATTCCTAACGCTACATTAGCAATGTTCAGCACATTAAAATATGTAAACTCACAAACATTAGATGTTTTTCGTTCTTCTTGGAATGCAAAATATCTTGGTGGTTTCGTTGTTCATTGTAAATCATTTGACGGATTAAAAGGAGATTTTCCGATTGGATTTTTAGTATGGAAGACAGATCAAAAAGCAAAAAATAAACATTTAATTTCTGAAATTACTACAGAAGTATTCAATAGAAAAGTTGAAGCAATTGGAGAAAAATGTTTTTATAATGTATCTAATGATAAATTATTAACCAATTGGATTGAACGTCCTAAGACTAATAAACAGGAAGTTATACCATTAAAAAACGCAATTACACCTGCAACTGCAAGTAAAGATTTAAGAGGCACAAAATGGTCAGACAATGCAATAGCATATCTTTGGGCTAATAGTAATGATTTACAACAAGCGGCAAGAACGGCATTATTCTCATCTGGTTTTAACGGAGGACACGGTATATTTATTAATTCTAAAAATCTTTGGCAAGGAGCAATTATTTTTTCAGTTCGTCAGGTTGTACAACATACATGGTTAAACCATAATGACCAATTTTTACAACCAACTAAGCCATTAAGTGATGAGTTTAAAACCGATTGTTTAA
>JAKPQD010000007.1 GCA_029572965.1 Bacteroidota bacterium | reverse complement strand
GAAGCAACCCATAATGCCCTTTTTATCAAACATTTACGTCCCATGTTGCTCCCCCCTTTAGCAAGATTAAAAGGGGAAAAAGCGGTGCAGGAGGGGCCTGTCTTGGACCCGCATGGCTCAACCCCTTCCGGTGTGGTCGGCTCGATCTTACGGTTGACATATCTTACTTTAGATTACATTTTTGGTTACTGGTTGAAGATCCGCCCCATAATTGCCAAGCAACCAGCGATTATACTTTTCGATCGTTATGCTTACGATATGGCCTTGGATCCCCGTCGCTTTCGCATTGGGCTGTCCGGGCATGTGGCATCTTGGTTTGCCGCTCTTGCCCCGAAACCTGATTTGATTTTTTGTCTTTACGCAAAACCGGAAGTACTTCTCAAGAGGAAGCATGAATTATCAAAAGAAGAAGTAATTCGTCAAGTATCTGAGTTAAAATATTCTGCAAAACAAAAACCCAACATAGTGTTAATGTCAACTGAAATGAGTATTGAAGATACAATGAATCAATTATTCTCATCGCTGTACAATTTTTTATTTATTAAATATCAAAATAAAAAAAATAAATAGGTTCTTCTATGAATTCAAAATACAACAAATATGCGCAATCGCGCTTGGCTGGTAACTTCGGTGCGATGTCTTCTTTTCGTTTTGTTTTCCCTTATTTAAAAGGGAAGCGCGTTTTAGATATTGGGTGTTCTGATGGCCTTTATCTGCAGAGGTTAGCCAGCGAATCTGTTGGTATCGAACAAGTTTACGAATTGGCGACGTCCTGTAAACAAAAAGGTCTTAATGTCATCAATAGTGATGTAATGGCAGCTATATCAAGTTTTTCCGATAATTCTTTTGAGGCTGTATTGTTCTCTCACGTAATGGAGCATCTTGAATCCCCGATTTTAATGCTGAAGCAAATACATCGTGCTTTGGTACCTAAGGGTGTGCTTATTTTAGGTTTGCCCATAGAAAGGAATATATTTCGTGACGTTTTACGCATGGATTATTTTGATGGTACTCATATATATGCTTTTAGTGTTCGCAACTCTATCAAACTATTGAATGAAACAGGTTTCGAGAAAAAAAAGATATATTTTCATCTTCCCAAATGCAGAAATTACATTGGTCACAAAATCGAAAGTGTCTGGAACGAAGTAAAGTGGCCACTACGTGAATATTTGTCAATGGCCTATTGGATCGTTGCTGAAAAAATTTAAAAAGTGAAATCAAATCATATTAAAATGAGCTTAGCAAAGAAATGCGAATGCTGCGAAAATATTTTACATAATAAGATCGCAATCAAGCGGGGCTTTAATTTATACAGGTGTCACTCATGCGGGCTTATTTTTGTTTGGCCACAACCTTCTGAAAAGGACTTTTTGTCACTTTATAATTCCTCTGAAGGATACTATATGGATACTCCGACCGATCTCTCATTGACAAGTCGTGATCGAGCCGATGTTGTCGATCAATTATTAATTTCTGCGGGGATAGAAAAAGGCAGTTTCTTAGACGTAGGGTGCGCATCCGGTGCTTTGATATTTCATCTTAAGGAAAAGGGTTGGGATGTCTCAGGAATAGAGATAAATTCAGGTGCTGTTCAGATTGCGCAGAAAAACAATTTACAAGTAATAGAAAAGAAGTTTCAGAACCATCCTTATGAAAATGGCACCTTTGATGTAATACACATGGGCGATGTAATTGAGCATTGTGAT
>JAKPQD010000080.1 GCA_029572965.1 Bacteroidota bacterium | reverse complement strand
TATTCGCTTCTCTGCAATTTCACAGTATTCTTTGGATATTTCACTACCTATCCAGTTCCTGTTATTTAGAATTGCCATTTTTGCAGTTGTTCCGCTTCCCATGAAAGGATCATAAACCAAATCGCCTTCATTGCTCCATGAGATGATATGGTCGTTTGCTAATTGTTCTGGGAATGGTGCGGGGTGGTCGCTGTTCTTTTGCGTATCAAATCGCCAAATGTTATTTCGTTTACCAAATGGTTTTCTTTCTACTATTCTATCCTTTCCTTTTCCCGTTTTATCTAAACCACCGTTTACTTTTACAGTCCCACTTTTTACTTTATTTTCTCGGTCACAAATCAAATTAGTAGTTTTTGGCGTTCCATTGGTAAGTATAAACATATATTCAAAGTTTTGTCCGTAAAACTTATTACTTCCTAAACAACCGCTTCCAGTCTTTTCCCAAATCATTGTTTCTACATTAAATCCAATTTCTTTGAAATATAATACTTGCCTAAAAGAAGTAAGAGTTTCGCTTCCATTTTTGGTAGCATCGTTTACATTCCAAACTACTACGCCTCCTTGTTTTGTTATTCTGAATAATTCTTTTGCTACATTTTCAAAGTCAAAACAATATCCGTTGTAAGTTCGCAAATCGTCATAAGGCGGGCTTGTAACTGTTAAATCAACAAATCCGTCTGGCATCCTTGCCATTGTGTCGAGGCAATTTTCATTATAAATTTTATTTACTTCCATCTTTCATCTCATTAACTAATTTCTCGTTTGCATCCACATCCCAAGATATTCGCTTGCTTCGGTGATTTTATAGATTTTCATACTTTATACCTGAACAGTTTTTCTATTCTCGGATATTGGGAGTTTTTATCAAGAATGGTTTTATGTTGTATTTCTTTTACGCAAACAAAGTCATTGGGTGCAGAATATTCACTTATGAATACGGTATGACCGCTTTTTGTTTGCGTCCTGCACCAATTCCAAAATATATCGTGGTTAAAATCATCTTTGTATTTGCAAGTATTAGCGTATGGTGGGTCGCAATAAATGAGACTGTTTTCTGGTATTTCCAATTCTAAGTAACTGCCAGACTTGAATACTATTCCATCAAGATTTTTTGCCTGTTTAACAAGACAACGACTGCCTCTTTCGGCATAATTATCTCCCTTTTTATTAAACGCATACCCACCCCACCACTTCCCACCAAACGAACAAAGGAAACCAACAAACCCAACTAACTCTTTTGGATACTCTTGTGGTTTTGATTTAACTGCATAATACAATTCTTTGCTAATATCCGTTGGCGGGATATATCCATCTCTCAAAGCAACCAAAAGAGCTATAAGAAATTCGTGGCTATCGTTACCCATCCTATTACCCGCAACTTTATCAATCATATTTGCACCGCCTACAAAAGGCTCAACCCACCATTGGTCTGGTTTTCTTTCTGCGAGCATAATTGGAAGGATATGTTTTGCTATCCTGTTTTTACTTCCCATGTATTGCATAGTCTTTCAGCTCCTTAATTAATTTCTCGTTTACGTCCACAATCTTCTGCATATCCTCAACGGATATTTCTTTTTCCAGTGGTTCAAAAAAGTAAACTTTCTCATCTTCCGTTTCAAAATATTCCTTCGTAACCTTAATGATCTTCATGTCT
>JAKPQD010000075.1 GCA_029572965.1 Bacteroidota bacterium | reverse complement strand
GGTAGGGTAGAAAGGTTCGTTTGCCATTATTTGCTTTCACGGTAGCAATGTGGCTTTTTATAAATTGGGAACAATCCGTTATTACACTGCATTGGTTTAGCCTTATGGGTTGGGTTGGTAGTTCAATACTTGCAAAATAGGTTTCAAGTTCTGAAATAGTATTAATCCAGTCTTGGGGCTGCTCCCTTTTAGGCCGTTCAATTCGTTCAGTTTCGAATTCCCCAAATTTTTGTAATGGAGTAACGTGTGATAATAAAATGTTTTGTTGATGAGTAACTTTAGTAACTACAGTAACTTTTTTAGGTTCGGGCTGTAGTGTTTGTTCCTGATTGTCCCGTTTTCTGAATAGCCGCCAATCCAGTTTTATTAAATAATCTGCAAGGTCGTAGCCTTCGCTTTTGTCTCGTTGTGGGGCTAACTGCTCCAGTAAGTCCGAAAAAATAAATCGTGTTCCTGGTAAACGTCTTTCATAATCTTTTGCTTTTGTTTCCCATTCTTTGAAGGTTGTGCCGCCTTTTGAAAGATCGGGAAATACATACACATAACGTCCCTTTAATATTTTCAGTTTGTCAAATGTAAAACTGCTTTTGTTGTATACTGCCAACCAAATAAGGCTTTCAGGTGTTTCAGGCAAACCAAAATATAATGTACCGTAAACGGCTGTTTTCGGGGCTTCGACCAACGCAACGGGGTTGCCTCGGTATTTGTTTAAAAGGTGTTCGCCAAATAAACAGGAAATTCGTTTATCCTGCCTTGTGTATGCTTCCAACCATTCAGGCAGCGGCTTGTTGTTAAGAGCGTGGTACTTTTCAATTATTGAGTGTAAAAAGTCCGTACCCGTGGTGTGGTTCTGTTCGTCAAATTGTTTTACCTGAATTGCCCGAACATTCCCTTTATAATCAATAAAAGGGAAAGTAATTGCCCCTGCTCTGTAGCCATTTGCAACTGTCCCCAATCGGTACAACTGAATAACTTTTGTAACCTCATTAACTTCAAAGGGAAATATTACCCCGTAAAACAGGTTCTGTATAAACGTGTTCTTTTCATAGCGTTCGGTCTGTAATGTTTGTTTGAATGTTTCAAAGTCAAAATAAACGGGTTCAGTTGTCTGCTGTGATATTACTTTTTTTTGCCGAGGCTCCCAGATGTTCCGCCATTCTGAATAGTTGTCCTGTTCATGTACTCGAATTGCTTTTGCATACCCGTCCGAATACGGGTTGAGGTGATACGAACATTTACTTTCACGATCGCAACGTCCGTACTCTTCCGGTAAATAGTCGCCTGTTTCTGTATCAATATACCGTACAAATGTCTTTTGATTACAGTTGGGGCAATGGTGCTTTTTACTCCCTTTTTCTAAACTGTACCGGTGTTGGTTACTGAAGTTATTAAAGTTACTCATTGAAAAAACCTTTTTTATTGCGTTAAAAGTTTAATCTCGGTGCTTCAATAAATACCGCTAATTGGTTATGTGAAACCCTATCTACAATAAAACCCAAAGCCCGTAACTGTTTTATAAAATTTAACTTTTTAAAAGGTGTCATCCCGTCCTCAATACAA
>JAKPQD010000055.1 GCA_029572965.1 Bacteroidota bacterium | reverse complement strand
TTACTTTCCGATACAAAAATTCTTAAAAATATTCCCTAAAATTTCATCTGTTGTAATCTCGCCGGTAATGGTACCAAGGTGGTAAATCATTTCGCGGATGTCTTGCGCTACAAGGTCTGTAGTGAGGTGAGAAGCCAGTCCTTCCAATACTCTTTGTGATGCTTCAAAAGTATTTTGTAAAGCTTCTGCATGTCTTATATTGGTAATGATAACACTATTGTCAACCGGAGCTTTGCTGTTTATTACTTTTTTAAGCGTATCCACAATTCTTTCAATGTTTATGTTTTTCTTAGCTGATAAAGCTATAACCGGATAAGATAAGTGCTGGCTTAAAGCTTCCAGCTTTTTATCAAGAATAGACTTTTCAAGTTTATCTATCTTATTGACGACGAGGATTACATCCTTACCTCCTTCATGTGAGGTGGACTTTATCTGCTTTTCAATTTCCTCAGGTTCGTCTGTGGCATCTACCAATATAAGTACAATGCTTGCTTTACGGATATTGTCGAATGTACGTTCTATGCCCATATTCTCGACAGTATCTTGCGTGTGACGTATTCCGGCTGTGTCAATAATGCGAAAAATGATACCGTCTATATTTAAAGTATCTTCAATAGCATCACGCGTGGTACCGGGTATATCTGATACTATTGCTTTTTCTTCATTAAGCAAAGCATTGAGCAGTGTGGATTTGCCAACATTAGGTTTACCAACAATAGCTACAGGTATGCCATTCTTGATGGCGTTACCGTATTCAAAAGATTTGATAAGGCCCTGAACAAGTGCAGCAATCTCTGTTACTTGGTTACGCAATTGTTCACGATTGGCAAACTCAACGTCTTCTTCTGAAAAGTCTAGTTCTAACTCAATCATCGAGGCAAATTGCAATAAGTTATCCCGCAATCCGGCCAATTTTTTGGAGAATCCTCCTTTCATCTGGTCTATGGCAGTGTCATGGGCTGCTTTGGAGGAGGCCATAATCAAATCAGCTACAGCTTCGGCTTGTGTGAGGTCAAGCTTGCCGTTCATGAAGGCGCGTAGGGTATATTCTCCTGGTTGGGCCATTTGGGCACCATGTTTGATAAGTAGCAAAACTATTTTTTGAAGGATGTAGGGTGAGCCATGACAACTGATTTCAATAGTATCTTCGCCGGTATATGAGTTAGGCCCTTTGAAAATGCTCAGCAGCGCCTCGTCAATAATCTCTGGGCCATCGTATATTTTGCAAAAATGAATGGTATGAGAGGCTTGTTGTGTTAAGTCTTTGTTTCGGATGATTTTGTTACAAATGCCAAATGCCTCGGGCCCGCTAATACGGATAATTCCCAATGCCCCGTGTCCGGGAGGGGTTGCTATGGCACATATTGTTGATTCTTGTTGTTGCATCATCTCAAATTTATGCAAAGATAAGGGTTTTTACTTTTAGTGGTGATAAATCCTGTTTGGGGTTAAATCCAGCCATTTAGCTTGTAATATGCCAAAGCTGTTAATTCTCTGAGGCAGGTAATCTCCAGTTTCAGATAGTTCCAAAAATTATAACGCAGGCTAAGTTTATCCCCAACTTCAGGGATATACCTCGAGCCTTTGAGTTTTCGGCTATTGAATCGCAGGTCAAAATCTCTATCCATGGCTTGTGAAAAAGACGGCAGCCCTCCAACATGCTTAAACCCTGCTTTTCTGAAAGCCATAAGTGTGCGCCGTATTTGTTCGGGACTGGTGATGACTATTCCTTTTTTGAATAAAGTTTCGGGAAAACTATCTTGGATATTCACTATCTGAGATTGCGTATTGGTACCTTTTGAAGCGAACGTAATTCGCAGCGAATCAATATCTCTTATTATCAGTTCTTGTTGCATCAAATGTTGCACTGAGCTATCTTTGGGATGGGCAATAATAATATATGCTTTAGGGTTCTCAATCCCTAATTGAGCAGTGTAATATAGTCTTATCAGGTTGTCCTCGCTTGGCATTCCACTACCTCCAAGCATAATAATATAATCAGGCTGCGAAATGTCATATTTGTCTGTATTTGCAAGCCAATTTTGCATATAGTAGGGCAAAGGTGTGAAAGCCAGAATTATTATCAAGACGAAAAATGCTCCAGAAAAGGTAAGTGTATATTGCCCAAACTTCAGAAATAATGTGGATATTTTTTTTAAAGATGAATAGAAATTATTCATATTATTTTAAAGTGTTGTAATGTGTTGATATTAAAATATTTATTACTTAAATATACTAAGAATAACTATGTTTAAAGGTACACAAATATCATCATTCATAAACATTTACATGAAAGGGGCTTTTTTGCAATAAAAAAATATTTATATTTATCCACAAAAATTACAACTACCCAACTACTCATGAATATACAAAATGTATATCAGTTGTTTAATAACCTGAAACAGGATAATCTTAGCTTTGTATATCATGGCAATTTCAACGATGAAATCACCGAACGTATTATTGATATCAGCGAAACTACCATAGCTTCGAGGCATGAGGAACATAAAATTAGCAATAAGGTTTCGTTTTTGCTTGCCGAATGCTTTCAAAACGTTATCAGACATGGGGGGGCCACGCAAGAACAAGCATCTCTTTTTAGTAGTGGTATTTTTGTAACCCGTAACATCGGGAAATCATATTATATCTCATCTGCCAATCTTATTGCTAATGAAGAGGTAGAAAAACTGCGCGAAAAGATTGAACACCTAAACAACATGTCGCCAGAAGAGCTTAAAAGGCTGTATTTAGATGTTTTAGAATACAATACTATTACCAATAAGGGGGGGGCAGGCCTTGGACTTATTGAAATGGCCCGAAAATCAAAGCAAAAGCTTGATTATGATTTTGAACAGGTCGATTCGCATTATTCTTACTTTTATTTGCAGGTAAAGCTCAATTCGCCTTCAGAAGAAGATACTGGAGATAAACTGCAGGAAAATGTTGCCAAAGAGTTTCACCAGATGTTGACAATGGACAATATATTTATCATTCATAAGGGGGACTTTTCGCAACATACCATAATTCCTATTCTTCGGATGATAGAAGAGAATCTTTACAAAAACCAGGAACGCAATTCGTATCGAAAAAGAGTGTTTCACGTGCTGGTAGAGATATTGCAAAATGTGAGCAAGCATGGCGTTGAAACCAACGGGGTGAAAGAAGGCATATTCATGATGGGCCAGAAAGATGGCCATTTTCTTATTTATACCGGAAATTATATTTTTACCAGTAAGACAGCGCCTCTTGCTGAGCATCTGGACAATCTCAATTCGATGGAAAAACCTGAGCTGGTAGAATTGTATAAACTTAATTTGCACCTTGGAGCTACCAATGCACAGGGCGATGCCGGGCTGGGCCTTATAGACATTGCCCGCGAAGGGTATAGCAAGTTTCAGTACGAATTTATTCCGGTCTCAGATAGCCTTAGCTTCTTTAGTTTAGGTATCTTTGTTTAAAAATTCATGTTACATCCCAAATTCTTCAATCCTTCATCCATTGTGGTGGTTGGAGGTAGCAATGATGTTAAAAAACCTGGGGGCAAGCTGGTAAGTAACCTTATTGCAGGCAAATATGCTGGAGTGTTATATATTGTCAATCCCAAATATGATGTGGTACAGGGAGTTCAGAGTTATGCAAATGTCCAACAGTTGCCCGATGTTGATTTAGCTGTATTGGCTATTCCGGCCAAAGACTGTCCTGCTACTCTTGAATTTCTTGCTTCACAGCGCAATACAAAAGCTTTTATTATTATTTCAGCGGGTTTTAGCGAAGAAAGCCAACAAGGAGCACAATATGAGAAAGCTATTAAAGAAACTGTTGACAAATACGGGGCTTCGCTTATTGGCCCCAATTGTATCGGTGTGATTACGACGCAATACAGTGCTGTATTCACTTCTCCTGTGCCACAATTGGAACCTGATGGCTGCGACCTCATTTCAAGTTCCGGGGCTACGGCTATGTTTATTATTGAATCGGCAATGTCCAAAGGATTAACCTTTTCAGGGGTTTATTCTGTTGGGAACAGCACGCAGATTGGTGTAGAAGAAATGATGGAACATTTTGACCTGACTTTCGACTCCGAAAAATCGTCAAAGGTTAAGTTGTTATATCTCGAATCTGTTAAAAATCCTGACAAACTGCTGTTTCATGCCCGCTCGCTGATAAAGAAAGGCTGTAAAATAGCAGCTATAAAAGCTGGCAGTAGCGTGGCCGGGAGCAGGGCAGCTATGTCGCATACCGGGGCAATGGCCACTTCCGATCTGGCTGTTGAAGCTTTGTTTAGAAAAGCCGGCATTGTCAGGTGTTTTGGACGCGAAGAGCTTACTACTGTTGCTTCAGTTTTTATGCATAAAACTGTAAAAGGTAAGCGTATTGCCATTATCACTCATGCCGGAGGCCCTGCTGTAATGCTTACCGATGCTTTGTCTGTCGGAGGCCTTGAAATACCTCAATTTGATGAAGCTAAAAGCAATGAGCTATTACAACACCTTCCTCATGGGGCTTCTGCCAAAAATCCTATTGACATTTTGGCTACCGGGACTCCCCAACAGCTTGAAATTGCTATTGATTACTGCGAGAAATATTTTGATAATATTGACGCCATCATGGTTATCTTTGGCAGTACAGGCCTTACCCGTGTGTATGAAGCCTATGATGTGCTGCACCGAAAAATGCAGACGTGTTGCAAGCCTATTTTCCCTATATTGCCATCGGTACATTCGGCATATAAAGAGCTGGACTGCTTTTTATCGCGAGGGCATATCAACTTCCCCGATGAAGTGCAGCTTGGACATGCCATTGCCAAAATATTCAATACTGCTGTGCCTGCTTATGATGCCGAGCCAGAAAAGCATGTTGACAAGGCAAAGCTGAGGAATATTATTGATACTGCCCCAAATGGCTTTGTCAGCAATGCTACTATTGAAAAAATATTGCAGAGTGCCAATATTAACATGGTTGAAACTTTAGAAGTTAATAACAATGATGCTTTGTTTGATGGCGCTCGAAAAATTGGTTTCCCATTGGTGGTCAAAGCATGCGGGCCGCTTCATAAAAGTGATGTAGGAGGGGTTACCCTTAATATCAAGTCTGAAGCCCATTTGTTGGCAGAGTTTAACCGCATGATGAAGATAAAAGATACGTATGCTGTGAGTTTGCAGCCAATGTTATCAGGGTTGGAACTATTTGTGGGCGCTCACTACGAACCTAAGTTTGGACATATTGTAATGTGTGGGCTTGGGGGAATCTTTGTTGAAATACTGGAAGATGTCTCTTCTGGTTTAGCTCCATTATCATACGAAGAAGCCATCTCCATGGTGCATTCGCTGAAAAGTTATAAGATAATCAAAGGGGCACGCGGAAGCAAGCCAGTTTCAGAACATGCCTTCGCCCAAATCATTGTCAATCTCTCATCTTTATTGCGCTTTGCTGCAGAAATCAAGGAAATAGATTTGAACCCTGTCATAGCAACACCTTATTCGTTGACTGTTGTTGATGCACGCTTAAGGATAGAAAAATAACTTTTTTAATTTGTTCCAGAATTTATTTTGCATGCATTGAAATATTCACATAATACCCCCTTTTTTATTTCAAAATATAGTGAATATGGCATAATTATTGATGTTGTCAGGGCATCTCAACAATAGTCCTACTTGTCAAGTTTCACAAGGTTGTTTATGATAACTTAATTGCAAAGATAAAACTTTATTTTTAAACTGCAATGGATTGTCTTTAAAAATTTCTGGTTTTAATTCGTACCATTTTTCTATAGCATCAAAAGGTGTTTTTAC
>JAKPQD010000024.1 GCA_029572965.1 Bacteroidota bacterium | reverse complement strand
AGCAAATCTGCATTACCAAGCCAACAGAATGTATAATCAATAGCTGACAAATCCTCATGTTTCAAATGGGCAGAAACTTCACGCAAAAATGGCGTAAGCAACACAATAGGTTTGCCAGGATATAGGTCTTTTATCTTCCTGGCTAAACTGAATGGCTCAGATTCGCCAATATTCAGCATTAATATAACCAAATCTGTCTCTTCATCTTCAAGGATTTTGAGCGCCTCTTCTGCTGAGTCAGTCTGAATTACCGCCGGAGGATAGCGCATATTCAAAGCCATGTATTCATTGAAGATTTGCTCCTCAATGCGACCATCTTCTTCAAGAATAAAATAATCATACCGGCTACAGACCAGCAAAACCCTGTAAATGCGTTTTTGCATCAACCGGTTAAAATCGGTAGTACTTTGTTCAAATTGCCATTGATCAATAGTTTTTTCCATACACAGGGCAATTAGCGCTAACTAAGGTAGCAAAAATATCTGAAGATAGTACGGTTTGACGGCGTATAATTATTAACTTCGGAGCAAAAATTTGATTACCCCTTCAACAATGCGTTTTATATTCTCTTTAAGCTTATTAATGATAAGTAAATTAAGCTTTTCATACGAGCCTGCAAACATAGGTTCCATCATCCCTTTTTCCAAAATATTTTACAAACTTGGGGCAAATACGGTGCACACCTTCACCTACAACTATGGATTAAACAGCGCTGTTGCCATTGCCGGCACTTATGGCCTGGTGGAAAGCGGCATTGACTGGGAGATAAACAAACTTTCATACGAAAATAAATTTGTAGCATATAGCGGTATGCCTGCTGTTGCTGTTGGCGGATTGGTTCCATTAGCTGTCCCTCTTGGCGTTTACATTTATGGGCGTAAACATAACAATACAAAACTGCAAATTACAGGCTTAGCATTAGGTCAAGCCGCAATTCTTGGCGCAGGGCTTACTACCTCTATCAAAGTCTTTACCGGGCGCCGTCCTCCGGGAATATTGCGCGATGATGAAGAAATAACTGACCGTTCAAAAGATTACAGCGACGATTTTGCATTTGGCATCTTGCGCAGGGGAGCATTCAACGGATGGCCAAGCGGCCACACTACTACAGCATTTGCTATGGCTATAACGCTTACCGAACTTTACCCCGAAAACAAAGCCCTGAAAATTGGGGCAATAACCTATGCAAGCATAGTTGGGTTAGGCGTTTCGGTAAACATTCACTGGTTCTCAGATGCATTTGCAGGGGCCCTTCTGGGCTATGCCATCGGAAAAACAGTAGGCTTGAGCTTTAAACAACTTATGAATGACGAAAAACCTGCCAATTACTCGTTGTATGTTACGCCTCAGGGAGCAGGCTGTGTTTGGCGCTTTTAGAATTACATTTCCTTTAATGGTTTGAAACTTGGCTCATAATATCTATCCTTTCCCAGTGTGTCACCGCCATACATTTGATATATAGCCCCCTTTGGACAGAAATTGACACAACGCATACACTGTTCGCACTTATAAGTCCATGTTGGCCTGTTATTTACCATCACAATACTTTGAGTTGGGCAGATTTTAGAGCACAATTGGCATCCATTGCAGCTGTCATAGGTCTTAAACATCCGACAAAGATTGTAAATGCCCAAATATTTGAACAAAAAGTAATCTTTATAAAACCCAAACTTACTGTAACGCTTTGGATAATTAAACTGGTGAAACTTCTGAACGCCATTCAGAATATCGCGAGCAACCTGGTATGTAAACTCAACCCCTTTTTGAATAATAGCTTCTGCTTCTTTTTCAGAAGGTGCTTTTTCAAAAATTATCCAATTGACAGGCATTTGAACCACTGCCGAATATATAACCCGGCAATTCTTCTTAGTAAGAATTTTTTCGCAATTGCGAAATGCAAGACCCGCCTCATCTGCATCACCAGCAGAGATGAGAACAAATACTTTCTGTTGTTTCTTAAACCTGTTCAGCTCCTTCAAATACTGCCTGCAAATCCGGGGTATCCCGAAAGCATAGACCGGAAAGCAAAAGCCAATCACATCGGCATCTTGCGGCAACTGCTGTCCAACCTTAATTGCCGATATGCTGGCAACATGGCTCTTAGCAATAAAGGCATCTTTGCAAGTATCCAGTATTTTCAATGAATTGCCCGTTCCGGTGAAATATTTAAGTACAAATTTCATTCTATAGGGATAAAAATTTCGGTCAACAAATTAACAGGTTTTACCTTGTGCGAAAGGTTTAGATATTTTTCTACAATTGGAGCATCGCGCAGTTTAAAATCGCCCGGATATACCCCATCACGAAAGATTGCATCATACACATCCCACAAATAATCGTATGGGCCTTTATACCTATAAACAGCATACTTTCCTCCCGGGATGTTCTGAACGGCTATTCGCCCTGATACAGATACCATCTTCTTTGAAGCAATGCAAACATCTGAAATGGTATTTTCAACACCCACAACATCGCCATCATCATAATAAACCGAAAACAAATTAAGGTTCCAGCCGTCAAGTTTATTCATGACAATAAAGTCTCCCAATTCATCCCAGGCTTTTATTACTTCCAAGCCGCCATATATGCCCTTCACCCTGATATAATAAACCATCCGGTCAGGCAGGGTCTTTATTTTCGGCTTAACATCTACAACCAGTTTTTGGGTACCTGTCATTTTATAATCAATGTGAGTATTGAGGACAGCATTTTTATCCGCTTTAAAATCATTAGGCGAAATACCGAACTCTTTAGTAAAAGCTTTTGAAAAAGCTGATAAATCCTTAAATCCAATACGAAGAGCTATATCTGTAAAAGAAATATCGCCATACCTGATAAGTTTAACAGCAGTATCGAGCCTGACACGGTCAATATAACTTCCCAAAGTTTCACCCAGCGCAGCTTTCATGACCCTGTGAAAATGAAACAACGAAATCCCAGAAATATCAGACAATGTTTTTACACTCAAATCGCCATCAAGATGGTTGGCAATATATTGAAGCAACAATTCAGCCTTTTGCTCATAATATGTATGGGTTTGCTCTCTTAACATTACCTTATTTTCAAATTTTCAAATTTTCAAATTTTCAAATTAACTAATTCGCTAATTGTCTTTCAACGCTTTATATCTCCTACCCCACCAGGTATATTTTGTAAGCGATGTATAAACCACCAAACGTTCAAACCAATGAAAACGCAGCAAAAAATGCATAAGCCGGTACCAAACAGCCAGAGAAACTATAAATATAACTGTTTCAACAACGAATTTGACAATTACATTCTCTATTGTAAAGAACAGAAGCCCAAAATACTTGTAAAACAGCACCATCAACACAAGGTTATATAAAACAACAAAAATCGCAAATGGCGCATGAGCAGTCTCTATTGCTTTTTGGGGGCAATAGCTCATACATTTCATACAGCTTTCGCAGCGATAGGTCCAGAATGGACGATTGTTAACCTTGATAATTCCCCGGACAGGGCAATTCTTAACACACAAATCGCAATTATTGCAGTCTGCAGATGCATAAAAGGTTTTGGAAATAACAAAACGCCCCACAAAATAGTACAACAATGAAATTGGCGATATTGCCAAATCCTGGACAATCTCCTTCAAGGCTTTGTAACATCTTTTCCCGGCCAAAATTTTACCAGCAAAAGCGGTTACTCTCACTTTATTTTTCTCGTGTAAAAATTTTACGGTGCGCTCATTCAGTCCGGGATGCAGCGATATCCAGTTTGAAGGCAGATCGACAGGCATCATCCCAACAATAGAATAATGCTTGAATTTCAATACCAATGAAGCAAAATAAAAAGCCAAACCGGATAATCCGGGAGTTACCCATTTGCCAATAAGCATTCCGGCGCGCGTATTCATCAGCACAACCTTGTTAAAACCTTTCGGGAAACGCAAGATAAAATGCATCATCACCGGAGGATAATTAAATCCATGTATTGGCGAAACAAACATAATCAACGCATCTGGAGGAGGCGTTTCTATATGCAATCTATCTACTTCTGCAATATTGACAATAAGTGTAATAATACCTCTTTCTGTGGCCACTTTTGAAAACCAAAGCGCTACATTCTTTGAATTACCTGTTCCGGAAAAATAATAGATGATAAGTTTGTTAAAACGGGGCATGTTGTTTTTTTGAGCAAATTTAGAAGAATCATCTATATCATGACTTTTCCAAAATTGCTTTTAAATAAAAGAAAAATTGAACCCTTTTATTTATGGTCTGCAAAAACTTCTATATCATAAACAATAATAGATGTAGGAGGAATACGGTTACCGTCACTCGAAAAGCCATAAGCCAAATGGGGCTGTAATATTATATGGGCAGCATCACCAATATTCATAAGCAACAAGGCTTCGTCAAGACCAGCCTCAACGTTGCCAAGCCCGGCCTTAACCTTCTTCATCCCTAACGAATCTGATGAATAACAAAGCGTTCCGTCAAGCAAGCTTAATGTGTATTTGAGTTCTACCGGAGTTCCAACTTTAATCCTCGGCCCTTTGCCCTTTTTATATATCCCATACCACAAACCGGTTTCAGTTTGCACCATTTTATAAGCATTTCGCTTGATATAAGCTTTAATGAGCAATTCATTTTGCTTTACCATGGCACGGTTGAGCTCAATAAGGTGTTCTTTCTTAGGGTCTGGCAGGTTTTTATTAGGCTGGACAACCGGCTGTCTGCACGAGAGAAAACCAATAAAACAACTAATTATGATAAAAGCACTGTATCTCATTTCGGTACGACTCAAGTATTTTTTCAAACTCTTTAATAACCTCCTTTATCGGAGCTTTAGATTCTCCTCCGGCAGCATTTTTATGGCCTCCGCCAGAAAAATATTTTAAACATACTTTATTTACGTCAAATTCGCCACGCGAACGCATAGAAACCCTCACATGGTCATGTTTTTCAGTAAACAAAGCTGTAATATTAATTCCTTTTATGGCAAAAGGCATATTTACAAATCCTTCGGTATCTCCTGTTTCAAACGAGAACTTTTCCATTTCTTTCTTTGTCAGCCATATATATGCAGCATGAAGATGAGGCAACACTACCATTTTCTCGTTCAGACAATAGCCCATCAACCGCATGCGGTGATGCGAGAAGTTATTGAACACATTATCATATATCAAATCCCTGTCAATACCGGCATCTAACAAATCTGCTATTACCCTGAACGTTTCCGAATTGTTGATATTGTATGAAAATACGCCAGTATCGGTCATCATGCCAGTATAAATGCATGTGGCAATCGTTTTGTCCAAAAGCTCAATATTCCCGGATTCTTTGATAAATTTAAAAACAAGTTGTGCTGTTGCCGGAGCTTTTGTATCATGAATTTTATAAATAAAGCCATTATCAGGTTGCGGATGATGGTCAATAAGAACCTTCATAGCATTAGCAGCCTCTAACAATGGGCCAAGCTCTTTTAACCTGGCATAACCATTAAAATCAATACAAATAATGTACTTCGCTTCAGCAATCACAGCCTGGGCAAGCTCCTTGTTTTTTTGAAAAATAATAATATCACTACTTGCTTCAACCCAGGCAAGAAATTGAGGAAAATCATTGGGTGTCATAGCCCAAACTTTATTGCCTTTTTTCTTCAAATAGTGATACATGGCCATAGTAGAACCAATAGCATCCCCGTCAGGGTTGATATGAGTTACCAGTAAAACAGGCGATTTATCATTTAACAGGGCATCTACCGCCCGAATATCTTTATTTATATCGTATTCCACATTGCAAATTTTAATTTTTTGTAAAAATAGTGGATATGATTAATAAATAAAACCGATTTTCTTATATTCGCAAAATTAACAAAGCGTATATGGCAGGTAACATAACATTTACTATGATCAAACCCGATGCAACAGCAAGAAACCTTTCGGGCGAAATTTTGGCAATGATTACTAAAGCCGGGTTTAAGGTTAAAGCCCTTAAAATGACTCGTTTATCAAAAGCCCAGGCTGAAGGCTTTTATGCTGTGCACCGCGAAAAAAGTTTTTTTAGCGAACTTGTTGAATTTATTACTTCCGGGCCGGTTATAGCTGCAATCCTTGAAAAAGACAATGCCGTTGAAGCATTTCGGGCATTGATAGGGGCAACTAACCCTGCCAACGCAGCAGAAGGCTCTGTACGTAAGCTCTACGGCACTGGCGTTCAGGAAAATGCTATTCATGGCTCAGATTGTGACGAAAATGCCATCATCGAAACAAATTATTTCTTTTCACAACTTGAACGTTTTTAAATAATCAGTGAAAAAGGATATTGTTTTCGGCATACTATTTGTTGACATTTGATACATTCTTTTACCTTTGTGAATAAAAAAAAGATGAACATATCTTCGAACTTTGCACCTCTGATGTGCATAACATATACCACTTCAACTACCACCCCCTTGGGGGGTTGAGTGTGTTTTGTATCTTACGGAGATATTTTTTTGTTTTCCTTGTTTTAGCAAAATCAGGCAGTTGCAGCAGTAAGCTGCTAAATTTTCACAAAGTTTACATTTAAAAATTAGAACAATGAGTAAAAATTTCAATATAGCAATACTGGGCTGTGGGACAGTAGGCAGCGGTGTTGCCAAAATTCTTCTTGATTTGGATCATGATCTTCACCTGAGAGCCCAAAAAAAGATTGTTTTAAAAAAAATTGTTGACCTTTTTCCATCTAAAAGCGCCCAACAATACCAACTTCCGCTAAATCTATTTTGCGGAGGCGGCAAAGACCTTACAAAGGAAGAGGCTTCTGCTTTTACAAAAGAAATCCTTGAAGACAAAGAAATTGATTTAGTAGTTGAAACCATAGGTGGCACAAGCGATTACCTCTTTAACGTAATGATCTCAGCATTAAAAAACGGAAAACACCTTGTTACTGCCAATAAAGCCATGCTGGCCGAAAGAGGCGAAGAAATTTTCAACACTGCCATCGAAAACAATGTCAGCCTGGGCTACGAAGCAAGCGTTTGTGGGGCAATACCTATTATCAAAGCCATCCGAGAAAGCTTTACCGGCGACAAAGTGCTTGAAATTTCTGGCATTATGAACGGAACAAGCAACTACATCCTTTCAAAAATGAAAGAAGACGGGCTAAGTTTTGACGAAGCTCTTTCTATGGCCCAAAAAGCAGGCTATGCCGAAGCAGACCCGACACTTGATATCAGTGGTGGCGACGCTGCCCACAAGCTAACAATATTGCTGCGTTTGGCTTTTGGGGCACAAGTAAAATATGACCATCTGTACAAAGAAGGGATAAACTCGCTGACTAAGGATGACCTTGATTTGGCCAACGAAATGAATTGTACTCTCAAATTGATTTGTTTTGCCAAACAAACCAATCAGAAAATATATGCAGCAGTAAGGCCAATGATGGTGAAAAATGAAAACATTCTCTCTAAAGTGAACGGAGCCACAAACTGCGTTGAGATATTGAACCAATATTCAGGCAAACACCACTTTGTCGGCAAAGGGGCAGGAAGCCTTGAAACAGCCAGTTCAATTGTCGGGGATATCATTTTTGCTGCCCGTTATGACAAGCAAATAACCAATATCCCCGAAGAGGTTTCTTTTGAGCTTGCCGATGCAGATTCTGTTGTTCTTCCTTACAACATTACATTTGTTACAGAAGATTATCCTGGAATAACAGGATTAGTAACTACTGCAATAGGTCGTCAACAAATAAATATAGATACAGTAAGCCATAACAGGCATACACCTGAAAAAAGCAAAGCGGTATTTTCAATAGCCACCATGCCTTGCTCTTTATCGCAAATAAAAAAGGCCATTGCAGATATTAAAGCTTCAGCTCCCGGTATTATGAAGGAAGAACCCAAAATTATCCCTATTTTAAACTAATCGGGATTGATATAACACCAAAAGGCACATAAACATTCATTATGTGCCTTTTTTGTATCCTTTAAGTAAATTGTGACAAGAATATTTTTTTATTTTGCATTACTATAAAACATACAATGATAACAAACTTAAAAAATAGCGGGCATCTTGTAAAACTGATTTTGTACATCGTTATAATTGTCAGCATTTACGTCATATCTTCATTCATATATTTCAGGATAGACCTTACACAAGAGAAACGATACACCCTTTCTGAGCCTACAAAGCAGATTCTACAAAAATTGCCGGGCAAAATCTTCATAAAGGTGTATCTGGATGGCGAACTACCCGGCGGATTTACCCGACTAAGCCGCACTGTAAAAGAAACACTCGACGAATTCAGAATTATTGCCGGAGACCACATTCAGTACTCATTTATTGACCCTTATGCCGGAAACGATGAAAAGAGCATTCAACAACAAATACAAGAACTATACAAACAAGGATTAGAGCCTGTTTCGGTAAAGATTAAAGACAAAAAAGGCAACATGGCCGAAAAAAACATTATCCCCGGAGCTATTGCCAGTTACAATAACATTGATTTTCCTATAAACCTGCTTAGCAATAATCCCGGGCTTTCAGCAGAAGAAAACCTTACACACTCAGAACAAAGCCTGGAATATTCGTTGATAAATGCCATTCATTGCCTTGCTATTCGTGACAACCGGAAAGTTGCTTTTATTGAAGGTCATGGAGAATATGACCAGTACCAGGTTGCAGATATTACCCGCGAGTTAGCCAGCTATTTTCAAGTTGACCGGGGCGAGATACACGGAAATCAATCACTATTACTACCTTACAGTTGCATTATTATAGCAAATCCAACAAAACCATGGAATGAAGAAGACAAGTTTGCCGTTGACCAATATATTATGCAGGGAGGGAAAGTGCTGTGGCTCATCGACCCGGTTTCTGTAGCCCGGGACAGCCTCGTTTATGGAAAAACATTTGCCAACATAGCCCAGCTCAACCTTGACGACCAGCTGTTTCGTTACGGAATACGCCTAAACCCTGTGCTTGTGCAAGACATCCAATGTAATATCATCCCCGTCAATACGGCAACATCAAATACACGCCCACAATTCTCCCCTGCACCCTGGCTTTACTTGCCTTTATTGGCAGGTAATCAGAACAGTGCGATTTCAAGAAATATCAATCTTGTAAAATCAGAATATACAAGCTATATAGATACACTTAACATTGAAAATATTCATTTTACAAGCTTATTAACATCATCGGCAAGAGCAAAGATAAAAACAGTGCCTTACATTATTTCTATGCAAGAAATCAAGCAACAACCAGCTTTAGAAAGTTTTGACAAACAATTTCTCCCGGTAGCAGTTCTTGCCGAAGGAACGTTTACTTCTGTTTTTAAAAACAGGATGTTGGATGATTTACAAATTGTCGGAAGCAAAAAAGTAATTGAAACAAGCGTTTACAACAAAATGATAGTTATTGCCGATGCCGACATTATCAGAAATGACGTAAGATATACCAACTCGCAAATATATTTAGGGCGCATTGGCCGAGACAAGTACACTTCACAAATCTTTGGCAATAAAGACTTTATTTTAAACGCAATTCAATACCTGACTGATGACAACGGCCTTATTTCGATAAGGAATAAAGAAGTAAAGATGCGATTACTTAACAAAATCAAACTAACAGAAGAATTAAGGTTCTGGCAAGCTATAAACATAATTTTACCACTTGTTATGGTAGCCATCTTAGCATTAATATTTTTCTATATCCAAAAAAAACGCTTTATATAAACTCATGATATGAGAAAAAACATCATCATCCTGATAATTACAGCCTTTTCTTTAGCTATTGCCGCCACATTTCTGTACTTTAAAAATTATTCAAGCACACTTAATAGTAACGAAGCGGTTTTTAAAATTGAGAACAATGTCATTGTCAGCAAAATTGAAATAAATAAAAACAAACAAAATGTTTTTTATTTAAAAAGCAATAAAAACGGATGGTCATATTGTGACAAATTTAGTACAGACAAAACCTTAATGCACTTCTTGTTTCAAATTATTTCTACAATAGAGGTTTCATCATTAGTTTCTGAAAACATATCGCAAACCATTGCAGATTCACTTACAAAAAAAGGACACGAAGTGATAATTTATGATGTAAATGAAAATAAGATAAAAGACTATTTCATTTGGGCAAACAACCACAACCACACAACATACGCCATAATGAAAAATAGTAGCCAGCCATACATTGTTAAAATACCAGGTTATCAGGGCAATTTTGCAGGAATATTTGCTTTAAGTCAGGAAGAATGGTACAACAAATCATTAATTGATTTTAACCCAAGAGATATTAAATTGATTTCATTTGAAAACCTTTCAAACCGTGCACTATCGTTCGCCATAGACTTCAGTAACGGACAAATACCTGTACTAATTGATGCAAAAGGCCAGGAAGTAAAATATAAAAAAGAAGCTATGCAAGTGTATCTCAACTTTTTATTAAAAGAAAGACTTGACATGATTAGCTTTAAAAATAACATTAAACAGGAAAAAGCTTTATATTCAATAAAAATCAAAACAATACAAGATAAAGAACGCTCCATTACTTTCTTTCAACAAATACCAACAAATAATACAAAGCCAAACACATGCCTTGCCCTCATCAACGACAATATAACCGCCAGTTTTAACAGTAATAACCTGGACTTAATTTTTAGGGACATTTCATTTTTTATCAAATAGCATAAAAATAACCATAAATGCTTTACTACATAAGACCTTCGTAGTTATCACCTATATTTTTTCAAAATTTAGCAATTTAAAAATATTCTTTACAAATTACTGAAATACATTTTTTTATAAAATAGTTAACGTATTTTTTACGCTAAGTTTGCATTTTTGATATTTGATGTATTACATTTACAAAAAAATAATTTATGGCAGTTAAGCTCAATCCGCATGTTTCTGTTGACTGTGTCATATTTGGTTTTGACGGACAAAGCCTAAAAGTTTTGTTGATAGACAGAAACTTGGGACTTACACCAGAAAAACAAACTGCCCCGAACTCATTAAAACTCCCTGGCAGCATGGTTTACGATGATGAAGATGTAGATACAGCTGCTGTCCGTGTATTAAAAGAGCTTACAGGCCTTGAGAATATTTACCTTCAACAATTAAAAGTATTTGGTTCGCCCGATCGTCTTTCAAAAAAAGATGACTTAGATTGGCTGCAAAAAGCAACCAGGATGACCATAAACCGCGTTGTTACAGTTGCTTATTATGCTCTTATCAAGCTTCATAAAGCTATGCCTTGCGAGGGCAAAGTAATTTGGCAAGACACCCAGAACATACCAGAACTTGCCTTTGACCACCGGGACATTGTAATTGAAGGCCTTACAGCCTTGCGAAAAGAAGTGCAATACGAGCCACTGGTCTTTGAACTATTGCCTAAAAAATTTACCATCAGACAATTACAAACATTATACGAAATCATTGAAGGACGAAAATTTGACAACCGTAATTTTCGAAAAAGTATTTCGCGTTGGCAATATTTACAGCCTATTGATGAAAAAGAAAAAAACGTAGCCCACAAACCGGCACAGTTTTACAGGTTTGATAAAAGGGCATACCAGCGTTTAAAAAAAGAATTTTTTGAATAACTTATAAACTAAACACATTCAGCATGTATTTGATAGGTTTTGACATTGGAAGCTCGTCTGTAAAAGCGAGTATAATAGAAGCATCTACCGGAAACTGCGTAGCATCTGCATTCTATCCTAAAAAAGAAATGGAAATAAAGGCTGTTCAGCCTGGGTGGGCAGAACAAGACCCCGAAATGTGGTGGGAAAACCTTAAGGCTGCAACAGCCGAAGTGCTTAAAGAATCTAAAGCTTCTGCTTCAGACATTAAAGCCATTGGTATCTCTTACCAAATGCACGGTTTGGTGACTATAGATAAAAACCAGAAAGTACTTCGCCCTTCAATTATCTGGTGCGATAGCCGGGCTGTTCCTTATGGCGAAAAAGCCTTCAACGAAATTGGCGGGGACAAATGTTTAAAACACTTGTTGAACTCCCCAGGCAACTTTACCGCTTCAAAACTCAAATGGGTAAAGGAAAACGAACCTGAAGTGTACAAACAAATAGACAAAATCATGCTCCCTGGCGACTACATTGCTATGAAACTTACCGGAAACATTGCCACTTCAGCCTCTGGTCTTTCTGAAGGAATGTTCTGGGACTTCACCAGCAATTCTGTTGCATCTTTTCTGATGGATTACTATGGTTTTGATGCATCATTCATTCCAAATATATTGCCAACATTCTCAAACCAGGGAGAAGTATCAGCTCAAGCTGCTGCTGAGCTGGGATTAGCAAAAGGCACCCCTGTTGCATACCGTGCTGGCGACCAACCAAATAATGCATTCTCTTTAAACGTGCTTAACCCTGGTGAAATTGCAGCAACAGCAGGAACTTCAGGGGTTGTATATGGTGTAAGTAGCGAAATTAAATACGACCCTCTGTCACGTGTAAACACTTTTGCCCACGTTAACCACGCTAAGGATAGTACTCGTCTTGGCGTTCTGTTGTGCATTAACGGCACTGGTATTTTGAACTCATGGATCAAGAAAAATACCGGATTTGCAGATTCAACCTACGAAGCAATGAACGAAGCTGCTGCCTCTATTGCTATTGGTAGTGACGGTTTATCTATATTACCTTTCGGAAACGGAGCTGAACGTATGCTTCAGAATAAAAACATTGGCAGCTTAATCAGCAACATTAGCTTTAACATTCACTCTAACAAGCACATGCTTCGAGCCTCTCAGGAAGGCATTGTGTTTGCTTTCCACTACGGAATGGAAATCATGAAGGGCATTGGTATCAACCCATCTGTTATCAGAGCTGGCAATGCCAACATGTTCCTAAGCCCAATATTCCGTGATACCCTTGCCGGCATCTCTGGCGCTACAATTGAGCTCTACAATACCGATGGTGCACAAGGCGCAGCTCGTGGAGCTGGTGTAGGTGCAGGTATTTACAAATCTTTTACTGAAGCTTTCTCAGGATTAAAGAAATTACAAACTATTCAGCCCGATGTTGCTAAAAAACAACAATATGCTGAAGCTTTTGAGAACTGGAAAAAAGCTTTAAACAAAGCTATATAAAATAAGAAGAATTTATTAATTAACATTTTTAATTTATTAATTATGAGCGTTTTAATCGGAAACAAGGAGTACTTTAAAGGTATTGGCCAAATTAAATTTGAAGGCCCTACTTCAAAAAACCCATTGGCATTTAAATGGTACGATGCTAACAAAGTAGTTGGTGGAAAAACCATGAAAGACCACTTACGTTTTGCAGTTGCATACTGGCATACATTTTGTGGCGAAGGTGGCGACCCATTTGGTCCGGGCACTATCAATTACGAATGGAATAGAGCTAAAGATCCTATGGATCTTGCAAAAGAAAAACTTGATGCAGCTTTTGAATTCATCAGCAAATTAGGCGTTTCATTTTATTGCTTCCATGATACCGACTTAGTTGGAGATGGTTCTGTTTTTGAAATTGAAAAACGTCTTGCCATTATCACTGAAATAGCTAAGAAAAAACAAGCTGAATCAGGCATTAACCTGCTTTGGGGCACAGCCAACGTGTTTTCTAACCCACGTTATATGAACGGAGCTTCTACAAATCCTGACTTTGCTGTATTGACCAATGCTGCCGTCCAGGTTAAAAACGCTATTGACGCTACTATTGCATTAGGTGGTACAGGTTATGTATTCTGGGGAGGCCGTGAAGGCTACATGAGCTTACACAACACCGACATGAAACGTGAACTCGAACACATGGGTAAATTCCTCACCCTTGCAAGAGATTACGGACGTGCAAAAGGTTTCAAAGGAACATTCTTCATTGAACCAAAACCTATGGAACCATCAAAACATCAGTATGACGTTGATGCTCAAACTGTTATTGGTTTCTTGAAACAATATGGTTTGGAAAAAGATTTCAAATTGAACATTGAAGTTAACCACGCTACATTAGCTCAACACACTATGGAACACGAACTTCGTGTTGCTGCAGACGCTGGTATGTTAGGTTCTATTGACGCTAACAAGGGTGACTATCAAAACGGCTGGGATACAGACGAATTCCCAACATCAATTACTGAAACAACTTTGGCAATGTTAGAAATTCTTCAGGCTGGTGGTTTCACACACGGGGGTATCAACTTCGATGCTAAAACACGTCGTAACTCTACCGACCTCGAAGATATTTTCATTGGCCACATCAGTGGTATGGATACTTTTGCCCGCGCTTTGGTAATTGCAGACAAAATTTTAGCTGATGGCGATTACTTAAAGATGAGAAAAGCCCGTTATGCTTCATTTGACAGTGGTAAAGGCGCTGAATACGAACAAGGCAAACTCAATTTTGAAGATTTGTACAACATCGCTAAAGAAATTGGTGAACCAAAACAAATTAGCGGTAAACAAGAACTTTACGAACAACTTATCAACTTGTACATTTAATTTTTCTATATTTAAACCCGGAATTTTAAAAATTCCGGGTTTTTATTTACTAACCACACTAAAAACAAATACTAATGGCTTTTATTGACACTTCATCAAAATCAGCATCAACAACTTATAGCAAGGGGAACCCGCTATATATAGCCATGCTGACCTTAGTTGCCACCTTAGGAGGCTTGCTTTTTGGTTACGATACCGCTGTTGTTAACGGGGCTGAAAAATCGCTGGTCGAATTTTACATTTCAAAAATCCTCGACCCTTCACAATTAACATACGCTATATCCATGATAACCCAGTATAAAATACTGATGTCATTGGTTATTTTATTGGTTTTTGGAATTATATCAGGCCAGATAGTTAAACTTTTAGGCACAAGAAAAGGTTTAGCAATAAGTGCAGGTATTATTGCTATTGTAGTAATCTGGATGATAAGTTTTTTGAAGAAACCTATCCCTACAGAAGCTACTGCCTTACAAGATACTGCTGATGCTATTAAAGGCTTTGTCATAGCCAGCGCGCTAATTGGATGCGTCATCGGCGGGGCGCTCTCAGGTTTTATTTCGCGCTCTCTTGGCCGTAAAAATGGACTTTTCATTGCAGCTGTCGCTTTCTTTATTTCAGCAATAGGAGCTTGGAAACCTGAAGCTTTTAATATTTTTGGCACATTAGACGTTTATTCTTTTGTTGTTTACCGTATTATCGGGGGTATAGGGGTTGGTATTGCCTCGATGATTTCACCAATGTACATTGCCGAAATTGCCCCTGCCAACTCTCGTGGCAAATTGGTATCTTTCAACCAGTTTGCTATCATTTTTGGTATGCTTGTTATCTATTTTGTCAACTATTTCATTGCAAAACAGGGAGATGAGGCCTGGCTAATTACTGATGGCTGGCGTTATATGTTCCTTTCAGGGGCAATACCTGCCGGCATTTTCATTATTTTGCTGTTCTTTGTCCCCGAAACCCCAAGATTTTTAGTGCTTAATGACAAAGAAGATAAAGCGCTAAAAGTATTGAAGAAAATTGCAGGTGAAGAAAATGCACCTAAAATACTGGAAGAAATAAAAGGTACACTTCATGAACACCATGCACCATGGCTTTCATATGGTTTCTTAATTATTTTTGTAGGTATCATGCTTTCTGTATTTCAGCAATTTGTAGGAATTAACGTGGTTTTATATTATGCCGGCAACATCTTCCGCAACATGGGAGCATCTACTGATAGTTCATTGCTGCAAACTATCATAGTTGGGGCTGTTAATCTTACTTTTACTGTTGTAGCTATCCTTACAGTAGACAAATTTGGCCGTAAACCCTTGATGATTATAGGTTCTATAGGTATGGCCATTGCTATGATTTCATTAGGCTTTACTTTCTATTGGGGACAAACTGGTGGTCAACTTACAGCTGCACAGGGATATGCAGCACTGTTCTTTATGTTATTTTACACAGCTGCTTTTGCCATGAGCTGGGGCCCGGTATGCTGGGTTTTGCTTTCCGAAATATTCCCAAACTCTATCCGTGGCGCATTATCTATTGCTGTTGCTGCACAATGGATTGCCAACTGGATTGTTTCATTGACATTCCCAATGTTAAATGACAATGTTTGGCTTACAGAAAAGTTCAACCACGGTTTTGCTTACTGGATATATGGCATCATGGGCATACTTTCAGCATTGTTTATGTGGAAATTTGTTCCCGAAACCAAAGGAAAATCTCTGGAAGAAATGGATGGGCTATGGAAAAAGAAATAAGATAATTAACGAATTTGAGAATAAGTTAATTAGCCAATTAAATACAAATAAAAAAAGAGCTGGTTTCACTTAAAAACCAGCTCTTTTTATTTTCCCATTTTCTAATTTTCAAATTATCTCATTCGCTAATTTTCTTAGCATATTCGTGGCAACTGTGCCCCCGATGGCATATCTATCCAGCGTTTTCCCCCTGTACTCGTTTTTAGTATTACTTTTCTCGGGTTTTCGGCAGTTATTTCGCCAATAATAGCAGCATCTTTGCCAAGTTCGTGCATTTGAAGAATTTGTAACACTTTATCAGCATCATTTGCAGGAACTACGATTACCGCCTTACCCTCATTGGCAAGGAACAACGGATCAAAACCAAACATTTCACATATTGCCATTACACTTTCTTTCACAGGAATCTCTTTTTCATAGATAATTATTCCTTTTCCAGTCTTTTCTGCAAGCTCACATAAGACTGTCGCAGCCCCACCCCTTGTTGCATCACGCATAAATGAGATATTTGGACAAGCTTCCAGGGCTTTCTCTATCAATCCATTTAAAGATGCACAATCTGAAACAACAGGAGTTTCAAAAGTAAGTGATTCGCGCGACGAGAGGATAGCTATGGCATGATCCCCTAATGAACCGGTAACTATTATCTTATCCCCTTCTTTAGCCTTATCTGCACTGCCTATTTTAGCTCTATCCTCGTCAACAAATCCAATTCCCGAGGCCGTGATGAATATTTTATCCCCTTTCCCTTTATGCACAACCTTTGTATCCCCGGTAACAATGTTAACTCCAGCTTTAGAAGCTTCTTCAGCCATTGTAACAACAATTTTCTCAAGTTCATCAAAGGTTAATCCTTCTTCAATAATAAAAGAACAACTTAAATAAGCCGGTTTTGCCCCTGATACAGCCAAATCATTTACCGTACCGCAAACAGCAAGCTTACCAATGTTTCCACCAGGGAAAAAAATAGGCTCCACCACATACCCATCTGTAGTAAAAGCTAAATGGCTGCTTTGAGAAGGAACAATGGCCGAATCGGTCAGCGTAATTATATCTTTATTTTTAAAGTATTTCAAAAAGAGGTTTTCAATCAAATCATGAGTAAGCTTTCCCCCACTTCCATGATTCAGTGTAATTATCTTTGTTTCGCCCATAATAGTATGGTTGTTAGTTGTTAGTTGTTAGTTAATATTAATCCGTAATTCGTAATCCGTAATTATTTCCTCGCAAAGTTAACCAGTTTTAAATAACCAATACTTTCTTTACATATACTTAAACATGAACAATATCGCGTATTTCTAAATAAAACCTTACTTTTACATAGAATAATTTTTACAACATTGAAAGTAACATTTCTTGGCACCGGCACATCCCAAGGCGTACCAGTAATTGCTTGCGATTGTAATGTATGCTGCTCGACAAATAAACATGACAAAAGACTTCGTTCTTCTGTAATGATTGAAACACATGGCATAAACATCTCTATTGATTGTGGGCCTGACTTCCGGACACAAATGCTGCGTGAGAACGTAAAGCATCTTGAGGCAATTGTATTTACACACGAACACAAAGACCATATTGGCGGACTTGATGACATTCGGTCTTTTAATTACATAAGTGGGAAACCAATGGACGTTTACGCCGAATCTCGTGTACAAGACACCATAAAAAACGAATTTTCATACGCCTTTGCTAAAGTTAAGTATCCTGGAGTGCCTGAGATTATGCTTCACACCATTGATGAAAATCCTTTTTTCATCCAAAATATCCCTGTTACCCCTATTCGCTTGATGCATTATAAATTACCCATCTTAGGGTTTAGAATTGGCAACTTTGCATACCTCACAGATATCAAAACCATTAGCACAGAAGAAAAGAAAAAACTCATAGGCTGCACCCATCTTGCCGTATCAGGATTGAGACACCAGACACACCTCTCCCACTTTACCTTAAAAGAAGCCATAGGGTTGATACATGAGATAAAACCAGCCTATGGCTACATTACACACATCAGCCACCAAGCCGGGCTTCATAGTGAGCTAAATGAAACTCTTCCTCCTGGGATTAATATAGCTTTTGACGGTTTGTCTTTCGAGCTGGATGAACCTCAGCTAAAAAGCTAAACTACTCAATAATTCATTCAGATAGTTTTCTATCTTTGCAGAAAAATTGTACAACAGTAGAATTATTCTCAAGTAGTTAATTATCAATACATATACAAGTGGTAGAAAAAATTGTTATTCTCGATTTTGGGTCACAATACACACAGTTGATTGCCCGCAGGGTTCGTGAACTCAATGTTTACAGTGAAATTTATCCTTACAACCATTTCCCTCAGCTTGACGAGAGCGTTAAAGGGGTTATCTTATCCGGAAGCCCTTTCTCAGTGCGTGAAGCAAATGCACCAAAACCAGATTTGAGCAGCATTCGTAAGAAATTTCCACTACTTGGTATATGCTATGGAGCTCAATACCTGGCACAATTGTTAGGTGGCGAAGTAGAAGCCTCAAAAACACGCGAATATGGCCGTGCAAACTTGTCATTTATTAACACGAACAATCCATTACTTACTAAGCTATCAGCCAATACACAGGTTTGGATGTCGCATGGTGATTCAATTACCAAAATCCCTGCCGATTTTGAAATTATTGGCAGCACCAACGACGTGAAAGTCGGCGCTTTTCAAATCAAAGGAGAAAATACTTTTGGCATTCAGTTTCACCCAGAAGTTTATCACTCTACTGAAGGCTCTGTATTATTGAGCAATTTCGTAAGAAATATTTGCGGATGCCACGGCGAATGGACCCCCCAATCATTTGTTGAAAGTACAATTAAAAGCCTTCAGGAACAAGTCAAAAACGACAAAGTAGTCCTTGGTTTATCAGGCGGTGTAGATTCGTCAGTAGCTGCATTACTTTTACACAAGGCTATTGGTAAAAATCTTACATGTATTTTCGTTGATAACGGACTTTTACGCAAGGATGAATTTGAAAAAGTACTTCATTCATATAAAGATCTTGGCTTGAATGTAATTGGCGCTGACGCTAAAAATAAATTTTTATCAGAATTAAAAGGCGTTTCTGATCCTGAGAAAAAAAGAAAAATTATAGGGCGCTGTTTCATTGAAGTATTTGATGAAGAAGCTCATAAAATAACTGATGTAAAATGGTTGGCCCAAGGTACTATCTACCCTGATGTTATTGAGTCTGTATCGGTCAATGGACCTTCTGCTACTATCAAATCGCACCACAACGTTGGTGGATTGCCTGAAAAAATGAAACTTAAGATAGTAGAACCATTGCGCTTACTATTTAAAGACGAGGTAAGACGAGTAGGCCGTACTGTTGGGTTACCGGAAGACTTGCTTAACAGGCATCCTTTCCCAGGCCCTGGCTTAGCTATTCGTATCCTTAGCGATATTACTGCTGAAAAAGTAGCTATTTTGCAAGAAGTTGACAGTATCTTTATCGAAGGCCTTAAATCTAATGATCTTTACAACAAAGTATGGCAGGCTGGCGCAATTTTACTACCTGTTCAATCTGTCGGGGTTATGGGAGACGAACGTACTTATGAAAATGCCGTTGTATTAAGGGCTGTAACCTCTACAGACGGAATGACGGCTGATTGGGCACACCTCCCATACGAATTCCTGGCTAAAATATCTAACGAAATCATCAACAAAGTAAAAGGGGTAAACAGGGTTGTTTATGACATAAGTTCAAAACCACCTGCTACAATTGAGTGGGAATAAGGCATTTCGCCGTTACTTATTTTTTGAAAAATATTTTTTTTTGAAGAATAATTATTACTTTTAGTGCCCTGAATATATTACTGCAATAAATGAAGCTGCTTAGAATTGAATCTACCAAATTTACTCCTGGCATAATTCTTGACCCAGGTCAGAATGTGCTCGAGTTTTATGGTTTTTCACTTCCCGAAAATGCAATTGAATTTTATGCCCCGGTTATTTCCTGGCTGCAAGAATACAAAGAATTGCTTAGCAATTCACTCGAAACCTTGCCACAGGTACAAGTTTTTTTCAAAATGGTTTATTACAATTCAGCTTCATTAAGACAGCTTGTTGAAATTTTTCAAAATTTCGCTGAAATATATCACATGGGCATCCCGGTCAACGTTCAGTGGCAATATGACGGCGAAGATCCATCTATGGCTGAGAATGGAAAAGAGCTTGGAGAAATTGCTAAAATACCTGTAAACGTTGTTGCTTTCAATTAATAGCAAAATAAAAACCTCTAAATTTAACCATCTCTCTGAAATTATCCTTTAACCTCATTTTTTAACCTTTTTAAAATGAATAAAAAAAAGCTCTTCTTTATAAACCTAATTGTACTCTTATCTTTTGCAAAAATTAACGCCCAGGTGCCTTTTCTCAATGAGAATAGTTTCAAAATAACCAGAACCCTGGATTATATCAATTCATTGTATGTAGATACCGTCAACCAGACAGCTCTTACAGAAACCGCAATCAGGGCAATGGTGAAAGAATTAGACCCTCACTCGGCATATCTGAACATTGAAGAAGTAAAAGAGCTGAATGAACCATTGCAAGGCAACTTTGAAGGTATAGGGGTAAGTTTTAATATCCTTAACGATACTATTTTTATTGTCAACACTATTGCCGGAGGCCCATCAGAAAAAGTTGGGGTCATGGGGGGCGACCGTATTATCAAAATTGACGGCGAACTGGTAGCAGGGATTAAAATTACTAATAAAACCGTTTTTAAAAAACTAAGAGGCAACAAAGGCACCAAAGTCGTTATTTCAGTATTGCGCAAAGGCTCTAAAAACCTTATAGATTTCACTATCACCCGTGATAAAATCCCCATTTACAGTATTGACGCAGCATACATGCTCGATAAGGAAACCGGCTATATCAAACTCGACCGTTTTTCGCAAACTACCAACGAAGAATTTGCTAAAGCCCTAAAAAAACTACAGTCACAAAAGATGAAAAACCTAATCCTTGACCTTACAGGTAACGGTGGAGGTTTATTAGATGAAGCAGCTATGCTTGCTGATCAATTTCTCGAAAAAGACAAACTTTTGGTTTATACCAAAGGCCGCAAAACCCGCAGACAAGATTTCTTCTCAACCAGCCAGGGGCTATTTGAAAAAGGCAAACTGGTAATTATGATTGACGAAAACTCGGCTTCTGCCAGTGAAATTCTTTCAGGGGCAATACAAGACTGGGACAGGGGCATCATTGTTGGCCGTCGCTCTTTTGGCAAAGGCCTGGTACAAAGACCTTTGATGTACCCTGACGGTTCAATGCTAAAGCTTACAATAGCTCATTATTACACCCCTTCAGGAAGAGATATTCAACGACCATATAAAAATGGTAACTCTGACGAATATTATAACGACTTTATTAACAGATATAAACACAATGAACTTTCAAATAAAGACAGCATCCACTTTGTAGATTCATTGAAAAAACTGACCTTAGTACTAAAACGCCCGGTATTTGGAGGTGGTGGCATTATGCCTGATATATTTGTCCCAATTGATACTTCAATGTATTCAGATTATTATCGGGATTTGCTCAGAAACGGTACTCTTTATAAGTTTGTCCTCAATTACATCGATACAAACCGTATAGCACTTAAAAAACAATATCCCGACTTTCAAAAATTCAATGCATCTTATTGTGCAGAACAACTGTTCCCTGCTATGATTGATTTTGCAAGCAAAGACAACATCAAATTTAATCAACAACAATTTGAACAATCAAAGAATGCTATTTCAAAACTACTAAAAGCATACATAGCCCGCGATATCTGGGATTCTTCAGAGTTTTTTCAGGTATTTAACTCCGATGACCCCATTATCAAAGAAGCCTTAAAAGCCATTGACCAATACGATACTATAATTTCTCCACCTAAAAAGTGAAACAGATTTAAATGTTGCAAGGAGTATGGCTATTCATCCTAAATAACTGGATTGAATTATTTGGGAGCATTTCAGGCTTAATTTACATTATATTTTCATACAGGCACAGCATTTGGCTTTGGCCAATTGGTATTGCCACATCTGCAGCTTACATTATCGTTTTTTACGATACGGCATTGTACGCCGATATGTTATTACAAGTGTATTATTTATTTGTAAGCATCTATGGTTGGCTTCACTGGATTTTTGGGAAACAAGTAAATAAAACAACACACAAACTAAAAATATGCAGACTTAAACCATATCAATGGTTTATAAGCATAACCATTACAGGAACCTTGACATTGTTTTACTTACCATTTGGTCAATATTTTAATGCCTCATTTCCATTGGTTGATGGTTTTATTACAGCCGGAAGCATAGTAGCCACCTGGATGTTGACCCGAAAGATTGTTGAACAATGGATATTTTGGGTCATCCTTGACGCAACTTCTGTAGTTTTGATGATAGCAAAAGATAAATACCCAACAGCTATTTTAATGACAATATATACAATACTTGCAGTAGCAGGATATTTCAAATGGCTTAAAGATTATAAGCTTCAGGACAATGATTAAAAAAATATCTCTAATAGGGCCTGAATGTACAGCAAAAACGACTCTTGCTTCAGAACTGGCAAGGCATTTTGGTACTATGTGGATCCCGGAATATGCCCGCGAATACATTGAAAACCTGGATCATAAATACACTTTTCAAGATGTTGAACATATCGCCCAAAAACAACTTAGCCAAATAAATTCAACATATCCACAAGCCAACAACTGGATTTTTTTCGATACCGACCTTATTATCACAAAAGTTTGGTTTGAAGTTGTTTTCAACAATTGTCCCGAATGGATAAACGAAGAAATCAAAAAAAAACATTTTGCATTGCACCTTTTATGCAAACCAGACATACCCTGGGTTGCAGATAAAGTCCGTGAAAACGGAGGAAAAAACCGCGAAATACTTTATTTCAGATATTTAGATATCTTACAAAATTATAAACTCCCCTACGGCATTGTTGAAGGTGAAGAAAAAATGAGATTTTCCAATGCCATCGTGCTTTTAAACAATTTATAGATTTCTAATATATACAAAATGTCATCACCACAAATTTTACTTTCTGCACTGCCAGAAAAAGAATCATTTCAAATGACCTGCAAAACATTCTTTGGGCTTGAAAATGTTTTGGCCAATGAACTTCAGGCTATCGGTGCAAAGGAGATAAACACTGCTCGCCGTTCTGTTTATTTCTCAGGCGACAAAAGCGTTATGTACAAAGCAAACTATTGTCTGCGTACAGCCTTAAATGTTTTAGTGCCTTTTTGTACATTCTACGCTAAAGACGAAAATGAACTGTACAATGAAGTATATAATATCGCCTGGGAAAATTATTTCACATTGAAACATACATTTGCCATTGAAACAACAATTAATTCAGACTTTTTTAAACATTCACAATATGCTGCACTGAAAACCAAAGATGCCATTGTAGATTATTTCAGGGCCAAAACAGGCAAAAGGCCTTTCATTGATGCTGAGAATCCCCAAATACTTATCCACCTGCATATATCGGACAAAACCTGTACATTGTCACTCAATAGTTCTGGAGAGCCTCTTTTTAAGAGAGGATACAAAGTTAGTAATGGAGCCGCCCCAATAAATGAGATACTTGCAGCCGGTATGCTCAAACTTTCGGGCTGGACTCCAAAGCATAATTTGTTTGACCCTATGTGTGGCTCAGGTACAATATTGATTGAAGCTGCCATGATAGCTGAAAACATTGCTCCCGGAGTATTCAGAAAACAATACAGCTTTGAAAACTGGTCAAACTTTGAAAGTAAAATATTAGAAGGTATAGCAGAACAGGAACATGACAACAACCCCAAAGACTTGCCTGTCATTACAGGTATAGACATCTCAGGGCAGGCAATACATGCCACCAACAAAAATCTTCAAAACAGTTTTCTAAACAATTATATAAAAGTTGAAAATAAAGATTTCTTTGAGTGCAAAAAACCCTTTGAAAAAGGCTTCATCATTACCAATCCGCCTTACGGCGAAAAGTTTAAAAATAACTCATTAAGCCGGTTTTATGCTCAAATTGGCGATAAATTAAAAAACAGCTTCACCAATTTCGAAACCTGGATTATATCACCTGATAAAGAAGCTTTGAAATTTATCGGGTTACACCCCGAAAAAAAAGTAAAATTATTTAACGGGCCGCTCGAATGTAGTTTTAATAAATACACCGTTTATGAAGGTTCAAAAAAACAATATAAAAATAACCTACAAAGGCCTTATCAGTATTAATGACAAAAATGAAATATTAAAAAAATGACATTTTTAAAATAATAAAAAAAAAAATGCTATTTTTAAAACTCTTTTTGTGATAAAATAAAATGCTATATTTGTTGATAAATATTATCCTCAAGCTACAAACCGTTAAAGTGTATGCAGTTCAATTTTGATGACTATTATAAGGGTTTAAACAAAGGCAATGTATTGATGGCCTATCATGGCAACATTACCGCTGAATGGATTAACGGGGTACTTGAAAGTATTGAAAGTAAACTGGATAGTGCAAACGAAGACCCTAAAATCAAAAAAAAACTGTACAATGTTTTGGTTGAAGGATTACAAAACTTATTTCACCATGTAGATGATTTGCCAGACGAAATAGCCAATTTGTTTACCAAAAAATTTGGGGTTGTCGTAATAACAAAAGATTGCAATAAATACATTGTCTCGTTAGGTAACTTTGTCGAACATAGTAAAGCACAATATTTAAAAGACAAAATTGACAAAATAAACTCATTGACAGAAGAAGAGCTAAAAGATATGTACAAGTTTATCCTTAACCACCAAAAGTTATCTGCCAAAGGAGGCGGAGGTTTAGGATTGTTAGATATGGCCCGTAAAACTGGCAACAAACTTGAGTACACTTTTTATCAATTTAATAGCAATTATATGTTTTTCAATTTAAATGTTACTATAAATTAAAAAGATAATTTTAAAAGCCCTTATATATGGAAGCATTAATCATTGAAGGAACGGCAAAAACTCCAAGCGTAAGATTTGAAGCAGGACAAGGAACAATTGAGATTAAAGGAAGATCTATTCCCGAAAACTCAATTGAATTTTACAAACCATTGGTTGACTGGCTTGAAGAATATGGAAAATCCCCGGCAGCCCTCACCAAAGTCAATATTCAGCTAGAGTATTTCAATACCAGTTCATCAAAATGTATCCTTGACGTTTTCAAAAAACTGGAGGCCATTTACAAGGCCAAAAATGAAGTTATTATTAACTGGTACTATGAAGAAGATGATGAAGACATGTTAGAAGCAGGCGAAGATTACGAATCGATTATTCGTGTGCCATTTAAAATGATAGAAATAGTAGATTAATCTGCTTTTCTCTAAAAAAAACACATTATTCTTCTTTGTCAAAGAATAATGTGTTTTTTTTTTACTTCATAATATGAATTTTCAACATCTCAGCCATTACATTCTTTTTATGGCAATACCTCAAAGCTATTGCTTCTTCAACAAATCAATTTTTTTGTCACAATACAAGTTATTCTCCTTCTTATTTGAATATTATTCGTATTGTGAGATTTAAACAATCATAGATATTTTATAAATCAACCTTATTGTAATATTCTCCTGCCCTTACCTTAACCTGAGAATTGAAATACTGCTCAGTTATTGGTTTATCATTTTTATAATACTCCATACCATAGCTCAGACGGATAGATCTGAAGTCATTTGCCTGATTATCCCTGATAATAATGTACCTGTTAACAGTCTTTATCTTGTCTTTATATACTTCATGGGTAATCCCAGGCGGATAAGAAGTAAGCAAATCGCTAAGAAACTGAGCCCTTTCTGATTCATTTGCAAACACCAATTTATCCAATTTTCCTTTAACAGGCTCAGCCTTTTTAGGTGCCGGAGCTGCTGCAGTTTTGCTGGCTTTAGCTTCTTTTTCAAGAAGCATCTTTATTTCTTTTATTTTAGCTATTTTTTGTTTGGGATATACTTCATCAGGCAAAATAAGCAAAGCCTTTTCATATTCTTTCTGGGCCTCGTCATATCTGGCATTTTCAAAAAGGCTTTCGGCCAGCTGAACAGAGGCTTTGTAATCCTTTTCTTTTTTCTCTTTTTGTAAACGGTCTTTTTCCATTTGAGCCTGAGCTGCTTCTATTTCTTTCACTTTAGTATCAGGAAAAGTTTCAGAAGGCTTTATTTTTTTAGCTTCTCTATATTTAGTTTTTGCCATATCAAAACTTTTGGCATCAAAAAGTTTTTGAGCTTCATCAAGTGCCGATTGATAATTGTCGTTAATTTCTTTTTCTTTAATCAACTTATCAACTTCAGCTATTTTTTGTCTCGGATAAGCTTGGTTTGCATCAATAGATAATGCTGTTTGATAAGAAGCTTTGGCCATATCATAATCTTTTAAAGCAAGACTTTTATCAGCATCGATGATAGCTTTATCATAGGCATCTTTACGTGCTTTTTCGTCAGCAAGCCTTTTAATATCTTCATTAATTAGCCTGTCAACATTTGCAATCTTATCTGTTGCAGATTTATCGCCAGGTTTAAAGCCTAATGCCTGATTATAAAAAGATTTTGCCTGCTGTAGCTGTTTTTTGTTGAAATAATCGTCACCAGTAATAATTGCTTTAGCATAGCTTGCTTCTGTTTCTTTTTGTTTTTTTAGTTTTGCAATCTCATCTATCTTGGCATAAGGATATTGTTCAGAAGGCTGATATGACGAAGCTTCTTTATAAGCAGCTGCAGCCTGATCAAAATTATTTTCAGCTAAAAGCTTATCAGCTCTGGCTATAGCACTTGCATAAGCATCTTTCTTGGCTTTTTCCTCAGCTTCTTTCTTAGCTTTTTCTTCTAACATTTTGTTTATAGCGTCTATACGTTGTTGAGGATAGGTTTCATTGGGCTTCATTGCTAATGCAGCCTGATAATCGGCCAAGGCTTCTTTCAGCTTTGAATCAACAAAATTTTTATCAGCCGATTTCACTTTAGACTGATATTCTTTTTCAGCCTTATCTGCCTGGGCTTTCATCAGTTGATCTATCTCTTCAATTCTATCTGATGGATATTTTTCTAACTTTATTGTCAATGCTTCATTATAGAGGTTTTTGGCCATCATATAATTATTGTTTTTCATTGCAGCATCGGCCTCAGCAATCTTTTGTTTGTATTTCTCTTCAATTTCCTTGCGTTTAGCCTCAGCAACCTTTTGGGCTGTAATAATATTATCGATTTCTTTTATTTTATCATTCGGATAAGCTTCATTAGGTTTAATTTTAGATGCTTTTAAATAACTATCCTTAGCAAAATCAAACCTTTCATTGTCAAATGCTTTGTCTGCCTCCTTAATCAAAGATTTATACTGCGATTCGGCATCCTTCATTTGTTTTCTGACCATTTCATTTATTAAGTCAATCTGATCCTGAGGGTATTTTTCTGAAGGGACAAATTTCATGGCATTTTGATACTCGGCAATAGCAGCATCGTATTTATTGGCTTTATAAAGGCTGTCAGCTTTAGCAACAGAAGCTTTGTAACCTGCCTGTCTTTTTTTTAAATCTGCTTGCTGAGCATTTGCATCATTACATTTTTTTTCGGCAATAGAGATTTTGGTAAGCAATTCTGGATCATTTGGCTTAAGTTTTAATGCTTCCCGATACGAGTTTTGGACGGTACCACAATAATCCTCTGACTTATCGCCTTGTGCCACAAGGGCTTTAAATTGAGCATCTCTGTCTTTCGATTGCTTTTTGACAATATCATTAATCAAATCAACCTGATCTTTGGGATATTTTTCAGCAGGGATAATTTTCGAGGCGTTTTGATACTCAGCAATAGCAGCATCATATTTATTGGCTTTGTATAAACTATCTGCTTTGGCAATAGAAGCTTTGTACTGTTCCTGCTTCTTTTTATCATTAGCTATTGCCGCTTTGATGTCATTACATTTTTTTTCAGCAGCCGATATCTTAGCCAGAATAGCAGGGTCATTGGGTTTTAAGGCTAAAGCATCTTTATAAGCCTTAAGAACAGCTCCACAGTAATCATCAGACCCATCGCCCTGGGCCACTAAGCTTGTTACCTGTTGTTGCAACTGTTGTTTATTGGTTTCATCCTGTTTTTGCTGGGCTAAAATTTTATCTATTTCGGCTATTTGAGACGTAGGATATGCAGAACCAGGCTTAACCCCAAGTGATTTATTATAAAATTCTTTAGCTAAGGGGTAATTTTTATCAGCCATTTGCTTGTCAGCCTGTTCAATATACTTTTTGTAGGTTGCTTCTTTATCTTTTGATTCGGCCAATAGCTTGTCAATTGCATCTAATTGGCTTTTGACATATTTATCATTAGGCCTTATCCCCAGCGCTTTTTGGTAAGGAGAGACAGCCTCTTCATATTTTTTACTTTTAAAAAGCCTATCGCCTTCACGAACAATGGCATTGTACTTTTCATCCAAACAATTCTGGTTATCTTCGTATAATTTGCTAAGTTTCTCCTGCATCACTTCGTCATAAACTTTTTCGGGCAAAAAATCCCGTTTTTTTTCGTTATGAACCAGCTTCACTACAGGCTTTTGCAAAATTGAGTAATCAAGCCCTTCGCAAGGCTGGAACAAGAGCACAGGAAAAGCCACTTCAAATTGTTGGTCTTCATATGAGGGTACTTTTGTATTTACACTAATAATTTTAGAGACAAAACCATCTTTAGAAAGTTCTATCAAATAATCACTGTTGGGCTCTAATGTAAATGTAACAATTCCGCTATTGGTGGTAACAACAGATTTTTCTTCCTGACCTTTGTTAAAAAGTTTGGCCGATACGCCAGACAGCCCCTCGCCGTCTTCATTTTGTACCTCAATGGCTGTAGTTATGGAAACTTTCTTTTTTCCCTGTCCCAAAAAATTAATACTGTAAAAAATAACAGGTAATAAACAAAGCCAAATTTTCAGTTTCATCATATTAATTTTTTAATTTTTAATGGAATGATAACATGGTGCCCGCAAATAAATAATGTTGCAATTAATTTGCTTTGCTCTTGAGAGCTCTTGGGCTTAGTTGTGTTTTGCCGAATCATGGGTATTTTATCATATTTTAGTTTTAAAAGAATCAAAGAAAATAAAAATGTTTGATAAATTAAACTTTCAAAAATTTTCCAATTATCAGCCTGTTTTTACAACTAATTTTTATCAAATATATACCAGATTTAAGGTTTGAAACATTAAATTTAATAAAACTATTGTTTATGGACAACGAAATATTTACAACCTGCCCATAAATATTGAACAATTGCACCTCTGGATTGGTCAACCCTTCGATATTTACAACTACCCAATCCTTTGCCGGATTGGGAAACACCTTTAACTGCGATATCTCGGCCTTATTTATTGCTGTTTTATTTTTTTCTTTGCAATACATAGCGCTAATATCAAAAGAAACGGACTCATGACCAGGCAAGAAATCAGTCATATTTTGCCATCCGTTATTATTTATTATAGCAGAAGAAACTTTAGCTTCATTATTCAAAGCAGACATATAAACAGCAAAAGTATCAGAATGCTGATATTCGACCTGAAAGGTAATAGTGTAATTACCCGTCAGATTTATTCCCGGATAAAATTCAATGTAGTGATATTTGTCTTTTACCATCTGGCTTTGAGAAATCACTTTTTCAAAAACCGCGCTGGATGAGAAGTCTGAGCCATTGAAGGCCCTAACCACAATATTGCCGTTTGTCCCACATTTTGCAACATGAAACCAAGCCCCGTAAAGGACAATTGAATCAGCGTTTTCAAACACTTCTCCAAACTGGCTAATACTATCTTCATTGTGCCCGGCTAAATAGCCATTCCCATAAGGATATAGATGTAACACGCGTCCTGCCGTATCTGCTATATTCGAGAAAGTATCGCACCCGTAAACATTTTTTTCCAAAGGATCAAACCCGGCTAATGACGCAACAGGTGCATTGTTGGGGTTCAGGTAGTTGATCATGGGCAAGCCTGTCAAGGGCTGTACTGTATAGCTTTTGTTGAACATCTGATAGTAATCATTCAAATCATTTTTGCATTGTAAGTTTGAAGCATCTCCACCAGATAAAGTACCAACAATGAGGTGTTCCTTATCAAACAGCGGGGCCCCGGACGAACCTGTTTCGGTAATACCAAAATTATATTTTTGAACCAGCCAAAAAGCGCCATTGGCATAAGCTGGCTCATCATCTTCTTTGAAAGTACTGTCTAAAGGCCGCGATACACTTTGTGAAATCTTTAAAGGTGTCCCCCCCGCATGGTGCAAAACTGTAACAGTGTCAAGGTTTTCATCAGACCTGAGCGACCAGCCGGCATAATATGGCATAAACGAAACCGGTGGATGGTCCATAAGTTTGAGCAATGTATAATCATTTTCGTACCTGCCACACATGACAGTTGCCCCTGACAACACATGGCCAGCATAAGCTATCTGGCTATTACATGCAGAAGTTTCGTAATTAAATGTAAACACACTGTTTTCGGCTTCGGTATTATCCCAGATGCAATGATTAGCTGTAAGTACATAAGGGGTTTCATCTTTAAGAGTATTATTTATCAATACTCCGGTACAGTTTCTGGCGCCAACATTAATTTTGCAAATGGCCCTACGTTCCTTTTTCCAGTTATCTCCTTCGATGCAACTGGCATTGATATTGCACGAAGTATATTCGTCAACCGAAAAACTATGAAAAACCGAAGTAAACGTGAAAGTTCCACTTTCTGCAACCGGATATGGTGTAGAAAACTCAATTATAACATTATCACCCTTTATCTGGCGCGTTGCAAATTTTCTATTTGCGCGGTTTGATGCTTTGGTATAAGCCCCAAGCACTTCGTAAGCGTTATAAATAAAGAGCTTCTCACCATTTTTAAGGAAAAAATTTTCAATCATAAAACTAAGCGACTGGGCATAAGCAGATTTGAGCCTTGCAACCCAAACGTTTCTATCCTTAATTTTATACCACGCACCTTCAGAAGCTGTTCGAATGTCAATTTCTCTAACAATAGCATTTACGGCTATTTTCTGAGATTTAGCTGCAACTATCTCAGAAGAATCAATAGGCATAAGTTCTATCAATGGAAAAGCATCTTCAGCAATAGTATTTCGGCTAAATGGAATCCCGCTTCCTTCGTGCTGTGCATAAACATTAAACATACCGTACCAAAGCAATGCAAAAAGAATGAACAGGTATTTCAAAAACAAATGCATCTCAATAAATTGTTGTTGCTTTTGCCTTTAAAAGTACTCCAGTTTACCACATTAACCATAATCAATGAAGCAAAAAAGCAACTTATTGAAAATGAGCTTATTTAAACTAATTCTAAATAATTTTTGTTAAACTCTTCAATACCAAATTATAGAAAATTGTTTAACGATGTTATTTAGAAATAATTTTGAAAAGCTGCTTTTTTTTCGGTATATTTAATTGATATTATGTTTTTTACAAAAAAATGTTTATTCAAAATTAATAGCATATTTTAGCATTTTAATATATTAAGATTTTTTTATCTGTTTAATTTGTCATAACTTTGATTCAACAATTTAAAACAAAATATTATGACAGCTATAGAATTTCAACATAAACTGGTAGGCTTAGAAGGAAGCCTTGAACGTTTTGCTTATAGTTTGACATTAAACAGAGAAGATGCTAAAGACCTGTTGCAGGAAACCTTTTTAAAAGCATTGACCTATAAAGATAAATTTGTGCAAAACGATAATTTTAAGGCGTGGACATATACCATCATGAAAAACACATTTATCAATAACTATAGAAGAAACATACGCCAGAACACGCACAGGGACAATACCAAAGAAGGATACTTTTTAAACCACATGAGTGTAACGGGAAATGACGACCCAGATTCGTCATATTCAACAGAAGAGCTGACAAAGACCATCAATGAGCTTGAAGACGAATTCCGTATCCCCTTTCAAATGCACCATGATGGATACAAATACAAAGAAATTGCAGATGAACTTAACCTTAACATCGGAACCGTCAAAAGCCGCATTTTCTTTTCAAGAAAAAAACTGACCGAAAAATTAAAAGATTTTGCAGCCTAATACACGCCCATAACAAGCTTACAACCCGGCACGAAACATTTCAAGCCGGGTTTTGTTTTTAATATGCCTCTATTTATATCCCTAATTTGGATGCAAAATAAAATTTAATTATCATGCAAAGATTTATATCTTTGCTTAGGGTTAATAATTAAGAGGTTAAATAAATGAAAATGAAAATATTAGCGCTATTAGTAATATTCCTCCCTCTAACAGGAACTTACGCTTTAGGACAAACAGCTTATGACAAAGCCACATTTGACGATGCTGAGTATTTTTTTGTACAGGAAGATTATACTGAGGCAATATCTTCATACTTAAAACTCTACAAAAAAAACTTTAAAAATAACCCCAATATCAATTACAAAATAGGTGTCTGCTACCTGAACATTGCCGGACAAAAAGAGAAGTCAATCCCTTTCCTTGAATATGCAGCCTTAAACATTACCAATAATTACAAAGAAGGCTCTATAAAAGAAACTAAGGCACCTATTGACGTACTTTTATTTTTGGGCAATGCGTATCGTATCAATATGCAATATGAAAAAGCCATTGAAGCATACAATAAATTTCTCGCATTGACCTCCAACCCCAAGGAACTACAAATGGAAAAAGAATGGGCCAGAAATCAGATTGAAGCCTGTCAACGGGCAAAAGCAGCAACAAATTCCATTGTCCGGATAAAAATAAGCTCTTTGGGAAAACCTATAAACACGAAAGAAGACAATATAAACCCGGCTATTTCGGCCAATGAAAAAAGAATGGTTTACATTACCAAGCAGAAGTTTTATTATGCTTTGATGTTTTCTGAAAAAAACAAGTCAAACAAATGGGGGCTCCCTCTTAACATTACCGGGAATATCATGAGTGATGGCAACCAGTTCCCTCTTTACCTTTCACCAGATGGCAATACATTGTTGCTAAACTATATAGATGGAGAAAACAGCGATATTTACATGGCAAAATTTGAAAAGAAAAAATGGCAACCCTCTCAGCCGCTTAGCAAAGCAATAAACAGCCGTTATTGGGAATCTAACGCATGTTTATCTCCAGGGGGTGATACTATTTTCTTTTCAAGTAACAGACCAGAATCTGTTGGAGGATTAGATATTTTTTACAGCATAAAAACTTCAACAGGCGAATGGGGGCCTGCTGTAAATATTGGAAATACTATCAATACCAAATTAAACGAAGATTGCCCATACCTTTCTTATTCAGGGGATACATTATATTTTGCCTCACAAGGTCACGAATCAATGGGAGGTTTTGATATTTTTTATTCTGTAAAAGATAGTAATGGCAATTGGTCTGCTCCTATAAACATAGGATACCCTGTAAATACTACCGATGATGATTTATTTTTCATCCCTGTTGCCAACAGTTATACAGCCTATCAATCAAGATATTTAAAAACAGGAGGCATGGGGAACTTTGACATTTGTAAGATTGAATTTTTTAATCATGGCCGGCCCTTTCCATTTACAATAAAAGGCAATGTAAACTATTTATTACAAATTTCAAAAGCTGAAAATTACAATATACTTTTGACCAATGATTCGGGCAAAGTTATTAGCGATACCATCAAAGCCAATGCAGACGGTTCATTTGAGTTTTCTAAAGCTGCGGACACTTATAGAGTGCTATTCATAAAAGACACAAGCAAAGTCATTTCAAACAGGTTTGTAATTCCCGAAAATTATCCATCCGATACATATACACTAACTACAGAAATCATCCAGGATAAAATTGCCTATAGCTCATTTATCAACTCTATTGAAGAACCTAACAAACCTATTCTTATCAGGAATATTTTGTTTTCGTTTAATGATGTAAAAATTAATGATGACGATAAAAAAGAAATTGTGACTATAGCCAATATGTTGAAAAAATACCCTGAAATGCAAATCCGTTTAATTGGACATACCGATGCATTAGGCTCTGAAGAATATAACCAAAAGCTTTCTGAAAAAAGAGCCGGGGTTGTAAAAAACGTTTTATTAGCATTGAAAGTTGACGAAAAACAGATTATTACCGAAGGTAGAAGTTTAAATGAACCAATTGCCATTAATGCTAATACTGATGGCAGCGATAACCCGGTTGGCAGGGCTTTCAACCGACGGGTTGAATTTGAGCTGGTCAATTGCCCGGATGCCCGTTTGAAAATTGACCCAATTAAAGTTCCGGCTGAACTCAAAGCCCAAAAGTAAGACACTAAAAAAATAAACCTAAGCATTCTTTAGACAACATTCTGTTCTAAGCATGTTTTAATAAATTATTGTACCTAACCTTAAACTTCATTTCACAATGAAAAACAAAATATTACTTTTTGCATTTATTTCTCAAATTGCTTTCGCTGTTATTTCTGGTCAAAATTTTGATAGCAACGCATTAATCCCAACAGACAGCTCAATTGTTATCAAAACATTACCCAACGGTTTAAAATATTATATTAAGAAAAACGTCAGGCCGGAAAAACGCATGGATATAAGGCTTGTAGTAAATGCCGGGTCTATATTGGAAGACTCAGACCAAATTGGGCTTGCCCACTTTACAGAACACATGGCCTTTAACGGTACCAAACATTTTGAGAAAAACAAATTGGTAAGCTACCTTCAATCCATGGGGATAAAGTTTGGCCCTGAGATAAATGCTTATACCGGCTTTGATGAAACAGTATATATACTTCAGCTCCCTACAAATAATGATACCTTAAAAGAAAAAGGATTTGAAATCCTCAGTGATTGGGCTCAAAACATTACCTTTGACAGTACCGAAATTGAAAAAGAAAGAGGTGTTATCATAGAAGAATGGCGTTTAGGCCGTGGAGCCGAGCAAAGGATGATGGACAAATACTTCCCCATCCTGTTTTACAAATCAAAATATGCCAATCGTTTGCCTATTGGGACAAAAGAGTCATTAGAAAGCTTTAAAAGAAGCCAGATAACCCGATTTTACAACAGATGGTACAGGCCAAACAACATGGCAGTAATTGCAGTAGGCGATTTTGATGTAAAAGAAATTGAAAGCTTGATTATAAAGTACTTCTCTGGCATGACTTCTCCTCAAATGACAGAAGAAAGGCCAGAGTTCGGTCTTCTCCCTCATAAAGAAATGCTTGTATCTGTAAACACAGATAAAGAAGCCAACGAAACTGTTGTAAATTTATACTACAAGCTACCTTTCAAACAAGAATTAACAATTGGAGATTATCAGCAAGGAATTAAACGGATGCTTTACTTCCAGATGCTCAACGGGCGCTTTGACGAACGGCTCCGCAAACCTAACCCTCCATGCATTTATGCAGGTGCCACCATGAGCAGGTTAGGAAGAAAAAACAACGCTTATATATTGTCTGCTTTAGTTAGCGAAGATGGTATTTCAAAAGGGCTTCAGGCTTTAATTGAAGAAAATACAAGGGTTAGAAAATTTGGATTTACTGCCTCTGAATTAGACAGGGCAAAAAGTGAAATCTTAAACCTTTTTGAAAAATACTACAATGAAAGAGATAAATCTGAATCAGAGCAATTCTCGGAAGAATATGCCCGCAACTTCTTGACAAAAGAAAGCATCCCCGGCATCGTCTTTGAATACAACCTTGTCAAACATACTTTACCTCAAATAAGCCTTGAAGAAATAAATAACCTTCCATCTAAATGGCTTATTGATTCTAACAGGGTTATTATAGTTACAGCTCCCGAAAAAGAAGGATTAGCTATCCCTTCAAAAGACTCATTAATAGCAATAGTCAATAAAACTGAAACTTCAGATATTAAACCTTATAAAGATGAGTTTAAAAATGAGAAGTTGATTGACAAAGAGCTTAAAGCCCAGAAAATATCTAAAGAATCAAAAAACAAAGAGACAGGAATCGCCACCATCGAATTTGCCAATGGAATTAAAATAAATTTCAAACAAACCGATTTCAAAGACAACGAAATTCTTTTTTCAGCCATAAGTAAAGGCGGACAATCAAAATACCCTGATAAAGATATGTATTCGGCATTTTTCAGCGCTTCTATCATTGAAGAGTCTGGATTGGGTAAATTTTCTGCCGATGATTTGCGAAAAATGCTTGCAGGCAAAAGTGTGAGCGTGTCTCCATATATCAATCAATATACAGAAGGTATAAAAGCTTCATGTACCCCTAAAGATATGGAAACAATGTTTCAGCTTATATACTTATACTTTACAACTCCAAGAATAGACACTTTAGCTTATCAATCGTGGCGTACCAGGATAAAATCATACCTGGTAAACGTAATGTCCGATCCAATGGTGTATTATTCAGATCAGGTATCAAAAATATTGTCGCAAAACAATCCCAGAGGTTCGGCAGTGCCTAAGCCTGAAGATATTGACAAAATAGACTTGAATAAGGTGTTAAATATTTATAAAGAAAGGTTTGCCGATGCCAATGATTTCGCTTACACTATTTGTGGCAACTTTAACGTTGACAGCCTCAAAAAATATGCATCAATATATCTTGCAAACTTAAAAGTTATTAAAGGTTCAGAAAATTATACAGACTTAGGCATACGCCCACCTAAAGGGCTTACTGTAAAAGATATTTACAAAGGTTCTGACCCTAAAAGCATGGTTACTGTTGTTATTGATGACTCCATATCTTATAATGCAAAACAAGCTTATTATTTACGTTCGCTGGAAGACTACCTAGATATCAGGCTTTATGAAGTATTACGTGAAGAAATGAGTGGAGTGTACGGTGTTGGCGCATCCTGTAGCATGAGTAGAATTCCATATCAGCACTATACAATTACTTTTAAAATACCTTGTTCTCCAGCCAATACCGATTCTCTTGTTAAAGAAGCCTTTCATATAGTTGATTTGGTTAAACAAAATGGCATCGATAGTAGTTATATGGTTAAGATTAAAGAAACACAACTCAGAGAATTGGAAGTAAGTGAAAAAATCAATAGTTTTTGGCTATCATATATTGAAAACTCGATGTTGTATGGAGATGACATAAAAAGGATACTGAATAAGAAGGCTGATATTGAAAAATTAAGTTCATCAGATATTCAGCATATTACTAAAAGAGTTTTTAAACCTGAATATATCAGAGTAACCTTATACCCTGAGAAAAAAGAATAAAAAACAATGTCTTTTGACAAAGTATTAGTCTGACAAAGTTGAAATTGCAAAGGCCAGGGTTTCAGATATAATAATTAAAAAAAGACGCGTTTATGTTCAAATTTTTCAAAGACCTAAAAAACAAAGCCCATACCCCGGTTTTTAGTGGCCTTGAAATTCTTAAATATATTGGGCCTGGATTACTTGTAACCGTAGGTTTTATTGACCCTGGCAATTGGGCTTCAAACATAGCGGCAGGGGCCAACTTTGGGTACACGCTGTTGTGGATGGTCACATTAGCAACCATTATGCTGATAATATTGCAGCATAACGTTGCCCACCTTGGCATTGCTACCGGCTTATGTTTAAGCGAGGCTGCCAACAAGCATCTTCCAGGTTATATAAGCCGTCCAATCATAGGCTCAGCCATGTTGGCCTCTGTCTCAACTTCTCTTGCCGAAATTTTGGGAGGAGCATTGGCGCTAAATATGCTCTTCAAGCTTCCTGTCAAAATAGGAGCCGTACTCGTAACCGCCCTGATTGTCTTTCTATTATTGTCCAATACCTATCGCAAATTAGAAAAATGGATCATCGGGTTTGTATCTATTATAGGCATTTCATTTATTTACGAACTTGTCATAGCTGATGTTAGCTGGAATGAAGCTGTAATAGGCTGGATAAAACCGCAAATACCGACCAATGCCATTGTCATAGTGATGAGCGTATTAGGTGCAGTAGTAATGCCACACAACCTTTTTTTGCATAGCGAGGTAATTCAAAGCCGTCAATGGAATTTGCAAAATGAAACGGTAATAAAGAAACAACTAAAATATGAATTTACCGATACATTTATATCTATGTTGATTGGCTGGGCTATCAACAGCGCCATGATTATCATGGCTGCTGCAACATTTTACCAGCAAAAAATACCCGTAACAGAACTTGGACAGGCACAGGAAATGCTTTCTCCCATTTTAGGACCTGCCGCAGGGTTAATTTTCGCTATTGCACTATTAATGTCTGGCATTGCATCAACTATTACTTCGGGAATGGCTGGAGGTTCAATATTTGCAGGTTTCTTTGGCGAACCGTTGGATTTAAAAGACAACCATAGCCGCTTAGGGGTATATATATCACTATTTGCAGCATTAGCATTAATCTTCTTTATTTCAGACCCTTTCAAGGGTTTGATTTATTCGCAAATGATATTGAGCATACAACTGCCTTTCACCATTTTTCTTCAGATTTACCTCACTTCATCTAAGAAAGTCATGGGAAAATATGCTAATTCTACCTGGACTAAGTTTGTTTTACTGTCCATTGGCATAGTTGTAAGTTACCTCAACATCCGTCTTTTAATGAGCTTTTTATAAAAGAATATGAATATTGCAGTACTCGACCTTGGTACCAATACCTTCAATTTACTCATTGCTCAATGGCAAAATATGACCCTTCAAACAATTGAAAACAATAAAATAGCTGTAAAAATTGGTAAAGGAGGCATTCATAAAAATCAAATTACCGAAGACGCTGCAGAAAGAGCTTTAAACGCCATAAAGCTTCATAAAACTACAATTGACAAGTATAGTGTTGAAAAAATAATTGCTATAGCTACCTCTGCTTTTAGAACAGCTAAAAATGCCTCTGAAATAATTGATAAAATTAATAAACAAACAGGTATTGACATTGAAGTTATTTCTGGAGAAAGAGAAGCTGAACTGATATATCTGGGAGTACGTCAAACATTGGATATTAAAGATGACAACTTCCTAATTGTTGATATTGGCGGAGGAAGTAATGAACTTATTATAGCAAACAGCCATAAAATAATATGGAAAGAAAGTTATCCTCTTGGAATGGCCAGGTTAATTGAACGTTTCCAATTTTCAGACCCTATAAAAAACTCTGAGATAGATCAATTAAACAGCTACTTTGATGAGACCATGCAATCTTTCAGCAAAATATTAAAAAAGCTTGAGGTAAAACACCTTGCTGGAGCTGAAGGTGCATTTGAATCTTTCATAAATATCACAAAAGCAAACAATTTAGGAACTCTACCTTCTAACAACTATACTAACAAAGCCATAACGATTGATGTATCGCAATTTTACCAAGTTCAACAGCTACTACAAAAATCGACTTTATCAGAAAGGCTATCATTGCCGGGATTAGAACCATTCAGGGCAGAAATGATAGTGCCTGCCGGGATTTTCATCAACTATATTGTTGAAAAAACAAAATCCCAGGCAATATCCATTTCTCCTTTTTCATTAAAAGAAGGGGTTGCCTGGGATTTCTTTAATAACCTGAATTCTATATAATAATAACATTGTAAATTATTACTTAAAAATATTGACTTAGCAATAAATACTATGTCTCTATGCAACTTTTTTATCGAAAAAAGTTGCTCAAAAACTCTTATCGCCTTAACTCTTTCACCCTCGAAGCCTGAGAATGTTGCAATATGCAAACAATATGAGCATTAGGCTTCTCGGCCGAAATCGAACAAAAAGGCGATGAAAAGGAATTTTTCTTTTGACGCTTCGCCTGTTTCATGAGGAATTATCTGCTAATGGCCTGACGTAAATGGCATCAAGAAAAAAGCTTTATCGGCGAAGCGAGGGCAACTGTTTGAGCAAAGCGAGTTGTTGCCCGGAGCCGTCGATAAAGCTTTTTTTAGCCAATTTACGGCAAGCCTTGAATTTTTGTTCCTTTTGCTTCAAGGCAAAAGGAAGGAATATTTAGTTAATGCCAGTAAATATAAAATACGTAAGCTTTCTTCCTAAGTTGAACTGACGTTTAACAAACCTTAGAATTCATTCACCAATTCTGGCACCAGCGCCAATTTTAACAATATAAGCTTTCATATCCAGCCCTGTTTCTTTCTTATAGCGTGGAGCTATCTCGCTGACAAACTTATCTACCGCAGTACGCTTGATTAAGTTGATGGTACAACCGCCAAATCCGCCACCCATCATACGTGAACCAAGGACATCAGCGTTATCTCTTGTGCAATCTACTAAAAAGTCAAGCTCTTTGCAGCTAACCTCGTATTTATGCTGCAAGCCTTCGTGTGATTGATACATAAACTGGCCAAAAGCTGCAAAATCATTCTTTTTCAACGCCTCGCAAGCTTTTTCGACCCTGATATTTTCTTCAACAACATAAGAACAACGAGCGTAAGCAACAGCATCTAATGAGCCTTTCACTTCATCAAGCATTTGAAGAGTAACATCACGAAGGCTTTTTACATTTGGATGATGTACCTGAATAGCTTTTACGCCCGCTTCACATTGTCCGCGACGTGTATTGTACTCAGATGAAGCCAGAGAGTGTTTTACATTTGTATCGCAAAGCACAAGGGCAAAATCAGAGAAATCAAAATTGAAATACTCATGCTTGTTGGTGCGACAATCAAGCTTAATCACATGGTCAGGCATACCAAAGATGCTGGCATATTGGTCCATTAAGCCACATTTAACTCCGGCATAGTTATGCTCGGCTGCCTGAGCCGCAAGCGCCAAGTCAATTTTCGACAACGGACCTCCAAAAATGTAATTTAGCCCGGTAGCCAAAGCACACTCCAGCGCTGCTGAAGATGACATACCTGCTCCAAGAGGAACATCTCCGGCAAAAACAATATTCAAGCCATTTACAGCAACACCTTTTTTCTTCACCTCAGCAAAAACGCCAATAATGTAGTTTACCCACCCTGCCTGAGCTTTGAGCTCATTGACATCAAAGGTTGCACTTTGGTTCATATCCATAGAAAAGACCTGCACTTTAGAGGTTTCATTTTTTTGGATAGCAAACACAATCTCTTTGTCAACAGCGGCAGGTAAGACAAAACCTTCGTTATAATCGGTATGTTCGCCGATAAGGTTTACCCGCCCCGGAGCCCTTGCAATAACTGGTTTTTGATTGTACAACGACTCAAATTTCTTTACCAATTCGTTTGTATTCATTCTTTTAAATTTAAAAAAGCTGTAACCATTGGTATTCAAACTGACTACGCAACAATTACAGCTTTAATTTTAGATTAGGTTAGTTATATAAAAGCTTATTTTACCACAGAAAATTTAACAATACTGGTTTGTTTGTATGTTTGGCCAGGTTTGAGCACTGTGCTTGGGAAGTTTGGTTTGTTTGGAGAGTCAGGGAAATGCTGAGGTTCCATAGCTATAGCACTTCTATAATTAAGAGGTTTCCCGGTTTTTCCTTTCACTGTGCCATTCATAAAGTTACCAACATAAATTTGGATGGCAGGCTCAGTAGTGAAAATCTCAAGACAACGTCCTGAAATAGTATCTGTCAAACGTAATGCCAATGACAATTCTCCTTCTTTCTTAGTCAACACCCAGTTATGGTCATATCCGCCTCCACATTTGAGTTGTTGGTTATCTTCTCCAATCCTTGCTCCAATAGCAGTTGGTGTATTGAAATCAAATGGAGTACCAGCAACGTCGGCCAATTTACCAGTAGGAATAAGTAAAGTATCAACTTCTGTAGTCTGTGCTGCATTAACTTGGAGCAAGTTGCCTAAAATATCACCATTTCCTTCGCCACTAAGGTTGTAATAAGCATGGTTAGTAAGGTTTACAACAGTATTTTTGTCTGTTACAGCTTCATAGTTCATAACTATCTCGTTATTGTTTGTCAGGATGTACTGAAGTTTAACATTCAAAGTGCCAGGAAAGCCTTCTTCCATATCAGGCGAAGTATAGCTCAGGTTAAGGGTATCACCATTTTGAACAGCATCCCATACTACTTTGTCAAAGCCTTTTACACCACCATGAAGAGTATTGCCATGATCGTTTGCAGCAAGTTTGTACTCTTTGCCATCTAACTTAAATGTAGCTTTACCAATGCGGTTCCCGTAGCGGCCAATAGCAGCCCCAAGGAACATGCCATCCTTTTGATACTCTGCAATACTGGCATAGCCAAGGTTTACATCGTCATATTTACCATTTTTGTCTTTTACCAAAACAGAAACAATGCGAGCTCCGTAATTAGTAATTTTCACTACCATTCCACTGTCATTTTTCAGCGTAAAAAGGTCAGTCTTTTTACCATCAATTTCAGCCTGGAAGTTTTTTTGCTGAGCTAAAGTATCAACGGCCAAAAAACCATCATCGGTTTTTGAAGCCTGGTTGCATGCTGTAAGAGCAACAGCAGCAATAGTAATTAATCCCAAAAAGTGTTTCATTGCAGATATATTTAAAAATTTAAGCGTAAATATAACATTTATTTTATTCCGCATCAACATCAAGGTTTACTTGGGCCGACAAAGGTTTCAAGGGATTGGAAGACAGTTGGATATATTCAGATCTATTTTTAAAAATATCACAGGCCATATAAACAGCATTACGAAACGAACTAAAATCGGCAATGCCCTTACCAGCAATATCAAAAGCTGTTCCATGAGCCGGTGATGTCCTTACTATTGGCAATCCGGCAGAATAATTAACGCCCTCCCCTGCTGCAATGGTTTTGAAAGGGATAAGCCCCTGGTCATGGTACATAGCAAGTACTGCATCAAATTTTTTATAATTCGCACTACCAAAGAAACCGTCAGCAGCAAATGGGCCAAGGGCAAAAATACCTTGTTCTTTGGCCGCTTCAATAGCAGGAATCAGCACTGTGTCATCTTCTTTCCCAATTACGCCCTTATCTCCGGCATGAGGATTGAGACTAAGAACAGCTATTTTGGGATTAGTAATGCAAAAATCTTTAATCAAAGAACTTTGCATGAGTTTTAGTTTGCTGATAATTTTTTCTTTCGTTACCAATGCTGATACTTTTGAAAGGGGAACATGTTCTGTTACAAGCCCAACGCGCAAATTACCACTTACCATAAACATCAACACCTCTTCGGTCGAAAACCGGTCTTGCAGGTAGTCTGTATGCCCATGAAAGTTAAATGCTTCAGACTGGATGCTGAATTTATTGATAGGACAAGTTACCAAAGCGTCAATTTTACCAGCCTTGAAATCTTTCACAGCAGCTTCCAATGCCTGAAAAGCGGCTTCACCAGCAGCTTGCGACTCCTTTCCTATCTCAACCTTAATATTTTCGTCAACGCAATTGATGAGGTTCAATTTTTTATTATTTATTTCTTCAATAGTACGTACCGAGTTGATTATAACATTGTTGTTATTAAGGGTTTTGCGATAGTATGCTGCTACCTTTGCCGAACCATATATAATAGGAGTACACACTTCGAGCATTCGAGCGTCAGTAAAGGTATTTATAATTAATTCGTAACCAACACCGTTCACATCGCCATGCGTAATTCCCAATCTTACTTTTTTCATTTTTGAAATATTTTTAGCTAAAACTGATACAATAATAAGATAAAAAAACTACTTCACTTCAGAACCCGGCTTAACTTTCTCTGTCGGAGAAACAAAAACCAGCTTCCCGTTAGCATCTGAAGCCATCAAAATCATCCCGTTTGAAGTAATACCCTTCAACTCACGAGGTTCGAGATTAACCAAAATGCAAACCTGCTGACCAATGCATTGTTCAGGAGTATAGTATTCTGCAATACCCGAAACAACAGTACGTTTATCTATTCCGGTATCAATGGTCAGTTTGAGCAATTTTTTTGTCTTTGGAACAATCTCAGCTTCAAGAATAACGCCTGTGCGAATGTCCATAGCAGAAAAACTGTCATAATTGATATTTGGTTTTTGAGGAGTAACAAGAGCAGTGGCCACAGCATTTGCAGCTTTTATATTTGCCAAACGTTTTAACTGGGCTTCAATAACATCATCCTCAATCTTGGCATAAAGCAATTCTGGCTTGTTTAACTGATGCCCTGTTGGAAGAATATCGGTTTTTCCGGCATCATCCCATGACCATTTTTTTATACCAAGCATATTGCGGAGCTTTAAAGAAGTAAACGGAACAAAAGGCTCGCCCAGAATAGCAATATTGGCTGCTATCTGTAATGATAAGTTCAAAATATCTTTTACTTTTTCCGGGTTTGTTTTGATAAGCGACCAAGGCTCAGTATCTGCAAGGTATTTATTGCCAATACGGGCAAGGTTCATAAATTCTTTCAACGCTTCACGAAACTTAAACTGCTCAAGGTTTTCCTCAATCAGGCTCTTTATAGAAGCTATATTTTCAATGATTTCCTTTTCCTGATCATTAAGTTGTCCAATCTGAGGGAGCTTTCCTTCATAATATTTATGAGTAAGCACCATAGCACGGTTTACAAAGTTTCCAAGGATACCAACCAATTCGCTATTATTGCGGGTTTGGAAGTCTTTCCAGGTAAAGTCATTATCCTTTGTTTCTGGCGCATTGGCTGTCAAAACGTAACGCAACACATCCTCTTTGCAAGGAAAATCAACCAAATACTCATGTAACCAAACGGCCCAATTGCGAGATGTTGATATTTTGTCGCTTTCGAGGTTTAAGAATTCGTTAGCCGGGACATTTTCGGGCAATACATAATCGCCATGCGCTTTAAGCATGGCTGGAAAAACTATACAATGGAACACAATATTATCTTTCCCAATAAAATGTATCAACCGCGTATCTTTATCTTTCCAATACTTTTCCCAGTCAGGTCTTATTGAACGTGTAGCAGATATATAGCCAATAGGTGCATCAAACCATACATACAATACTTTGCCCTTAGCCCCATCAACAGGAACAGGTATTCCCCAATCTAAATCACGGCTAACCGCACGAGGCTGGAGTCCTGAATCAAGCCATGATTTACACTGACCATAAACGTTGGTTTTCCATTCTTTATGCTCTTCTAATATCCATTGACGTAGCCATTGCTCATGCTTGTCGAGTGGAAGATACCAGTGAGAAGTCTTTCGCAATACCGGTTTACCTCCACTAAGCTTAGATACAGGGTTTATCAGTTCAGTGGGGCTAAGTGATGAACCACATTTCTCGCATTGGTCGCCATAAGCGCCTTCATTTCCACATCGTGGGCAGGTTCCGGTGATATATCTGTCAGCAAGAAACTGGTTTGCCGCTTCATCAAAATATTGTTCAGATTCTTTTTCAACAAATTCGCCTTTTTCATATAAAGTTTTGAAAAAATCCGAGGCAGTTTCGTAATGAATTGGGGCACTGGTGCGAGAATACACATCAAATGAAATTCCAAACTTTTCAAATGACTCTTTAATAATGTTGTGGTATTTATCAACAATATCTTGAGGAGTTACCCCTTCCTGCTTGGCTTTAATGGTAATTGGGACTCCATGCTCGTCACTTCCGCAGACAAATATGACATCACGGTTCCTTAACCTAAGGTAACGCACATAAATATCGGCAGGGACATAAACTCCTGCAAGGTGCCCAAGGTGTACCGGGCCATTGGCATAAGGCAAAGCTGCTGTAACAGTATAACGCTTAAATTCTTTTTGCATGGTAAAAAATAATTTTCTAACAGATATATCTTAAAATCAAACTTTTCTGGAATAATTTTTAAGACAGCAAAGATAAAAAACTAAAGCTACAGTTATTGAATTAGCAAAGAAATACTGATTATTTTTGTGAAAATAATAAAGCAACATGGCTAACATTCCACCATATCTTAAACAAGGAGACACAATTGCTATTGTAGCCACTGCGCGCTTTGTCACACCCGGTCAAATTGAAAGCTCCGTTAATCTTCTAAAAGAAGCAGGGTTCAATGTAGAAGTAGGCAAAGCAGTGTTCAATGCCAACAACCAATTGGCAGGTACAGACAAAGAAAGGGCTGACGATTTGCAACATTTTATAAATGACGATAAAGTTAAGGCTATATTTTGTGCAAGAGGTGGATACGGTACTATAAGAACAATTCAGCAGGTTAATTTTTCAAAACTCTCTACAAATCCTAAATGGATTATTGGATATAGTGATGTTACCGTTCTTCATTCTATTTTAAGCAACATGAACATTGCATCGCTCCATTCGCCAATGCTGTATAAGAACCCTGACTTTGAGACCTCAAATATCCTTAACGAAGAGGTCATTTCTATCTTAAAAGGCAAAAAAACAGAATATCATTTCAATGCCCATCCGCTGAACTTCCAGGGTCGTGCTCAGGGAAAGCTTGTAGGCGGCAACCTTTCTGTTTTATATAGTCTGCGCGGCACACCTTACGACCTCCAAACCTCAGATTGCATCCTGTTCATCGAAGATGTGGACGAATACCTTTACCACATTGACCGGATGATGATGAACCTGAAAAGCAGCAAAATGCTAAGTAAACTTAGGGGCATCATTGTTGGCGACATGACTGATATGCACGACAACCAGATTCCTTTTGGTAAAAATGCTTACGAAATCATTGCCGAACATGTCGAAGACCTCTGTATTCCTGTTTGCTATGGGTTCCCGGCCGGCCATGGACAAGTCAACAAGCCTTTGGTTTTGGGACACAAGGTAAAGCTTGATATTGGGGCTAAATGCAGTCTGACAATGACTGGACGATAAAAAAAGAAAAGCCGGTGAGTTTCCTTTCACCGGCCTGACCAAATTTTGGGGAAAATTTCAGCCTATAAGTTATATGGTAAAATATTGATAATCATTAGGTATCACAAACTTCATGGAATCTACTTTTTTCTTTTCAATATTCAACACCGCCGTTTTGTTCTTTTCGTCACGAAGCAAAGTCCGCTCTTCATAAAGCATTGGAAAAAAGCCTTGTGTATTGGGTATTTTATTAAAATATTCCCAGCTTTTATCAGTCTTGTTAAGGACTTGGACCATCTTTTCAAAGAAATCAAAATTTTGTTTAGCAACCCAATAGCTGATTTCGGTGTTACATTCTTTGTTTTTCACGCGCCATTGATAACATTGAACACCTTTAATATTCTTAGAGTTGTGGGTTTTCTTTACCTGAAAATGTTCACTGTTTTTATTGGCCGGAACTTTATTAAGCTTGGTGTATATCTTTTTTTGTGGATTGATAACAAAAACCTCCTCTTTGTTAATGTTTACAAGATACACCTGTTGTAGCTCCTTCGATTTGTTATACTCTTCTATCCTGATGCGGTCATTAGAAACATAATAAGTAAAGTAAGTAGTGTCGTAATACGACTGTTTCACCATGGTGATTTTTCCTTCAAATCCCGAGGCCTGAACACCTTTTGGGAAAATGAAAACCAACACTGCGATAACAAAAAATTTAATAATTGTCCTCAAGTTTTCCTTCTTTAAAATTAAAACCCAAAAATACACTTATAAGACTATTCCTTTTTTATGCAATGTTACGATGGATTTTTATACAAGTTTTTTTTATTTTATAAACTTATATTAAGTATTGACGAACAAACCAAAATTCCTGACAGAATTTTTATCTTTGGACAAACACATCCTAAACCATGACCAACGCTAAAACCATTGGAGACAAAGGCGAAGAAATAGCAGCACAATACCTTGCCAATAAAGGATATAAGATACTTTCGAGAAACTGGCAATTGATGCACCGCGAACTTGACATTGTGGCTATGAAAGACCAAACACTCGTTTTTGTGGAAGTAAAAACCAGGGCCGAAGATTTTATTGTATCGCCAGCAGAAGCTGTTTCACGCCGAAAACAAAAGCTTATTATTCAGGCGGCAGACTTATACATAACAAAAAACAACCTGAACTACGAAGCACAATTTGATATTATTTCCATTATTTACAAAGGCAATGCTTTTGCTGTTGAACATATCGAAAATGCATTTTATCCAAGAGCTTAGCAAAAATTCGATTATAAAATATGGATATAGAAACTGTACGCAATTACTGCAATTCACTTCCCGGAGTAAGCGAATGTTTCCCTTTTGATGAAGATACGTTAGTGTTTAAAGTGGACAACAAAATGTTTTTGCTGCTTAGCTTAGAGCCGCCTTTCAGCATGAACGTCAAATGCGACCCTGACAAAGCCATTTCTCTCCGCGAACAATATTCATGGGTACTTCCGGGCTACCACATGAACAAAACCCATTGGAATACGGTAATGCTTGAAGAAGCTCCGAACAGAAAGCTAACAGAGCAGTGGATAAAAGACTCATACGACTTGGTTTGCGCGAGTTTGCCCCGTAAAAGCGCTTTTTATAAAAAACTGTAAAATTCAATCAATATGATAAAAAAAATCATCACCGCAATTGCTATTTTGGTAGCTGCACTTGCTATTTTTCTCTGCATCCCGTCCAATTCATATCTGCGGCAAGCCTTATTACATGGCAATGTCAATACAGATGATTACAAATTCTTTAAAAACAGGAATGTTTCCAAAGACCAAACGCAGGAATGGGAGAAAGCTACAGGCTACAATTGTAAAGATGTCCCTAAAAACTACCAGGATATCATGTTTCGCTTACAAACCCATGCTTTTCTGGTTGTTCAACATGGTAAAATTGTACATGAACAATATTTTGGCAATTTCAACGACACTTGTATTTCAAACTCCTTTTCGGTAGCCAAAAGCATCATTGGGCTTTTAGTTGGTTGCGCCCTGGACGACAGCCTCATCAAAAGCCTTGACGAACCAGTTTGGCATTACCTGCCTACTTTCAACGATAGCATGGGCAAAGCTTTATCAATACGCCACTTACTAACCATGAGCAGTGGCCTCGATTGGGACGAGCGCTACACCAGCCCTTTTTCGCCTACTACAAAGGCATACTATGGGAATGACCTGAAAAAGCTGATATTAGAAAGAAAAATAACCGAACAGCCGGGTAAAAAATTTCGTTATTTGAGCGCCAACACACAACTCCTGGCTTTTATTCTTGAAAAGGCCACCGGCAAAAGCGTTTCGGAATATGCCTCTGAAAAAATATGGCGACCTCTTGGAGCTTCAAAAGATGCTCTCTGGAGCCTTGACAATGCTAATGGCAACGAAAAAGCCTACTGTTGCTTTAATGCCATAGCCCGCGACTTTGCCCGAATAGGACAATTAGTTTTAAACAAAGGCAGATGGAATGGGAAACAAATCATTTCTGAAAAATATATTAAACAAAGGCAGATGGAATGGGAAACAAATCATTTCTGAAAAATATACTCATGTACCACACGCCTGAAGGCGGTGGGTTGTTCTAACGGACTGTAAGTCCTATTAAGGCTAAAAGCCATCTTAAGAAAGACTGTAAGTCTACTAAAGTTCTTTGAACCGCCTGTTATGTCGCTATTTTGAAATCATCATCAGGATTTTCAATATCTTGGTTTTCTATGTATTCTTTTATTATTTCATCTGTTACTGTTCCTGTTGTTGCAACAAAATAGCCCCGAGCCCATAGGTGCTGTCCCCAGAACATTTTTTTCAACGGTTCAAATTCTCGTAACATCTTGTATGATGATACTCCTTTGAGCTTTTGAACTAACTTACTGATAGATAGGTTGGGATTACTTGATAACATTAGGTGGATATGATCTTTTGAAACATGACCTTTGATTATGGTTACTTCATTTTCCTGACATATTTGCCTTATCAATTCCCTAATCCTTTCGGCTACAACACCTGTTAGAACAGGCTTTCTATATTTGGTGATCCATACTATATGGTATTTTATATCATATCGAGTATGAGAACCGCTTTTATACGTTTGCATTTTTCTTTTTTGCTAAAGTAATAAAAAATGCTTCGCCTAAAGGCGAGGGATTTCACCCATCCCAGAATTATAAATTAAACATTTTCTAATGCTTAATTTGGGCTTAACCAATCTAATTTGTAGTTCAACTAATAAACTGTTGTCGTTTTCTTCTCATGATCATAAAATAACCTCCAATGCTGAAATCATTGGAGGTAAAACGAATGGTAAAAACTTATGAAGACTAAGAAATGTTTATTAAATCTTAAAATATGCCACTATCTCTTTCAGTTCTGTGGCCAGGGTTTCTAACTTATTAGTATGACTGGCTATAAACTCGGCCGAAGAGGCATTTTCTTGTATTTTCTTGTTCAAAACCAGTACTGCGTTAGTGATTTGGTTGATGTTGGTGGTTTGTTCGGCACTGCTATAGGTTATTTCTTCTATCAGTTGAGCCGTTTTTTCAATCTCAGGCATAATTTCCTGCAGCTTATTGCTTGCGTTGGTTGTTTGATTTAGTCCGGCTTTGGTGAGGTCGTTAATTTCGTTGGCAGTTATTTTACTTCTCTCGGCAAGTTTGCGTACTTCGTTAGCCACTACCGAAAAGCCTTTTCCGTGTTCTTGCGCCCTTGCAGCTTCTACGGCAGCATTGAGCGATAATATGTTAGTTTGAAAGGCCAAATCACTTATCATCGATGTATAGTTGTCTATCTTAGATATTGATTCGGCTGATATTTTCGAAAGGGTATTAACTGCTTTCACTTCACTGGTGGCATGCAAGGCGATGTCTTTCACTTTTTCAAGGTGTAGCATGTTGCTTTCTACATTTGTTGATATTTCTTCAATACTGGCCGAAATTTCTTCTGCTGATGCGGCTTGGTTTTGTGCGTTGTCAGACATGGTACACACCTTGTCGTTAAGGGTAGCGCTTGCCTGGGTGAGTTGTTCTGAACCATCGCGAATAAGGCCAATCACATGTATTAGCGTTTGCTGCATGTTTTGAAGGGCAATTGATAATTCGCCAATTTCATCATGGCTTTTAATTTTTATACTTGTATTGAGCTCTCCATTTTCAATATGTTTGGCAAATGTAACTGCTTCTTTCAATGGATTGACAACTGATTTGACTATCCAAAACGATACAAATACTGATATTATTATTACTATCAATCCCGAAATAATGGTATAAACCTGAAATGCTGAGTAAACATCGTTAGTCTCTTTCTGCATTGCCTTCAACTTGGCGTTTATTATTGTTTGCACCATGGCAATATCATCAAGAGCTTTTCTACTTTGCACTGAAAGCAGACCATTTTGGTCAACCAAAGGAGATACAGACATCATAGCAATAGGGTCTTCGTAGTCTGCCATTTTAGAAAGCCTTGTCATTATCATGTTTTGAGTCCTGAACAGCGTATCTTTTATTTCTTGCGATATTTTTTCATAGTTTTCTTTTACATAATTTGCTTTTGGGCTGTCCCATTTATATAAAAGCGCTTTGATTGTGCTGTCTGTACTGAAAAATGTCTGCTGGTGAATCTTTCGGAGTTTCCCTTTGTTGGGCGTATTGTCAAATTTTTCAATATAAACCCAGCTTTTTGTCAATATTTCTGAGCCTTCTACAAGGCTGTAAAGCTCATTGAGGGCAGCTGAAATTGGCTCAAGCACTCTTGTAGTTTCGCGTTTCAATATCTCATTGCGATACGAAATGAAAACGGTAAAAGTAAGGTTGATAAGTATTAAAAGCAGGATTATGCTAAACCCGAGCTTTATTTTTTTTGATACGGTCAAATTCATTAATGATGATGGTTTTGTTTGAAAAATGGCCAATTACTTTTTTATACATCGAACCGAAAAGGCATAGTTTTTATTAAAAAAACTTTTGGTCAACATGTTACTTTTATTGGTAAAAAAGTAATACCACGCGTGTTCTGTATCAGATGAGGTTGCTGACCAAAAACCGCCGAAGGTCCCAACAAACATGTATGACGAACCATTGGCATAACCGCCATATAAAGCATTAAATCCGGAGGCCCCATCAGCCTTTAGCTTTCCGGCAGCTACATCTTCGCCTCCCAACTGTGATATAAGTTCGTCCCAATCGCTTTCGGTAGGTAAACGCCAACCTGCCGGGCATGCTTTCATTGCTGCCTGATAAGTGTATAACCTGCCATACATAGCTGTGCTTTGGGCATTTGCATAAGGAAAACTTCCGGCTATTTCTAAATCCAGATTCTTGGCCATCCATACCTGGTTGCCAATTTTAACCGATTTAACTTGAGCGCTTGTCCCTATTAGAAAATTAACAGCACATAAAACAGCAATGGAAATACGTAATAAGTTCATCATGGTATAATTTTTTATTAGAAATGAGTTTGTTTTTTTTCTGAAGCTTTAAAAATAAATTTTGCTTTTTTCGTATTTGTATTTTAAACCCCATATAGTCATACAAGAATCTATAAGCCAACTATAATAGTTTTGATATAGTTTAAAATATATTGTTATATTATAATTTCTTAATCTTTTAGGGATAAAACAAGTTTGTTTTATCTGTAAATAATTTTTATAATGTTGGATGACCCCCGAAGGACAACTCGTCCCGACTATTCGGGATTCATCCTTGTTTAGCTCCATTAAGCTTGCAAGCTTGGTGGTGTTTAACCATTCATGGTTGTTTCTTTTTTTTGGTTCAAAAATACTTTGTGCCAAAATTTTGTCCGTTAAATTTGTTTTATCTCTTTTTTATGTAATTGTTAAAACTTTTTATTTAATTGTATTTACAGCCATGTATCAAATCAGAATATGACCTGTTTATCTCAAATTTATATTAGGGTAACTTTATAAAGCAAATCATTGAAATATAGAATTTTAATTGATTTTGTGTTGCTTAATGTTTAAAATGGGTTAAGTGTATAAAATGTCTAATACAAAAAAGCTACAAGAGTTTTTATTAAGTAACTTTGCACTGCAAAAATGAAAATATGGCTTTAATCAAATCGGTAAGAGGGTTTACCCCAAAAATTGGGAATAATGTTTATTTGGCTGATAATGCTACTATAATTGGAGAAGTTGAAATTGGGGACGATTGTAGTATTTGGTTCAACACTGTCATCAGAGGAGACGTAAATGGTATTAAAATTGGCAATAAGGTAAATATTCAGGATGGAAGTGTATTACATTGCCTTTATGAAAAATCAACCATAGAAATAGGCAATAATGTATCTATTGGCCACAATGTAGTAATTCATGGGGCAAAGTTGTGCAACAATGTTTTAATTGGTATGGGAGCTATTGTTATGGACCATGCCGTTGTTGGCGAGAACTCAATTATTGCAGCCGGCTCAGTGGTATTGGATAGTACAATTATTGAACCAGATAGTATTTATGCCGGAGTTCCTGCAAAGTTTGTCAAAAAGGTTGACCCAAAGCAATCTGCCGAGATGATACAACGTATAGCCAATAATTACCTGATGTACGCCAGCTGGTACAAAGAAGGTAAAGAATGAAACTTTTATATTACCATAAAATGTTGTTCAAACATGTCAAAATTTAGTTTCATCCGTAAATAGTTTTTTTAATAAAGTCGGACGAACCCCAAAAAGCTCTTCGTAAGAAAGCTCGTCCCGACTATTCGGGACTCATCCTTGTTTATGTTTTAACGAACCATGCTCGTTTCATGTTAATTTTGTCGTTTTATGCGCCTCAATTTCCCGACTTCTTTTATACCCCTTTACCTTCTTGTTTTTTAAAACTCAATAATCACGCCAACAGTAGGAAGTATTGTGCCTCCACCATCATTTTCAAGAGTTTTTAAAGTATATCTGTCGGGATTTGGTATGATAGGCACACTTCGGTCAACCAAATAAGTTGGAGGCGAATCTGACTTAAAGTTGTAAACATTCTGAATATCCATATATGCTGTTAACGACCAACGGTTGAAGAAAAACTCTTTGTCCACACGGATGTCCATCTGATGAAATGCTTTCAACCTCAATGAATTAAACCTGCTATAATCGAGGTAGGCCTGATTGTTAACATCCCATGCTTCTACAAGTGACGAACGTTGTATATCTACCGGAGTATAAGGGGCTCCACCAACAAGCCTGAATTTGGAACCTACAGTCCAGTTGTTTCGGAATTCGTAAGCCACCAAAATATTCAGCAGGTGCTTATTGTCCCATGCCGAAGGGCTGTATCCTCCGTAGGCTGTTTTAAATTCGCTACGCACCAAAGTATATGACAACATAACATTAGCTCCCATCAAGTCGCGGTTTTGATATAACAATTCTGCCCCGTATGCCCTGCCTACCCCCGTCGAAGTAACGGGTTCATCGCCATACGTGCCATAATCAACCGTTTTTCCGGCAAGGGCAATACCATCACGGATAGAAAAAGGATAGTTGCTATAATTTTTGTAAAAACCTTCAATAGAGAATTTTGAATTGCTGGTTGGCAATATATCAAAGCCTGCAACAATGTGGTCGGCCTGCATGTATTTGAGGTTGTTGAATTTATTGATAAGTACACCCAAAGTGTCTCTGTATCCAAGTGTTGTGTATGAAGGCAATTGATAATATCTTCCTACGCTTGAATTTAGTGTTAATGACTGTGTCAAAGCATAAGACACACTAAGCCTTGGCGAAAACTGGTTTACAAAGTTCTTCATTTGACTGGTATAATTATTGGCATCAGACCTCAAGCCAAAAGAAATAGTAAGTTTTTTGTCAAGCAGCTCTTTGCTGGCCTGCCCGAAAAAGTTCCATTTGAATAAGTCGAAATCTGATTTGTACAAATCTTCACCTCCAAAAAGTTTTCGGTATGTGCTGTTATAGTATCGGGCATATTCAAAACCGGCCCCTGCAATGACTTTCAAACCCAAAAGGTTGGCTCTGTTGTATTCATAGCGAAATTTGTTCTCAGTCTCAAACGAATTATAGTCCAAAAGCTTATTTTCAGGCAATTCGATGTTATTTGCATATTTTATCTGGTTATTGTTGAGCATACTACGGCTAACCACCCAGGTATCATAACTGTGCTCGTGAAAATGCTTATAAGTAGCACCAATAGTGTAATTCCATTGCGAATAAGCAGGTAAATAGCTCAAAATATACTTTTGTTTCTCAGTTTTGTTGGCCTCAAGATTAAGGTCGCTAACATCATAAGCGCCAATACTCATAAATGTCAGCTCGTTTTTGTTGTCAAGACGGGTTTTTACCTTTATTTGATAATCATTGTAAATAGGTAAAAAAGGGAGCTCAAGTACGCTGAATAGAAACTGTAAATAGCTTCTGCGTGCTGAGAGTATGAAATTTGTATTTTCACCGATAGGGCCATCAAGGGTAAGTGCAAAGTCAGAAGCCCCAATGCCGCTTTTTACCTTCACCTTTTCCGAATTGCCCTCTATTTGCTTGATGTCTAATATAGAACTTAGTGCATTGCCTTTATCTGCAGGAAAAGCGCCGGAATAAAAGCTTACTTCCCTGATAAGGTCAGCATTGATGATGCCCACAGCCCCACCTGACGAACCTTGGGTAGCAAAGTGGTTAAGATTGGGTATCTCGATGCCATCAAGATAAAAGCGGTTTTCACTGGCACCACCTCCACGCACTACTACGTCATTACGGTAATTGGGAGTAGAAGCAACCCCGGGGAAAGACTGTATAACCCTTGAAATATCGCGATTGCCGCCCGGGCTTTTTTCAATCTCTTTCAGTCCAATGTTACGAAGCGACACAGGACTCTCTTTGTCGCGTCTAAACGGAGAAGCTTTGACTACAACCTCTTCAATTTGTTGGGTAGCCTCAACCATCTTCACTTCCACAAAAGTTTTGCCAGCGTTAGTAACACGCAACTGTTCTGAAATATAAGGTTCAAAACCAAGGGCAGTCACCCTGATTTCTATAAATCCCGGAGGAACATTGTTAAAAGTAAAGTTTCCCTTGTCGTCTGTGATTGAGCCAAAGTTGGTGCCATAGATAGCCACAGAAGCAAACTCTATGGGCATGTTATTCGAAGCATCATAAACAGTTCCCTGAACCACCCCATTTGATTTTTGGGCTATCAGGATGTTTGACCCAAACAATAAAACTGAAATGTATAATATATTTTTCATAGCATCTGTTTTTGTAGATAAACAGATGCAAAAGTATTTTGTTTAAAAAATAAACAAAATAATTGAACGAAAAATCTGCCGTCGAAATACTGAGGTTTTTAAGCAAAAACCTAACCTATTAATGTTACAGCTAAACAGTACGCAACTCAAAGTTTTTGCCAAGATAAACCCGACGTACCTGCTCGTCATTGGCCAAATCTTCGGCAGTCCCCGATTTTAGTATCTCGCCTTCGTACAATAAATAAGCCCTGTCAGTAATACTAAGGGTTTCGTGCACGTTGTGGTCGGTAATGATTACCCCAATGTTTTTTTGCTTCAATTTTTTTACAATCTCCTGAATATCTTCAACTGCAATAGGGTCAACACCCGCAAAAGGCTCATCAAGGAGGATAAAGCTAGGGTTTATAGCCAAAGCCCTTGCTATTTCAGTTCTGCGGCGTTCGCCTCCAGAAAGCTGGATACCAAGGCTTTTACGTATTTTGTGCAGGCTAAATTCAGTCAAAAGACTTTCAACTCTTTCATTTTGTTCATCTTTTGAGAGCTTGGTCATTTCGAGTACAGCCCTGAGGTTGTCTTCCACGCTTAGTTGCCTGAATACAGAAGCTTCCTGCGCCAGATAGCCAATACCCTTTTGGGCACGTCTGTACATAGGTTCATGGGTAATCTCCTCATCATCAAGAAAAATTTTTCCTTCATTGGGCGTGATAAGGCCAACAATCATATAAAAAGAAGTTGTCTTTCCGGCACCATTAGGGCCCAAAAGGCCTACAATCTCACCTTTTTCAACCTGAAAGGATGCGCTTTTAACAACAGTACGGCTTTTATATCGTTTAACCAGGTTTTCAGTACGTAAAATCATCAGAAAAATTTTTGTAAAGATAAAATTTGATTTTGAACAAAAATAAAATTGTTACGCTAACAACCAACTACTACCTCTATAATAACTACCAACTGTTAACTAACTGCCTGCCCTTTCCCGCTTACGCACCACCCATGCAGAAATAGAAATACTGCCCATATACAAAGCAAAAAGAGGAAATGCAACCAAAACCTGGCTCACCCAATCCGGAGGAGTAATGATGGCCGCAATAATAAGAATTACTACTATGGCATGTCGCCAGAATTTTTTCATCAAAGCCGGGGTAACTAAACCAATTGACGAAAGAAAATACACAACAACAGGCAATTCGAATACCAATCCGCAAGCCAATACCACAGAAGTTACATTGGAAATATACGAAACAAAATTGATATGGTTTTCTACCAGGTCAGAAACCGAATAAGTAGTAAGAAAGTCAATAGAAAAAGGTAAAAGGATAAAATAGCCAAACATAATGCCTGTCATAAAAAGCAATGAACTAACCACCACAGCTCCACGGGCAGCTTTTCTTTCCTTTTCGCGCAATGCAGGAGCTACAAAGCTCCAAAACTGATAAAATACATACGGAAAAGCCAGAATAAAACCACCAACAATGGCAACCCAAATGTGCATATTGAATTGCCCGCCCATGGTAATGTTTTGCAAAGGGGCTGGATGGCTGTTGATACAAAGTGATGTTGTCCCTAAATAACCGCCAACTCTGCAAAGCAACCTGTTTGAAATAAAACCAGGACTTCGGGGCCCCAACAATATTACGTCAAAAACAATGTTTTTAAAGAAAAAAACCAAGGCAGCTCCTATAACAATACCAATCAATGCTTTGATAATAACCCATCTCAGTTCCTCAAGGTGCTGCAAAAAAGTCATTTCCCCATCAGGTTTCATTACACAATCAACTTTGGGTTTAAAAATTTTTTTCGTAAAGGTATGATTTTTGTATATACATTTTTTACAATTAACATTTTGTCACATTTATGCAAAAGTTGATGATAATGTTAATATTTTCAATACCTTGACCAATAACCTTGCCAGTTGTTTACAAATGAGCGTTTTCACCCATTTTGATGATATTCGTCATTTAATTTTTATAAGATTGGATAGTTTGAAGTAAATTAGCATAAATTTCAAAAAGTGATAAAAACGCTTAACCGTGCAATGTTTTCAATCACTTACACTACAAAAAGGTTATTAACACTATACTTTGTCAGATAAAAAGTCATTGTTGATGATAAAAGAAGACTTATCACTCCAGGATTATTTAAAAAAATACTTTGGGTTTACCAGTTTCAAAGGGAACCAGGAAGCTATCATCCGCAACTTGCTTGACGGGAATGATTCATTTGTGCTAATGCCCACTGGTGGGGGAAAATCGTTATGCTACCAGTTGCCAGCCCTAATCATGGAAGGTACGGCCATTGTCATCTCTCCGCTCATTGCGCTGATGAAAAACCAGGTAGATGCCATGCGTACATTTAGTGAAGAAGATGGCGTAGCTCACTTTCTCAATTCATCACTCAACAAAACACAGATAAATAAAGTTAAAGAAGATGTTCTGTCGCAAAGGACCAAGCTTCTCTATGTTGCACCCGAATCACTGACAAAAGAAGAAAACGTTGCTTTCCTCAAGCAAATAAAAGTATCATTTTACGCTGTTGACGAAGCTCACTGTATTTCAGAATGGGGACACGACTTTAGGCCAGAATACAGGCGCATCAGGCCAATTATAAACCAGATAGGCCATGCCCCAATTATAGCTTTAACCGCAACAGCAACCCCAAAAGTACAAAACGACATACAGAAAAACTTAGAAATGCTTGATGCTAAGGTTTTCAAGTCTTCATTTAACCGGGCCAACCTCTATTATGAAGTCAGGCCAAAAATTGACCCTGCAAAACAAATTATAAAATTCATCAAAAGTAAAGGTTCAAAGTCTGGTATTATTTACTGCTTGAGCCGTAAAAAAGTAGAAGAGCTTACTGAACTTTTAAAAGTAAATGGAATTCGTGCACTTCCTTACCATGCCGGAATGGATGCGGCTACCCGTGCTACCAACCAGGACAAATTTCTGATGGAAGAAGCTGAAGTCATTGTTGCTACCATTGCATTCGGTATGGGGATTGATAAGCCCGATGTGAGGTATGTTATTCACTACGATATTCCTAAAAGCCTTGAAGGATATTATCAAGAAACAGGCCGGGCTGGCCGGGACGGAGGTGAAGGCCATTGTTTGACGTTTTACAAATACCAGGATATCCAAAAGCTTGAGAAATTCATGCAAGGCAAGCCTATTGCTGAACAAGAAATAGGCAACCAGCTATTGCAGGAAACCGTATCGTATGCCGAATCATCGGTTTGTCGAAGAAAGTTTTTGCTTTATTATTTTGGTGAGGTTTACGAAAAGGACAACTGTGAAAACTGTGATAACTGCCTGCACCCAAAAACACAGTTTGAAGGACAGGAATATATTGAGCAGGTTTTGGAATGTATTCTTGCCGTAAAAGAGAAGTTTAAAGGTGAACATATTGCCAATATCCTGTCAGGCAATCTGACTACAGCCATAAAATCTTATAAGCATAATAAGCTTGAGCTATTTGGTGTTGGGGCAGATAGAGACATAAAATTCTGGAATGGGATTATCAGGCAGATGCTGGTAAACCAATTTATTGCCAAAGAAATAGAAAACTACGGGCTTCTAAAAGTGACCGAAAAAGGACTGCAATATCTTGAAAAGCCTTATTCTATAATGTTTACCGAGGATCACGACTATGAAGTAGAAAACGAAGAAGACCAGGTGGTAATGGTTGGAAAAACCACCACTGTGGACGAAGAATTACTTCATATATTGAAAGACCTGCGAAAAAAAATAGCGAAGCAAAAAAACCTTCCGCCTTTTGTTATTTTTCAAGATCCTTCACTTGAAGACATGGCCATTCAATACCCAATTTCGGTAGAAGAACTGCAAAATATAGCCGGAGTTGGGGCTGGAAAAGCAATGCGCTATGGCAAAGAATTTGTTGAGCTTATCAAATCGTATGTAGAAGAGAAAGATATCATTAGGCCCCAGGATATGGTGGTCAAATCTGTGGTGAATAAGTCGGGGCTCAAAGTTCACATTATCCAAAGTATCGACCGCAAGATGAACCTTGAGGATATTGCTGCTTCCAAAAACCTCAGCTTACAAGAACTCATTACTGAAATTGAGGCCATTGTAAATAGCGGCACCAAACTCAATATAGACTATTACATCAACGAGATACTTGATGAAGACCATCAGCAAGAAATATATGATTACTTCCGTGAAGCCGAAACCGAATCAATAGAAGATGCCCTTAGCGAATTAGGCACAGATGAATATAGCGAAGAAGAAGTAAGACTGATGCGAATCAAATTTATGTCAGAAATGGCAAATTAACTACGGTTACCCTCCATTTCCATCCTGTCAAGCTCTTTTTGACTGTATTCGCAAAGTAATTCGAAATATGCAAAAAAATCTTTTTTCAGGCTTTGATAGTTTTTGTGCATCACATAAATAGCAAAAGCATTTTCCGGAGGCATTGATGTACCCTTACTCATCCCGATTAAGACACTCTCAATTCCTTCGAGGGTGCGATATGACTGCAACCAACTGTTTTTTATAAAACCAGGCATTATCCGTCGCATCTCCAGCGGGATACTTTCCATATAATCATTTAACCAATCGTGGACCTGAGCTACATAGTCATCAAAAGGTATATCCGAAAAGTGATGCCATTCTGAAGCCAGAAAATGGTCATAAATTATATCGGTAACCACCCCGGCATGCTTACGGTACTTAGGTTGAAACAATAACTTATGCCGTTTTACAATCGGATGGGTATCTGTAAAGTAATCAATTTTTCTGTGCAACAATATCCCGCGTTGTACAAGCGTTGGATAACGTGTATGTTCTGCACCCTTTACATAGTCGGCAATAAAATTTCCCAGCCTTATTTCATTGCTATTCCCTGAGAGATATATGTGAGCCAGAAAATTCATTTTTTCATCCAAATCGTTATTATACAAATTTAAAGGTTTATTTTCTGTTTCCAGCGAAAAAATCTAAGTATTTAAAAGCTTCCAAGCATGAAAATTCATAAATTTACTGTAATGAACCTAAATAAGGCGCTATGAGAAAACGCATTATCATCATCGGGGCTGCTGGTCGCGATTTTCACAACTTCAATATGTTGTTTCGTGACAATGAATTGACAGAAATAGTAGGGTTTACAGCAGCACAAATACCAGATATTGATGGAAGAAAATACCCAGCAGAGCTTGCCGGAAAATTATACCCTGACGGGATACCCATTTTTGCCGAGAAAGAACTTCCTATGCTTATCAAAACCCTGAAAATAGATGAATGCCTATTTTCATACAGCGATGTATCATATTCCAAAATTATGTCTCTTGCCTCTGTTGTTAATGCAGCCGGAGCTCATTTTACCGTGGCCGGAACTACAAATACCATGCTGAAAAGCAATAAACCGGTAATTGCCGTAGGGGCTGTCCGAACAGGGTGCGGCAAAAGCCAAACTTCACGAAAAATAGCTGAAATAATTAATCAGAAAGGAATAAGAACAATTGCTATCCGACATCCGATGCCTTACGGTGATTTGGTAAAGCAAAAAGTACAAAGATTTGCATCCATAGAGGATTTGCAAAAGCATGAGTGTACAGTAGAGGAAATGGAGGAATATGAGCCACATATCATGCGCGGAATACCCATATATGCAGGCGTTGATTATGAAGCAATACTGCGTCAGGCAGAAAATGACCCCAAAGGATGTGATGTTATTTTGTGGGATGGTGGAAATAATGACTTCCCGTTCATTAACCCAGATCTGATGGTAACCGTGCTGGATCCATTGCGACCGGGACATGAAGTTGCTTATTATCCTGGAGAAACAACATTGCGAATTGCCAACATAGCTATTATCAATAAAATTGACTCCTCAACTCCCGAAAACGTAGAATTGGTAAAGAATAACATTGCTAAGGTCAATCCAAATGCTATTGTTATTGAAGCCAACTCACCAATAAGCGTTGAAAATGCCAATATTATTAAAAATAAAAGGGTATTGGTAATAGAAGATGGCCCAACGCTAACGCATGGCGAAATGAAAATTGGCGCAGGCATTGTTGCCGCAGAAAAATTTGGAGCTTCAGAAATAATAGACCCCAGGCCATACCTGGTTGGGAAACTTAAAGACACTTTCCAAATTTATCCCAACATAGGGAAACTGCTTCCAGCCATGGGCTATGGACAACAACAACTGGCAGACCTCGAACAAACCATTAACAATACTGTCTGTGATGCAGTGATTGTTGGCACTCCCATTAACCTTGGCCGAATTATCAATATCAACAAGCCATACACGCGTGTTTCATACGAATTGCAGGAAATCAGTCATCCTGATTTAGAAACTTTATTAAACGAATTTTTAAAAGAAAAACATTTTTACTAAACTTACAGAAAAATAACCCCAAACCAGACCTATGTTAGTAAAAACATTTGGTAGTGCCGTACACGGAATAAATGCCACTACCGTGACCATTGAAGTGGACGTAAGCCAGGGCATCAACTTTTGTATCGTAGGATTGCCAGACTCTGCCGTTAAAGAAAGTCAACAACGCATTGATTCTGCCTTGCGTGCCAATGATTACAAAATGCCAGGCCGCAAAGTAACTATTAACATGGCCCCGGCTGATATCCGCAAGGAAGGCTCTGCATACGATTTACCTTTGGCTATAGGCATTTTGGCCGCTTCAGACCAAATAACCTCCGACAAACTCGATAAATACGTGATAATGGGAGAACTAAGCCTCGATGGAGGCCTGCAACCTATTAAAGGCGTGTTGCCCATTGCCATAAAAGCCCGCGAAGAAGGTTTTAAGGGTTTTATTTTACCCAAACAGAATGCCCGCGAGGCAGCTGTTGTTAACAACCTTGATGTTTATGGAGTAGAAACGTTGAGAGAGGTCATTGACTTTATGACCGGCCAAAAAGAACTGGACCCAATGGAGGTCAATACCCGTGAAGAGTTTTATGCCAATGTTTCCAATTATGACGTGGACTTTGCCGATGTCAAAGGGCAGGAAAACGTTAAACGGGCATTGGAAGTGGCTGCCGCAGGGGGACACAACATTATCCTCATCGGCCCACCGGGAGCTGGTAAGACTATGCTTGCCAAACGTATTCCAACCATCCTGCCACCGCTGACTTTGCATGAGGCATTGGAAACTACCAAAATACATTCAGTAGCAGGCAAGATGGATCGCAACTCGTCCCTTATGACAGTAAGGCCTTACAGAAGCCCGCACCATACAATATCTGATGTAGCCTTGGTTGGCGGAGGAACATTTCCTCAACCCGGTGAAATATCCCTTGCCCACAATGGCGTGCTTTTTCTTGACGAATTACCTGAGTTTAAACGAGCTGTGCTTGAAGTAATGCGACAACCTTTGGAAGACCGTATTGTCAGTGTATCGCGTGCCAAGTTTAGCGTTGAATACCCGGCAAGTTTCATGCTTGTAGCCTCAATGAACCCTTGTCCATGTGGTTATTACAACCACCCCGAAAAAGAGTGTATGTGTTCGCCCGGTATAGTGCAAAAATACCTCAACCGCATCTCCGGCCCCCTGCTCGACCGCATCGATATTCATCTGGAAGTTGTGCCAGTGCCATTTGAGAAGCTTTCAGAAAAACGAGCCAACGAAACCAGCAGCCAAATAAGGGACAGGGTTACTACTGCGCGCAAAAGGCAGGAAGAACGTTTTGCCGGCCAAAAAGGGACTCACTGCAACGCCCAAATGTCTTCAAAACAGCTTAGGAAATACTGCGAACTGGACTCTGCGTCGCAAGAATTGTTGAAAAATGCCATGCAACGCCTTGGCCTTTCAGCCAGGGCATACGACCGCATCTTAAAGGTATCTCGCACCATTGCAGACCTTGAAGGAAAAGAAAACATAGAATCGCACCACCTGGCCGAAGCCATACAATACCGCAGCCTGGACAGGGATGGATGGGCAGGATAAACAAATATTAAAAAAAGAATATGAAACTTAAAATAACACTTTTTACTTTTTTTGTCTTTCTTCATTTGATGTTTATTGGACAAAAACAATCAGTTCGCATAGGCCCACCATGTCCCAAACAACAATATGAACCTTTATTTGTCATAGATGGTATAAGAATACCTCCAAGTGTTGGCTCCAAGTTCATGGATGAAAAAAAAGAAACTATTGATAGTCTTTCTCTTCAACCAGACTCAATATTTGATTGCAATGGAAAAGTAACAAACTTTGGTATAGTTCGGATTTTTACAAAAGATTCAATAAATACAGGAGCTAAAAAGATTCAATTTTTAACAGATTATTACCTGAATTAAAAACTTTTGTTTCAAAGTTGATTGTTAACAACAATGTTGTTGATTGGGACGAAAAAACATATCATAAATTGATAAGCCTTAAACCTTGTGATATATTATCAGCAAAGATTCTTAACGAAAAAGGTAATTTTTGCGACAGAATACTTGAAATAAAAATTTTTTAAACTTAATAACATTGCCATGAAACCCAGATTAATCATCATCGCCATAGCTTTAGTAGCTATATGCAAAACTTCATTTAGCCAGGTTACAGAAGCTGAAGATAAGCTAAAGGTCCAAACAAAAGACACATTACAAGGTTGGCGCACCGGAGGCGTTTTGGGACTTAGTCTTGCGCAAACCTCATTGACCAACTGGTCGGCTGGCGGACAAAACTCCATGGCGGGTAATGGCATTCTCAGCTTTTTTGCCAATTATAAGAAAGATAAAACAGCGTGGGACAACTCTTTCGATTTTGGTTATGGCCTTCTAAAACAAGGAACAGACAAGGATTATAAAAAGACCGACGATAAAATTGACATTTTGTCCAAGTATGGTCACGAAGCATTCAAAAATTTCTATTATGCGGCGTTGTTCAACTTCAAAACACAGATGACAGCCGGGTATAAATATCCGACGGACACAACAAAAGTGAAAATATCTGATCTGTTTGCCCCTGCATATGTTGTTGGGGCTCTTGGTATGGATTATAAGCCTAATGCTTATCTTAGCGTTTTTGCCGCCCCTTTAACAGCAAAAATGACCATTGTAAATAATCAAGCCCTCGCTGATGCCGGAGCTTTTGGGATGAAAGATGGTAAAAAGTCGAAAACCGAATTTGGCGGATATGTCAGGTTCATTTATTCAAAAAATGACTTTAAAAATGAGGCTTTGAAAAATGTTTCGTTCACAACCAAGCTCGACCTCTTCTCCAATTATGCGGAAGACCCTCAAAATATAGACGTAAGCTGGGAAACCCAAATCGCTTTCAAGGTAAACAAGTATATTTCTGTAAATGTCAATACCCACCTGTTATACGATGACAATATCAAAACCATTGAAAAAGATGGCATAGGTCAGGATGTTGTGAAAGGTGCTAAAATACAGTTTAAAGAGATTCTTGGAGCGGGGTTCTCATATAATTTTTAGCTTTATATCAAATTCTTATTACTGTGCAATAACAAACCTCACGCTAAAGCCAAAGTCGGTGGCAATAGTCATAAATGAGCTGGATATATATGGATTGGTAAGGGCCCTGTCGTAGAACAGCCTAACAGTAAGCCTGTCGCTAAGCTGATAATCAGCAGTAAAGGAAATCTTAACATTAGTATTACCCTGCGTCAAAGAAGGAGCCACTCCATCATCCAGTTTTCGCATCACGTTCATGTCCTGACGGATAGAAACATCTGCCCGAAGATCGAGGTCGCTCTTGATAGGACTGGCGATAGCCCCTAAAGTAAGCATGGTAAGGGGTATATCGGGGAACCGATAACCGGCGCCAAATACATACTCTTTTCCATAACTTTCAATTAGCGAATAGTTCGATGTACCTAACATCAGCGAACGGTTCTTTTTGTATTCAGCTCGGGCAGTGATATTGTTTTTTAAGGTTACGTCAACACCAATCAGCGGGCTGAATTGCTCAGTAATAGATACCGAACCAACATCAAATTGGGGGACATAAAACCCGGTATTTCTATCACGAACGTAGCTATAATCAACCCTCGTATCATATTTTGAGTTGGTTGTATATGAACCAACATTATACGTTGCCACATAAGCATGGGTAAGGTTTACAGATTGTGCATATTCGCCTACAATAGGAATATCAATTAATCCGTCATAATTGACACGCCAGTTAGGCCTAATCATGCTCAATACAGGGAACAATGCCAATGTTTTTGAATCAAGCCCATATCCTCCGTAAGTAGAAAGGAATGCCGGAATTAAGGCTTGTTGGATTTTGCGATTAAAACCAGGTTGCGTGCCAGTATCTAAACTATTGCCATGTCTGGCAATTATTTCCTGGTTGTTTTCATTTAATTTTTGGGCAGCAGTAATAGCCGCTTCTTTAAACTTATCGAAATATTTTGAATTGGCATAATTGTCTTTAGTCATATTTTCCCATGAGCCAAGGCTGATGATGGTCATGCTCATATTGCCTGACTTCATCGGGCGTGAGAACTGGCTGAGGTACAGCTGAATAGTATCGCTAAGGTTGCCGGTATAAAGATATGCAGCAGATATATTTTGGGTAAACGAATGGTTGCCTGTCAGGTCAACCCGGAGCCCCCTGAAAGGCTCGTAATTTACTCGCACATTAACAGATTGGGTCCTGTTTTTCAAGAGTGAGCCTGATAATAATTCATTATTTGAAATCCATTCCTTGTGTACCATGCGTTCTACAAGAGAAGGAGCCTGTTCGCCCATAACAAACTGCCATCCCGGGGCATAATCCCCGCTCATGCCTAAATATTTTGAAGGACGAATATATCCCGGCAAAGCCGTACCTTCAGTCTGGGTATAAGATACAGATATGGTTTTTACACCCGTTGCAAGCCTCACAACGTTGCGGGCAAGAAACATCAGCACATCCGGGCCAGCTTCTACTTTGCCTTCTACCACAATCTTGGCCCCAGTTACGTCTTTTTCAGGGGTAAAAATAAGCCTGTTTGGCGATGCCACTTCCATAGTACCTTTTACCTCGTTGCCTTTGCTGTCAGTTACCTTAATGGTTACATCTTCAGAACCCAGCTTGTGCGAAATGCTTTTAGCTTCTCCGGCTTTTAATGAAACCCCTTCTTTTTCAAAAGAAACCGTTTTCATTTCTTTTTCTTTCTCCTTTTGGGCACCTTTTCCACGTCTGTTGCCTGCATTCAAATCCCTGAGGAAAGCAACTTTATTATACAAAGTATTCAGGTTTAGTCCCGGGTTGATTTGTATGCTCCTCGAATTGGCAATATTATGGCCAACTTCAACGATTGCACCTTCTTCAGACTTCATAAATGGCTGGCGTTGCCATTCGTAAGTGCCGGAATACCTTGTAGATAAGCTTGTCCAGTCAAGTAACGGCAATTTATTGACAGGTACAGTATAGGTAATATTAATCTGGTGCTTATAATTAATGTTTCGGCCTCCTTCTTTAATCTGCTTCCACACGTCATAGCGCGGGTCATTTTTATACTGTTTGTCCATTGTTTCGTCCCACTCTTCAATACGGGCAGCGTTTGTAGCCGAAAAATCAACTTTGATAGCCCTGGACAAATCATAGCGGATATCGTACATACGGTTCCACAAAAAGCTTTGATCGATAGTCTTGGGCAATTCATAGCTGCGGTCGTTAAGGTTTTTGAGCTGCACCTCATGGAAATCATGGGTCATATTGGTCCTGAACGAAATGCTGGTAGGGGCATAATAAAAATTGATATCCCTTATCAGTTGGAATGCCTTTTTGTTCAGGAACGAAACTTTCTTCAGCGGCATGATATTTTTGGGACGGTTATTGAAAATATAATTGAAGCCCCCTTCATGGTGATAATAGTTTTTATACTTTGTTGCATAATTGTAGGATTTGGTTTCGTTGTACCCGTAACTTACCGAGAAGTTGGCCGGGTCGTAAAAGCGCGGGGTCTTACTTGCCTTGTTGACCTTTACATTGGTGAAGCTGAAACTCCTGCGCAATGTATGATCAATCGCTTCTTTTCTGAGCTTGTCTTTTTCAGCCTGCGTTTTAGCGTTGTCAATAGCAGCCTGCAAAGGTATATCAGGGTCATAAGGATTATACTGTGGCAATATATCTATTTGAGAGTACGATGCATAAAAAGGGATACGAACCTGGGCTTTTTCGGGGAAAAACTTACCAAGCTCAAGGTCTGTTGAAGCATCTATTTGGTTGGTAGTTTCTTTAGCCCTGTCATTTACTTTCTTTTCAATACTTCCAAAACCAGGTTGCATTGTAGCCCCTGCAATACGGATATTCCCAAAGTCGGCAAGCTTAATCTGGGCCCTGGCATTGGCAGCCCATCCGCCCTGATCACTAAAATCAGTAAGTCGCAATTCGTCCAACCAAATTTCGGCCGATTTTGGAGCGCCATCATTAGAGTATTTGTTATTGGCCTCAGACGGGTTCCTGACTCCAATCATGATGGTGCGTATATCACTTAATGACGGATTGCCGCAAATGTACATGTTGTTATCCCCATCAGGTTTTACATATCGCTTCAATAAAGAAACATCAGCATCATTACGTTCCTGTTTCAGCCGAAGGAATTTGGCCAACTCAATATCAAACTGGTTTTTAGCGGGCCACATGGCATCGCGGCTAATATTTGTCCCAATGGGGCTAACGATCATAGGCACTTCATACTCATAATAGTTTTCTTTATTGTCAGTACCAAAACGGACAAATACAGTCACATCGCCATTTTGAAGAGCCTCGCCGTTCAGCGGCTGGGCATGGGTGTACATTTTCAGTCTCTTGTATTGGCGCATGTCCACATGCCCATTTTTGAACACTGCCCTGGCATCGTCATCGGCAAGGTTCTCTACTTTAAGCACCATAGATTGCTCATTCTGCAAGGTGTATTGTGAGTTGGTAGGGTCAACAGGCCGTGCATCTTCAGATGGGATATCATAAACATCCCCATTTTCTTCAATATTAATTGATTGCAAGTCAAAGTTACTAACAGGGGCCTGTCCGCCAAATCCTTCTGAGTTTTGCAAAAGGGAGCCATTGTATTTACGCCATTCACTTCTGACCAGATCCAGCGTAGCAAAACGAAATGTAGTTTTTTGGTTAAACCCGGTAAGATAAATGCGTAAAAATCTGATAGATTTGAAATCTTCAATAGTGCCAAATTTTCTTGTAAAATCTTCAATAGGGATTTTAAACTGCACCCAACGTGCTTTAATATTTCCTTTCGAATAGGTAGTAGCATCAACAACATAATTAGTCCCCTTCACCAGGTCATTAGGCCTCATGCTAACCCTGTATTCAAAAAAGTTTTCCTTATCGCTGAGGGTATTGTCATCATTGATATCTTCCATGTCGGGGGTACTGTAATTGCTTTGTGAAAAATCCTTACCGGCTTCAGGGGAGTTGTTTTCCATACCATTATAAAACTCGTACCGGCTGACAATATCTTTATTATTAAAATCAGCATTCCTGAAATATTTAAAGTCATCGCCAGAAGGGTCATCCATAATTGGCGTCCCTTGAAACTTAGCTGCAAATGCCGGTGATATTTTTGCTTCATCTTCGTTTGACAAACCATCTAAACCAACATCCTGATATTTTCTAATATTATTCCCTGTAACAAAAGCTTTGGTTATAGGGTCAGAATCGGGCACTTTCCCCCAAACTGTTTCAACTACTTTGGATGAATCGTCTCCTGGAGTTGGTAAGCCCTGTTCAAAAGACATTTTTCCGTCTTTCAGGATGTCTTCCGAAATATCTCCCAGTTGAAAATACATATCCCCCCCCTGATTGTTATTTGTAGAGTCATTATAAAAAGGATCCATGACCCAAAACTGGATATACCCGATGTTGGCCGCTTCAAAGTCATTGGTTTGCAAAGCCCTCATCATACCTCCCCAACGAGCCTCGGGGTTAGTAATGAAGTTCCCATTTTGGTCCAAATCTGTTGTGTTAAAGTTGTATGGGCCACGTTTATTGGGATTAAATGTAAGGTTCAATATATACATATTGGTTGGTACGCCATTGACATTTTGTTTTTTCGGGAATAGCTCTGTTTCCAATATTTCACGAGAGTCGTTGGCATTTAGCATAGAATCTGTAAGCCCGGCAGGAGTAAGAGAACTTTTTCGGTAAAAAGATTCGTCTATGGTGTAAAATGAAAGGCGTGCCCTATCCCTGTTATAATCGAGGTTGTTGAAATAGTTGCCTTCAACACGTGTCTGCGGGGTACTCGACAAAGTCCATCCGGTAATATATTTCAGGTCATATTTTGTTTCGCTGGCCTCAAAGTCATCTATATAAGCAACGCCCTTTTTCCCAATCTTGCTAGAAGTACCAGGGATAAGCTGGGCAAATTCGGCATTAACCGTAATAGAGGACATTTCTTTAGTTTGTAGCAATGGCAGCTTATCAACCATAGTTGTTAGAAACTGTGAATTAGCACGGTACGAAGCGTTCAGCCCCCAGATAGTGTTCGATATTGGTTCATCTCCAATGTTGACTTTGCTGGTAAGCGGCGTTTCACTAAGGTGTAAAAGAGTACCTCCAATGTCAAAATTATCGTTCACCTTATAATTAAGGTGTGTACCTATCATGGTTTTTGTCTGGAAATTGAAATTGGCATTGTTTTCTAACGAAACTTTAATAGGCTGCCCCGAAGACATGATAGCACTGTTGGTTATCTTAACCGTACCCAGAGCATAATCCACCACGTAATCCTGGTTTTCAACTAATGGCATGCCACCAGAGGTCACTTTTACTGAACCTTTGGGAATGTTCATCGCATTGAGGTATATTTCCGAAGAAGAGGCCGACTTGTAGGTACCTTTTAACTTGAACTTATTTTTTTCCGAAACATCCTCTGCCTTGGTCTTTGTAGAGTCGTATAATTCGTAGTAAGTATATTTACTCCATGTGAGGGAATCTGTTACGCCTCGTTTTATAAACCTGTCACGGAGCCCCCGGCCAAAAGGTTCCAACATGGGAAAAATAACCCGACCGTAACGTTTGTCAATGGTTACTCCATCAATAAAGTCAAAAACCCCGTCTGAATTGCCATTCATCTGGCTATTGGTATTGTCCAAACCTAAAAATTTGAGCAATGCAATACTATCAATGCGTCCGGCAGGCTCAGGGATATAACTCACATCCGACCCGTTTTTATTGTCGTGATAAAGCACATTCAGGTAAAAATCATCTTTGCTAATCTCATAAGCATTGAGGTTGTAAATGTTTTTCATCATCAGATCCCAAGTCGAAAGCTTTGGCGACAATGTTGTCCCTTTCAAAAGCTTTAACACCAAAGGCGTTTTAGATGATGTAACTTCTGTGGACAAATCCCCTACCTTATAGGTATAGCCGTTGACCATATACTCGTAAGCCACACCAAGTATTTCGTCATTGTTCAACGACATGTTAAGCGAAATATAACCAAGTTTTGTGTCAACAGAATATTCGCTGCTGGTAAGTTTTCTGGCGCTTTGGGTTTTATCGTAGTCGCGTCCATCAACAAGCCCCAATGTTCTCAGGCTCTCATCATCCCTGTTGCTTACAGGGGTTTTTACAATGTTGTATAAAGTATTAGCACCGTTGGATGGCCAGCCTGTATTATTAGGCGCAATCTGAAGAGATGCAGCGTTGCTCAGTACAGAGGGGTTAGTTTCGCCCAAATCGGTAAATGCATAAACAGGCCTGACATCTTCTACCTTGCCCCTGGTTTTGTTGGTCACCCAAACTTCTATTTTAGTGATGGTAATTGGAGAAGTTATTTGCGGTAATGATTTATGTGCTTTGTCAAAGTTTCCTCGAAAACTATGCCCAAGGAAAAAGTGCTTATTGGCCTCGTATTCAGTAGATGTAATTTCAAAAGGGGTAACCTGAGCGCCCCCTTGCACCTCAACCACCTGTGTCTGTCCTTTTTGCTGAGACAGTACTGTGGTAACATTTAGTTTTCCAAACTGCAATTCGGTTTTGATACCAAACAAGCTCTGGCTACCAGTAATAAGCGTACCCGGCAATGGCAATGTAACGTTTCCGGCTTCTATTTTTCTGACAATATCGTCCTCATCGCCTTCGTATTCAATCTTGGTCTTGTTCTCGAACTCAAAAGAAGCGTCAGTGTTGTAAGAAACGCCCAGTTTAACGCGGTCTCCAATCGTTCCGGTAACATTCATCTGGATTTTTTCTTCAAAGTCAAAAGACCAGACACTACGTTGCGTTTCAGGAATAATAGGGTTATTGGTGGTATTTACATTGCCTTTGAATATCAGCTCAGCCTCGCCTTGTGGGACAATAGAAATAGTACTACCCCCAAATACTTTTTGAAACACTTCGCCACCAACATTGAATGAGCTTCCAAGATTACGCCCTGTACCTTTCCCACCGTTGGCTTGTTGTTTCCAATAGTCGCGAACCGTTTTTTGCATCTCGTATTTGCGATACTCGCTTGGCTCCATATAGTATGGCTGGCGGTAATCGAGGTTGCCAACCTTGTTTTTTACAACATATTGGTTGGTCTCAGGGTCATACTCAACTTTTGATTTGAAATTAGAAGGGTTCTTTAATTGAATCCCTTCCGGCTCACCTATTTCAGAGTTTACATGATCAGGGTCTTTCTTTAGCTTAAACTGTGGGCCTTCAGCCTTAAAGTTAGTATCATCAACTGGTTCTTCATCATCTTCGTATTGAGAGGGTGTTTTTTTAAACACACGAAAAGAAGCTTCTGTTGTCATCAACGCAGCCCCAATAAACACCAATGTAATAGCAGTAAAAAGATATTTTGAAAACTTAGTCAAACCTGTACCCAATAAAGTTTATAACACTTTTAACGCAAGCTTAATGTATTCTTCCACTGAAGCCTGCTTATTTTCGCGCGAAATTTGTGCCAGCGCTTTTTCGGCAGCCCCTTTTTGAAAGCCCAACATTACTAAAGCAGATAACGCTTCATCTGCCGAAGTATTGTATTGCGGCAATAAATTTTGTTCCGAGCCTGCAATTTTAATCATTTTATCTTTAAGTTCGACGATCATCCGCTGTGCAGTTTTCGCCCCAATGCCCTTAATGTTTTGCAAAGCCCTCACGTTTTCCTTGCTAATGGCATTGGCAACCTCTTCAGCAGTAAGCGAAGACAATATCATGCGGGCAGTATTGGCCCCAATACCCGAAACTGAAATCAGGATACGGAAAACTTCACGCTCTTTCGCTTCATAAAAGCCATACAAAGTATGGGCATCTTCCTTTATTTGTAAATGGGCAAATATACGAGCCTGAGTATTTACTTCAAGCTTAGAATAAGTATTTAACGAAATGTGCATCACATAACCTATGCCATTGTTCTCTACAATAAGATACGTAGGTGTAAGCTCTGTCAGTTTGCCTGTTATATAATCGTACATAATGTTTTTAGGCGTAATACGCTTGTTATATGATTTTTACTAAAATTATTCCTAACAAAATGAGGCTAAAATTACTATAAAAATCAGAAATAGGAAACCTCAGGGCAAATTGAAAAAGAAATATTTAACACACTTGTTATTATGTGAAAAGTTTTTATCTTTGCAGTCCATTTTTTGAATAATTGTAACAAAATAAAAGCATTAAGAAATGTACGCAATCGTTGACATAGCTGGTCAGCAATTTAAAGTAACAAAAGATCAAAAGATCTATGTTCACCAGCTTGAGGGGCAAGAAGGCGCCCAGGTTAGTTTTGACCAAGTCCTTCTCATCGACAATGAAGGCGATGTAAAAGTTGGAATGCCCACAGTAGAAGGGGCTAGCGTAAAAGCTACTGTTTTAGCAAATGTTAAAGGTGACAAAGTGTTGGTTTTCAAGAAAAACCGCAGAAAAGGTTACCAAAAACTGAACGGCCACCGTCAATGTTTCACTCAAATAAAAATTGATGAAATAGTTGGCGCCGGTGAAGTTGCTGCTAAACCAAAAAGAACAACAAAAAAAGCTGCTGCCGCTCCCAGCGACGAAGCTCAAGCATAATTGAAAAGTTAATAAAATTAAATAGTCATGGCACATAAAAAAGGTGTAGGTAGTTCGAAGAACGGTCGTGATTCACTGAGTAAACGACTTGGTGTGAAAATTTTCGGTGGAGAAGTTGTAAAAGCCGGAAATATTATCGTACGTCAACGTGGAACAGTGCACAATCCTGGAAATAATGTTGGTATTGGTAAAGATCATACTTTATTCGCCCTTGTTGATGGCACTGTAAGCTTCAAGAAAACCCGCGATAACAAATCTTTTGTTTCGGTTATTGCAGCCGAATAAACAAATTTTACAATATCTGACTCTTGCAGTTGTTTTTCTTGCGAAAAATAATTGTAAGAGTTTTTTTATTCCATCACTTTAAACTTCAACACCATGTTGACTTTACAAGTTATAAGAGAAAAACGTGATTTCGTCCTTGAACGCCTGGCTGTTAAAAACTTCAAGCAACCTGAACTGGTTGATAAAATCATTGAACTGGACAACCAACGCAGGGCAATACAACAGCAAGCTGATGCCAGCCAGGCCGAAATGAACAACTTATCTAAAGAAATAGGTATCCTTTTCAAGAACGGCAAAAAAGAAGAAGCTGATGCGGCTAAGTTGAAAACCAATGAGCTGAAAGAAAAAATAGGACAACTCACCGAACAACTTACAGTGGTTGAAAAAGAACTCCAGAATACTTTGGTTCTATTGCCCAATTTGCCCCATACAAATGTTCCAAAGGGGCACAGCGCAGAAGATAACCTCGAAATCCGTAAAGGGGGCAATGTGCCTGCTTTAGCCGATGATGCAATGCCTCACTGGGATTTGGCCAAAAAATATGACATCATCGATTTTGAACTTGGTGTAAAGATTACCGGAGCCGGGTTTCCTGTTTACAAAGACAAAGGGGCCAGGTTGCAAAGGGCATTGATTAACTTCTTCCTTGACGAAGCCCGCAAAGCAGGATATATTGAAATGATGCCTCCGCTGATGGTCAACGAAGACTCCGGGTACGGCACTGGTCAGCTTCCTGACAAGGAAGGTCAGATGTACCATGCAACATTGGATAACTACTATCTTATACCCACAGCAGAAGTTCCTGTTACTAATATTTATCGCGATGTAATATTGAATGATTCTGATTTTCCGATAAAGAATACTGCTTATACCCCATGTTTCAGGCGCGAAGCAGGTTCGTATGGCAAAGATGTACGCGGCCTTAACCGCCTGCATCAGTTTGATAAGGTTGAAATCGTTCAGATCCAACACCCAGATAAAAGTTATGAGACTTTAGAGCAGATGGTTGAATATGTTGAAAGCCTGGTTAACAAGCTTGAATTGCCTTACCGTATCATTCGCCTTTGTGGAGGCGATATGAGCTTTGCTTCAGCCATGACATACGACTTTGAAGTATTTGCTGCAGCTCAAAAACGCTGGTTAGAAGTAAGTTCAGTTTCAAATTTTGAGTCGTTTCAGGCAAACCGAATGAAACTGCGTTTCAAAGAAGCCGGAGAAAAGAAAACCACTTTAGCCCATACGCTTAATGGCAGTGCACTGGCTCTTCCTCGTATTGTTGCTGCATTGCTTGAGAATAACCAAACAGCCGAGGGTATTAAGCTCCCCAAGGCATTAGTCCCATACTGTGGTTTTGACATGATAAATTAATCAATACTCTTGATATGCAAAAGCCTGATAACGAAAATGTTGTCAGGCTTTTTTGTATAAATTTATCTTGTAAATATTATATTTACTCACATTCTGTTAACGAAAACCCGACCGCTTTAAGATCTGTCCAAAATGCAGGATATGATTTGCGCACTACATCAACATTTTCAATGATTACAGGAATACCCATCAATGCTATTGGGGCAAAAGCCATAGCCATACGATGGTCATGATAAGTTGGAATGCGTATGGGCTCTTTAATAGCTGCAAGAGAGTTACGTTTGCCATCCCAACTGAGGGTTCCATTATTGGAATATTCCAAAACAGCACCAAACTTGCCTAATTCATTCTGCAAAGCAGCAATACGGTCAGTTTCCTTGATACGTAAAGTTTGTGTACCGGTAAATTTAAAAGAAATGCCCAACATAACGCAAGTAACCGCCAATGTTTGAACAATATCAGGGTTTTCAATAAAATCAAATTCAAAATGAGCAGGAATATCAGTCGATTTAGAAAGAGCTATTCCATCTTTATTATATGCAGTCTCAATTCCAACGTGTTTAAATACTTCAGCACAACGAGCATCGCCCTGAAAACTTTCCTTATATAACGAAGTTATAGCAATATCAGGCTTTTTGGCTAATGCCGCAATCTGGTACCAATACGAAACGCCACTCCAATCTCCCTCAACAGTAAAATCCTTCATTTTGTAAGTAGCTTCTGGGACAATAAGCAGATTATCCTGTTTTTTGACCAAAACTCCGGCTAATTTCATTAAACTTATTGTCATTTCTATATAAGACGAAGAAATAACATTCTTTTCAAGCTCAAGCTCAAGCCCCCCTTTAAATGTAGGGGCAACCATCAACAAAGCACTAATAAACTGGCTACTTATGCTACTATCTATAGCTATTCGCTTTCCATTAAGCTGTTTTCCCCTAATTTGCAAAGGAGGATAACCTTTTTTTTCAACATATTCAATATCTGCCCCAAGATTTTGTAAAGCTTCAACAAGGCTTCCAATAGGACGTTCTTTCATGCGGGCAGATCCAGTAAGTATTTTATTGCCAGGCTGCGAAGCAAAATAAGCTGTCAAAAAGCGCATAGAAGTACCGGCGTGACCAATGTCAATAATATCAGATTCAGAAACAAGACCTCGTTGCAAAACAACTGTATCTTCACTATCTGACAAGTTATTGATATTAAATTTTTCTTTACACAAAGCTTGTATAATAAGCAAACGATTGGCAATGCTTTTAGAGGCAGGTACCTTGATAATCCCCTCTACATTTTCACCTTTAAATTCTACCTTATAATTCACTTTTACATTTTTATTGGATGCAAAGATATTCTATTGATTCAAAAATGTTTATAAACTTCAAGTCTTTGTGTCTTTGCGTGTAAAATTTCAACATAATCATAAAAAGCATTACATTAGTACAAATTTTAAGTAAGTATGAGAATAGAAAATTCTGCCTTTGTTGTCCGCGAACGCAAGCTAATGTACCTTTCAACTATCAGCCTGACCATATTGATACCCATTATTTTCCTGGCCGATTTTTTTAATACGCCTGTATTGGGGCTCAACAGAGAACTTTATATTATTGGTATTGCCTTACTTTATATATTGTTGCACTTATACAGATATTGGCTCAACCTCAATTTTATTGAAGCTGCTACCGAAGACAATAAACTTGTTTTCAGATATTATTCATTGCGCTTTTTTAGCGCCAAACACAAAAGTATTGAAATTCCTTTAGCCGATTTTATTGGTTTTGAAATAAATCAGCCATTCAAAGGCCTTAAAAAAAGTTTGATTCTTTTTCAAAGGATGAAAAACAAAAAAGCAAAATACCCTCCTATCTCAATTTCAGCTTTAACAAAAGAGCAAATAGCCGAATTAGAAACCTTTTTAAAAGGTTTGTCTAAAAGCATTTAACATTTATGGACAATTCACTACTCCATGCTATAGCTTTAACCATGATTCCAGGCATTGGCTGCATGACTGCTAAAAAGCTCATTGCTTACACAGGAAGTGTTGAAGGGGTTTTGAAAGAAAAAAAAAGCAATTTGCTTAAAATACCAGGCATTGGCGAATATGTTGCAGATGAGATACTCAAATCAGAGGTGATGACAAAAGCTGAAGCCGAACTTGCCTTTATTGACAAGTATAACATAAAAGCTTGGTTTTACTTAGACGACAATTACCCGGCCCGACTGAAACATTGCCCTGATTCGCCCGTAGTGCTTTATTCTAAAGGCAATTGTAACTTAGATTCGCCCAAGATGATTAGCATTGTAGGCACACGTAAAGCCACAGATTATGGAAAAGCATTTTGTGAGAAACTAATTTTTACCTTAGCTGAGAGAAAACATGATGTAGTCATCATCAGCGGGTTAGCTTTTGGCATTGACATTACCTCTCATAAGGCAGCTATAAAAGCCGGATTGCCTACAATAGCCGTAATAGGTCACGGCATGAAGACAGTATATCCTGCAGAACACGATAAATATGCCCGTGAAATAGCCAAAAACGGGGCACTGGTAACCGAATATACATCTGATACCAAAGCAGACAGGGCACTTTTCGTACGCCGCAATCGCATTATAGCAGGTTTATCAGATGCTGTAATTGTAGTTGAGACAGGCAAAAAAGGAGGGGCACTTGCCACTGCCGAATTTGCCAACTCATATAACCGGGATGTATTTGCCCTTCCTGGACGCATTGATGACAATCACTCGCAAGGATGCAATATGTTGATAAAACAAAACAAAGCAGCGTTGATAGAATCAGCCGAAGATATTGAATATCTTCTTGGATGGGCTTCAGAAAATGAAAACAAACCAAAGGTTATACAACGTAACCTTTTTGTAGAGTTGACAGAAGAAGAAAAAGTAGTGATGGATGTATTAAATCGCCACGACTCAGCACATATTGATATTATTGGGGTTGAAAGTGAAATGCCAGTAAGCAAAGTTTCATCAATGCTTTTAAAACTTGAATTTGATGGAATGGTAAGAAGCCTGCCAGGAAAAATTTACCGAAAGGTTTAAAGATGGTGTTCTCTATAATACTAAGAATTTGACACAAACAGGTTTTGGGACTGTTATGTCAATGCCGGTTGAAATCAGGTCTCCAGTAGTAGGATCAATTTTAAAAACCACAATATTGTTGCTGTCCATGTTCGCTACAAGTAAGAATTTCCCTGTCGGGTCAATGGCAAAATTCCGGGGTGCTGTACCTCCGCATGCAACATGCTTTATCAGTTGCAGCGTTCCATCCGTCTGATTAACGGCAAAAATGGCAATATTGTTAAGTTCACCTCGATTGGAAACATAAAGAAACCGGCCATCAGCAGTAATGTGTATATCTGCCGAGCCAGGATAAACAGCAGAAACTGCAGGCGCTGAAGAAATACTTTGTATCTTTTGCAAAGAACCATCAGCAGTTTTGATTGTTGATACTTCTATAATCCCCTTTAATTCATGCAATACATAAAGCATGTGTTTGGCAGGATGCACAGCAAAATGTCTTGGTCCGGCCCCAGCTTCAGATTTCAACGATGTCAAAAGCTTTAATTTGCCGGTTGTTGTATCTAAAGAAATAGTATGTACCTTGTCGATACCTAAATCGGTAGCATAAACAAATCCGATTGATGTATCCTGATCTATCATGTGGGCATGAGGGCCTTCCTGCCGTATAGCATTTGTACTTTTTCCTTTGCCATGCAGGACAGACAATACCTCAGTCAACGTTCCGTCAACCCCAATTCCAAAGGATGCAAAACTACCACTGCTGTAATTAGCCGCCATAGCGTATTTGCCAGTTTTGTCAATGCTGATATAACAGGGCGAATTGCCAGAAGAGGCAACTGAATTGATTTCTACCAACGATATATTTGTTGTGTCTATTTTGAAAGAGGTTATTTTGCCCGGCCACGATTCATTCACGGCCAACAGCCATTTCTTTGATGGATGGATGGTGAGATACGAAGGATTGTCTGTATTGGAAGACACACCAACAAACTTAAGCGACCCGCTGTCAGGGTTCATCTGGTAAATTTGGATACCAGTAGATTTCGCAACTCCGGTTCCATCAGTATAAGTGCCGATAAATACATAGTAACGGTTCATTTTTGAAAGTTTTGAAGTGTCTGTAAAAATTGAGCCTTTGGCTGCTGGGGTTTTATCATCTTTTGAACAGCTATAAGACAGTGGTGTAGCTAAAAAGATGGATAAAACTGCTACAATGCCAAAACTTAACGAAGAAGTTTTTCTCATAATATACTTTTTAAAAACAAACCCTGCATTTACTAAATCTTGGAATAGCAAAGGCAGGGCGTTTTTTATTATTAATTTAACCTTATTACAATATTACAATTCCTGCTTGAAAATTACGGCCAATAGTAGTTCATTAACAAGCATTTAATATTTGTTTAGTTGAGAATTTTCAACCTGGCAAATTTCAACAGGAGCGTTTTTTCTCCATCCATTTCAAATACCACTGTAGCCTTATTGTTAGGAGCTGATCCTTCTATAGATACTACCATCCCTGGCCCAAACTTTTGATGCAGCACAGTCATGCCTTCTTTTATGCTATTGGGGTCATCAGGTTCAAAATTTTCAGGTATAGCAACAGGTTTACGGTTAACTTCCTGTATTCGGGTAAGCGTGCGCCTTACTTCATTTACCGCTGTTGAAGTTGACTTAGGTTCAGCTACCGAACGCAGGTCGCGAGAATATGCTTTAGTACGAGGATCTACAGGCATCCCATCGGTAGTAGCCTTAGGAGTATCATACAAATCGCGAGCCCTTGAGGTGTCAAGAAATTTCTCGTCCACATCGCGGATAAAACGACTAGGGACACAGAAGGTAGGCGAACCATGCTTGTACCTAAAGTTAGAATATGAAAGCGTAGCCTTTACAGCGGCCCTGGTAATAGCTACATAAAACAACCTGCGTTCTTCTTCCAATTCAGCAGGCGAACCTACCATACGTTTTGAAGGGAAAAGGTCTTCCTCAATGCCAACCACAAAAACATAATTGAATTCAAGGCCTTTAGATGCATGAATAGTCATAAGGGTAACTTTTTCCCTGGAAGTTTCATCTTCATTATCAGCATCAGTCAGTAACGAAATGGTTTCCATAAACTGATTCAATGTAACTATTTGATTTTCCTCAGCATTATCATCAATAAACTTCTGAATACTGTTTAGCAACTCGTCTATATTTTCAATACGGTTAAGACTTTCCTGTGTATTCTCTTCTTTCAAAGCATTGAGATATCCCGAAGCAACTGCAATATGCCTTGCAAGGTTATAAGCATCGGTATTGCCCACCATTTCAGCAAACCCTTTAATTAGTTTCACAAAGCCTTCCAGTTTAGCTAATGTGCCTTTATTGAAATTGATACTGCCAAGCATTTCAGAGTTTATAACATTCCATAAGCTTGTCTGATTTTCATTAGCGGAAGTTTCGAGCTTTTCGAGTGTTGTATCGCCAATTCCGCGGGCAGGTTCGTTGATACAACGTTTAAAAGCTTCGTTGTCATTGGGGTTTATTACTAACCTAAAGTATGAAGTCAGATCCTTTATTTCTTTGCGTTGATAGAACGATAGCCCTCCATAAATCTTGTAGGCAATGCCCATTTTGCGAAAAGCATCTTCAAATACACGGCTTTGAGCGTTAGTACGGTACAAGATAGCTATTTCATCAAGGTTAACTTTATCTTCGCGCTTCAGTGTATTGATCTCATTGGCTATACTGTATGCCTCTTCAATGTCGGTAGCATTAGAAATGACATTGACCAGCTCCCCTTCAGCATTTTTTGAAAAAACGTTTTTCGGAATTTGCTGTGAATTTTTTGCAATAACACTATTGGCAGCATTGACAATATTTTGCGTAGAACGATAGTTCTGTTCAAGCTTAAAAAGCTGATATTCCGGATAGTCGTTTTTAAAATTTAAGATATTCTCAATCTTTGCACCACGAAATGAGTAGATACTCTGGGCATCATCGCCCACCACGCAAATGTTTCTGTGATTGGCGGCCAATTTTTTAATAATAAGATATTGGGCAAAGTTAGTGTCCTGGTACTCATCAACCAGTATATAACGGATGTAGCGCTGGTATTTGGCCAACACATCAGGAAAATCGCGGAACAAAATGTTGGTATTCAACAGCAAGTCATCAAAATCCATAGCATCTGAAGCCTTACAACGTGCATTGTACAGGCGATATATTTCAGCAATGTATGATAATTTAGCGGCCTTGTCCCTCTCGATAATTTCAGCAGATGCAGCATAAACAGCAGGCGTGATAAGGTTATTCTTAGCCATAGATATGCAAGATTGCACTATGGCAGGCTTGTAATTTTGCGTATCAAGCGAAAGACTTTTTATTACAGCCTGTATCACACTTTTTGAGTCGCTGCTGTCGTATATGGAATAGTTGGTCGAATAACCCAAAGAAGCTGATTCAATACGCAAAATCTTTGAAAAGATAGAATGAAAAGTGCCCATTTGAAGGTTTCGTGAGGCTTCCTCGCCTACAAGCTTTGTAATACGCTCTTTCATTTCGCGTGCAGCCTTATTGGTAAAGGTAAGAGCAAGAATAGAGCGGGCATCAATGCCTTTTTCTAACAGATGAGCAATTTTATAGGTCAATACACGTGTTTTGCCCGACCCGGCACCTGCAATTACTAATGATGCACCATTGGTACACTCAACAGCAGCACGCTGGCTTTCATTCAACTGGTTCAAAAAATCACTCACAAGATTTCATTTTAGTGGCTCAAAAATACTTCACCTATATGGCTCTGCATTAATATTTTTATGATGAAATATTAACAAACGTCACAAGGGCTGTTTTTTTTACCCATATAAACAATTTTTGCCGACTTTTGTGGTTATAACAATGCTAAACATTTTTCTTGAAAAAGAAACAGACACAGTTAGCAGTATTTCAATATATTTGCCACTTATTTTTAAAAATTATTTTTGCAAACCAAATTGAAACAAGTATCTTATAAAATATTATTGGTCATAAGCATTGTGTTTTCTGCCTACACAGAAGGGTATGCCCAACTGTACCATGTAGGGGCCAATAAGGACACATTGATTAATTATAGGAAAACTGCTGATTTTAAAGCTTTCTACGCCAAAGTATTTGCTTATAATGTTGATATTAAAGCAAAAGAACATATTGGAAAAATAAAAGCCATTTCGCCAGACCGCCAGAGCGGTTGGACTTTTAAATGGTGGACTTACAACTTTGCTGAAAGAATTTTAAAAGACACCTTGTCTGTTTATAGCAATATAGACAGCATGGAGCTTGAGAACCTTCCAACAGGCTGCTACAAGGTACAAATGTCAAAAGGAAATGTTGATACCAGCTTCTATGCCTGGATTGTTATCAACCGTTCACGTTTCCACTTAGTAAAAGATGATAAAGGATATATCAAATACTTTGAAGCCACTTGTTTTAAAACAGATATAAGGGCCATTCCCTCTATAGGAGAAAAATTTCCTGATAGTTTAAGGTATGTACACTCTGACAACTATGTCCTTCCTAATCCAGAAGACTATCAATACAATGTTTTTCAGAATACACCTCGTATTATTATAAAAGGAACAGATGGAAGCATCTATACGGCAGATAAAAACAAATATAGCATCACAAATCCCCCGTCAAAAGATACTCGTTATTTTGTCGAGTTTTCTGATAAGCTAAACACCTTGATCAGAGACACTGTTGTTTACAAATCCATTATTCCTAAAGCTGAATTTAGTCTTTTCATTTCGGAAGATACAATGTCAGAGGTTTCTACGCGTTTTTACACTGAAAAAGCTTCAGGAGAGGCTCCTTTGTGGGCAAAAGTGGTTAGCAAAAGCCAAAATACCAACCACCTGACCTGGGTACTCGCTGACAGCATCAAAGACCCTGCTGATAGCGTTTATTATTTTCACACAGCCAATGATTCTATTGATGCTATAAGTGACATTCCTTACAAATATCCTTATAAATACAAGCTCATCCTGTATGCCCAAAATGACCGTTGTACAGATTCTATATCTAAAACTTTAGAAGTAGTCAACTCAAAGGTTGGAGAACAAGGTGCAAATGCATTCCCAAAAGTATTTACCCCAAACGGGGATGGTAAAAACGATTATTTTTCGATCAAATCAGACACTATACGATCCATCCAATTCCTTCACCTTTTCATTGTTGACAGCCACGGCAAAAAGGTTTATGAATATAAAGGCAAGGTAGCCCAGGGATGGAAAGGCTGGGATGGAAAAACTTCATGGGGCTCAGACGCCAAGCCGGGTATATATTATTATTATTTTGAAGCTACAGGTTGGGGGCCAATACCTAAAACAGGAGTAACAGACCCTAAACAAATTAAAAATTCTCCAAATAAAGTTTCAGGAAAAGGTTATTTTTACTTGTTCAGAGACAGCAACAACTAAGGAACAATAATAAAAGGCATTATTTTTCCAAATTGATAAACCGGAATTTGCCCTTTAAAATATGTTTTATCGTTGTCAGCAATCGAAAAATCAACATTTACAGGCATTTTGTAATAAACGACATTCTTCCCCTGCGGCAAAACCTGAGTTGCATTGTTTTCTTTTTCAATAATCATAGAAAGTTTAATAGCCTTACCTTTTTTCCCCGAAAAGCCATTTATTTCGTCGAACCAAAACAATGTTGCAGATGCGTCAGTAGTTAAATCATCTGAAGGTGTGTAATAAAAAGTTGCCTGGCAGCTTGAAGTAGTGGTTTGCCCTGTAAACAGCATGAGGTAGCTTCTTTCCATTTCAGCAAGGGCATTTAATTGAGCATTGAACATCTTTTTGTTGGTATGAGGCTCGTCTTCGCCCAAAATTATTTCATACTGCCTTTGCCTGAGTTTGAAAATGTCCTGTGCTGCTTCTTTGGCCCTGTCACGAAGTGAAACAGCAGCAGTGACGTTCTTTATAATTGGCAGACGATGGGTAACCGAATCCCTGATTACAGTCCGAAAAGTTGTATCTGTAGTGGGCCTAATTATAGGCTTGCGTAATATTTCTGAAATGATGTTTTGCTTTTCTCCAATATAGTTGTCAGTAGTTGCCTGTTTAAAACCAATAGCCTGAGGGCTTAATATAAAACCTGCATCAGCAATAGGTTGTAAAAACCGCATTTCAAACTTTTTGCCAGGTTTAATCCCAACCAACTGCTTTTTATCTGGCACAGTAAAATTAGAGACTTTAACACTGTCAATTCTCCAATAAGTCCTGTTGGTCTTCACTATATCAGTTATACCAAGCATCTCTTCAGCAAATTGGCTGTATGGCCCGCTTTTTTCATTGATTTGACTATAAAAAACAGTTGCTCCTATTACTGTTTTAGGCAAAAAATAATAAATAAAAGCTTCTTCAGTGCTAATATTGTTATAATCTACCAAAACTGCCTTTTCAACATATTGAGCTTTGGCCAATAAGCCTAATGAAAGTATCCCAAACGCAAAAACAATTTTTAACTTCATATTCTTTTTTTTGAAAAAACGGATGAGGTGCAAAAATATTGAAAAAGGCCGAATCTATTTACTAATGTTTCGCAGTTTCAATTTGTTTAAACGCCTTGGGCAGGGCATTGATAATATCATTAGCCATAAGGCTTTCCTGACAAAGCTCTTTTGCAGCAATATCTCCAGCCAAGCCATGTAAAAAAACTCCTGTTATAGCAGCATGTGCAGCATCATACCCTTGAGCCAATAAACTGACAATAACACCTGTGAGTACATCCCCACTTCCGGCAGTGGCCATACCATTATTCCCAGTCGGGTTAAAATAACAATGCCCTGATGGTAATGCCACTATCGAATAATGCCCTTTTAAAACAATAATAATATCAAGGGATATGGCATTTTCTATGAGCCTGGCAAGCCGTTCCTCACTATTGGCTGATGAACCAAAAAGCCTGTCGAACTCTTTAGGATGCGGTGTTAATATAGTATTGGCTGGTAGTTCGTTTTTCAACTGAGGCTTAGACGCAAGTATATTCAATGCATCAGCATCTATAACAAGGTTCTTAGGGCGACTTTTTATCAACCGCGAAAAAGCAGTTTTAGTACTATTAGTAATACCAAGGCCAGGCCCAACAGCAACAGCTGAATAATAACTAATTTCAGGGATATTTGAAGTATAATTATCACCTTTATCAAGGCTTAGAATGGCTTCGTTGATGGCAACCGGCAATATACCAGCCAAAGCAGAAGGAACGTGAGAGGTAAGCAATCCACATCCGCAACGCAATGCTGCTTTAGCAGAGAGAATAGCCGCTCCGGGCATAGACCTGCTGCCTGCTATTATCAGTGCATGGCCAAATGTACCCTTATGCCCGAACTTTAACCTTTTCTTAATGTGAATATCTGATGTTTCGGTCAAAACATATTGAACCTGGGTCTGGGCAACTGCATTTTTGTCAAGTCCGATATCCAGCACTGTCCAATCACCAACAAATTGGGCATTTTCAGCAAAAAAGAAAGACAAAAAAGGAAACTGGAATGTCAGTGTATGTTGAGCATTGAAAACTGTTTGCCCTGTATTGGCCTTAACATCCATCAATCCTGTAGGTATATCTATAGCTATTTTATAGGCTTTTATTTTATTAAGTTTTTCAATCAGCTCAGCCAATCTGCCATCCAGCGGTTTGTTCAGGCCAGAGCCCAGCACAGCATCGACAATTACATCATCTTCTTTTATTGCAGGCAAGTGTTCTTCAATGTTTTCAAACCTTACATACACACGGGTATTTTTCAGCCTTCCCAAATTCAACGCTGCGTCAGGCGAAAGCTTATCTTTTCCAGCGACCAGATAAACAGTAGCTAAATAATCCTGGTTGTCAAGCTGTCTGGCAATAGCCAAACCGTCGCCACCATTGTTGCCACTACCACAAAAAATATGAAAGTGCTGATGCTTCCCAAAACGAACCATTAGCCAGTGGGTACACTGCCAGGCAGCCCGTTCCATGAGGTCGGCACTTTTTATAGGTTCTGATTCAATGGTCATCCGGTCAATTTCCCTGGTTTGCGCAGATGTAAGTATTTTCAGCATGGTAACACTGGTTTTAAGTTACAATTGAAAACTCCTTAGAAGGGCATATTTTGTCAAACTTTGACAAAGTTATTTTTCTTATTGCAATAATGTTTTAAATTAGCACCTTAGATGTTATAAAGTTTATCAAACAAAAATACGAAAAATATGTTCAAAGGACATCCCAAAGGCTTATATGTGCTCTTTATTTCCAATATGGGCGAACGTTTTGGTTTTTATACCATGTTTGCTATTCTCACCCTTTTTTTGCAAGACCATTTTGGATGGAACGAAAGTCAGGCCAGCATCCTGTATGGGTGGTTTATCATGTTGAGTTACCTGACTCCTCTGTTGGGAGGCATTTTGGCTGATAAATTCTTTGGATATGGCAAGGCGGTGATATTAGGTCTCATTGTTATGGCTTTGGGATACCTTGTTTTATCTCAAGGGAATGGTTCAACTCCTTATACAATCTATGCCGGATTGTTTATTGTTGCATTAGGGATTGGATTTTTCAAAGGAAACCTCAATGTCCTTGTCGGAAACCTATACAATACCTCAGAACTAAAGTCATTGAGAGATTCAGCTTTTATCATTTACTACATGGGCATCAATGCCGGAGCACTCTTTGCCCCTTATGCCGCAGCATGGGCAAAATCTTTGTTCCTCCAGCATGCAGGCTGGGTTTATGATCCTGCACTACCTTCCGTTTTACACAACATCATAGCAGGCATTGCACCTACTACTGAGCAGTTAGCTTTGGTAAATAAATACACTAATTCAGCCGATTTGGCAGGTTTTGCCCACAAATACCTTGAATTATTGTCAAAAGGATATCTCATGGCATTTGGACTGGCAGCAATAGCAAGCGTTGTATCATTAGGCGTATTTTTATTATTTAAAAAGCACTATAAGTACGCCGATTATACATATAAAAATGCAAGTGCTGACGCTAAAGAGAAAGAACTCACCCCGACAGAAACCAGGCAGCGACTGGTAGCATTGGGATTAGTATTTTTAGTTGTGATATTTTTTTGGCTGGCCTTTCATCAAAATGGCAGCACCCTGACGTTCTTTGCCAGGACATATACCAACCTCGAGGTGGGCAAATTCTCCGGCCTGTTTTTTTCGTTGCCTTTCATTGTTTGTTTTGTCATTTTTATTTCTCTTTTGCCCTCAGTTTTCAACAAAAAAATTGTAGCCATCCGAAGAAGCCTTTATGGAGCTGTTTCTTTAGTTTTATTGATGGTTTTGGCTTATTTTATCTATACGCAGCCAGGGCAAAGCACAATAGACCCTTCATTATTCCAGGCATTCAACCCAATTTTTATCATATTGCTGGGTCCATTGGTAATCTGGGCTTTTTCACTTCTAAACAAACGCGGGGCAGAGCCTTCAACTCCTGCAAAAATTGGCCTGGGAATGTTCATCACGGCCATTGCATTTGGCTTATTGATAATCCCGTCCATCGGAATGCCTGTGGCAGAGAGCTTACAAGGTGCAACCGTATCTAAAAGTATTGCAGCATCACCGTTTTGGTTGATTAGCAATTATTTTGTCATTACTATTGCTGAGTTATGCTTAAGCCCAATGGGCTTATCGTTTGTCTCTAAAATTTCACCACCAAAATATAAAGGTTCTATGCAAGCCGGATGGTATGTTGCCATGTCTATAGGCAATTTGCTTGCCGGGCTACTTGGGGTTTATTACTATCGCTGGCCATTGTGGGTGTTTTTTGCCATGCTTGCCATACTCAGTATTGTCTCAGGGTTATTAATGATGTCTTTGCTAAGGATAATAAAGCAAACTGAAGGGAAGTGAAAACAAAAAAAATTTATCATGCGTAAAAATATGTATTACTTCATTTTGCCCAACCTTTTGCAGATACAAAACAAATAACTATATTTGAAAATTGTTGTAAGGTTGTTAAAAGCGATTGTTTAATAGCTAATTTATCTATCGTTTGAAGCATTAATCAGAATGAGAAACAAAGCATATATTATACTTTTTTTATTAGTTATTGCACCAATAAATCTTTTGGCAAGAACTTATAATATTGATAGTCTAAAAATAGAATATAAAAATGCCACAGAAGATACCTCCAAAATCAAAGTTCTTTCGCTCATTGCAGTTAGTTACCTGGATAAACAAGATTATGAAAAAGTGATAGAAAATTGCCAGGCAATAATTGAAATTGCAAATGGGAAAAACGACAGGATTGAAATAATCCAAGCATATTATTGGCTTGGGATATCTTATTATAGAAAAGGTAACGTCAATGAAGCACTTTCCTATTATCTAAAAGCGCTTGCCATAGCAAAAGTTATAAAAAACAATTATAAATCTGACATTTTAAATGACATAGCTGTTTTATATAAAGGCAGAGGAGAATATTTAAAAGCTATTGAATATTTTCAACAAAATCTTGAATATGCCGAACAGGTAAAAGATAGCCTGATGATTGGCAAGACCTTAAATAACATGGCCAATGTATATTTTTCTTATGGCATTTACCAAAAGTCAATTGAATATTATGAAAAAAGTATCCCTATTTTTCATAACATTGGCAAAGAGATGTATGTAGCTTATCTTTATATAAATCTCGGTTTGAGCTATAAGAAAGTTAATCAAAGAACTAAAGCCTTAGAATCATTTAATAAGAGCAAAGAAATATTTTCTTCTCTAAAATTTAAGGCTGGCATAGCCCAGGTAAATGGAGAGCTGGGGACTTATTATGCAGAACAAGGCAACTATAACATGGCCTTAAGGTTTCATGAACAATCTCTTGTTGTTTATATAGCATTAGGTGAAAAAATGCTTATTGCCCAAACATATCAAGCAATTGGCGAAGTTTATCAAAAATCGGGAGCAGCCTCTACAGCATTAACTTATTATGAAAAAAGTTTGGCTTTGTTTAAAGAACTCAACGCCAAAAAAGAAATGCTGGACAATTATCAGAATATTGCCAGTATTTATTCTGTTTTGGGAGACTATAAAAAAGCTTACGAAAATTTCAAAACATACTCCAACCTCAAAGACTCTACCCTTAGCGATGACTTCCTGAAGCAAATGCAGGAAATGGAAGCCAAGTACGAATCGGCCAAGAAAGAAAACGAGATAAAGCTGCAAAAGGCCGAAATTTCAAAGAAAGATGCTGAAAGTAAACGCAAAAACATCTTTATGATTGCTATCGGCTTGATAGCGCTTATGGTGATTGGGTTTGCAGTACTTATATTCAAACAATATTCAGAAAAGAAAAAAGCCAATATCCTGCTTGCCCAACAAAATGACGAAATAAAAAAACAACGTGACCAGATATTCCAGCAAAAAAAGGAAATAACGGATAGCATCCATTATGCAAGCCGCATACAACGTGCTGTTTTACCAGCATCAAAACTACTGGATGATGCCGGAATTAAACATTTCATTTTGTACAAACCACGCGACATTGTTAGTGGCGACTTTTATTGGATTAACCAAAAAGACAACAAGTTGATAGTTGCTGCTGCCGACTGTACCGGACATGGAGTGCCAGGCGCATTCATGAGTATGTTGGGCATGGCCTTTTTGAATGAAATTGTAACCAAAGCCGAATTTAACAATGCCGCCGATATCCTCAACCAACTTCGCGTATTGATTGTAAAATCGTTGCACCAAAGCGGCAAGCAAGAAGAAACTAAAGATGGCATGGACATTACTCTTTGTATGATTGACAAAGAAAACTGGAATTTACAATTTGCAGGGGCTTTTAACCCACTGTACCTTATACGTAATGGCGAAATTATTGAAGGCCCTGCAGACCGTATGCCTGTGGGCTTCCATGACAAACTTGAAGTGCCGTTTACCAACACAGAGCTGCCCATACAGGCTGGCGACACCTTGTATGTTTTCTCTGATGGGTATGTTGACCAATTTGGGGGCGAAAATGGCAAGAAATTCATGGCCAAACGTTTCAAACAACTTCTTCTCGATATACAAGACAAACCTATGGATACCCAACGCGATATTCTTGATACTAATATTATAGACTGGCGCGGCGAACTTGACCAGGTGGACGATATCTTGGTTATTGGAATGAGGTTGTAATATTTTTATTGAATTAAGCTTTTAACTAATATTTCAAAGAATTCTTTTTACCGCAACAGAGTATTAATATCCATATCGCAAAGAACTGCAAGGAAAATATTTAAACCTTTGCGGTTCTCTGCGAATACTTTTGTGTACTCTGCAATTTATCTTTCTCTAAAAGCCTAATTCAATATTTTATACTGCATATTGCAGTTTTTCCCTCTTAATTTACTTAAAGTTTTTATAAATAATTGCATATTTTTGCACTCGAAATGAATATCTATACAGATGAGTGTAAAAACAAAAAGGCTTATCGCCATTCGCAAAATACTTAGTACTTCGCAAATCGGCACCCAGGAAGAATTGCTGGAAGAGCTTTCCAATAAAGGATTTCAGGTAACACAAGCTACGCTTTCGCGTGATTTAAAGATGCTCAAAGTTGGTAAAATGGCCGAAGCCGGCAAAGGTTATGTCTATTTTTTGCCCTCAGACCATGAAAACAAAGCTGCCAAAGCTACCGACTCAAGAGATAGTTTTCCTATTAATGGTTTCCTATCGTTAACTTTTTCAAAAGGACTGGCAGTAATAAAAACCAAATCAGGCTATGCCAGCAGTGTAGCTTCTCTGATTGACAGTTCCGATTGTTATGAAATTATTGGTACCATAGCCGGGGATGATACTATTCTCATCATCCCTGTTGAAGATGCAACACCTCAAGACATTCGTAATGCCCTGAAACTAATCATGCCAGATTTGGAGAATAAAATTTAAAAACAAATTTAAAGACCGGCCAAGTAGCGAAAATTAACTAAATTTGCGGGTTTAAAGCGTTTAATTATGGGCTCAGTAAAAAATACTAAAATAACCATCCTTGGCGGTGGAAACATCGGGATGTCGATTGCTGCAGGGTTAATCAAATCAGGCCAATGGAAAGCTTCAGATTTGACTATCACCCGGGTAGCCTCTCAATCACTTACAGATATTGTAAATATGGGTATAAATGCCACCCATGACAACAAAAAAGCATTGAAAGATGCTGATTTTGTTTTTTTAGCTGTTCAGCCACGTCAGGCTGTCAAGGTTCTTGAAGATATTAAAGAAGCCCTGGATCCTAAAAAACATAATATAATATCTGTTGTAACTGCTTTAAGCTTTGCCGATATCGAAAAAGTAATAGGTAAAGGTTTCTCTCTTACGCGCATTATGCCCAATACAGCCATTTCTATATGCGAATCGATGACATGCATGGCCAGCAATGATACTGAATCTGAAATGTTCAAAAAAGCACAGGCTTTAGTTAACCACCTTGGAAAAACCCTGATTATAGAAGAAAAGATGATGGCAGCTGCTACAGTGCTTGCCTCATGCGGAACAGCTTTTATGATGCGTTTTATCCGTGCTGCGGCACAGGGCGGCATCCAGGTAGGTTTTCATGCCAGCGAGGCCCAGTACATTGTAGCCCAGGTTGCAAAAGGGGCAGCTTGTCTTTTGATGGAAAACGGCCTGCATCCCGAACAAGAGATTGACAAAGTTACTACCCCTATGGGCCTTACCATCAAAGGCCTGAACGAAATGGAACACAACGGCCTCAGCTCGGCTGTAATCAAAGGGATAGTACACTCCTACAACGAAATGGAAAAAATTAAATAATCAGACCTTTAAAAAATGAAGCTTTGGGATAAAGGAACTCCTGTAAACCAACGTGTAGAGCAATTTACCGTAGGCCGTGACCGTGAAATGGATAAAATGCTTGCAAAAGCGGACATCTTAGGTTCGTTGGCCCATATCGCCATGCTCAACAGCATTGGACTTATTGCAGATGATGAATTAAAGCTTTTGTCAGCTGCTTTGAAAGATATTTACAAAAACCATCTTACGGATTTTACCATAGAACCTGGTGTAGAAGATGTGCATTCGCAAATAGAGCTTATGCTAACCCGCAAGCTTGGCGATGTAGGAAAGAAAATCCACAGCGGCCGTTCACGCAACGACCAGGTGCTGGTGGATATTAAGATTTTTGCCCGCGAACAAATCAGGGAAATCCATGATTTGATATTAACGCTTTTTGAAACGCTTGTTGCACTTAGCGAAAAACATAAAAATGTTCTAATCCCAGGTTATACGCACCTTCAAATAGCCATGCCATCGTCTTTTGGCTTGTGGTTTGGAGCTTATGCCGAGAGCCTTACAGATGACCTGCTAATGCTGCAAACGGCGTATCGCATTACCAATCAGAACCCGTTAGGGTCGGCTGCCGGGTACGGCTCATCGTTTCCGCTTAACCGCACCATGACTACAAAGTTGTTGGGTTTTGAAACCCTCAATTTTAATGTTATTTATGCTCAGATGAACCGTGGAAAGACTGAAAAGACCATAAGCTTTGCACTCTCTTCCATTGCTGCCACGCTGGCCAAGATGTCTATGGATATTTGCCTGTTTATGAGCCAAAATTTTAGTTTTGTCAGCTTCCCCGATGAGCTTACCACAGGCTCGAGCATCATGCCACACAAGAAAAACCCCGACGTTTTTGAACTTATCAGGGCCAAAGGAAACCGCATACAGGCATTGCCAAACGAGATAAGCATGATGCTTACTAACCTTACATCGGGCTATCACCGCGATTTTCAGCTGCTAAAAGAAATCCTTTTCCCGGCCATGGAAGACATGAAAGCCATGCTGGACATTGCCAACATGATGTTGCAGAATATCAGGGTAAAAGACGACATCCTGAAAGACGAGAAATATAAGTATATCTTCAGTGTGGAAGAAGTAAACCGCCTGGTATTGAAAGGTGTTCCTTTCCGCGATGCTTATAAACAAGTTGGAGGGCAGATAGCTGAAGGAAAATTCAATCCATCATTGACAGTAAAACATACTCATGAAGGGAGTATTGGAAACCTTTGTAATGAAAATATAAGAAAAAAGATGCAAAATATCAGCGAAGGCTTTTGTTTTGCCAATGTTGACAAAGCTTTACAGCATTTGTTACAATAACCCCAATTTAAACAATTGATTATTTTATGAAAGACAGAGCAAGGTTAAAGGAGAAAGAGAAAATTGTTATTAAAATAGGTACTTCGTCATTGACTCACGATAATGGCAAGATAAATTTTAAAAGCTTTGAAAAGCTTGCCAGTGTTATCAGTCAAATGGTCAATGATGGCAAAAAAGTACTGTTGGTTACTTCAGGGGCAATTGCTGTAGGGGCGGGGAAAATAGGCCTGGGACAAAAACCATCAAAATTGTCCGAAAAACAGGCACTTGCTGCTATCGGACAAGCTGAACTTATTAAAATCTACGAAAAATTCTTTGCCGACCATAACAAAATCTCAGCCCAGGTGCTTTTGACAAAAGATGGTGTGCTAAACCCCATCAGGAGGCAAAATGCCAAAAATACATTAAATACTCTGCTCAGCATGGGCATTGTGCCTATCATCAACGAAAATGACACCGTGTCAACAGATGAGATTGAATTTGGCGATAACGATACCCTGTCTGCCCACGTGGCAGTGGTTTCAGAAGCAGATTTGCTGGTTATCTTATCAGATATTGACGGGCTTTTTGACGGCGATCCTCGTAAAGATGCTAATGCAAAAATTATTTCGAAAGTTGGCAACGTTGACGATGTTGAAAAATATGCAGGGGCTTCCAATTCTGAGTTTGCCAAAGGTGGAATGATAACAAAAATTGCGGCTGCACGCTTGTGCAATAATGCCGGCATCGACATGGTTATTGCCAAAGGCGAAGACCCTGCCATTGTACTGGATATTATTGCCGGAAAAGATTTAGGTACTCTTTTTGTTGGGAAAACAGAAATAAGTATCAAAAAACCAGAAGAATCTGTCATTTATAAAGAAAAAAGAGGTTAGGTTGTTGGTAGTTGCTAAATATTAGTTATGCAGCTGCTAAAAAAAATAAAAATAGAAAGATTAGAAACAAAATTTGAAGATGACAAAATCAAAAATCGATAAAATAACAATCCATAGTAAATGTTTAGGCAAAGAAATGAATGTATTAGTCTATTTGCCTTATGATTACGATAAAAAAGAAAATTTGACGACATTGTATTTTTTACACGGAAGAAGTGGCGATGAAAATATTTTAATAGAAGCAGGTATTAATATTGTTGCGGATAGATTAATAGCAAATCAGGAAATAGAATCAATGATAATTGTCTGTCCAAATATAGAGAATAGCAGAGGGCTAAATTCTTCCTTTAATTGTAAAGAGGTTAGAGATCCGTTGGGTAGAATAATTAACATAGGAATGTATGAAGACTACCTAATAAGAGAGGTTATTCCTGAAATTGATAATAGATATAATACCAATAGAAATCGAAATGGCAGGTATATTGGAGGAGCTTCGGCAGGAGGATATGCTGCACTTCATAATGCCTTTCGTCATTATGATTTATTTTCGAAGGTTGGAGGGCATATGCCTGCAATAGAGCTTAAGCTTGAAGATGAAGACAAAGCCTATTTTCAAAATCAAGACATTTGGGAAAAATACGATCCGATTACAATTGCACAACAAATGAAATCCTGTGATTTAAAGGTTTATCTTGATGCTGGCGATAAAGATGAAGGTCGTTTTTATGAAGGATGTCTAATTTTAAATAAAATCCTAAATGAGAAAGGTATTGATTCACAAAATCATGTTTTTGAAGGATGCCATAGTTTAGAGTATATAAAATCTAATTTTGAAAAGTATATGTTTTTTTACGGAAAAAAATAAAGCCGATCGCATAACACGCATTATAGTTAATTGCTGGTGAAGTATTTGAGCGGTACAACTCGTATCAAACCTATTGCAAACTGGCAGGACAGCGTTTCGAAAGCGGAAACAAAAACATACTCCCAAAACATTGATAGTCAATTAAAAAATTAAATTATTGAAATGAGCCAGATTATAGATATAGCAAAGCAAGCAAAAAAAGCGTCTATTCCAATGTCAGCATTATCTGCTAAAACAAAGAACAACGCATTAAAAGCCATAGCCAATGCATTAGTCAAAGCTGAAGCACAAATTATTGAGGCCAATACAAAGGATTTGCAAAAAGCAGAACAGGAAAAGCTTGCTGCTCCTTTGCTTAAACGTTTGAAATTCGATAAAAACAAGATAAAAGAGGTTGTTGATGGCATCGAAAGCCTGATACGCCTTGCTGAACCTGTTGGCCAAACACTCTCGGCCACCGAATTGGACAATGGTCTTGAGCTTTACAAAGTAAGCTGTCCTATAGGGGTTATAGGAGTTATTTTTGAATCTCGCCCTGATGCCTTGGTCCAGATATCATCACTTTGCCTTAAAAGTGGGAATGCCGTTTTACTTAAGGGGGGCAGCGAAGCTTTGCATACAAACCGCATTTTAACAGAGATAATTACCAAAGCATCTGCAGATGCAGGCATTCCCCAGGGGTGGCTCCATCTTCTTGAGACCCGCTCGGATGTAAACGAAATGCTCAAAATGGATGATTATATCGACCTTATCATCCCTCGCGGTTCTAACGAGTTTGTGAAATACATCATGGACAATTCTAACATCGCTGTGTTAGGGCATGCTGATGGTATTTGCCATGTATATGTTGACAAAGAGGCTGACATAGATATGGCAGTGTCTGTTGCTGCAGATTCTAAGACTCAATATGTTGCAGTTTGCAATGCAGCCGAGACTTTACTGGTGCATTCGTCTATTGCCCCAAAATTTCTACCTGCTTTAAAAGAGAAGATGGACGCTTTGCATGTAGAGTTACGTGGTTGCGAAAAAACATTAAAATATATTTCAGTAAAACCTGCCAGCGAACAAGATTGGGCTACGGAATATTTAGATTATATATGGTCTGTAAAAGTAGTTGATTCTATGGACGAGGCTATTGAGCATATAAACAAATATGGCTCGGGGCATACCGAGTCTATCATTACCAAAGACAACGTTGCAGCCTTAAAATTCATGGATTTGTGCGACAGTGGCAATGTGTTCTGGAACGCCAGCACACGCTTTAGTGATGGTTTCCGCTATGGATTAGGTGCTGAAGTTGGTATCAGTACTAATAAAATTCATGCCCGTGGCCCTGTAGGCCTCGAAGGGTTGCTTATTTACAAATGGAAACTCATTGGCAACGGCCAGATTGTGGCTGATTACGCTTCTGGGAAAAAAGTTTTTACCCATAAAAAACTAGATAAAAAGTTTAACCCAAGTTAAACATAAAAAATGCCTAATTGGGGTTAAAACAGCTTTGCTTTTATTTCAGCCTTTTATGGTTGAAAAAATTATTTATTAAACTTTATCTTCGCTTCAAGACAAAAATAGCTATGGCTGATAACATTCAAATAGAAGACAGTTGGAAGGAATTGCTGGCTGATGAATTTGAGTCAGGCTATTTTGCTGCGCTAAAAACATTTTTGATTGAAGAAAAGCAGAAATATGAAGTGTTTCCCCCGGGAAGCCTAATTTTCAGTGCTTTTAACCTGACACCGGTTGACAAAGTCAAAGTGGTGATAGTGGGGCAAGACCCTTATCATGGGAAGGGGCAAGCCCATGGGCTTTGTTTTTCTGTTCAACGTGGCATAAAACCGCCGCCATCGTTGGTCAATATTTTTAAAGAACTACAGGACGATATTGGCATTGCTATTCCATCTCATGGATGCCTTGATAGTTGGGCAAAACAAGGCGTGCTATTACTAAATGCAACGTTGACGGTACGTGCCAATACGCCTCGTTCGCATTTTGGCAAAGGTTGGGAAAAATTTACAGATGCCGCTATAAAATTACTATCTGATAAGCGAAACAACCTTGTATTCTTTCTCTGGGGCAATGATGCCAAAGCAAAGGAAACATTGATTGATAGCAAAAAGCATTTAATCCTGAAAGCTGCCCATCCTTCGCCATTTTCGGCTTACAATGGCTTTTTGGGTTGCAAGCATTTTTCGAAAGCCAATCAATATCTCGTCCAGCATGGTTATGAGCCTGTAGATTGGAATTTGAAGTAAATTGTTTTTTGATGACGACCTATATTTCTGTTTCTTGTTTTTTTTGTTTCCAGAAATAAAAGAGCAATATTCCGGTCAAAAATATTGAGGTGAACAATACAGGTAAGTTCAAAGCACTTTCTACTCCTGCCTTGTCGATGTCAATGCTTGTATAGTGGTTGAAATTCAGGTAAAAGAAAACAACACCTAACGCATTGTTGAGAAAGTGGGATAATACAGGTAGCCATATACTCCCACTCCATAGCAGCAGATATCCAAACATTACACCAAGTAGGAATCGTGGGATAAATCCATAGAATTGGAAATGGATACTACTGAAAACTGCTGCTGCAATGATAATTCCCCAATGTGCATTTTTGGTCCACTCAGTAAATATGCGTTGAAACAAGCCTCTGAAAACAAATTCTTCGCCAACAGCAGGGATTAAAGCCATTATAAACAAGTTGAGCAGCAAACCGCTTATTGTACTAGTTTTTAAGAAGGCCTCGGTAAGTGATTGGGCGTTTTTTTCTGCATCTTTCATCCAGCTTTCTATGCCCGACAACCACGACGGGAGTTTCATCAATGAGTTGATGTGTTCGGTAAAATTGATAAAGGGTACAGCACATATCAAGATAAGAATGGCAAGTAATGCACTCTTTGCAGTAGGCCTTTCTTTTAAATACAAATAATTTAATGGCCTTTGGCCAAAGAAAAATGGCAAAGCCAATGGGGGCAATACAAACAAAAATATCGACTGAAAAGTTTGCAGGTATTTCAAAATATTAATACCAGTAGTCGAATGTATGTCGGCTCCAGCTGTCAGTGTTTTCAGTATGTCATTTCCCCAAACAGGGATAGCAAAAAGCACACTGAGAAACATCCCTATCAGCAGAAATGTTGCCATAAATGCAATGCTTAACATTATCTTAAGCCCGGGTGTAGCGTTTTCGAACCAGTTGTATCTCATTTTTAATGTCAATTATTGTTGCAGATTGATTTCAAAGCTTGTTTTATATAGACTTTATCCTGACGTTGTTTCTTGAAACTATAAAGCCTAACTTTGCAGCTACAAAAGTAATAATTTATTGGAGAGCTGAAGGTTGAAAATTGCAGACATTGAGTTGGGTGAGCGGCCTGTATTCCTGGCCCCGATGGAGGAAGTGACGGATGTTTCTTTCAGGCGTTTTTGTAAAGAATTTGGTGCAGACATGATGTACACCGAGTTTATTTCGTCTGACGGGCTAATCCGCAATGCAGGTAAGTCATTAAAGAAGCTGGAGATATTCGATTATGAGCGTCCCATAGGCATACAGATATACGGCCATCTGAAAGATGCAATGGTAGAGGCAGCTATTATTGCTGAACGTGCAAACCCTGATGTGATAGATATTAACTTTGGGTGCCCGATGAAAAAGATTGTCCGTCGTGGCGCTGGATCAGGCATGATGAACAATGTGCCGTTGATGGTAGAAATTACCGATGCCATCGTCAAGGCTGTAAAAAAGCCAGTTACCGTGAAAACCCGCCTTGGGTATGACGAGGAAAACAAAAACATTGTCGATATAGCCGAAAGGCTTCAGGATGTTGGCATCAAAGCTATCACCATCCATGGCCGTACCCGTAGCCAGCTTTATACCGGAAAGGCAGACTGGACTTTGATTGGTGCAGTAAAAAATAATCCACGCATGACAATTCCTGTTATTGGCAATGGAGATATACGTTCTGGCTTCGATGCTTATGAGGCTTTTGAAAAATATGGGGTGGATGGCATTATGATTGGACGGGCCACTGTTGGGTGTCCCTGGATTTTTGAGGAAATAAAGCATTTTCTTAAACATAAAAGTCCACTTCCTCCCAAAAATGTGGCTGAAGTATCAACTCTTGTAAAGAAACACCTTTTGCTTTCTGTTGAATTGAAAGGAGAACGTGGCGGAATACTCGAAATGCGACGGCATTTTGCGCATTACTACCGTGGGTTGCCCAATTTTAGGGAAACCCGTATTAAACTCCTCACCTCTTTGAATGTTGATGAAATATTGCAAATTATCGATAGTATTGATGAGCGGTATGGAGAGCTTTTCATGCCTCCTGTTGACGAAAAACATTAGTTGTTTCATTTTTTTTATCTCCGCATTTTTTTGTTACAAATTTTCTGGACTAATTTTATATGGATACGTATATATGAAGAAAAACTTTATGCGAACGTTTCATTCAAAAATCTTTATTTTCTGCGTTTTTGTTTTGACAGGTATTTCACTGGCTTATTCTCAGCAGGCTAATGATGGTGTTTCGAGCAAAGGACCCGCCAATTATGATGGTACAAAAACAATCAATGCACAAACCAATGATACTGCTAAAGTTGCTTTAAAACAGGAAACTATTGACAATGCCCCAAAAGCTGATGTTGCTCCAGCCAATACAGTCATTTCGGAGCAAACAACCTCTGAACGTTATGATACTATTGTAAAAAAAACTGGAGGAAAGATGAAGGTCAAAATTACCGGGAAAAACGTGCATGAGGTAACCTTTTTTATGCCTGGAGAGAAGAAAGAAAAAAGGCTAAGTACGGGATATATTAAGGAGCTTCGTTATGCTGATGGACGCATTGACCTCATTGACAATACCCCTGAAAAAATCACAGCCAAAGATCCCATTCTTTTAATTCCTGAAAGTGAATGGAAAAAAGTGGAAGTGGCCAAAAGTGAAATTGAGGTGAAAGATTTGGTTGAAAAAGAGGTTATTGAAGCTGAGGCCGAAGGGAAAAAATATACCACTACAGATAGTTTTTTGGAAAAAAATGCAATTGTCATTTTACGAAAAAAGGCGGTAAACCTTAATGCCACTAAAATATTGGTTATTGATAAGATTGTAACCCGCGAGTATGGCGAATTTCCGAAGATGAAAGTGATTGCCAAAGCTTATGCCAACGAATGATTTGGTTTTTACTTTCAATAAATCTACTTTTGTTTTTTATTTCTAAAAAAGAATGGAACGAATAGCATTGTTTCCCGGGTCATTCGACCCATTTACCATTGGTCATGAGTCAATCGTAAAACGCGGGTTGTCTTTATTTGATAAAATCATCATTGCCATAGGGAGCAATAGCGATAAGGCTGGTTTTTTCCCTGTCGAAAAACGTATCCAATGGATTAAGCAGGTTTTTGAGTACGAAGAAAAGGTCATGGTTGCCCAATATACCGGCCTTACTGTAGAATTTTGCAAAGAAGTCGGGGCTCAGTTTATTATTCGTGGATTGCGCACTTCTGCTGACTTTGAATATGAGAGATCTATTGCTCAGGTGAATAAAGCTATGGCTCCTGAAATTGAGTCTGTTTTTATCCTTACTGCGCCCGAACATGCTTCGGTTACATCTTCTATAGTCCGCGATATTATCAGGCATGGCGGAGATGCTTCTAAGTTTCTCCCCAATAGCCAAGAATTGAAAAATTTGCGAATACACTGATTTTAATTTTCCCCAAACTATGATATACAAAAAAGACCAAGCCGCTGAATTCGAGAAACAGGGCGTAAAAATGCGTGTTTATAACTCGAAAGAACAATGTCCTGAAGCTTCTGTCGTTTACCAGGAAACGCAAACCGGTCACCACGAGGAGTTTTATCACTCCAAAAGTAATTTTATATTTTATATCATTGAAGGAGCTGGAACCTGGTTCATTGAGGATATTCCTTATGATGTTGAAGCTGGAGATGTTGTTATTGTGCCTCCAGGTAAAAGATTTTATTATAAAGGCAAGCTTAAACAGGTTTGCATTACATCGCCTTCATGGGAGCCTCAATATGAGCATCATGTAAGGGATGTAGAGTTTTAATCCTAAAGTTTTATTGTTTCATTGCCCGGTCCATTTCGCGGGAAGCATCTTTACGTTTCAGATCTTCGCGTTTATCGAATTGCTTTTTACCACGGGCAAGGGCAATATCGAGCTTAGCAAGTCCACGCTCGTTTATCCACAGGCTGATGCAAACAATGGTCAATCCTTTGTCCTGCGACTTTTTATACAGCTTGTCAAGCTCTTTTTTGTTTAGCAGGAGCTTGCGCTCGCGGCGTGGTTCGTGGTTGTTGCAGGTACCCCAGTCGTATTCGGCAACATGCATATTTTTTACGTACAATTCGCCATTGACAAAGTAACAATAAGCATCGCTCAGGTTAGCTTTTCCGGCACGTATAGATTTTATTTCGGTGCCAACAAGCTTTATCCCTGCGGTATAACGCTCCAAAAATTCGTATTCAAACGAAGCTTTTTTGTTGCGGATATCTATTTTTTGTTGTTCTGTTTTCATTTTTATAGCTTGGCTGCAAAGGTATGCAAAAAAGCTTTTACGTCAAATTCGGATTATTGCTGCAAGGCATGGCTGTAATGCAAAGGCTTTAATATAAAACTAAACGACCAGTGTATTGCCA
>JAKPQD010000016.1 GCA_029572965.1 Bacteroidota bacterium | reverse complement strand
GGTCAAAGGATTTGCTGAATAGACTTTGCCTGATTTCGGGTAAAGGGTTTTCGTTGTTGGTGAATGTGATTTGGTCGGCTTTGATGATGTTTACCGGTACTTTGAGCAGTTGATTGAGTTTGGGAAAGTTTTTATACCCGTCTTTAAAATAGGTGTACAGCAGGTTTGCTTTGTCTTTCTCGCTTTCGTGACAAATAAAAAACATATTAACATGGGCGAACGGACAATGAGAATATGGACCATTACCGATAAGCCCGGAATACGGTACAATATCAGTTTTATCCTGTCCGAACTGTAAACGATTGCTGCCGGGTGTGGTGTTCTTTATCCTGATTGTTTCTACTTTAAAATAATTCTCATCACTCAATGGAATAATGCTGTTGAATTGCTTTGATTTTATATATGTAGAAATGAAATAATCGAGATTTGATTTGTACACTTTGTACCTGTTCGTGCCGTTTCTTTTTGGTTGAACCGGAATATTCAAAGCATATTTCAGGGTATTGCTCAGGATAGGATAGACGTTTTCCCAGTGATACTTTGCTTCATCGGGCAGTTTATCGTATTTGTAAATCTGTTTTTCGTAAACAACCCTTTTAAACATGGTTGTTTCAATATCAAGGTCAATGATACTTTTTTTATGCACCAACGAAATGCCATCATAGGAGATGATAAGCTCCGGCGTGGCTGCATTGCGGGCAATTTGTACCCGAAGGGTAAAAACCTTGTAAGCGTTGTATTCGGTGGTGGTTTCCTTTTTGTCGTGAAACCAAACTTCGAGGTCTCTAACAAAATTGGAGTTTACAACATCGGCAACGGCTTTGAAGTGGTTGTATATGAGCCATGCGTAATAATGTTTTGCAAACCTTGTACACTTTGTAAGGTCAACGGAAATTACGGCTTCCTTGTCGCTGGTATTTTCAAAATCGGTATAAAGCTGTTGAAGTTTCTGTGTTTTTACATCAGGTATTATTTCTTCAATATTTAAAGGGAACTCGTAATGATTTATTGGTAAGCATCCGTTCTTCTTTTCGGTGTAGAAGGCAAAATCTTTCTTTACAACCGGATGGTTGAAAGTAAGAATGTTTAGTATAAGATTTTGCTCTGCCATTGAAAATGAATTAATTAACTAATATTGAACGTGGGTATGAAATGCCCATGTTGTTTGGATATGGGCAAATAATTTTAAAAAATGCCCACGTATTAAAAACGTGGGTACGGAATGCCCATGTTCCTGAAACATGGGTAAGCAATACCCATAATTGGATAAATTACTTTTTAAGAAGTTCATAAAGTGCTTTGTTTATGTATATTATCTCCTTACCGATTTTCTGAGGCACCAATATTCCAATATCTGCTAACTCGGAAAGATACTTACCGGCAGTCTTTCGCTTTGCGATGCCCTTAAATTCCAAATGCTCGATTTTTGAATAAGGGTGCTCAAAAAGCAATTCAATAAACTCTTTGGAATACACCAATGGTTTTTCTGCTTTTACTTTTTCAATGGTTTCGAGGATTAAGCCGTTTATATTATTTACCTGTGCGATGGTTTCTGCTGCGGTTTGCTCAATACCTTTCAGAATGTAAAGCACCCAAGATTCCCAATTAGAGTTAAAGGTAACATCTCTTAACAGCCGGTAATATTCGCTTTTGTTACGGATAATGAAACCACTGAGGTAAAGAATGGGACTATCCAGTAAGCCTTTTAGCATGAGGTAAAGCACGTTTACAATGCGACCTGTTCTGCCGTTGCCATCGTAAAAGGGGTGAATGCTTTCAAACTGGTAATGCTGAACTGCCAGCTTGATAAGTGGCGAAACATCATCATCTTCATCCATATTGAGGAATTTTTCAAGATTAGACATCAGGTTACTGATGGTATCTTTATCATCGGGTGGGGTGTAGATTGTCTCATTGGTTGCATCGTTTTTTAAAGTTGTGCCGGGCAGTTGGCGAAGCCCTGCCGTGTTTTCTTCGAGAATATTCTGAACCTGAATGATGCCATTGGTACTTAAAAATCCATTTTTGCGGATAAACTCCGTACCTGCAAACAATGCCTCACGATAGCGGAGTACTTCTTTTGTGGCAGAATCGGGTTTGAATGATTTGGCGGTTAATGCCTGGTATAATGAATCGTGGGTGGTGATTACATTTTCAATTTCGGATGAAGCTTTAGCTTCTTTCAGAACAATGGCATTGATGAGAATATTCTGATTTGGCAGTGTATGTGCCAATCCTTTTAACTCAGCCAGCGCAACTGCTGCCTTGCTTTCCTGCCTCAAAATGGCTTTGGTTTCAATTGCATCCCTGTCGGGTGGCAACAAAGGCAGTTCGTTATTTGGAATTTCAGGATTTAGAGCCATAATACTTAAATTTTATTGATTTTGTTCGCCTCACCAATGAGGTGAGCAAATTGTAAAAAACTGTTTGATAATGCATTAGATGTACTGAAAAGGCAAACAAGTTTGGCTTTACAGGGATGGTAACTTCACAACCATGCTGGAAACTGTTAAATATTCTTTGCCTTTTGGTCTTTGACATAGTGATTTATTCAGTAAATTCTTTAAAACTTTCTTCAAATTCTGTTTTCTTTACTTCCTCATTGTAGAAAGGCATACCCCATACAGTGTAATTTTTTCCTTTCCAGAGTTGTTCAATTTTATGTTCTGCTTTAAGTGATTTCAGGAATGATTCTTTCCAGGCATCTTCTTTTAACAAATGCTTGCCTTTGGGTTCAATGAAAATCTGATAATGCAATTCTTCTTTGCCTTTTGAATTTATAAGGAATAACACAAAGTCAGGTTCGGTTGGCTTGCCATCGGCGAAGTTGTATATTTTGAAAAACCTTTCGTTACGGACTAAATAAATTTCATCGTACTTGTCTTTCAATTTCTGATAGACTTTGTCGATGAATTTGATTAGATACTTTTCTTCAGATGTACCAAAACAATCATTGAAAACATACCAGTCCTTTTTACTCAAATCAAGATGTATTGAGGTTTCCGTAGGATTACACATTGATTTTCCGTATTCTTTATCTTCGCTTTCATTAACAGCAAACTGTAAAGTTTTATCGCTTATGGTATCTTTAAGCATGTAGGGCTTAAATTCTTTTGTGCCTTTAAATTCTATCTGATCTGACCCGATTGAAAGAGAAATTTGCTCAAGGATATTTACTGTAATATCGAGTTTGTCTTTTGCAGTAAGGTTATTGATTTGTTCTTCTGTACCTTCAACTTCAAGTTTTATTTTACCCAGATAGTTTTCGGAATTAATAAAATCGGTTATGGATGAAACATTCGGTACTTTTTGTATCAGGTTATTAAAGTTG
>JAKPQD010000008.1 GCA_029572965.1 Bacteroidota bacterium | reverse complement strand
AAAAGATGAACAAGCCAACTCTTGATGTTACATGCGGCGGGCGCATGATGTGGTTCGACAAGCACAATCCGAAAGCGCTTTACGTTGACCACAGAGAGCTCCCGGAAACAAGGCTGTGCGATAATCGGCGCTTTGAGGTTTCCCCGGACATGCTCGCAGACTTTCGGAGCCTTCCGTTCCCGGACAGATCGTTCAAGTTGGTGGTGTTCGATCCGCCGCACTTGCTTCGCGTAAACGACGACGCGTACATGGCCATCAAATTTCAGCGCCTTCCGGAGAATTGGGAGGATGTTCTGCGAGACGGCTTTATGGAGTGCATGCGCGTGCTCGACGACTACGGTACGCTGATTTTCGAGTGGTCGGAGGTTCAGATTTCCACGCGCGAAGTCATCAAGGCAATCGGACAAGAGCCTCTTTTCGGGCACATCAGCGGGCGCAAGATGAACACGCATTGGATGACATTCGTGAAATTCCCTGAAATGGAGGTCTAAACATGTCACAGGAAATCAACCTAACCCTAACGGGCTACCGCGCGGACGAGGTGCTGCCGGAGGTGAGCGGAGGATTTGAGTTGTGGGAGGCCAAAGATGCTTGAACTAAACAAACTTTACCTCATGGACTGCATGGACGGCATGGCGCAGTTCCCGGACAAGTTCTTTGAACTGGCAATAGTTGACCCGCCGTATGGAATAGGAGCTGATAAGAAACAAAATAAAGCTGCTATGCAAAGGATAAAAGCAGAGGGGAAAAGTAAAGCTGGCAGAGGTTGGAAATTATACGCTGAAACCGATTGGGATAATGAAACACCCAAAGCTGAATACTGGCAGGAGCTTTTTAGAGTATCTAAAAATCAAATCGTTTGGGGAGGTAATTACTTTACTGATAATTTGCCACCTTCAATGGGATGGATAATGTGGGATAAAGGACAAAGGGATTTTAGCCTTGCAGATGGAGAGCTTGCATGGACAAGTTTTAATAAAGCCTTGCGGATTTTTGAAATGAGTAGAGGGAAGGCATTGGCTAAAAACAATGAGCAAGGGGGCAGATTTCATCCGACACAAAAACCTGTTATGTTATACAGTTGGATTTTACAGAATTATGCAAAAGAGGGTGATTTGATTTTAGACACCCACTTCGGTTCGGGTTCAATAGCATTAGCAGTGGATAAAGCAAACAGATTGGATAATATGAATTTACACCTTACAGCGTGCGAAATTGACAAAGAATATATTGATAAGGCAATCAAACGAATTTCAGAAAGTATCAAACAGGGTACGCTGTCTTTTTAAGGTTGCCGATAACGTTGAGGCATTGGCGAAGTAGCCGAAATAGAATTACAAATGTTTAATACAGTACAAAAGATGATAGAAGAACAAAAGCCAAATAACAGCACTGAAACGGCTATTTTGCCAATGCAGTGTTACCAGCAGCCCTTATTCAGCAGGGTTTGGGAAATGCCTAATTCAAACACTTTTGACATTAAATGTATCAGCCGTTTGATACACAAATACCATAAGTCAGAAATGATAAGCATTGACCCGTTTGCCAACAAAAACAGGATTGCAAAAATTACAAATGATTTAGATCCCGAAATGAAGGCTGATTATTGTATGGATGCACTTGATTTTTTGAAGCAATTTGAAACTGGTAGCATTGACTTTGTATTATACGACCCACCATACAGCCCAAGACAAGTAAGTGAGTGTTACAAAAAATTAGGCAAAACCGTAAATATGGAAACTACACAGGCTTCATTTTGGGGTAATCTCAAAAAGGAAATTGCAAGGGTAACAAAGGCAAACGGGATTGTCATTTCTTTTGGCTGGAATACAAACGGCATTGGAAAAACAAAAGGGTTTGAAATACTTGAAATATTAACAGTAGCTCACGGTGGTCAGCATAATGATACCCTTTGCACAGTTGAACGTAAAATTAGCGGACTGTTCGATTAGGGTTGCTGGTAACTCATGTATATGTATGACAAAATCATACAAATTATTAACAGCTACTTGACATAGCTAAATTATTGTGCTATATTTGGTTGGGAAAATTGAACGCCAACTTACAGGGCGATGGCTTTAAAATGTTTGCTAACGTTCCGCAAGTATGGCAAGGCAGGGATTAAGAGCGCAACCTGTCGAGCCGTGATAAAGTTAATTAGAAGCACTCAGATAGCATACAGAACACGCCCCTGCTTTGCTATACTTGTTGTTATAGGGCGTTTTAAATGCAAATAATATGATACTAAATTTTGACAGCAGAGAATTTCTAAAAGGAAATATTAAACCTTTGAAGATTGGCATTTTTGGCTCAAGGACTTTAAAAGATGAACGAATTAAAACAATTATACTTGAAAAAATAAAAGAGTTGAATGCCACAATGATAATAACATGCCAAGAGCCACAGGGAGTTTCAGAGGTTGCACAAAGAGTGTGTAAAGATTATGGATACCCATTACAACTACATTTTTTAAACATGCAATATTTAAGAGGTGCTTTTGAACAGCGAAGCAAAGAGATAATTGCAGAGGCTGACTACTTTATAATATTACATGATGGAGAAAGTAAGGGTACAGCAAATGAAAAAAAACTGGTTGAAAAGTCTGGCAAGCCGTTTTATTATGAAATTGTCGAGCCAACAAAATATGATAGGTCAGTCGGTTTTAATATAAAAGATGATTGGGATTTTAAAATTGATGAAAACTTAAATTGGGATATTGACTCAAATGCCCTATAACACGTTTATAACCGTACCAAATAAGTTAATCGAATTTTAATTTTAAATATTAGAAAATAGCAGTAAAATCCTCCGATCGGATTAATGAAACTCGCAACATATCATAAAATGTTGGGAGATAATGTTGTTTAGTAAATATCTAAAGCATGGTCGGGAATAGGTTTCATCGAGCGAAAAAAGATAACAATCACAATAGCGTTGCAGCCGTGTTCATTGAGTACGGCTACGATGTTATAGACCTGTCGGCTCTCAAAAACCTTTGCGATTTTGTTGCGTATAATGGTAAGGATGTTTACTTTGTTGAGGTAAAGAGCAAGGGCGGGAGGCTGACCGATGGCGAAATTAGGTTTATTGTTCGCCATCCGTATGTCAAGATAATTGAAACCGTTGAGCAGGCGGAAGAGCTTGCGAAAAATGGCAAGTATGTTATGCCTGAACGGTATAGAAGACAAATGGATAAATACTTGACAAGCGGTAGTTTGTAGATTAAATTTGAAGAGACAATAACATATAAATGTATGAATTTAGACCAAATAAAAATAAACAAGGCAAACCAGCGTATGTTGGAGGCGAAAAAATGAAAAACAAGGCTAAGCAATACGAGGAAGAAATCCTTGAGGTGATTGAAAAGCATAAGATATGTAGGGTCGAACACATCTTCGGGCTGTACGGCGGGCTTAGAAAAACGCAGTTCTATAACCTCAAGTTGAACGAATCGAACGCTATTAAAGAAGCGATTGAAAAGAATCGCATTAAGGCGACC
>JAKPQD010000345.1 GCA_029572965.1 Bacteroidota bacterium | reverse complement strand
TTTAGATTATATTGTTCGTCGTTCCACTTTATCCGATGCCAATGCTCGACGCCCACATGAACTGTTCGCCAAAGTATATTACGAGACATACAGTCGTTATAAGGATATTTTATCGGACAGCAACTTGAGTAAAAAGGATATCGCTCGTTTATATATCATGGATTCCACCACCATAACCTTGTTTAAGGAGATTCTTAAAGGAGTTGGCAGAAAACCTGAAAACGGCAAGAAAAAAGGTGGAATAAAGGCACATACAATCATTGATGCACAGGATAATATGCCTTGTTTTATTAAATACACGGAAGCTGCAAAGCATGACCATGTACTTTTAAAAGATGTTGTTCTGCCCGAAAACTCATTTATTTGCTTCGACAAAGGATATGTAGATTACGAACAATACGAGGTATTTACAAGTAAAATGATCTGGTATGTAACCCGTTTGAAAGACAATGCGCTATACAAAGCCAAACAAGAGTTCGATATTCCGGATGATGCCCATGCAGGTGTCCTCAAAGATGAAGAAATTGAACTTGCGTATGGCAAAAACAAAGAATTAAGGCACAAGGCCAGACGAATTGCATTTTGGGATGATGAAAACGGACGTGTATTTGAGTTTATAACCAATAATTTTGATTTGGAGGCAGAGGAAATAGCCATGATTTATAAAAAGAGATGGCAGATTGAACTTTTGTTCAAGCAATTGAAACAGAATTTCCCTTTGAAGTACTTCCTGGGGGATAATGAGAACGCAATAATTATTCAAATTTGGGCTGCAATGATAGCAAACCTGCTTTTGACCATACTCAGAAGCAAAATCAAAAAGAAATGGGCATTCTCAAACATGATGTCAATCGTAAAACACCAGCTTATGAGTTACATAAACGTGTATTCATTCTTTGAAGATCCGGAAAAATCGTGGCGAAAAGTAATTGCTGAAGAAAAAGAACGTGAACGAATGCGATATCAAGACCCTCAGATGACTCTTAGATTCACATGAGGGGGCTTGCTTTTGAAAAATAAACAAAAAACAGGACTATAAAGCCCTGTTCATTAGATAAAAAATAAATTCCCGCTTTTAGCGGACAACAATGCTTAAATTTCAAAAACCTACTGCAAGCGGGTTAATAGAGCTTGTGAAAGTTGAATTACTATACAATAATATTAAGTTCACCTTAAAACTAAATTTATTTCAACATTAATCTAAAATTATTTTCTTATTTCAACTTGAATGTTGCAAGCATAATCAATTTGTAAAGTAAAAATAGGCTTGTTCAAGGTTTTTTAGCTTCTTCCTCAATTTTTTATTGAATAAAATATATTGTTATCGTTCTTTATCACTCAGATATTCAGCGAATTAAGAAATGGAAAAAAAATATATTAAAATATTATCAAATAAAGTTTGGATAGTATAATAAAAGTATCTACCTTTGCACCCGCTTTGAGAGAAAAGCACGGTATTCCGGAAGAAAATTAAGAGTCATCATCTCTCCGGAAAGTTTTGAAAAAAACCTTTGAAAATTTTGCTTAAAAATTTTGCCGGTTCAAAACTTTGCCGTATCTTTGCAGTCCCTTTCGCTCCAAAAGTTTTTGGTTGCCAATAAAGGGGGGTAATGAACAGGTTTGGCAGCGTCTTACGGCGTTCTCAGGCACACATACGGAATGTCCGCGTCGTCCACTGTGAAGTGGCGGTTTAAGCGGGAAAAACATCCGAAGCGATCTTTAAGAACAAATTGAAACAACCAAGAAGATGTAGTATAAAGAATGGGAAAAATGCTTTTTTTTATGCCGCGTCAATTTCTTTTCCACAGGTGTATAGAGATATACACCGGTTTGGACATACGGTAAATTAAAGTGATACATCCTAGAGACAACAAACAATTTTACAACGAAGAGTTTGATCCTGGCTCAGGATGAACGCTAGCGACAGGCCTAACACATGCAAGTCGAGGGGCAGCACATGAGTAGCAATACGATGGTGGCGACCGGCGCACGGGTGAGTAACACGTATGCAACCTACCTTCTACCAGGGGATAACCCGTTGAAAGACGGACTAATACCCTATAATACAGGGGCTCCGCATGGAGATATTTGTTAAAGATTCATCAGTAGAAGATGGGCATGCGCATGATTAGCTAGTTGGCGGGGTAACGGCCCACCAAGGCATCGATCATTAGGGGTTCTGAGAGGAAGGTCCCCCACACTGGTACTGAGACACGGACCAGACTCCTACGGGAGGCAGCAGTGAGGAATATTGGTCAATGGACGAGAGTCTGAACCAGCCAA
>JAKPQD010000342.1 GCA_029572965.1 Bacteroidota bacterium | reverse complement strand
TCCCCGCATCATTACTTCTGCGGAGTGGGATCATGTAGAGCGGGGAATTAAACAACGCCTTAAAGCGTTGAACCTTTTTCTTAAAGATATTTATAACGATCAGGAGATATTGAAAGCAGGGATTATTCCTGCGGCACTCATCAGCTCATGCCCACATTATACACGTGAAGTGCATGGCATACAGGTGCCTCATGATATTTATGTACACATTAGTGGCATAGATCTTATTCGCGGAGATGACGGTACATTCTATATTCTTGAAGATAACCTTCGCACGCCTTCCGGCGTTAGTTATATGCTGGAGAACAGGGAAGTAACCAAACGCATTTTCCCCGAAATGCTTTCGGCCAATAAAGTGCGCATGGTAAATAATTACCCGTTGATGCTGCACCAGATTTTATTGTCGCTGGCACCACAACAGATTTCTAATCCAACAGTGGCGCTGCTTACACCGGGTGTTTACAACTCTGCTTACTATGAACATACTTTTCTTGCACGGCAAATGGGTATTCAACTTGTTGAGGGCAGGGATCTTGTTGTAGACAATCATAAAGTATTTATGAAGACTACCAGCGGCCTTGAGCAGGTGCATGTAATTTACCGCAGGATAGATGATGAGTTCCTCGACCCACTTGTATTTCGCCCCGACAGTGCTCTTGGTGTTCCCGGGTTGATGAGCGCATACAGAAAAGGAAATGTGGCACTTGTAAACGCCGTAGGTAATGGTGTTGCAGATGATAAAGCTGTATATGCATATGTGCCCGACATGATAAAATATTACCTGAACGAAGAACCTATTTTGCCCAATGTTCCAACTTACCAGTTGAGCGATAAAGACGCGAGGGAACACGTATTTGCAAACATCAGCAAAATGGTGGTAAAGCGCACCAACCAAAGTGGTGGCTATGGTATGGTAATGGGCAATAAAATTGAAGAAGAAGAATGGCTGAAAGCCAAGGCCGAGATTGAAGCAGACCCGCGCAGCTTTATAGCGCAGCCTATTATACAATTATCCACAGTCCCTTGTTTTATCGATGGTAAATTTCAGCCACGGCATGTAGATTTAAGGCCTTATGCATTGTGCGGGCCTGATGGCGTGCAGATCGTTCCCGGTGGGTTAACACGTGTTGCGCTGCGCGAAGGTTCGCTGGTAGTAAATTCATCGCAGGGCGGTGGCAGTAAGGATACCTGGGTTATAGATTAAGAGTTCTAAGTAATAAGTAATAAGTAATAAGTATAAAGCCCGTTTAAGAAGCGTTGCTTTTGTAAAAGGCTGAAGTCCTGCTATCATCGTTCCTTGTGTCACTCACTTGTACGTTCGGAACAGCGGTCGACAGTCGACGGTCAACGGTCGACCGAAGCATCAACAGTACAAGAGCGCGACGCAAGGAACGATCAGAAAAGATTCAACAGTTGGGTTCATAAAATAAAACATTACAAACCAAAATGCTAAGTAGAATTGCAGACTCGTTATTCTGGTTAAACCGTTACATGGAAAGGGCCGATGGCCTGTTGCGTGTTATGAAAACCAATTACATTTTATCGCTTGATAAGGGCACAAACAGTAACCTTACCTGGAAGCCTGTTTTAGAAATTTTTGCGCATGCCAACGAAGAGCAAAGTACATTGCTGGAAAATGATACCGAGTCAGCACTAAAGCTGTTGCTTACTGACATGAAGAATGTAAATTCATTAAAAGTAATTCTTACCAAAGCAAGGGAGAATGCCCGTGGCGTTCAGGACCATATTACCAAGGAAGTTTGGGAGCAGGTAAACCAAATGTATCACCTGGTAAACCAGCCCAACCTTACAGAAAAACTTACGGGTTACGAAGCCATGGAAACCATGGAAGACTTTGTTAAGGAGTGCATACTGTTTAGTGGTGTTACAGATACCACCATGCCACGCGGTATTGGCTGGAGTTTTATGAACCTGGGCCGCTACATTGAACGTTGCACACAAACCATAGAAATGGCCGATCAGCAATACAGCAGTATTGATTACAATCTTGATAATGCAGTTGATATTATAGAATGGCGCTACCTGCTGTTTTCGCTTTCGGGTTATGAACTGCATTTAAAAACCTACCGTGGCAGCAATTACAATAGTAACGTGTTGCACCAGGTATTGATCAATCAGAATTTTACCCGTTCAGTTTTTTACTCCCTTCACAGAATTGAGCGGTACCTTGATGATATTGTAAAAGAAAATAAATCTGCAGAGAACGAAGCCCTTCAACGGTATTTTGGCCGCCTTTACAGCGATGTAAAATATGTGGATTTTGATACCCTGAATGGCATTACCTTACAACACTGGCTGGAGGAGGTTCGTAACCATTTGCTTGGTTTCAGCAACCGCCTTGCACAGAACTTTTTCTCTTATACATAACTACCAAGGATGCCTATTTTTAAGATTCACCATGTTACCAGGTATGAGTACAACAGGCCGGTAAGGGAGAGTATGAATGAAATAAAAATATTTCCCTTTGCATGTTTGGAACAGGAAACGCTATCCCATGAACTCGTCATCAGCAACCAGCCCGATGTAAATACCTTCATTGATTACTGGGGTAATAAAACCGGTGTATTTAATGTAATGCAGGTACACAATAAACTGGTAATTGAAAGTAAACTGCTGCTGCGTACTACCGCTCCAAACCAGCTAAGAATCAATTTCCACACCGGCTTTAACGAACTTGAAGCTGAAGTAAACAACAGCCTTCAATTGCTTGAGCTTGCAGAAGCAGACCAGATAAAATCTCAAAATCTAATTAACGAAATAGTTTCCAGGATTGTCGGCGATGGAAATAGCATAGCCGCAATTACAGAGCGTTGCGCAGAGTACATTTTTAAATACTTCAAGTACATAAAAGGCATCACCAATATAGAAACTACTGTTGATGAAATTCTTGCTCATAGCAGTGGCGTTTGCCAGGATTTTGCGCACCTTATGTTACAGATCTTACGCACACTTAAAATACCATCGCGTTATGTAAGCGGCTATATTTGCCCCAATAAAAATGGCATGCGCGGCGAAGGTGCCACACACGCCTGGGTAGAGGCTTATATTCCAGGCTATGGATGGGCAGGTATCGATCCCACCAACAATATCTGGGTAACCAATACCCATGTAAAACTGGCTGTGGGCAAGCACTTTATAGATTGCACCCCGGTAAAAGGAACCTTTAAAGGGCCTGCAAAACAAAAGCTGGCGGTGCATGTTTCCATTGGCTACGAAGATGGCCAGGTATTCGAAGAACTAAACAATGTACAAATGCAAACACTGTCAACAGATTCTAAAGAAGAGCTGATCGACATAAATTTTGCAGGCCAGCAGCAACAATAATATAATTTTGAGCCAGGCAGTTGAATAAAAATTAAGCTTCACTTGCGTCGCACACTTGTGCTGAAGGAATATTATTCAGCAATAAACAGCCATAAAACGATAAACTATAAAGGCTTTACCTGCACATGGAAAAAATTAAAGTATTACAAATTACACAGTCAGTAGGTGGTGTAGAAACTTACCTGCGCCAACTGGTACACAATATAGACCGGGACAGGTTCGATATTATTATTGTTTCCTGCGAACCCACACTAAAACAATTCTGCGAAGAAGCCAGTGTAAAATATTACGAAGTAAAAATGTCACGAGGCTTTAACCCCTTCAGGGATTTTAGTTCAGTACTCGGCCTGAGAAAAATCATCAAAAAAGAAAAGCCTGCACTGGTGCACCTGCACAGTTCTAAAGCAGGTTTTGTAGGCCGCATTGCTGCAAAAACAACTTCGTGTAAATCGCTGTTTACCCCACATGGCGGTTCTTACCTGCAGTTTACCGGTGCAAAAAGACTTACGTTTTTTATGCTGGAATTATTTGCCAAAAGGTTCACCTATAAACTGCTTTGTATTTCGTGGACGGAGGCTGAAAGGTTCAGCCACGAAGTTGGCATCAGCAACGAAAACATTTTGGTAATTCCCAACTCTATAAAAATTCCTGAAACACCCGTTGTTGTTCCCGATAAACTTGGGCAATTGGCTGGTGCAGTAAAAATTGGAACGATCGGAAGAATTACTTACCAGAAAAACCCTTTGCTGCTGGCCGATATAGTGTACGATGTTACCCGAAAATTTCCCGATGCACATTTCTATTTTCTCGGTGCTGGTTTTCACGATCACCTGCGGGCAGAGCTTGATGAAAAAATAAAAAAATACGGCATCGAAAATAACCTGCACCTGATTGAGAAAGGCGATGGCACCATTGCCCTCAACTTCCTGCGGCAGTTAGATATGTTCATCCTGCCTTCGCGGTACGAGGGATTATCTTACGCCCTGCTCGAAGCCATGTACGAGGGTGTGCCCTGTATTGTAAGTAAAGTAGATGGCAATAACGATGTGATCAACAACAACGAAAATGGGTTCTCTTGCATTACCCGCGAACAATATTTTGATGTCATCGCCGCGCTGATAGCCGATAAAGAAAAAGCAAAAGCTGTTGGTGCAACCGGCAAGCAATATGTAATTGACAAGCACAACATCAACACCAACATAAAACTGCTCGAAGATATTTATACCAATATATAGTTTTTTTGAGCCGGGCTTTTGGATATATGGCATCGCCTGTTGTGTCACTCACTTTATCTGCAGAAGCTATATTGAGCAAAGCGAAATATAGCGAAGGCAGACTTGTACCTTCCTCATTTATATCAGCAAAGCGAAGGATAAACTTCGAAAGTTTAAAAAAATTAATGTGAGTATTGGATGTTATTGAACAACATAGAAACATAGACTCCGTATATTCTTTAAACAAACGCTCTATATGGCTTTCTTTTATGGCAATAAAATAGTTCATTTTTAGTCAACCTATTTAGGACGAAACAATACTTTTATTGGCTGCTGTATTTCATTTGTTTAGGTTTTTCGGTAAATTTTTCATCATCCCATCCATTATTTCCATAACAGTTTGTCTTCTGTTTCCTAAAAAACTTTTATGTTTAAATCTATCTCTTAATGTTGAACCATGTTGAGATAAATAGTGTTCAATTGTTTGATGAACATTATTCTTATCAAAACCAGCTCCTAAATCTTCAAAGTCATCGTACCCGTAGTTTTTTAAACCGTCTAAAAGTCTATCAACTTGTTTAAATGATAGCTTTTTATTTTCAGCAATCATTCCTTCTAAATAACCTAATATCATTAAACATGTCCATTTTCTACATTCAATGGTATTATTAGTAATGTTTCCCAATTTATGTTCAACTATCATTAAAACATCACAAGCCCAATTATTGTTCTCGAGGTCTAAAACAAATTCTGGATATTCAGTTAATCTCATTAATTCGATACATAGTTTTAATATGTGTTCAGTTTTTCTAAAATTAATATGCTGAAAAGATATTAAGATTGCTTCTTTTATTTTTAAATCAGTTTCATTTTTAATTGTTTGTTCAAAAAATTCATAAACCGATTGCTCAACATCTTGAGGCATGGTTTTACCTTCTAACGTCTCTCTGATTTTATCATGTTTATCATTATTAGAATAGCTTTCTGATTCAATATATTTCTTTAAATTATTCAATTCGAAATCAGTTAGAACAATACTTGGTAAAGGCTTAAAGATGTCATCAAACTGGGCATCAATGCTGTGACTAAACGCTTGTAAACTAAATTGATTAATTATACTTGAAAGTTCATCAGCTGATGACAATAAAAGTGTTGTAACGTTTTTGTTTCTTAATTCCTTTTCTTTATTCTCATTTTCTTCAAAAGATATTATGTAAGATTTAGGAAGATTATTATTTCCGTACAATTCTGTATGCTTTTTAAAAATATAACTGATATTTTCATCTCCAAAACTATAGCCTAAGAAAAGAACACTCTTACCAAGTATATGACTTCTAAATAAAATGTCCAATGGGTTTTCATCTGCTTTCAAACGTTTATCGTAATCGTTTCGCGTGAAAACAATGCTATTACTATCTCTAAAATCACCATGAAATTTTATTATCTGTTTTTCACCATGTTTTGATTCAACAATATCTCGTAAGTCAACCACTTTTTTATAGTTTCTCAAAAGTTGAGTAGCAGCTTCTTCAATCGCATTATCATAGTTTGTAGTATATATGATTGGCGGATTCATTGCTAAAATCTTCATGTGATTTTCTAAAGTATTCGAGTTAAGAATTTTAAGTTCACACATTTGTTTTAGTTGTAAAATAAGTTGTGCTCTACCAAATTTATCTTCATACTCTTGTGCTACGATTAAATAATTTTCACTTGAAGTATTTAATTGTTTTTTTAGTTGTGCAATTATCTCCCTCCAATCAAATGCTTTACATGGTTTACTCATTCCTGCACCAAAAAATGGAATGATTTTAAAATTGATAATCCCTTCTATAATTTCTTTTGTAATTTCCTCTTTATTCACGGTTTTGAATTGCAAAATGCTAATAATATTAATTTACTCCATCTATATTTATCGCTGGGGAATGTATAAAATGTCTTACTATCGAAAGGGTCATTGCATTCTTCTGGAGAAGCAAAATACATCTCATTATAAAGTAATTCTTTTAAGGTTAACTCTGAAAATGTACGGAATCTATAATAAAGCATTCTAGGATTTTTTTAAACTCAGTGTTTAATATTGTTTGTCACCCGGGGCGCAACTTATCGATGTGGCTGTATTTTATAAACCTTCGTCGTTGACTGTTTTGTCACCGTCAACATTCGCTTCGCTCTGCGCATTAACGTTGCGGACTAAAAATATTATGTTGAAGTTAAGAAACTAAAATTGAAAATTGCTCGTGCTGCCCGAACTATGGCTTGAATTTACTTTACTCAATCCTGACCTAAGTTAAGGATAGGAATCCCGAAGGGATGCTATAATTGTAGAAAACATAACAGCTATTAATAAAACTCCAAAGGAGTGAAATAATATCATCCCTTCGGGATTCTTTGAACAGAAATATTCCTAAAAGCTATAATAATTTTAGCCCTTCGGGCTTATCCCAAACATAAGTAAACAGTAAAAATGAATGACCGCTTTCCAAATAGAAAGTTGGCTACTACAAACAAGAAGTTAGTTACTGCAATTAGAAAATTGTTTACTGCGAATTAGAAGATAGCTACTGCGGATAGAAAGCTAGCTACTGCAATTAAGAATATAGCTACTGCGGGTAGAAAGTTGCCTACTGCAATTAGAAAGATAGCTACTGCGGGTAGAAAGTTGCCTACTGCAATTAAGAAGATGGCTACTACGGCTAGAAAGTTGCCTACTGAAGGCAATTATAAAATTCAACGGCTATTCAAAACAATTGCTGTACAGGCCTGTCACTCACAACCTTCGCTGCGGTAAAAGCTTCATAAAGTATCAGAACGTACAAGAGTGCGACGCAAGAAAAGTTCAATAGAATTACCTATGCCGGGCTCAAAATACTTTTTTTCGAAACAGGATTATTTTCGAAGAGGATTTCTTTCAGTGGGCTGAATTCAAAATCTGTAAACAGTCGCTTGATCTTTTCCTCGGTTTTGTGCAGGTTGTGGTAATGGGTGTGCACGGCACGCTGGTTTACACCTTTTATGTAGGGTTGTTTGTGATCAAACTCCCATGGATGGAAATAAAATACACCGGGCCTTTGTTTTAAAATATTTTGAAGACGGTATTTAAAATATTTATAGGGCAGCGTTCTGAAATAGGCGCCACCAACACCAAAATCCAGTACCGCCAGCTTAAAATTACTGATGGGGAATTCAAGCATTCCGTTGGGTAATGCATGTATTTCTTTCTGGAAACCGGTAATACCAGAGCGGAACGTATTGCCGGGGAAAATGCTGGAATCGTAAATAAATCCTTCTTCTTTTAAAACATCGAGCGCCCACAAATTGGTGTCGTTTATAGAAAAGTATGGTGCTCGGAAACCTTCGTAAGAATCCTGGAAAGGTTTAATAAGTTCTTTGCAATATTTTATTTCACTTTGAAACTGCTCCTTTGTTATTTCGATCATGAAAGGATGCGAGTAAGTATGGCAGGCGAGTTCGTGGCCTTCATCTTTTATTTCCTGAACCAGTTCAGGAAACTCTTCCATCATTTCGCCCAGCAGGAAAAAAGTGGCTTTGATATTGTGTTTCGAGAGCAGGTTCATCAGTATATAGTGCCCGATCTTAATACGACGTTCGAATTTTTTAGTTTCTTCCAGCGGCAGGCGCAGGCCATGATACCAGTCTTCCCAATCTACTGTAAAACAAAATTTCATGGTGGTATTATTTTCGGTGTATACTTTTAAAGTTGCTAAAATCTAAGCTGTTTCTTTTTTCTCTGGCTTTTTTACTTCCCAACGCATGAGTATTTTGGCAAATAATAAATAAGCTGCTACTATTACAACGGGCAGCGAAATTTTCAGCCAAAGGTCAAGAGAGTTTAATTCGCAGGCAATACCTACCACTACTGCAGAAATCATGGCAGAAAGTATATCGATCTGCCATCTTGTAAATTCGCCTTTTTGGAGACGTAGGGAAAAATGGTCGGGGCTGCCTTTCCACCAGGGCATTCCGCGGCGTACTCTTATTGTTGTGATGAATATAAGTTCAAAAACAGGCAGGCTGGCCAGCAATACCATCCATACTGCCGCATCGAGAAAATAAAAATTCTGGCTTTTAATAATACCCGTAGATGCAAGAAGAAACCCTAACATGTGAGAGCCAGCATCGCCCATGAAAATAGAAGCTCTTGGGGAATTAAAAAACAGGAACCCAAAAGTGCTTGCTGATATTAAAAAGGCAAATATTCTAATATCAGGAAGCAGTATACCAACTATAAGAAATGTAATACAACAAATAGAACCTACCAACCCATCACAAACATCAGTGAAGTTTAAGGCGTTTACTACAAATAATATCCAGAAGGATGAAAAAAGAAAGTCAATAAAATAATTGTCGAACATATTGGTTTTTATACCAAGAAGTACGCACGCAATTGATATTACTACCTGCCCCATAAATTTAGGAAATGCCTCCAGTGCCATCAGATCATCTACAACGCCCCAAATAAGAAATGCGGTGGCCCCTATTGCCAGTGCGAGGTATGGCTTTAAGGAATTGATCAATTCATGGAATAATTGATTTTGGAAAAAATAGCATATCGTAAGGCCGATTGCAATTCCACCGAATATGCCAATGCCACCAAGGTAAGCTACAGGCTTTACGTGCTGCGGAATTATTGGGTTGGGTTTATTTACAATTCCCAATTTCATTGCCAGCGTTCTTATACCGAAAGTTGCAATAAAACCACAAACTAAAACGATGAAGTAAAACAGAATTTGTTGCGTCATGCAATTGATTTTTTAGTAACTTTTTTGGCCCAGTCAAAACCAGCCTTAATATTTTGGTACATTGAAGAATACTCCCATTTGCCATAACGGCCCGATGAGGTAATCCCATATTTTGCAAGATATTCGAAACAGTTATTAATGATTCCCTGGGTTTTTGGGGTAAACACTACATAAGCAGGATCAAGCACCCAAAAATGTGTACCTATAACTGTACTCTCATCGTTTAACAAACCAACCGATCTAACTGCATCAAGAACCTGGGCCGTTAAAGTATTTTCGTCGGGAAGTGCTTGCTTACCCGGCCAGGTTACCTCTGCAAGAAGTGCCCAACCATCTTCTGGTGCTGCCTGGGCATCAAATTCGTTCATAAAGATAAGCCTTGTAAAAGGTATTGCAGGATCTGTATAATATTTCCAGTGCCCTGTATTTTTAGGGCGCTCTCCTTTTATTGAAATGGCGATAGAAATTACTTTCGTAAATTCAAGTTCATCTACCTGTTTCAATAATTCTTGCGGGGCATTATTACACAACCGCATTAATAGAGGAAGTGGCATGGTTGATAAACAACCAGATTCGTATTGATACGTTGCTTCCATACCCTCTTTAAGCGCAGTAATGGTTTTTGATTCAGGGTCTACTGAAATAACCCTGGTATTCAATTCAAGGTTGCGTACATTTTTCGCCAGTGCTCTCGACAAGATTTCCATACCCCTAACCGGAGCGTCTTTCGCAGAAGGCGCTGGATAAAATGCATTGGTATTATATGTAGCGCGGGGAACGTTAGGTTCAAATCCCCCTTTCAGTATTTCTTCAAATGAAGGCTGGTGAAGGTTCCAGGTAAGGTCATCAACCGTAATTTTTTCAAGCGGATATTTATAAAGCTTTTCATTATATGGAAAATAAAAAAGGTCGCACATGGCCTCGCCAAATGTTGCTCTTAAATATTCCTTGTAATTCTTCTCAGTTTCATGACCATTTTTATGATAATATGCTTTTGCATAATCAGTAATACAACGGTTTCTGGCACCTTCATTTAATCCGCCAAGATTTAGCTGGAAAGGGTACATTGCTGTTCCTTCTAAAGTTTGAATCCAGGCTTCTGGTGGGCAGGGTTTCATATCCTCACCAATATAAGATGCAATTCTCGCTTGTATTTCAGGATCTTTGAAATGCAGCAAGTGTAGTACATAATCGTACCAGTATCCCCCATCAAAACAAAACGACCGCACTAATCCCCCCGGAGAACTGTCTTTCTCTAGAACAATTGCTGATTCTTCAAGTTCAACTCCTGCTGATAAGCCCGTAACCCCCGCACCTAAAATCAGATAGTCTGAAACCATATTTTTATTTTTTACAATTTTCAATCCTTCTAA
>JAKPQD010000336.1 GCA_029572965.1 Bacteroidota bacterium | reverse complement strand
GAGCGTTTACTATTTTAATAAAATCAAAACGTTGGGAGATTTTGGAATTACTACCATTCTTACTGCCCTTCTGACGTATTGCCTCCCGCTCATCTTGTTGACTCAACCATTCTGGATTTTCATATTAATACTTGTTACAATCCTGGTATTTACTGAGCTTAAGAGCCTCTTCTATCAACTTTCCACAAAATTTGACAAGTATGAGTTCATTACCCTTTCAAAGTTCATAGTAATGGCAGGGCTTATACTTCCTATTCTTCCGAATACACCAGTATTAGAAGGCCTTCCCATATCACCGTTCAAAATCTGGCTTGCTGTTGTTGTTATTTCGTCAATATCATACATCAGTTACCTGCTCAAAAAGTTTGTTTTCAACGATGGGGGAATCTTAATATCAGGTATTCTGGGCGGAATATATTCGAGCACAGCTACAAGCATTGTTATTGCAAAAAAAATTAAAGAATCATCAAAAAGCAACTGTTATCTTTATTACTCAGCTTTAGCCTTGGCTACAACCATGATGTACCTTAGGGTTTTGCTTTTAATATTTATTTTCAATCAACAATTATTTGTCTTTGCTATTCCTTATTTTCTATTGATGGCATTATGCGGGGCTTTGATTGCCTTATTCTACTATCTTAAAGCTAAAAAGGCCTCAGTAGAATCTGAAAAAATCATCATAGAAGACAAGAACCCGCTTGAATTCAAAGTTGCACTTTTCTTTACTATCATATTTATTGGCATTTCATTTATCTCCCAGTGGGCTATTGGCAGCTATGGCCAATCCGGCCTAAACGTATTTTCTTTCCTTGTCGGGATAATAGATGTTGACCCATTTTTAATCAGCCTCTTTCAGGGTAAGATGGCCATCACCATGCACTTTATCCTCATCGCCTCATTTCAGGCCATGATAAGCAATAACCTCGCCAAAATGGTTTATTCAATTGCCATTGCAGGCAAAAGCCACGTTAAAAACATAGCTTCTATTTTTGGAATTATTGTGGCAATAAACGCTGTAGTTATTTTAATAATTTCTTTTCTTAAGTGAATCCAACACTTTCCTTAGCTCAGTTTTTCTATCATCATCAACAGCAACCTCTGTAAGGTATTTATCAGCCAACGCAAAATAATTTTCGACTTCTGTTTTTGTAATCTCTTTGATTTTTAGTTGGTCGTATATCTCAACAATAGCTTTTACTTTTTCTTCAGGGTCGAAATCCTTTTTTTGAAGCCAGTTTTCAATAATGGCAAGCTGTTGGGCATTGGCCAGTTTTTTAGCTTTAATCAATAGAAAGGTTTTTTTGTTGGCAATGATGTCTTTTCCAATCTCTTTACCAAACAAGGCCTGGTTGCCATAAACATCTAAAATGTCGTCCTGCAACTGGAATGCAAGACCTGCATTCAAGCCAACCTGGTAAAGCCTCTCCGCCTCAGCTTCAGACGCTCCGCCAAGCAAAGCCCCAATTTTCATGCAGCCAGCCAGAAGAACAGACGTTTTCAACTTTATCATCTCCAGATAATCCTGTTCGCTCACAGAATCAAGGGTTTCAAAGTTCATGTCATACTGCTGCCCTTCGCATACTTCAAGGGCCGTTTGAGTGAAAGTCTTTAATACCGAAGGCAACACAGATACAGGAGACTGCAACATCAACTCGTAAGCCAGAATGCTCATGGCATCGCCAGACAAAATAGCAGTATTATTGCCCCACAAAGCATGAATAGTATCTTTACCTCTTCTCAAAAGGGCATTATCCATAATGTCATCGTGAACTAAGGTGTAATTATGAAAAACTTCAAGCCCAACAGCAGGATTAATAGCATTTTTAATATTTTCAGAAAATAAATTACAAGAAAGTAAAGTAATAACGGGCCTTATACGCTTACCGCCTAATCCAAGAATATATTTTGCCGGCTCATAAAGCTCAACAGGTTTTCTTCCCCTAGCAACGTTGACCAGCGATTTTTCAACTATAACTCTTGCTTGTTCTGCTGTGATCATTTTTTTGCCTGCCAAATTACATGTTTTTGTCCAATCACGCTATTGGTTTTCTCAAATTTCACAATCATCATAAGTAAATAAATTACATTTTAACAACCCAAAAACTTCGTCAATCTTTTTTATTATTCACTATCTTAGCGGCAAAATATATTTTTATGAACGTATTGTTAATTGGTTCCGGAGGTCGCGAACATGCTATAGCCTCAAAAATTATCCAAAGCAAACATTTAGACCAGCTCTTTATTACCCCTGGTAATGCCGGTACAGCCAACATTGGCGTAAATATTGAGCTTGCCCCGTATAATTTTGAATCTATAGGCAAATTTGCCTGTGCCAATCGCGTCGATATGGTAGTTGTAGGCCCTGAAGAGCCTTTGGTAAACGGTTTGGCTGATTATTTCCTTCAAAATGAAAGGTTGAAAAACATTCCTGTCATTGGCCCTGTCAAAGCTGGAGCTATGCTTGAAGGAAGTAAAGATTTTGCCAAAGAATTTATGGTAAAATACAACATTCCTACGGCTAAATATTTTACAGTAACCCAAAACAATATTAACGAAGGTTTTGCTTTTCTTCAAAGCATGAATGCCCCTTACGTATTGAAAGCCGATGGGCTTGCTGCCGGTAAAGGCGTGGTAATACTCAATAACATTGACGAAGCTAAAGCCGAACTGGAAGCTATGCTTTCGGGGAAATTTGGTAGTGCAAGTAATAAGGTTGTTATAGAACAGTTCTTAAAAGGCATTGAGCTTTCTGTTTTTGTGCTTACCGATGGGCAGTCATACGTAATACTGCCAGAAGCAAAAGACTACAAGCGGGTTGGAGAAGGTGACACTGGCCTGAACACAGGTGGAATGGGTGCTGTATCTCCTGTACCTTTTGCAAATACTGAATTCATGCACAAAGTAGAACAACGCATTGTTATTCCTACTATTGAAGGACTTAAAAAAGAAAATATTAAATACAAAGGCTTTATTTTCTTCGGATTAATTAAAGTGGACGGCGAACCCTATGTTATTGAGTATAATGTAAGAATGGGCGACCCTGAAACTGAAGTAGTTTTTCCCCGCATAAAAAATGACGTACTTGAGCTTTTCCAGGCTGTGGCTAATGAAACACTGGCTAACCAGAAATTGGTCATTGACGAACGCGTTGCTACAACAGTAATGCTTGTTTCGGGAGGATACCCGGGTGATTACAAAAAAGGTTATGAAATAAACAACCTTGGCAAAGTCCAAAATAGCATAGTGTTTCATGCAGGTACAACTCTAAACGATGGAATTGTCAGGACAGCAGGAGGCAGGGTAATTGCCATTACTTCTTTTGGAAAAACAAAAGAAGAAGCTTTGTTACAATCTTATAAAAATGCTGAAATTATTGATTTTAAAGATAAATATTTCAGAAAAGACATTGGGTTTGACTTATAAAATGGTTTGCAGATGCTTTTAAGAGTTTCACGTTCCAGCAACCCCTCCTTACCTATTATTCTGTTGATACTTTCATTAGTATTTTGGTTTAACGGGTTTACGGAAGTGTCTTTAAACAATCAAATTTACCATTTTTCACCTTTTTACGATTTAATAAAATTGCTTCCCCAACAAGCCGGAATTATTCAGTCATTACTGGGAATTCTGGCTTTATGGTTCGTTGCTTTTTCGCTGATCAGGATAAATTCCAGGTTTATCATTATCCAGGAAAGAACGTATCTGCCAGTACTTTTCTATTTTGTAATGATATTTGCCATTACAAAAATTAACTACCTGCATCCGGCATTAATTGCGGCAATATTTATTAGTATTGCTTTAGAAAGATTGTTCCATAGCAATAAAAATGAGAACCTTTCGTACAACCCCTTTGATGCTGCATTCTTTATCACGTTAGCTGCATTCTTTTATTTCCCGGCAATATTTTTCAATGTTATCGTTTGGCTTGCCCTTTTAATCATGCGTCCATTTTATTGGAGAGAATGGGTTTATTCTATTATTGGCATGTTTGTGCCATCTTTCATCATATTATCAATATTTTACCTTACAGGCACCAACTTTCAATACATTTTAAAATCAGCGAAACTTCTTTTCACTGTTAAAAATGACATTTCAATAACCATAACCGATGCTTTATTTTTAAGCTTTTGCCTGGTTATGCTTTTAATAGCCAGTGCCCACATGATAGCCATGATGGGCAAGTTTAAAATTCTTACACGCAAGGCTTATAACTTGTTTCTTGCCCTGTTCCTTGTTTCTGTAGTTGTATATATCTTCGTGCCATCAGTAGGCTTAGAAATAATATTCATTGGAGCATTACCAATAAGCCAACTCTTTACCAATTACTACCTAAACGCCCCTGCCACAAGGTTCAGAGAGACAGTATTTGACTTGTTTATAATATTTTTTGTGCTTACCCAGTTGATTAAGCAATAGTTATCAAACGTTTTTGCTTGTTGTTTACTTCTATGTTTACTTGTAAAGTGTCGGGCAGAAGTATATTCTCAGCTATTTCTGGCCACTCTATTAAACAAAGGTTGCCACTATAAAAATATTCTTCATAACCAAGATCATATAGCTCTTCCGCTTTGTTTAAGCGGTAAAAGTCAAAATGAAAGATTTTTTTCCCGGAAGCAGTAAGATATTCGTTTACTACCGAAAAAGTAGGACTGGTGACATTCCCAACAACATTCAGGGCTTTGCAAATGGTTTTTATCAGGGTGGTTTTTCCTGCTCCCATTTTCCCGGAAATAGCTACAACTGGCTTATGAGCAGACTTTGAAATGATAGATTCTGCAGGTTTGTGCAAATCCTCCAACGAAGAAATTTCAAAACTTTCCATAATCTGATTTTTTAGAAAACCTAAAATCGAAAAACTCTCTAAACTACAACTGTTTCAAAATTCTTTTTGAAATAGTATACTACTATTAAATTTAAGCAAAAAAAGGCAAAAGCGCTAATTGCCCTCTCTTATTTTTTACCAATAATAATAAAAGGCACCAGCATTTCTTCGAGCGAAACGCCACCATGCTGGAAAGTATTGCGGTAATAATTCACAAAATGATTGTAATTATTGGGATACACAAGAAAATCATCATCTGTGGCAAATATGTATGAAGAGGTAAGGTTTATACTTGGCAACCTCACTTCAGCCGGTTTTCTTACTTCAAACACTTCTTTGGGGTTGTAGTCAAGGTTCCGCCCAAGTTTGTATCTCAAGTTTGTAGAGGTATGACGGTCTCCAATAACTTTTACAGGGTTGGTAACTTTAATAGTGCCGTGGTCTGTTGTAATAACCACTTTTATCCCCTTCGAAACAGCGTCTTTAATAATATCGGGCAAAACCGAATGCTGAAACCACGAGCGGGTTACCGAGCGAAACGAAGCCTCATCGGCAGCAAGTTCTTTAATTACCTCGGTTTCTGTACGCGCATGCGAAAGCATATCTACAAAATTGAACACAAGTACGGTCAAATCATTTTTTAAAAAGTTGGCGAAGTTTGATGCTACTTTTTTTGATACTTTCTGGTTTAGAATCTTTTCGTATTGCCATTGGCACTTAACCCCCAGTCTCGAAAGCTGATGCTGCAATAATTCAGCTTCATTGAAATTTTTACCTTCTTCATCATCGTCATTAACCCAAAGTTGAGGATATAATTGCTGAATATCATAGGGCATAAGCCCTGCAAATAAAGAATTACGGGCATATTGTGTAGCTGTAGGAAGAATGCTAACGTACATTTCTTCTTGCTCAACTTTATTTTCTTCAATAATTAATGGCTTTATAGCTTGCCATTGATCATACCTGAAATTGTCAATCAGGCAAAATAAGACTTTTTGTTGTGCCTTGATCATTGAAAATATTTTGTTGGCAAATACTGAAGGAGACATCAAAGGCCTATCCTGAGCGTTTTCTTTAAACCATTTGGCATAGCTGCTTTTTATAAACCTCCCAAATTCATGGTTAGCCTCACTTTTCTGATTTTTCAGAACCTCAGACAATCCCTGTCCTGTTTTTTCCAGTTCAAGTTCCCAAAAAACAAGGTTTTTGTATATTTCTTTCCAATCTTCAATGCTTTGTGCTGAATTTATGCGTTGGCTTATTTGCATAAACTGCGTTTGGTAGGTTTGCGTTGTTTTACTGCTAACCAACCGCTTATTATCAATATGTTTCTTTAATGTCAATAACACTTGATTAGGATTCACAGGCTTTATCAGATAATCATCTATCTGCGAACCAATGGCATCTTCCATCAGGTTTTCTTCCTCACTTTTGGTTATCATAACAACAGGGACTCCGGGCAAAATCCGCTTTAAAGGCTCAATAAGCTCTAATCCGCTTTTGCCGGGCATGTTTTCGTCCAGAAACACAATGTCAACAGTACCTTTTTGAGCAATTTGCAATGCATCATCACCGTTAGTTACAGATATAATCTTATATCCACGGTTCTCAAGAAATAAAATATGGGGCTTTAATAGTTCTATTTCATCGTCAGCCCAAAGAATGGTTATTTCCCGTGTCATAGACGTTATTTGTTGTAGTTTTCATTGAAAAACTCACGGTATGCCGAATCATTCCCATCCTGTTTGAAAATGTTGTAGTTCTTTTCCGAAATTACAACAGGATCAACCTCTTTTGTAACATCTTTCATCAAAATCACCTTATCTCTCGTAATAGCCGAATAATAATTGATAGCTTCCTGCATGTTGGCAAATTCCCTGATAACAACCATTTGTTTATTTTGCGACGTTTGTTCGGCTTTAACACTAAGGTTTGCCCTCACAAAATTATCAAGATTGTAATTTATAGTATTAAATACCAACTGGTTAACATTTGTCTTTTTATCATTTGCGATATAAATAACCAAATGTTTTTCATCTTTTTCGGGCTTAGCATAAACAGCCCTTGCCTGCGCTATTTCTTCTTTTTTCTTTATTTCAGGCTTTGTCTGGTCTAACTGGGCTATAATGCTTTTGGCAAAAACAGCCTCTTCTGTCTTACCATAATTTGAAACAATATAGTTTAGGCCTCGCCTAAGCGAATCCAACCCATATATTTTGCCTTCAGCCAAATATTTAACAAAGATAAACTTAATAGCTATCTTGTGTTTAGGGTTATTGGCAAGCATATTTGCCGAAATATCCAACGCCTGCTGATAATCCCCTCCCTGATATGCCAAATAAGCCTTATTGTATTCTTCATTTATCTGGTTTTCTTTATCTTGCAATTGCTTAACAAACTCAGGATTATTAACAATCTGGGTATAAATATTGCCCGGAAAATCATTTATAAGCCTTGCCTTGACCATATTGGCCTTTTCGTTTTCCCCAATTTGTTTATAAAGAATAAAAAGCTGGTACAATGATTGTGCTGTTGCTTCGTCTTTGGGGTACCTCTTAGCCTGATCCTGATAAAGTTCTGCTGCTAACAAATACTCAGACAAGTCATCTTTATATATCTGAGCTGCATTATACAACGACTTTTTAATCTTATCGTGCGAAGCTGCCATTGCCGAGTCTGTCAATGGTAAATCTTGCATATAGTATTCGCGTGACTTATTATCTTTAACCTTCTTTTTATCCGTCTCTTTACCTTCTGATTCAACTTCCTGCAAAGTATTTTCTTGTGCAGATTCGTCAAAACTCATTTGTTTTTTGTTACTTCTCCGCCAGTTGTCTTCCAGCTTTCGCTTCCCCCATTTGACCAAAAACTCGTTTTCGCCATAGCTCTTTGATGAAGGGTAAAAATACCATTTGCCACTTTGGTCTTTATTTATCGAACTGGATTGATTGCGCGCCTGCATATCGGAATATTCGTACATACTGGTTTGCTCAGCCATCATCTCTTCTTGCTGTTTGCGGGCTTCTTCTGCTTCTTTTTCTTTTACCGTGGCAATAATTCTATCAATAAAAATATTCCGCTCATTTTCAGACATCCTGGCCACAAACTGAACACTATCTTCAAAACTTACAGTATTTAAATTTTTTGCCAAACGCTGTAAATTCCTGGCCCGACTGTTAATCTCCGGGTATTCGGGAAAAAATTCGTCAATATTCAGCAAAACGCTATCATAGTATTTCTGCGACTGAAGATATTCTTTGTCTGCATAATATATCTTGGCCATGGCCAAAAAACTTCTTGCTTTTTGCTTGGTGTTTGTAGTACTGTACTGACAAGATTTTGAATAATTATCAAGAGCCTCTTTTTTCTTGCCCTCTTTCAAATCTATCTGTCCTAAGGCGTAATATATCTGATCAAGAAACTCTTTATTCTTCTCATCTTTCATCAGTTTATAAAGGTTTCTTCTGATTTCAGAAGCATCAGAGCCCGCTTCAAATGAATTGGCCATATTGATACGGGCATTAAATGCCATTTCGTAAGGCGGATCCAGCTTTATTACTTTTTTAAAGTGCTCTAAAGACTTATCATACTGCCCGTTAAGTTGATACAACTGGCCTAAAATAAAATGATACCTCAACTTTTGATTTTTCTTATTCCTGAATTCTAAGGCTTCTTCAAGCATTTTCGCTGCCTCAGGGTATTGTTTCTTTCGTATTGCATAATCGGCCTGAATTGCCCTTAAATCTGAGTTATATTTTTTAGGGAACTTTTTCCTGGTTTTAAGATTATTAATAATATCTGCAGATTCGGAAAATTCATTTTCAAAAAGCAGCTTACGCGTGAGCATAATTTGTGCCTCTATTCCGGTATTTTCTTTAGGGTACTCTTTGATTATCTGCCTAAATGATGCATTAGAATTGTACAAGTCAAGTTTCATAAAATAAGCCTTGCCCATTAAAAGATAGGCATCATCAATCCATTTATTATATTCGCGTTTATTATAGAACTCTTTTTGCTTCTGCGTTTTTATCCCCTTCTTTATGTCCGGCTTTGCCGTAATTGAATGTAAAACGATTGTTTTAGAAGCTTTTTTTATCGTCCTGTCCATATCTGCTACAGCATTGGTTGCTGCTTCTGCATTTGGAAACTGGAATACAGGCAATAATACTGTATAATCCTCTTTGTAGTTTTGCTCAAGACGCTTTAAGCCTTTTTTATAGCTTTCTTTACCATTGAAGTAAACATTGTAATGCGCAGTAAGGTTATGATATGACCTTGAAGCAATTGTGTTTTTCTTTGTCGAACAACTGCTAAAAATCAATAAAACAGATAATATTGAAATAAATAAATATCGAAATTTGCTCATAAACCGGTTTATAGACAAAAAACTTGTTTATTGGTAAAATATTGTAAGCATTTAAATAAAAAAGAGGATATAAATATAATCCTCTACATTATCCCGGTAAAGATACAATGATTTTAAAAACTTTAAGAAAAAGTATTAAACAGCTATGACAGATTTTATTTGAGGAATATCATTTAGCAGGGTCTGCTCTACCCCGGCCTTGAGCGTCTGAATACTGAACGGACAATGCCCGCATGCTCCCATCAACCTTACTTTTACATCCATATTTTCTGTCAACCCGACAAATGAAACATCTCCCCCATCAGCCTGAAGATATGGTCGTATTTTTTCAAGGCTAAGATTAATTGCTTCTACAATTTCTTTTTCCTCTTTGACAGAACCTTTTCCCATGTACCTGTTTTTCTAAACAAACAATTGATATTCTATAATGTTCATAACAAAGACCCAAAATGTTCTAACTCTTCTCAAACTGGGCTATGTTTTTTGCCTTTTTTTCAGAGTCAAGTACCTTGAATATAGAGTTGTGGCTCTTATACTCAGGAACTATTTGCTTCATCATCGATACTATTTGCATATTATCTGATGACTCGGCCAGTTGAATTAATTTGTTTATACGTAATGACACCGTTTCAAAATCATATTGCTGTACCTTCGCAATCATAATTTTGGGGTGATATGTGGGAATGGTATTTTCTTCTTTAGCAAGAAGCTCTTCATAAAGTTTTTCTCCTGGACGTAAGCCGGTATATTTAATTTCAATATCCTTGCCTGGGACTAACCCCGCTAAACGGATCATATTTTTGGCCAAATCAGATATTTTTACAGACTTGCCCATGTCAAATATAAATATTTCCCCACCCTTGCCCATGACACTTGCCTCAAGTACCAACTGGCATGCTTCTGGAATCGTCATAAAGAAACGGCATACTTCAGGATCTGTAACCGTTACTGGCCCACCATTTTCAATTTGTTTTTTAAACAATGGGATAACCGAACCATTTGAACCCAACACATTGCCAAACCTGGTAGTAATAAAACTGGTACCTCCAAATTCATTCAACGACTGAACATAAATTTCAGCAATCCGTTTTGAAGCTCCCATGACATTTGTAGGGTTGACCGCCTTATCTGTAGAAATCATAACAAAGCGGGGTACTTTATACTTTACAGCAAAGTCTGCCAGCAATTTTGTCCCATAAACATTGTTCTTAATAGCTTCAGACGGATGACGCTCCATCATGGGTACATGCTTATATGCCGCAGCATGATAAATAACATCTATTTTATGGGTTTCAAATAATTGTTTAAGCTTTGTAGGGTTTGCAATATCTGCCAACACAATTTCTGCCCTAAAGTTACTATTTGTACTGTCCAGTTCAAGTTCAATATTATGCAGAGGCGTCTCTCCCTGATCGAGAAGAATAATTTTATACGGGTTGAAGTTTGCTATTTGCCTTACTATCTCACTCCCTATTGATCCTGCAGCCCCGGTAACCATAATAGTTTTATTCTCAAGCTGACGACGTATTTCTTTTGTATCAAGGTTGATAGGATCCCTTTCCAACAAATCCTCAATCTTGATGTTCTTAATTTGTTTTACATTCACCTCGCCATTCACCCAACTATTAACATTTGAAACTGACATAACTTTAACGTTATGCTTAAGACATTTTTCAACAATATGATTTTTTAAGGCTGGCGAAATTTGATTTTTTGCTATTATAATGGTCTTTACGTTATACCTTCTTATTATAGTTTCTATCCTTTTATAATTATAAATATCAATGCCGTCAAGCATTCTCTTGGGAATCTCTTTTTCTGTGTCTATAAATGCAACAAATTTATAATTAGTCTCCGGATCCATATCAAAAGCCCTTTTTACAGACAATGCCAGTTCATCTACCCCAACCATAATGGCAGGAACTGCAACTCCATTGTTTGCTTTTAGTTCGTTAAGAAATATTTTGGCTATCATACGGATCATAACCATAGAATATGCAGCAATAAAAAAGTCAATTAATAAAACTGACAAGGGTACAATGAAATCTTGTATTATAAAATACCCTATGGTGTTTAATACCAAAACTGCTATGCTGGAAAATAAAACAACTGTGAATATTTTAAATAAATCTCTTATTGAAGAATGCCTGATTACATTAACATGCGTCCGGCTTAGATAAAAAATTATAGATTTTATAAGGATTATAGAAATTATTGTAATTTGAAAAATACCAGATTTCTCAGAGGGTATTTGAAAATTGAACCTTAAAGCATAAGCTGCAACAATAGAAAATAAATTGATGCCTAAATCTATTTGAAAGATTATCCAGGATGGTACAAAATTGTTCGAAACCTGGTTTTTAAAAGCTTGTATTGATTTTGAAAAAAAATTTCTCACCTGAAACTGATTGAATTTTTGCTTAAATTTACTCAATTATTGACAATAAAACAAAAACAATTGTCATATTACTTGTTGCCTTTTCAGCAACTCTGCAATGTACTTCCCAATAATATCAAACTCTAAATTAACGATAGAGCCCTTAGTTATTGTATGAAAGTTTGTATGTTCATAAGTATAAGGTATAATTGCCACCTGAAAGCTGCCCGATTTTGAGTTTACAACAGTTAAACTCACCCCATTGACAGAAATACTACCCTTCTCGACAGTAACATTGCCTTTGGCCGTATCATACTTAAAAGTAAAATACCAGCTTCCTCCACTCTCAACAACTTCAACACATTCGGCAGTCTGGTCAACATGCCCCTGAACAATATGCCCGTCAATCCGGCCATTCATTAACATGCTTCGTTCAAGGTTTACTTTGTCACCAAGCTTCAGCAGCCCCAAATTTGACTTCAACAGTGTTTCTTTAATGGCAGTGACCGTATATTCGTTATCCCTGATGTCAACAACCGTTAAGCATACCCCATTATGAGCCACACTTTGGTCAATTTTCAATTCTTTGGTAAAACTGCATGAAAGAGTAATGTGCAAGTTTTCATTCTCCGTTTTCAATCTCGTTACCTTCGCTGCTTCTTCTACAATCCCTGAAAACATAGCGGTTATCCTTGAGGTTAGGTATTATTTTAGTGCTACAAAAGTAATAAATACTTTTTATATCTTTGCATATTCATTTAAAATACTCAATTATTATGCAAACTATTGAAAAATACAATTTTAAAGGTAAAAGAGCCATTATCAGGGTTGACTTTAATGTCCCTCTCAACAAACAAACATTTGAAGTAACTGATGACACCCGTATCCGCGGAGCTCTTCCTACAATTAAAAAAGTTCTGGCTGATGGAGGTTCTGCCATTTTAATGTCTCATCTTGGACGTCCGGATGGAAAACCCCAGGAAAAATTTTCTTTAAAACATATTATTCCGGCAGTAAATAAAGTCCTTGGCGTAGAAGTAAAATTTGCCGGCGACTGTATGGGAGAAACTGCTAAGCAAATGACAGCATCTATCAAACCAGGAGAAGTTGTTTTGTTAGAAAATCTCCGTTTTTACGAAGAAGAAGAAGGTAAACCATACCATTTAGGCGAAAATCCTACAGAAGAAGAAAAAAAAGCCGGAAAAGCAAAAGTTAAAGAAAGCCAAAAAGCTTTTGTAAAACAACTGGCAAGTTATGCAGATTGTTATGTAAATGATGCATTTGGCACTGCTCACCGTGCCCACGCTTCAACAGCCCTTATTGCTGAATATTTCAAAAACGACAGTATGTTTGGGTTCCTAATTGAAGCCGAACTTAAAGCAATGGACAAAGTGTTGAATGAAGCTCAACGTCCTTTTACAGCTATTATGGGTGGGGCAAAAGTGTCTGACAAAATCCTTATTATTGAAAACCTGCTTAACCGTGTTGACAACCTGATTATTGGTGGCGGGATGACTTATACTTTCATTAAAGCCCAAGGGGGTAAAATTGGTAATTCAATATGTGAAGCAGACAAACTTGAGCTTGCCCTTGAAATATTAAATAAAGCTAAGGCTAAAGGCGTAAAAGTATATATACCGGTAGATGCTGTTAATGCCGACGCTTTTGATGCCAATGCTAATACTTGCATTTCTAAAACAAATGAAACCCCTGACGGATGGATGGGGCTTGACATTGCAGACGAAACTATCAAACAATTCAGCAGTGTTATTGAAAATTCAAAAACTATTTTATGGAATGGCCCAATGGGAGTTTTTGAAATGGAAAAATTTGCCAAGGGAACCTCTTCAATAGCACAAGCTATTGCTAATGCAACAGCTAAAGGCGCCTTCAGCCTAATCGGCGGTGGCGACTCTGTGGCTGCTATCAATAAAAACAAACTAGCAGATAAAGTAAGTTACGTTTCAACCGGCGGTGGTGCTATGCTCGAATATATGGAAGGCAAAGAACTCCCTGGGATAAAGGCTATCAGAGGATAAAAATGACAAAGCCCCGCAAAACGGGGCTTTATTTTTGTTGTCCTGCTAGGACTCGAACCCAGACAAGCAGAACCAGAATCTGCGGTGCTACCATTACACAACAGGACAGCTTTTCTGCTGCAAAAATAATACAATATTTTTTAAACAGCTTTTATTATTTTAATTTTTCCACTAAATCTGTCTTATAATAATTGTAGGGACCAGAGTTGCCGTTTTTATTGAACTTTATCTCGTCTCAAGATCCCCAGAAAACATTCTCGCAAAACTACAGCGGGCTTTACAAAAAACTCTGAAGCCCCTGCGGTTAAGTCTTTATCTCCAATACAACTAATTTACCCAAAGAATTTACAAATTGGCATAAGGCTTATAACAATAAATACTATTTTTGTGGCGTTTTAAAGCTGACCAATAACAACCGCAGATGAAAAAATTTGCCCTCATAGGTGCAGCAGGTTATATCGCCCCTCGTCACCTTAAAGCCATCAAAGATACAGGCAACATGCTTGTTGCAGCCCTTGACAAAAGTGACAGCGTAGGTATTTTAGATAGTTTTTTCCCTGATACAGATTTTTTCACCGAATTTGAGCGCTTTGACAGGCATATCGAAAAACTGCGCAGAAATGGCCAAGGAGTTGATTATATCAGCATTTGCACTCCAAACTATCTGCACGATGCCCACATTAGGTTTGCCCTTCGTAACCATGCCGATGCTATTTGTGAAAAACCCCTTGTGCTTAACCCATGGAATGTTGAAGCATTAAAAGAAATTGAGAAAGAGAGCGGTAGAAAGATAAATACCATTCTTCAACTTCGTTTGCACCCTGTTATCATGGAATTAAAAAAAGTAGTTGAAAGTAACAAAGAAAATAAAATACACGACATTGACCTGACTTATATCACTGCAAGAGGAAATTGGTACTTTTCCAGCTGGAAAGCTGTACAGGAAAAATCAGGCGGCATAGCCACCAACATCGGAATCCATTTTTTCGATATGCTGACCTGGATTTTTGGAAATGTAGAAAAAAATATCGTTCACATACATGGGCCACGCACAGCTGCAGGTTTTTTAAGGTTAAAAAAAGCCAATGTAAGGTGGTTTATGAGTATTGATGCCAATACTTTGCCAGAAACAGTTGTAAAACAAGGGAAAAGAACTTATCGCTCGATATTGATAAACAACAAAGAACTTGAGTTCAGCGAAGGCTTTACTGAACTTCATACACAATCATATAAAGAAATATTGGAAGGGAAAGGGTTTAGTATTGAAGACGTCCGCCCAAGCATTGAAATTGTTCATAATATTAGAAATTGTAAACCTGTCGGATTAAGCGGAGAATATCACCCATTTGTATCTACCAGTCAAAGCATATAAGTGTATAAACAACATTTTATTGTTAAAAACAATTTTGCCTATTAGACTTTTTTTTACATATCTTAAAATTATTTACTTTTGCCCACTAAATTAAAATTTAATATAAGAATGTTTTATCTGAAAAACCTCCTAAAGTGTTTATTTGCCTTCATCGTTTTGTCAACAACGTTGGTTTGCGGACAAGATTTAAAAAGCGTGAAAGTTGATGAACTTTCAGATGCACAGGTCGAAGCCATACAAAAAAAGGCTTTGGCCAGCGGGATGACGCAAGATCAATTAATCTCAGCGGCCCAGGCAAAAGGGATGTCTGCTGACGAAATTGAAAAATTAAAGAAAAGAATAGATAAATTGGGTAAAACCAACGAAAAAAAGGCCACAACCACTAAAAGGACAAGAGAAAACAAATTTGAGGTTAAACAGCAAAAAAACAAAAAAGATAAAAAAAGCACTGTTGAGATTGACGAAAATGACCCGTTTTCGGTTTTGCTGAAAGAAGAAAATCCAATAGACACAACACTAAAAGTATTTGGTTCATATTTATTTACTTCCAAAAACTTAACATTTGAGCCAAGCTTAAATATTCCTACCCCGCAAAATTACCAGATTGGTGCTGGTGACGAAATTATCATCGATATCTGGGGGGCTTCCCAACAATCATATCAGCTTACAGTTGCCCCCGAAGGGTATATCTTCATTGAAAATGTAGGGCCTGTGTATATCAATGGGCTAACCATTGATAAAGCTTCAAAGCAAATTATTGGACGATTATCCACTATATATTCAGGGTTGAAAAGTTATCCTCAAACAACTTTTGCACAGGTCAACATTGGCTCTTTACGGAGCATAAAGGTCAACCTGGTTGGAGAAGTTGAAATGCCGGGTTCTTATACACTTCCTTCATTAGCAACAGTGTTTAATGCACTATATGCAGCCGGAGGCCCTTCTAAGAACGGTACATATAGGGATATTGTTGTAAAAAGGGAAAATAAGACTGTCGCTAATGTGGACTTATACGATTTTCTTATTAACGGAGAACAAGCCTCCAATATACGCTTGCAAGATCAGGATGTTATTATTGTCAGGCCTTACGCTTCGAGGATACAACTAACCGGAGAAATCAAAAACCCCGCAATTTTTGAGTTAAAAGAAACTGAAACCCTGGCTGATTTGTTAAAATATGCCGGAGGTTTTACAGACAAGGCTTATCAAAATAGGTTGAAAATAACCCGTAAAACTGATAAAGAATACGCTATAGCTGACGTTGCAAAAGAAGATTATCTTTCATTCCAAATGAAAGATGGCGACAGTATTCATGTTGAACCAATTATCAACCGTTTTGCGAACAAAGTTGAAATAACCGGGGCTGTTTTCAGACCGGGGAAGTACGAATTAACTGACAAGCTCACTATAAAACTACTGCTTGACAAAGCAGACGGCCTTAAAGAGGATGCATTTACCGAAAGGGCTGTCTTGTACCGCTTAGAATCAGATTTGTCGAAAAGTTCTACTTCTGTCAATATTAAAGGAATAGTAAATGGCTCCTCTGCTGATGTTGAACTGAAAAATGGTGACCAACTAAGGATTTTCTCCATTTTTGAGCTGGAAGAAGAGTACGATGTAAAAATTGACGGAGAAATTCAATTGCCTGAGACATATCCTTATTTTAAAAACATGACATTGTCAGATCTTATTGCCACTGCCGGAGGCTTTAAAGAATCTGCATCGTTAGCAAGGATTGAAGTAGCCCGAAGGATAAAAAATGACGGAGTTTCTGTCAATGATCAAATCAGTGAAATACAGTTATTTACTGTAGATAAAAACCTGAATCTGAACAACGAAGCTTCTAACTTTGTACTAATGCCTTTTGACCAAGTTTATGTTCGTCGTTCGCCTGGTTATGAAGAACAAACATCTGCCAAAGTTGAAGGGGAAGTATTATATCCCGGCATGTATGTCATCCAAAACAAAGAAGAACGTATTTCTGACCTCATTAAACGTGCAGGTGGTTTTACAGACAGGGCTTACATTAAAGGGGCCAAACTTGTCAGAAAACTTAATATTGATGAAAAAGAACGCCTTGAAATGATTAAACGCCTCAAAAAACAAGAAAAGGACACCTCCAACATAGAAGATGTAAAAATTAAAGACGAAGAAGCCATCGGTATCGACCTGCAAAAAATAATAAACAACCCACATTCAAAATATGACTTGCTGTTGCAAGATAAAGATAAATTAATCATCCCCAAAGAACTTCAAACCGTGAAAGTATCTGGAGCATTGCTATATCCTAATACAGTAAGATATGACCGGAAAAATTCTATGAAAAATTACATTTCCATGGCCGGAGGCTTTTCGGAAGATGCCAAAAAAAATAAAATATATGTAATATATGCCAATGGTTCTGTTGACAAAACATCTAGTTTCCTGTTTTTCAAGTTTTACCCGAAAGTTGAACCCGGTGCTGAAATCATCATCCCCAAAAAATCAGATAAACGGAAAATGTCTCCCCAGGAATCATTGGGTTTAATAACTGCCATGTCATCACTGGCCTTAGTGCTTGTAGCTATTGTAAACGCAACCAAATAATTTTATTTCATCTTCTTTTAAATATATTATATTTGCAAACTCAAAAAAGAAATGCAAGAAGACTCTCAAAATACTAAAAACGCTGAAGAAATTGACCTGATAGAAGTCTTTAAGAAAATTTGGGCAGAACGCAAATTTATCCTTAAAGCTGTTGCTATATTTTTTGTATTAGGATTGATTATCGCCATAGGAACACCTAAAGAATATAAGGCTGAAACTACATTGCTGGTTGAAACAAGCGGAGGGTCTTCCATTAATGGCCTGCTCCAACAATTTGGAGGATTGGCCGGATTGTCTTTAGGAAACCAACAAGAAGGAGAAAACCTCAGCCCTGATATTTATCCGCAAATCATTCAAAGCACCCCTTTCTTGATTGAAATCATGGCCGATACCATACATTCCTCTAAAGCAAAAGCAATGAATGTATATGAATATTTATCAACTCAGGTCAAGCCTTCTATTATGGACATCGTCTTGAACTATACCATAGGCTTGCCCGGAAAAGTCATTGGCTTTTTTTCAAAAAAAGATGCCCCTAATTATGTTTTACCATTATTAAATACTGCGTCTCCCATTAAATTGACAAAACCACAAGAAAGTAAAATGAAGTCTTTAAAAGGACGTATAAAACTTCAATCGGATGAAACAACCGGGACAATAGTTATCAGCGCTGAAATGCCTGATCCGATTGCTGCCGCTGAACTTACCAATTTAGCCTTCAAATATCTCTCGAAATATTTAGTTGATTATAAAGTTCAAAAAGTTAAAACTGATTTAACCTTTATTGAAAAACAATATCAGGGAGCTAAGCAACGTTATGTTGAAGCTCAACAAAGATTGGCCTATTACAGGGATGCTAACCGTAATGTAACTTTAGCAAGTTATAAGACAGAAGAAGACAGACTTATTAGCGAATATACTCTAGCTTTCAATGTTTTCAATGGTCTTGCCCAACAACTGGAACAAGCTAAGTTAAAAGTACAGGAGAAAACGCCTGTATTGAAGGTTATAGATCCGGTTAAAGTTCCTTTGAATAAGAGTAAACCTAAAGTTAGCATAATTACCCTAGCCATGACATTTTTAGGAGGATTTTTGGCTGTTGGTTTTATTTTCATAAAAACTTTTTTTGCAAGAAATGAATAAAGTATTAATAACAGGAGCTGATGGTTTGATAGGGTCACATTTAACTGAATACCTTTTAAATAAAGGTTATAAGGTAAAAGCTCTATCATATTATAATTCTTTTAATTATTGGGGTTGGCTAGATTCTATTCCAAAAAATTCAAATTTAGAAGTAATTACAGGAGATGTAAGAGACCCACACTTTTGCAAAGAAATAACAAAAGATATAGATATCATTTTTCATTTAGCGGCTCTGATTGCAATACCCTATTCATATGTAGCACCAGATACTTATGTTGATACAAATGTTAAGGGTACTTTAAACATTTGTCAAGCTGCAAAAGAAAACGGGGTGAAAAAAGTTTTAGTAACTTCTAC
>JAKPQD010000334.1 GCA_029572965.1 Bacteroidota bacterium | reverse complement strand
AAAAAAGGATGTTCACAAAGGCAAATTTCAACTGAATTGGGTATTTCATTAGGAGCAGTAAATAAGTATTTGAAAATGTAAAATTTTTCACACCGTTCACACCGTTCACACCGTTCACGCGTGAACACCGTGAACACCGTGAACACCGTGAACGCAAAGTAAAGAAAAATGAATACAGAACACCGATATACATTAGAAAAAGGCAGTAAAAAGCACTATTGCCCCAATTGTAATAAAAAGACGTTTGTCCGGTACATAGATAGAAAAACAGGCGACTATTTACCCGAAAAGTATGGACGTTGCGACCGTGAAAGTAAATGTTCATATCACCTCAACCCCTATTTAGATGGATATGCAAAAATGATTTGGGAGCAAGAACAAAAAGTTACTGGAGTTACTAAAGTTACTGTTCAAAAACAAAATATTTTTCACACTCAACCCATACCCCAGCCCATTCCTGAACCTGTGTTTTTTGACTTTGAAACCTTTAAACAAACATTGCAACCCGAACGCTACGAAAAAAACACGTTTATTCAGAACCTGTTTTATAAGGTGCAATTTCCCTTTGATGTTGAAGACGTTACAAAAGTTATACAGTTATACCGGTTGGGTACGGTTGCAAGCGGTTACAGGGCAGGGGCAATTACTTTTCCTTTCATTGATATTAAAGGCAATGTAAGAGCCGTTCAGGTAAAGCAATTTGATGAACAGAACCACACCACAGGCACTGACTTTTTACACTCAATAATCGAAAGGCATTACGCCCGGAGCAATAAGCCCTTGCCTGAATGGTTAAAAGCATACACGAAACAGGATAAAATTATTACTTGTCTATTTGGCGAACACCTTTTAAGCAAATACCACAGCAACCCGGTTGCATTGGTTGAAGCCCCGAAAACAGCCGTTTACGGTACGTTATATTTTGGTTTACCTGAAACGCCCGAAAGTCTTGTTTGGTTGGCAGTTTACAACAAAAGCAGTTTCTCATTTGACAAGCTGAAAGTATTACAAGGGCGTTTTGTGTATGTTTTCCCCGACCTATCAAATGACGGTAGCACCTTTAAAGAATGGGAAACCAAAGCCAAAGAATACGAAAGCCGTTTACACGGAACCCGTTTTATTTTTTCGAACTTACTGGAGCAGTTGGTACAAGACCAAGAAAAAGCAAAGGGCTACGATATTGCTGATTACCTAATAAAACTGGACTGGCGACAATTCAGAAAATATAAAGACCATAAGCAAGAAACACCCCCAAAGGACGAACTCAACAAACCAAATCTGGACAATTTGGACACAATAAAAGGAAATAGTATTCAAACGCAATTCCAAACGCGAACTGAACCATACAAGCAAATGGTTAATAAATCGAAAAGTTGGAGCGTTGAAATAAATGAACTTGAAGACTACTTTTCAAAAATTGAATTACCGAAGACACCTATAAAACTTAACGAATTTACAACAATTTTAAACTGTGAACTTTTCATTGAAAGCCACATAAATACTATTAAAAAGCACAAAGGGAACAATACGTTCCTACCATATTTAGAGCGATTAAAGCAATTTAAACAACTATTACTTTCGGCAAATTAGAACCAGCCCTAAAGTCAATTTTTCCAGAATACCCAAAAGGCGCTTTGAACGCAAAAACATTTTGTTAAACATTTAAACCCGATGTTTATACATTTACAATTTTAGCAAGGGTTTCAACCAAGTTTTGTACCTTATTTGTACCGCATAATATTTAATATGTTGATATACAAGTATAATTACTTTTTGTATAGGAAAGTAGTCTAGCTTACACGCATTTCCACAAAAACGGGCAAATGATCCGATGGAAACCTCTGCCTAAAGGCATCGTCGATATGGGCATGCCTTAAAATGTCAATTTTATTGCTATCAACAAAGCAATAGTCAATCCTATCGGTAAGCGGGCTGCTATAATCGAATCCGTTCCAGGTACCCACTGGGCCGTAGTGCCCAATGGGTGATAAATCGTATGTATCGGCAAAATTTGATGTAACAGGAACTAATGAGCTATCAGTAGGAATCATATTGAAATCGCCGGTTATGACTACGGGCAAACCATCGGCAATTGCTGTAATCCGGTTTACCAGTAGTCTGGCTGAATTTTTGTGGGCTTCCTTTCCCATGTGGTCAAAGTGGGTGTTGAACAGGGCAAAGGTTTTTCCGCTAATTCTATCCTTAAAGATTGCCCATGTGCAAACCCTTTTACAGGCAGCATCCCAGCCAAGCGAAGGGGTATCGGGGGTTTCCGATAACCAAAACGTTTTACTGAATAGCAGTTCGAACCTCTGGGTACTGTAGATGATTGCCGAGTATTCACCTAGCGTATCGCCATCATCGCGACCCACTCCAATAAAACCATAACCGTTGAGCATCCCAGTTATATCAAGCAGCTGATGATGCAGCACTTCCTGTACGTTCAGAATATCGATGTTGTAAAACTTAACCATTTGAGCAACATGTTCCTTACGGTATGGCCATGCATTCAGCCCATCGGCGGGGTTATCGAACCTTATGTTAAAACTCATCACCCTAAAGCTATCGTTTTTGTTCGAATTGCAACCAACAGTAAAAAGTAGTGCAATAAACAAAACAGCAATACTGATATTGCTAAGCCTAAAATTTATCATGGTTTCCAGAATT
>JAKPQD010000292.1 GCA_029572965.1 Bacteroidota bacterium | reverse complement strand
TCAGGCAGTAAAATAAAACTTAATTTACTGGTTGACAATATTCTGAAAAAAGAAGGAACAATTACACTTACCTCAAACCTTGCCAATAATGGAACTGTTTCATATAACTTTGGTGATATAAGCAGCAAACTACATGTTGGTAAAAATGTAATAAAGGTTAGAACCAATATTGATGGCTATGAAGACGACGAAAATAGCTATAAAACCCAAACTATCCAAATATTAAGCTCTGCTAAACCTATCTTAGCAGGAGGTTTAAATAAAGTAGATTTTATAGGTACATATACTCTTGATGCCGGAACTGGTTTTACTTCATATTTATGGAGCAATAACAGTACTAACCAAACTTTAACAGTATCTTCAAGCGGCACCTATTGGGTACATGTAACCAACCCCAATGGATGTATAAACGGCGATACTGTAGTTATGAACAATAAGGTTGGTATTGAAAATGGGACAATGGACAGACTATTGGTCTATCCTAACCCTGTAAAAACCATTTTAAAAATGAAAGTACCTCAATGTACTGAAAACAGTTTTAATTTGGAAATTTATTCTTCGGATATGCGACAAGTTGTAACCATGAAAAAGATGGCCAATAATGGATTTATGGAGATAGATGTTGCAAACCTCAAAAATGGTGTTTATTACATCAGGATTAAATCTGTTGAATGTACTTATACGGAGAAGTTTATTAAAGAATAACACTATCTTTTACAGCGAAGGCCTTAATGTTAACCGCAGAGGGCCGCAAAGTAGATTCCAAACTTTGCGGCCCTCTGCAGTTTTAAATATTATTCAATGTCAGTTCAATGAAAAAATAACATTGTCAATTATTGTTAAAAAAGTATTGAATAGCAATAAATACTAAGTCTCTACAACTTTTTACCGAAAAAAGTTGCTCAAAAAATCTTATCGCCTTAACTCTTTCACCCTCGAAGCCTTTTAATGTTGCAATATGCAACCAAATGAATGTTAGGCTCCTCGGCCGAAATCGAACAAAAAAGCGATGAAAAGGAATTTTTTCTTTTTAATGCTACGCCTTTTTCATAGAAACGTCTCTGCTAATGGCCTGACGGAAATGACGTTAAGAAAAAAGCTTTATCGACGAAGCGAGGGCAACTGTTTGAGTGAAGCGAGTTGTTGCCCAGAACCGTCGATAAAGCTTTTTTTAGCCAATTTACGGCAAGCCTTGAATTTTTAAAAACCTAAATCGACACTTTTATTTTTGACTATATTTTATCAAGTTTAATGCAGAACCTGCTTTGAACCATTCAAACTGATTTTCATTATACGTATGGTTCAGCTGTATTTCCTCGCTTTTTCCATTGCTATGGTGCAAAACTGCTTTCAAAGGCTTAGTTGGATCAAAGTTTTTCAGGCCAATGATATCAATCCTGTCATCCTCTTGAATTTTGTCATAATCCTCTTTATGGGCAAAGGTCAAGGCCATTATGCCCTGCTTTTTGAGATTAGTCTCATGAATACGGGCAAAAGAACGCACCAATACAGCCTTTACCCCCAAATGTCGAGGTTCCATAGCAGCATGCTCGCGAGAAGAGCCTTCTCCATAATTTTCATCCCCAACAACAATACTGCCTATTCCTTCCTTTTTATAAGCCCTTGCAGCATCCGGAACAGGAACATACTCTCCGCTGATTTGATTTTTTACAGCATTTGTTTTATCATTAAAAGCATTTACAGCCCCAATCAACAGATTGTTTGAGATATTATCGAGGTGGCCACGGTATTTGAGCCATGGACCTGCCATAGAGATATGGTCAGTAGTACATTTACCTTTGGCCTTAATAAGCAAATGCAAACCAATCAAATCATTTCCATCCCAGGCAGGAAAAGAATCGAGCAGCTGCAAGCGTTCAGATTTAGCGTCCACCTTAACTTCTACCTTGCTGCCATCTTCAGCTGGTGCCTGATAGCCAATATCCTTTGCAAAGAAACCTTTAGCAGGCAATTCCATGCCTTTAGGCTCGTCAAGCTTAACAGCAACGCCGTCTTCATTTATCAGGGTATCAGTAATAGGGTTAAAAGTAAGGTCTCCGGCTATAGCCATTGCTGTAACAATCTCAGGCGACGCAACAAAAGCATAAGTATTGGGGTTACCATCGGCACGTTTGGCAAAATTTCTGTTGAAAGAGGTGATAATAGAGTTTCTTTCACCTTTTTCGGCCCCCTCTCTGGCCCATTGCCCAATACATGGCCCGCAGGCATTAGCAAGTACCTTTCCTCCAATTTTAGCAAATATTTCAAGAAAACCGTCACGCTCTATTGTTGATCTGACAAGCTCAGAACCAGGAGTAATAATAAATTCACCTTTAGTTTTCAACTTTTTATCACCTGCCTGAGAAGCTAAAGATGCTGCACGGCTAATATCTTCATAAGATGAGTTTGTACATGAGCCTATTAATCCAACTTCCAATTTTTGAGGATAGTCGTTTTCTTTTACAGCTTTGGCAAACTGAGACAAAGGCCATGCCTTATCAGGCGAAAATGGGCCATTGATATGCGGTTCTAGTGCAGAAAGGTCTATTTCTATAATTTGGTCAAAATATTTTTCAGGATTGGCATATACTTCAGGATCTGCAGTAAGATTAGCGGCAATACTGTCAGCAGCATCCGCCACTTCTGCCCGACCTGTTGAACGCAAATAATCTGACATTTTTTTATCATAACCAAAAATACTGGTGGTAGCACCAATTTCAGCCCCCATGTTACAGATAGTACCTTTTCCGGTGCACGAAATAGTTTCGGCTCCCGGTCCAAAATACTCGACAATACAACCAGTACCACCTTTAACAGTCAATATACCTGCAACTTTCAAAATTACATCTTTAGCAGATGTCCATCCAGACATCTTCCCCGTCAATTTAATGCCAATAAGCTTAGGAAATTTAAGCTCCCAAGGCATACCAGCCATCACATCTACAGCATCTGCGCCACCAACACCAATTGCTACCATACCCAAACCTCCGGCATTTACGGTGTGCGAGTCAGTACCAATCATCATTCCCCCGGGAAATGCATAATTTTCGAGGATTACCTGGTGAATAATCCCAGCGCCTGGCTTCCAAAAGCCTATACCATATTTATTTGAAATGGACGAAAGGAACTCATATACTTCTTTGTTAGTCACATTAGCAGCATCAAGGTCTGCCTTTGCTCCATCTTTGGCAATGATAAGGTGGTCGCAATGAACAGTGGACGGTACAGCTACTTTCTTTTTACCAGCCTGCATAAACTGCAACAAGGCCATTTGAGCCGTAGCGTCCTGCATGGCCACACGGTCGGGGTTAAACTCAACATAATCAGCGCCACGCCTAAAACTTTGTATTTCAATACCTTTATCAAGATGGGCATATAATATTTTTTCGGTCAATGTCAAAGGCCTGTTTAATTTATTGCGAGCCATCCCGACTTTTTGTCCCATTGCCGAATACACGGCTTTAATCATGTCCAAGTCAAACATCATGTTTTTAACGGTTAAACTGTTTTACAATATATGCACCTTGCAAATTTAGCCTTATTCTGGCAAAGCTTAAAATTTTTATTTGAGTCACACAAACTATGCAACTTTAAAGCATTTTAACATAACATAATTAATAATTGTTCAATATTTTCAACACCCTAAATTATTATATTAAAAATTAGTAAATTTTGATATTGTATTTAAACAAATAAGAATATTTGACGTTACTTTGCCAGATATTTAATTGATTAAAAAATGGTAATTGAAAAAGACAAAGTTGTTTCGGTAACATATGAACTGAAACTTGCCAAAGGAAATGGCGAAATTATTGAGAAAGTAAATGAAACCCGTCCGCTTGAATTTTTATTAGGTCACGGAAATCTTCTCCCCAAATTTGAATCCAACCTGACAGGGCTAAAAATAGGCGATAGCTTTGATTTTATTTTGGCCAGCCATGAAGCTTATGGCGAAATAAAAGAAGATGCTATTGTTGATGTTCCTAAGTCTGTATTTGTTGTAGATGGACAAATAGACAACGACATCCTCACCATTGGCAACATGATACCAATGATGGATAACATGGGCAATCGTTTCAACGGAAAGGTTGTTAGCGTTAATAATGATCATGTAAAGATGGATTTCAACCATCCTTTGGCAGGTGAAGACCTTCATTTCAAAGGAGAAGTTGTTGGCATCAGGGATGCTTCTGCTGAAGAACTTGCCCATGGGCATATTCACCAGGCTCCTTCATGCGGATGTGGCAGTTGTGGTTGCGATTCAGACGGATGCGACTCTGGCGGGTGTAGTGGATGCAACTAATCTTTGTTTTAAATATTTTAGAAGCCACAAATTAACAATTGTGGCTTTTTTTATATTACTGTTTATTTACTACTTCAACAAAAAAATACATTTGTATTAAATTATAAAAAAAATTAAGTGTATCTTTAAAACATCAAACCCCATGAACCTTAAATAAATACTTTATTATTATTTTCAAATATCAAAAAAATGAAAGAGAATGAAGTTGTGATGCTTCTATTATCCCTATGCGTATTGATTTTTATTGTTTTATATTTTAAATCAATAATAAAAATAAAGCATTGGCAATTGTTACTTGGCGCATACTTATCTTTATTAATGGCAAGTATATGTACTAACCTCGAGAGTTATTTTTTCCCAAGTGTTTACAATATGATTGAACACATATCTTATGCCATTAGTAGTATGCTATTACTTATTTGGATTTTGCTAATAAACAAAAAAGAAATAAAAAATTAAGCTGTGGGCATACTTTCTTCTATCGATTTTGTTTCACTATTTACCAATGTCATTAGCCTGATGATATTGATAATCAACAAGAAATATACAATTAGAGAAATTCGCTTTTTCCTCATATTCATCATTTCAATAACAACCTTTTATCAGTTCTGCATCTTTGTTGAATGGGAGTTTTTTACCAAATACCTTGACCCTTATGAAGATTTAGCCGGAGCCTTGTTACCGCTAACCTGGGCATTTTTATTCTATTCGATATTTCAATATTTCAGCAAAGAGACTATAGCCGAGAAAGAAGAAAACCTGCGTATCACCATGCATTCTATCAGCGATGGCATTATCGCAACCAACAACCAAGGGCAAATCACTTTTATGAACCCTACAGCAGAATTATTAACCGAATGTCCTTTAAGTTTTTCTTTAGGGAAAAATATCAATAAAATTTTTAGGGTTTTTGATTATGACACAAACTTACCTATCGACAAAGAAATACAACTGCTTATTGATGATAAAAAACAGCACCATTCAATAAAAAAATGCATTCTTTTCTCAAATAATGTGAAGCAATACATCATTTCGGCCAAGATTTCGCAAATTGTTAAAAATGAAAATATTCTGGGACTTATCATTGTTTTTAGCGACCAAACTGAAAAATTCAAACAAGAAGAAAGGATTAAAGCCAACGAACAAAAGCTTTCGATGGCTATATCCGGCATGCGTGCCGGTGTCTGGGATTGGAGAATTGAAGATGGAAAACTTGACGTAAACCAGCGCTGGTCTGAGATTACAGGCTTCTTCCCTAAAGAAATAGAAAATCTGAATATTCAAGACTGGCTCAAACTGATTCATCCTGGAGACATTGCTGCTTATCAGGCAAAACTCGATGAGCATTTTCAAGGCCACAACCAATACTTTGATATTAAGCACCGGTTGATAAACAAATCTGGAGAAATCATTTGGGTCAGAACAAGAGGCGTTGTAAACGAATATAACTCCAAAGCCAGCCCTGCAAGAATGACCGGAACAATTATAGATATTACAGAAAATGTTTACGCTGAAACAGCCCTAAAACAAAAGGTCGAAGAAAACGAACTCCTTAACAAACAGTTAATCGCCAGAAATTCAGAACTTGAAGATGCTTTGGAAGAAGTTAACCGTATAAACGATGCGCTAAAGGAAGCCAAAAAAGAAGCAGAACAAAATGCGTTCATGAAAGGCAATTTTTTATCTACTCTGTCTCACGAAATCCGTGCCCCGATGAATTCAATCATGGGCTTTACAGAGCTGCTCCAAACAAACGAAGTAACAGAAGAAAAAAAGCAATATTACCTGGACATCATTAAAAAAAGTGGCAATTACCTTCTTAATGTAATCAGCGACATCATTGAAATTTCGAAGCTTGAATCAGGATTGGTTACTGTTAACATTGAAAAAGTTTCTGTAAAAAAGGCCATCAGGGATGTGTATGAAATGTTTAAAGCCGATTTTGAAGAAAACAGCGAAGTACAATTTATTATTGATATTCCAGAAGATATAAATGAAGATTTTATACTTACAGATGGCACTAAACTGCAACAGATATTAGTCAACCTGGTTGGCAATGCTGTAAAATTTACCCCCCAAGGGACAATTACGGTTAGTTTTCGCATTGAAAGCGGGCAAGTAAAGATTATTGTAAAAGACACTGGTATAGGCATTGAGCCACAATATCACCAAGCCATTTTTGAGCGTTTCAAACAGTTAGATGCAGTCACTAAAGTTAAGAAAAAAGGTTCGGGCTTGGGGCTTGCTATTTGTAAGGCATATCTCGGATTGATGAAAGGCAGTATTTCTCTTGAAAGTGCCATTGGCGAAGGTTCTACGTTTACAGTTACTCTGCCTTACTCTATTGACAAATAAATTAGGGCTTCACCAACTCACCTTCAAGGTCAAACTCTCCTGCTTCAATAATTTTGACATCATAAAATGAACCAACCTTGATATTTTCAGGGTTATTGATAATAACTTCATTATCAACTTCAGGTGAGTCGTATTGTGTACGACCATAAGCAGCTGCATCGTCTATATTATCAATAACCACTTTCATGGTATGAGCTATACGCTGCCTGTTTTTGAGCAACGATATTTCCTGTTGTGCTTTCATGATAATATTGGCGCGTTCCTGTTTAACGCCGGGGTTTATACTGTCTTTATAATGGCGGGCAGCATAAGTATCTTCTTCGTGTGAATAAGTAAATATGCCTAATCTGTCAAACTTAGTATCACAAACAAAATTGTACAACTCCTCAAAATCTGCTTCTGTTTCGCCCGGATGCCCAACCAGCAAGGTTGTACGTATAGACAAACCGGGTATTTTGCTTCTGAAATTTTCAATGAGCTCTATAGTCTTTTTCTTATCCAGTCCTCGACGCATGATTTTCAGCATATTGTCCGAAATATGCTGGACAGGGATATCAAGATATTTGCACATCTTAGGGTTAGAAGCTATTACATCAATGACATCTTTAGGAAATCCGGCCGGATAAGCATAATGCAAACGTATCCATTCAATTTCATTAATCTCTGAAAGCTTTTCAAGCAAGGTTGTTAGCAGAGAGCTTTTCTGTATATCCATTCCATAATACGAGGTATCCTGGGCTATCAGCAACAGCTCTTTCACTCCATGTTTAGCAAGTAATTTAGCTTCAGTGAGCAAATCATCAACAGCAAACGACTCGTACTTTCCACGAATCAATGGAATGGCACAAAAAGAACATTTACGGTTGCAGCCTTCAGCAATTTTGAGATATGCATAATGCGAAGGCGTTGAAAGCAAGCGTTCGCCGACTAAATTTGATTTATAATCGTAACCCAACGCTTTTACAATATCTTCAATATTATTTACCCCAAAAAACTGGTCCACTTCTGGCATTTCAGTCTTTAGTTCTTTGGCATACCTTTCAGACAAGCAACCCATCACATAAAGATTGTCAATAAGCCCTTGCTCCTTGGCATTGATATATTCCAAAATGGTATCAACAGACTCCTGCTTGGCATCATTAATAAAGCCACAGGTATTGATGATTACCGTTCTGGCATCAGACTGTTCAGCGTTGTGCTGCACTTGAACTGCATGTGCATTGAGTTGTGCCATCAACTTTTCAGAATCAACAGTATTTTTAGAACATCCAAGCGTTATCACATGGATTTTATCTTTGGCTTTTCGTCTTGTCTTCACGTAATGTAAGAAATTCTAATGTTTAAAAAGTTTATGACGAACCATTCCCCCTTTGAGGTCTTTAATTGTATTCATTACAACAAAAGCATCAGGGTCAATACGTTCAATTTCGGCGTTTAAACGCGAAACTTCCATACGGGTCACAACAGTATATATTATTTCAATATTTCGGTTTACATCGCCAGTTTTGCCATACCCTCTTGAACCAGAGTAAATGGTGACCCCTTTGTTGAGCTTGTTAATAATCATCAGCCTCATTGATTCAGTGCGATTAGAAATGATAGTAACCCCGATATATTCATCAATACCATCAACCAAGAAATCAACTGTTTTTGAAGCGCTCAAATAAATAAGTACAGAATACAAAGCCGATTCAATACCCAATAAATAAGCTGCAACACTAAATATCAAAATGTTAATTATCAGAATTATGTCCCCTATAGACAGCCCAATTTTTTTACTCAAATACAACGATAATATTTCAGTGCCATCAAGAACCCCCCCGCCTCTGATAGCCAAACCTATACCAGCCCCAAGAAAGAAGCCGCCAAAAACCGAAATCAAAAGTTTATCGGAGGTAATGACCGGATAATGGACAAAAATAACGCATACCGAAAGCCCAACGATGGCAGCTGCCGATTTAAACGCAAATTGCTTTCCAATCTGATAATACCCAACTATAACAAACGGGATGTTAATAATGATAAGAAAAAGAGAAAGAGGTAAGTTGGTTATTTTGGAAAACAACAACGAAATCCCTGTTACGCCACCATCAATAAAAGAATTGGGGATAAGAAAACCTTCCAATCCAAAGCCGGCAGATAAAATGCCAAATACAATCAAAATGCTGTTTTTTATCTCATGTTTTGCTTGCGTAAGCAAGTCGCGATAGTGACGCGCCGCACTATAGCCGGTGTATTTTTTGTATTTGATAACGCCAGGTCTCCTACCAGCCTTCATGGCTGTTTGAGTAATATTATGAAGTAAATTAATCACCTTGTTTTAACCTTTTTTATCAAAAAGCCTTTCAACAAACTCCACTTTATCAAAGAGTTGCAAATCATCAATTTTTTCACCAACACCGATATATTTTACAGGCACTTTAAAGTGTTCACAAATACCAAGCACAACACCACCTTTAGCAGTTCCATCAAGCTTAGTTACAGCCAAAGCATTAACTTCTGTAGCCGAAGTAAATTGTTTGGCCTGTTCAAAAGCATTTTGCCCGGTAGAAGCATCCAATATCAGCAACACTTCGTGCGGTGCATCCGGGCATAACTTTCGCATAACGTTCTTTATCTTGGTAAGCTCGTTCATGAGGTTAACCTTATTGTGCAAACGGCCGGCAGTATCAATTATTGCTACATCAACATTACGGGCAATTGCAGCTGCAACAGTATCATAAGCAACAGAGGCCGGATCTGCTCCCATTCCCTGTTTTACAATCTCCACTCCTACTCTTTCAGACCAGATAGTCAACTGGTCAACCGCGGCAGCCCTAAATGTATCAGCAGCACCCAAAATAACAGTTTTCCCGGCTTTTTTAAACCTATTGGCCAGCTTACCAATGGTTGTAGTTTTTCCAACACCATTAACACCAACAACAAGTATTACATAAGGTTTGGGAAGTTCAGACTCAAAGAAATTATCAGCAACATCGTTTTGGTTATCCGAAAGAAGTGAGGCTATTTCTTCTTTCATAATAGTATCTAACTCGCTAATGCCCACAAATTTATCCTTAGCTACACGCTTTTCTATTCTTTCAATAACCCTGATGGTTGTTTCTACTCCAACATCAGAAGAAATAAGCACTTCTTCAAGATTATCTAAGACTTCGTCATCAACCTTTGATTTTCCAACAATAGCCCTTGATAGTTTTGAAAGTAAGCTTTGTCGGGTAGCATTTAAGCCCGAACTCAGCGTATCATTATTTTTTTTAGTCCCAAAAAGCCCCATAATCAACTATTTTTTTCAAAACACAAATGTACTAATATTGTTAAAATCAATGATGAAGAAAAACCTAAACGACATGATACAAAAAAAGCTCTCTTGTATAAGAAAGCCTTTTTGTAAGCGATTATTTATAAAGTCTTACCGCAAATTATTTTGCAAGATAATCCTTAATTTCTTCGTTGTGCATAACATCTTCCTTGAAACCATAAGATCCGGTAGCAGGATTTTTTACCATTTTGATAACCCTGGTAAAGTTCTTCCCAAGGCCGGTTTTCAGTGTTGCAACTACTTTCTTTGCCATAGTCTTCTTATTTTATTTCTTTGTGAACTGTTACTTTCTTTAAAATAGGGTTGTACTTTTTGAGCTCCAATCTTTCAGGAGTATTCTTCTTGTTTTTGGTAGTAATGTACCTTGAAGTGCCAGGCATTCCGCTCTCTTTGTGCTCGGTACATTCCAAAATCACTTGTATTCTGTTACCTTTTTTAGCCATTGCTTATATGCTTTAATAATATTAATAACTTAAGATAATACCTTTTTCTACAGCTGAATCTAAAGCAGCTTTAAGCCCATTCTTGTTGATAACCCTCATTCCGGCAGCTGAAACCCTAAGCACGATCCAACGTTTTTCTTCTTCAAGGTAAAACTTCTTTGTAAATAAATTGATATCAAAAGATCTTTTAGTTCTGCGTTTCGAGTGTGAAACGTTATTGCCTATCATCGAGGTTTTTCCTGTTATTTGACAAATCTTCGACATTGTTGTTCTTTTTTATAATTATTTTTGAAAACGGAGTGCAAAGTAATTGAATAAAAGTGAAATAAACAAGTTTTTCTTTTTGCGAATTTCATTTTTATACAAATCGTCACTGCAACACATTGAATTTTTGACTATTGCATATTTTGAAAAGTAATTAACAATGTAGCTTTCGCTGCGAAATTACAAAAACATCCTATTTTTGTACCATGCAAAAAGTAATAAAATTCAACATTGACCAAATATATACTTTTAGGGCTAAACTTATTGAATTAGCTGAGAAATATGAAACTTTTCTGCTCTTAGATTCTTGCCCGGACAAAAAAAATTTTTTCCCTTTTGGACGTTTTGACATGCTTGCCGGAATTGGAAGCGTCGAAGACTATTCGCATTCAGCGCAATACAGCGATTTATCATTTATTGAAAGCATAAATAAAAATTGGATTTTAGGCCATATATCATATAATTATAAAAATCAAACCATAGGATATACCATTAATGATAATATTAATCATATTGGGTTTCAAAATTTTTACTTTTTCAAACCCCGATTTTTGATAAAACTTTGCGGAAGGGAAGTTGAATTGCAATACTCTCCAGAAACAGAAATAAATCAATTAAAGTACGTTATAGACACTCTTACCTCTATTACTTTAATAAAAAAAAAAGAAACATATTCTCATATAGAGATTGATTTTATAAAAAAATCAGAATACATAAACGTCATACATCAATTGCAAAAACACATAGCACGAGGCAATGTTTACGAGCTCAATTATTGTATAGATTTTCATGCTACAAACGCTTGTATTGACCCATACAACTTATATTTAGAGCTTACACAAATATCTCCTGCCCCATTTAGCGCATTCTACAAGCAGAAAGACAAGTTTTGTATTTCGGCCTCGCCCGAAAGGTTTATCCAGAAAAATGGTAAGAAAATAATCTCTCAACCTATTAAAGGAACAGCCGCTCGTGCTGATAATCCTACCAAAGATGGCGAGATAAAAGAAGAATTATTGGCAAATGATAAAGAACGTGCTGAAAACATTATGATAACAGATTTGGTACGAAACGACATGGCTGTATTTGCAGAAAAAAAAAGTGTAAAAGTTGATGAGTTGTGCCAATGCTACTCCTTTGAGCATGTGCATCAACTTATAAGCACCATTTCATGTAATGTAAAGGATGAAACATCTTTCAATGATATTATAAACGCAGTATTCCCAATGGGTTCTATGACAGGTGCTCCTAAATTCAATGCTGTGAAGTATTCTGACGAATTTGAAGCATTCAATCGCGGTTTATATTCAGGAGCTATTGGATATATTGACCCTGATATGAATTTCGACTTCAATGTTGTCATCCGCAGTATTTTATATAATAGCACAAATAAACATCTTTCAATCCCTGCAGGAAGTGGCATTACAGCACAATCTATTCCTGAAAACGAATATGATGAATGTATTACAAAAGTTAAAGCATTGATAAACCTTATAAATAAGCAAGAACCACAATTCAATTCGGGCCAATAATGGAAAAGTATGATATTATAGTAATTGGTGGAGGTGCCGCAGGCTTATTGGCAGCTGGCAGAGCTGCAGAGTTGGGGGCAAAGGTGCTGATTATTGAAAAAATGGAAAGGCCAGGCCGAAAACTGCTGATAACAGGCAAAGGCCGATGTAACATAACCAATATTGCCCCTATTGAAGCATTTCTGGAACATATTTATCCTAACCCAGATTTTGTGCGTCAGGCTTTCAACGTATTTTTTGCATCAGACATTATCGATTTACTCAATAAATTTGGAGTTCCAACAGTAATTGAACGTGGAGGGCGGGTATTTCCTAAAAGTAACTCAGCCCGCGATGTTGTAGATGCCTTGGTAAAATACGTTAAGCGATATAATGTTCAGATTATTCAAGGAGCCCGGGTTACTCAGGTTAATACTGCAAATAAAAAGGCTACTGGTATTGATTATATCCACAGCAATCAAACAAAAACAGTTATTTCAGACAGAGTCATACTTTGTACCGGAGGTTGCTCATATCCGGCTACAGGTTCATCTGGCGATGGTTACAAAATAGCCGGAGAACTTGGGCACACCATTGTAAAGCCTCTGCCATCGCTTGTAGCCCTTGAAGTATCTGACAAAAATGTAAAGGAACTAGAAGGGCTCAACCTCAGAAATGTAACAGCCACAGTATTACTCAACAACAAAAAACAGCAATCGCTCTTTGGCGAAATGTTGTTTGAAACTTTTGGGCTCGATGGCCCAATAATACTGAGTTTGAGTAGGTTTGTAGTAGAAAAGCTACAAAATAAAGCTAATAAAATAAGCATTAACATTGATCTCAAACCAGCACTGGACGAAGCACAACTTGAAGCCCGGCTTCTTCGTGATTTCAATACTTTAGGCCGCAAACCCATTGGAATAGCTTTCAAAGAGCTGCTTCCTCAGCAATTAATTTCATTTTTCATTAACCGGCTGGGAATAGAACCATTCAAACCTTGCAGCCAAATTAGCGCTAAAGAAAGACAAGCAATTATTCATTTGCTTAAAAACTTCGAATTTGAAATCACTGGTTATCGCCCATTTACCGAAGCAATAATTACTGCAGGTGGCATAAGTACAAAAGAAATTGACCCAAAGACCATGCAGTCAAAATTGATAGAAAACCTTTATTTTGCAGGTGAAATTATTGACCTTGATGCCGATACCGGCGGGTATAACCTGCAAATAGCATGGTCAACAGCAATACTGGCAGCTACTTCGGCCACTCAACAGAAAAATGAATAAAAATAGAATATGCAAAAACATACGGTAAAGCAACCATGCACATTAATTGACTTTCTGGGTAGTGAATATCCACAAACCTCTAAAACAAAACTAAAAAAATGGATTGAGAATGGACGGGTTATGGTAAATGACCATCCAGCAGGGCTATACGCTCATAAGCTACGCGAAGGGGACCTTGTACAGGTTACCGATGGCTCAAGCACCAGTAAATCCATACCTTTCGATATTCTTTATGAAGACCAGCATATCATTGCCATTGACAAACCAGCCGGAATAGCAACCGTAGCCACCGACAACCAACCATGTATATTCAGGCTGATATCATCATTAATTAAAGCCGAAAAGGGCGCAAACAAGGTATTTTTGGTTCACCGCCTTGACAAAGAGGCTTCAGGGGTGCTAATATTTGCCAAATCCCGGGCAGCCATGGAAATTATCAAAGACAACTGGCATAAAAACGATAAAAAATATCTTGCCCTGGTAGAAGGCAATATACAGCCAGAACAAGGAACTATACGCTCATACCTTCGCGAAGGGGCATTGCAAATGGTTTACGAATGTAAGCCCGGAGAAGAAGGTAAACTGGCTGTTACTCACTTTCGCCTGCAACAGACCATTGGTAAATATTCACTTGTAGAAGTAAGTATTGAAACAGGACGTAAACATCAAATACGTGTACATCTTTCAGGTATTGGATTTCCAATAGTAGGCGACACCAAATACGGTAAGCCTGACGGTTTCAAACGCCGCCTTCGCCTTCATGCCTACTGGCTGACTATTGAACATCCCTTCAGTAAGGAAACCCTTACCATACAATCAAAACTGCCAAAAGGTTTTACCAGGGTTGAACCCCGCAACGAGAATTATAAGTAATTCAATGTCGTTTTAAATATTAAAAAAACGCCGACAAGCCTGAAAGACGCTGTCGGGTTAGTTTCACATCTAACCTGACAACGTTCGCAGAACCTGTCAGCACCTTAACTAAACAACATTAATTAAGTTATTAATACTATTGTCTGGCAGAAATAATTACTTTAACTCAACCACAAAACAATCGCGAAAATCATTTTTCAGCCTGCTTGCCTCGCTCTCAGCAGCAGCCCTGCTATCAAAGCCAGATACTAACAAGCGGTGCACTTTTTTCCCATCAACATCAGTAACCTGAACAATCAGGTTGCGGCCATGAATTTTTCTGAGCTCTTGTGCCATACGCAGCAAATTGGCCAGCTCGGTAAAACTACCCACCTGCACAGCAAAACCAGACGGATGGCTGTATTTAATATCCAGTTCGTAATATTCGCCAGGAAAATCAACCCTTTTGTCATCCACTTTATATTTTACCGATGAATTAGGCTCAGAAGAAACTGTTACATCTTCAGCAGGCACAACATCAATCCTAACCCTGGCCATGCCTGCTACAACAAAGTCAAGCATTTCTGCAGCAGATCTGGACAAATCAATAAGCCGGCTATCAACAAAAGGCCCACGGTCATTGACCCGAACAATAACACTTTTGCTATTCTCAAGGTTGGTAACTTTTAGTTTAGTGCCAAATGGTAAATTTCGATGTGCCGCAGTAAGTTTATTCTGGTCAAATACTTCACCACTGGCAGTATTGTGGCCATCAAACTTGTCATCATAATATGTAGCAATACCTGTAGCCGATTGTCCGCTTAGAGATATCGAAATGCATATCAAAACAATTGAATAAATAAAGGTCTTTATCATGGTTTTAATTTTTAAGCCAAAATACAACAATACAACATATCAGGCAAGCCTGAGCAAAAAGATTATAAAGTAGCTTAAGTATTTCAACACAACATAAGTTTTTAACATCCTGTATTTTCAACTTTTACATCTGTCAGATTATTTATAATTTTGGCTTCCTTGTTATCAAAACACTTTGACAAATGAATAGATTAACGTACAGCTTTCTGCTTCTTATTTTCATGGCCTTTATCCCATTGAAAGCCCAGAAAATTGTCAGAATAAAACAAGCTGTTGGCCAATACACGCTGCCTGCCAAATCAGACATTAGCGAAAAAACTGCTTACAATAAAGCTGTTACCGAGGCAAAACTTAATGCACTGCGCAAAGCCGGCGTTACTGAAAATATCGCTTCTTCAGAAGTGGTATCTACCAACCAAAAAGGAAGCGACTTTAAACAGGACCTCAATTCTATACTTACCGTAGAACTTGACGGAGCTATTCTCAACGATAGTGTTATCCAGGAAAATAAATCTATTGACGAGTTTGGAAATACAAAATACAGTGTAACTATTTCGGCCGATGTGATTATTTACGAAAAAAAAGCTGACCCTGCTTTCCTCTTTGATGTAGAAGGGGTAAAAGAATATTATGAAAACAATGACCCTGTCAGATTCACTTTTAAGCCTTATTCAAACGGTTATCTGAAAATTTTCAACTTTACCGAAAATGAAATTTCATTGTTATACCCTTATTTTGAAAAAGCCAATTCGCCAGTTAACGACAAAACTGATTTTCAGTTTACTGCCGACCAGGCCTATACATTTCCTTTAAACAATGCCATAGATGCTTATTACATGGAAACAAAATTACCTCGCGAGTTCAATTACCTGGTTTTTGTTTACATAAAAGAAAATATCCCCTTTAGGGGAAAAATGTCTTTCAAAAATGTACTTTCATGGATATACAGCATCAGCCCTGATAAAAGGAGAGTACAGTTTTTGAATTTTGTAATAGTCAATAAGCAAGCCGAATAAACCAAAAAAAAAAATACCAATGAAGCTTTTCAAATATGCTATTTTTATCGCCCTTCCATTTTTAGTAAGTAACTGTGCAGCAATATTTTACGGTCGAAACCAAAAAGTGTACATAAACTCTGAGCCAGCCGGGGCCAGTTTATTTGTAAATGGCGTAGATACACGAAAAACAACACCATGTACCATAAAAGTAAAAAGACGACAACCCGAAGGTTTTATAAACAAAAAAAATGAAATAGTGTATGTTTTGAAAAAAGAAAACTACTATGATGGCGAATTCAGGGACTATGCTAAGAAAGATTACCTGCCGGTTTATCTGGATGCTATATATATTACCCCGGGTATTTTTGACCTTCTGGTGGGCGCTTCTACCAAGACTTTCACAAAAAATGTTTCGGTAAAGCTCAATGAAAAAGGAAAAACCATTGTCAAAACTGATACTGTGGTAAAAAAAGAAGTAGTATATGTCAATGCCGGAACAAAAGAGGGCAAATATGTTTTTGAAAGAAAATCTGATGTAGATATAGATATACCAGAGGTTGGCAAAGAGAAAGAAAACAGATATGCCCTGATAATTGGCAACGAAGACTATAGCTCTCGTCAAATTGACTTAAATACCGAGATTAATGTTGACTTTGCCCGTAATGATGCCAGTGCTTTTAAGGAATATGCCATAAAAGTACTGGGGATACCTGAAAACCAAGTCATTTTCATGTTAGATGCCACTACAGGCCAAATGAAACAGGGCATATCAAAGCTCAACCTGATAATCAAAAACACAGATGGTGAAGCCGAGGTTTTTGTATATTATGCAGGACACGGTTTGCCTGACGAGGTTACCAAAGAACCTTATTTGATGCCGGTTGATGTGAGTGGCAAAAATGCAGCTGACGGCATTAAACTAAAAGATATGTATGACAAGCTTACTGAGTTTCCTTCAAAAAGAATTACCGTGTTTATTGATGCCTGTTTCTCGGGAGGGGCCCGTAACCAAGGCTTACTGGCTGCTCGTGGCGTGAAAGTAAAGGCCAAAGAAGCTGTTAACAATGGCAATATAATTGTGTTCTCGGCCAGCTCTGGGGAACAATCTTCATTACCCTACAAAGCCAAAGAACATGGCTTCTTTACATATTTCTTGCTCAAGAAACTCAAAGAAACACAAGGAAATGTAAACTATTCAGAGTTGTCGGCTTACCTGAAAAAGAATGTTAGCCTGCAATCCGTGCTTCTGAACGACAAAGAACAAACCCCTCAGGTTAATGTAAGCCAATCAATGATAGACGCTTGGGGGAACATTAGTATCAAATAACCTATGATAGCTGTTTGTTAATTAGAAGGTTGGGGGATTACACCCCAGAAACCTTACAGGTTTAGTAAACCTGTAAGGTTTACTAAATATTGCCCTTTTGTAAATATAAATAGGCAACTCTACTCTACCCATTTCTTAACAACTGTTATATAGTTGATTTTTAAGCTAAAAAGTGTTAAAAGCTCAACATCGGATGCAATAAATCATTTCTTTTGTGCGTCTATTTTTTTGAAAATCCAAAAACGCATTGATGAAAAACGAAAATATTTTACTTAGGTGTATTGCCGTAGAGCCAGATGATACAGCCCTGTTTGCCCTTTCTGAAAGCCTGAAAATGATCCCTTACATTGAGTTGAAAAATACTTTTTCCAACCCTTTTGATGCTTTCAAATATTTGAACTCCAATGACATCGATTTAGTTTTTGCCAGTATTGAAATGACCGAAAACCTCAATGGCATTCAGTTTGTCAACTGCATGAAATCAAAACCAATGGTGGTGTTTATTTCCAACGATGAAAGGCTTGCATCTGAAGCTTTTAATGCCGATGCCATTGATTATCTGATAAAACCCTTTTCGTTCGAGCGTTTGCTCAAAGCTACCAACAAAGCTTCTATCCATTTGGCCGGAACCGCCCAGATTGAAAGCAATGCCTTGGCCAACAATATTCAAACCCAACAAAACCTTTTTATAAAAACGGATTATAAAATCCTAAAATTGAAATTGAACGAAATACTCTTCTTTGAGGGTTATAACGATTATGTAAAAATCCATACTTCAGATGCCAAGCCAATTTTATCGCATGTAAGCCTGCGGGTATTGGAAGAAAAGCTGCCTCCAAATGAATTTATCAGGGTGCACAGGTCGTACATCATTTCGCTTAATAAAATAGATACGATCACTAGTGTCCCATTAAAATCGGGACGTTATTAAAAATTAAACAAATTTGGCTCATTAAGCCTAAAACGTTCTTTGTCATTTTGAAATTTAGTTCTATCAAATAGGTCTCGAAGATGAGTTTTATCTGTTAAAGAAAT
>JAKPQD010000285.1 GCA_029572965.1 Bacteroidota bacterium | reverse complement strand
TGCCGTTATCAATCTACAACAACAAAACTCAAAATTCAATGGCGTGTATTTTCAATTTTCATGATTTTCATTCTGATTGTCTTGATGATCTTTGAGTGTGACCGAGTGTTGAAATGGTGATTTCAAGTGTAAAATGTACGTAGAGAGTCCAACGGCATCACCAGTATGCAAGCCGGACAGTAACTCAGTATTGTGAATCTGAGAAGCATGTGTCTACACAACAGCTTTCACCACTCCGGTCGTTATTAACGATGCAGGCGACATAACAACCGTTTCATGAAATGCTTGTATACCAAACAGAAAACAATGAACGGTTGTGACTCCTGATTGATTCACAGTTGATTATGTCGTAGATCAGAGCGGTTCAGTTATTCAACAAAACACAAGACCGATTTCGACAGGTGATTTTACTGAGCAATGTCTTTCCTCTGATCCATGAATACTTGAATATGTAAAATGTTCTTTCCAATTTGTTTGAAATCAAATAAAACAGCTTACCACAACCACAGAGAAAACAACGGATATCATCAACAAGGCTCAAACATGAGTAAAACCAAATGAAACAAAAACTTGATCGCTTGAACTTTGACAATCGCAGAAACAAAATACAGGCAATTCATTAGTGAATGCGGTGCAGAATCAGTATGATGCTTATGACAACGGGACAGATGCCTTTGCAAATGTATGAACTTTGATGAAGTGGGTGCTTTGAGCTATATTAACTTTTGTGGTGATACTTCTTTTCTTTGCTTTATCTGGTAACCGTAAACAATAATATGTGGATATTCAAAATATTGCTTTTCATTGCGATCATCGTTTCAGCATTATTCGCATTTGTATCAATGGGCGTTCTATCAACAGCAACACCATTGTTGTCTGAGGTTGGTTGAACACTCGGCGTTTTGCCAAGTTGGGTTTGGGTTATTCTTTCATTTTTGACACTTTGAGCAATTATTGGTCTTGCCTCAAATTTTATCAATAAATAATTATATCATGTTTAACAAAAACGATTGACGAGATTGAATGGCTATTGCTTTCGCCGTGGTGAGTTTTTTAACAGGTCTGGCGAGTGTTTATATCCTAAAAAATACAAAACGCTAAAAAAGACGGTT
>JAKPQD010000237.1 GCA_029572965.1 Bacteroidota bacterium | reverse complement strand
TGACTGTTTGGTTGTAGAAAAACCAGAAGATAAGAAAGACGCTGGTATGGGTGGCGCTCCGGGAATGGGCGGTATGGGCGGCATGATGTAAGATAATTCATCAATCCCAAATATAAAGGCAGCTGTGAGGCTGCCTTTTTTTATTTTACACAAAAATATTTGGCAAATTAGATGGCATTTCTCTACTTTAGAAAAAAAATATAATGACCCACAATAAAAATATACTTTACGTTGATGATGAAATAATTAACAACGAGCTTTTCAGCATGTGCCTAAAATCAAAATACAATGTATTTACCTCTGAAAACCCTTTTGAAGCGTTGGAAATTATGAAAGAAACTTCAATAGACTTGTTGCTTACCGATTTTAAGATGCCCGGTATGAATGGCATAGAACTTATTAAAGAAGTAAAAAAAGATTTCCCGGAAAAAAAATGCATTATCATCAGCGGCTATGTTGACAACGAAATCATCACGCCCGCTGATGCCCCTCTGGTTTTTGAAGTTATAATGAAGCCTTGGAAAAAGGATAAACTGGTTGATATTATCAATGCTGCATTAGCTTAAATTCTTGTATTCATAATTATTTCAATCTTTTTCTATAGCCATATACTTTATCCTGTCCGTAGCCCAATGATTCGTATAGCTTGTGTGCCCAATGCCTGTGCTCGCTCGAAACAAAAAGTATAGCGCTGCATTCCAATGATTTGGCTACTTCTTCTAACCTTTCAAAAAGCTTTTTAGCAATCCCCATTCTGCGGTGCGATTGAAGCACAGCAACATTTTCAACCACCATAAACGGCTTACAACTGCCAAACAGCTCATAACAAGCAACACCCATCACTGTGCCTACAACCTTTTCACCATCTTTTGCAACAAGAATATTATAAAGTGGATTATTCCTAATTTTTTCAAAAGCCATAGTTGCTGATTGTAAATCAGTATGCGATCCTTCAAAAGCGTTCTCGTATAGTTCTTTTAAACCTCGTAAGTCATTCTCTTTCAGCAATTCAATAAAAACTTCCATTTCTAAAATTTTAATGCAATTTAAAAAACTTGTTGTTCAACCCTTTTTACTTTCTACTTGTTTTTGTCATAATTTAGTACTTTTGTATCCTTTATTTTTTGAATATGGCTAATACAGTTACAGAGCTTCAAGCAAAACATATTGTGGACGTAGTGAGTAAGGTGATCGAAAAAGGGTTTCCTGTGGACAAAACTATTCATTTCCAATTCAAGAATAACCGCATCACTGACGAATATGACCGCTCGGTCATTGCGAGTGTTTCGTATGAGCTGGTTCGCTGGTGGCGCCTGCTTTGCGAGATAGATAATAACTTCCCGGTGGTACATGAAGTCAACTATTATAAAGTCTTGGCTTCATGGCTAATCCTCAACAAATGGGATGTCCCTTCTCTTGTACAAATGCGTGGGGCTAACGCACAGCATGTTTTGCAGCAATACGAGAGCTTGTCTGCTTTTCGAAAAATAAAATTTTCAATCCCTGACTGGCTTGACCAAAAAGGGTTCCTCGCTTTTGGAGCTGAATGGGAAACTGAGCTTGAAGTGATTAACAAACAAGCTCCTATTTATATCCGAACAAATCGCCTGAAAACAAAGCCATCTGACCTTTCTGTACTTCTTAAAAAAGAAGGTTTTGACAACGAAACAGTTGAAAAAGCCCCTGATGCACTTAAAATTACTGGTAAAGCCAATATATTCGATTCGAAGTATTACAAAGAAGGGTATTTTGAAATCCAGGATGCAGGGTCGCAATTGATATCGATGTTTCTGGACGTCAAGCCTGGCATGCGAATTGTAGATACTTGTGCAGGTAATGGCGGTAAAACGCTCCACCTGGCAAGCCTGATGCAAAACAAAGGCAAGATAGTTGCGATGGATACACAGGAAGAAAAGATTAGCACGTTGAAAAGCCGTGTAGCAAAGGCGGGGGCTGATATTGTTGAGGCTCG
>JAKPQD010000219.1 GCA_029572965.1 Bacteroidota bacterium | reverse complement strand
TGAGCGAACTCTTTGCCCCCTTTGACCTGGGCTGGAAAGAACGCACCAAACGCGAACTGGCATTGATGAAAGACTTATCGCCATTGCTGAAAAAACAGGCCGAAGGAAAGGAAATCAGCGGGTTGAAAGCGTATGAGTAAATTGTCCGAAGCAGGATATACAGGATTGTTGGATTAACAGGATTTTGAAAAGGCATAATATATGAATATTGATGAATTGACCTATAAGATTAATGGTTGTGCAATGAAAGTGCATAACACATTAGGTAATGGATTTCAGGAAGTGATTTATCAACGATGCCTCGCCATTGAACTGGAACGAGCTGGTATTTCTTTTGCACGTGAACAAGAACTCACTATTTACTACGAAGGCATTGATGTAGGTACAAGGCGTGCCGATTTTATTGTGGAAGAAATTGTTGTAGTTGAATTGAAAGCAATTATAAATTTGGAAGACGTACATTTGGCACAAGCCAAAAATTACGTTGTAGCTTACGACAAACCTATTGGCCTGCTCATCAATTTTGGCAGCACCAGTTTACAATTCAAAAAAGTGTTTAATCCTAAATACAACAATCCTGAAATCCTGAAATCAAGAAAATCCTGATTCAGACAATGAGTAATAACAACGAAAATAAATTGGTGCCGAAATTTCGATTTCCAGGCTTTTCAAAAAACTGGTTCGTTATACCAGTTTCAGAAGTGTGTGATGTATTTAGAGGAAGTCCTTTGTCGAAAGCCGAACTAGATGAAAATGGCTCTAAACCATGTATTCATTATGGTGAATTATTTACAAAGTATTCTGAAGTTATTTCCTCTATATATTCAAAAACGAATCGTAAAGATGGATTTAAAAGTAAAGTTGGAGACATTTTAATGCCCAGCTCTGATGTCACTCCTGATGGTTTAGCGAAAGCATCAGTTATAATGCATAATGATGTAATTCTGGGTGGTGACATGAACATTTTACGACCCATTGAAGATATTAAACCGATTTTTTTAAGCTATTTACTTAATCGTTCTAAAAGAGAAATTATAAAGCTAGTTTCGGGCACAACAGTAAAGCACATATACCCAAGTCAAATCTCAAATTGTCATTTACCAATAGTCTATGATGATACCGAACAACAACGTATCGCCGCCTGCCTTTCGTCCTTAGATGACGTCATAAATGCCGAGAGCAAAAAATTGGAAGTGCTGAAAGAACATAAGAAAGGGCTGCTACAAAACCTTTTCCCGCAAATGTCTGCATCAGGATTCTCAGGATTAGAAGATGACAGGATTAAAGAAACACCAAACAAAGAAATCCTGAAATCCCAAAATCCTGCAAATCCCGGTTCAGACAATGTGCCCCGCCTGCGCTTTAAAGAGTTTGAGAATAGCGGGGAGTGGGTGGTGAAGAAGTTGGGGGAGATTGGCGAATTTACAGGTGGTGGAACACCTAGTAAAGCTAATGATTCTTATTGGCAAGGAATAATTCCTTGGATTTCAAGTTCTGATATTCTTGATGGTTCAATACATCAAATAAATATAAGTAGGTATATTTCGGAAGAAGCACTAAAAGAATCAGCAACGAAGTTAGTACCTGCAAATAGTATTCTAATCGTTTCACGTGTTGGTGTAGGGAAAATAGCAATTACCAAAGAAACTATCTGTACAAGTCAGGATTTTACAAACTTTACACCCAAAAAAGATGATTTAACTTTTTTAGCTTATTATCTTCAAACACAAGCTAACACTTTACTTGGATTTAGTCAAGGTATGGCTATTAAAGGTTTTACAAAGGATGATATTTCAAAATTAAATTTATCAATACCATCATTAGCCGAGCAACAACGCATCGCCGCCTGTCTTTCGTCCTTAGACGATTTAATCAACGCCCAAAGCCAAAAAATAGAAGCCCTGAAAGAGCACAAAAAAGGCTTGTTGCAGGGCTTGTTCCCGCAAATGTAAATGGCAATGATAATGGATAAATTCCGCAACAAATACCGCATACCGTCTGCCCGCCGGCAACAATGGGATTACCGCCGGGCAGCGGCCTATTTTATTACCATCTGCACCGCAAACCGCGTACATTATTTTGGGGAAATTGCCGATGGGAAAATGCAATTGTCCGAAACCGGCAACATCGTTCAAAACGAATGGTTGAAAACATTTGAATTACGTACCGATATGAATTTGTTTATGGGCGAATTTGTGGTAATGCCCAACCATTTTCACGCCATCGTTGGTATCGGGGAAAATGATTATAATACGCAATGTGGTGCGCCCCGTGGTACGCAATGTGGTGCGCAATGTAGAGACGCAATGCATTGCGTCTCTACGGATACGGATACGGATACGGATACGGCCGATAAATGCAAAAACCAATTCGGCCCACAATCCAAAAATTTGGCATCCATTGTGCGGGGGTTCAAATCGTCGGTAACGGTCGCCGCCCGTAAAATTAACCCCGCATTTCAATGGCAATCCCGTTTTCACGACCACATCATCCGAAATGGCCAATCGTTTCAAAAAATTTCAAATTATATAATAAACAACCCTGCCCAATGGCAGGACGACAAATTTTTTAATGCAGGATAAAAATGACAGAAAATAATCAAACACAATTAGGCAAAACCCTTTGGAAAATTGCCGACGAATTGCGCGGGGCCATGAACGCCGACGATTTCCGCGATTACATGCTTTCGTTTTTGTTTTTACGTTACCTGAGCGATAATTACGAAGCCGCCGCCAAAAAGGAATTGGGGAAAGATTATCCTGATAATGGTAAAGATGTTATACATAACGTCTCCACAACACCGCTTGCTGTGTGGTACGAACAGAACAAAGCCGATGTGGCAGAGTTTGAAAAACAAATGCGCCGTAAAATCCACTATGTAATAGAACCGCAGTATTTATGGAACAGCATTTCCCACCTGGCAAAAACACAAAGCAAAGATTTGCTGCGCACTTTACAGCAAGGTTTTAAATACATCGAAAACCAATCGTTCGAAAGCACCTTTCAGGGCCTGTTTTCCGAAATCAACCTCGATTCGGACAAGCTGGGCAAGAACTACGAAGAACGCAACAAAAAACTCTGTACCATTATTCAGCGAATAGCCGAAGGCATCAACCAGTTCTCCACCGATATTGACGTTTTGGGCGATGCCTACGAATACCTGATCGGGCAGTTTGCAGCAGGTTCAGGCAAAAAAGCCGGCGAGTTTTATACCCCGCAACGCATTTCCGACATTCTTTCCGAAATTGTGATACTCGATAGCCAGGACCCCGCCAAAGGCGAAAAGAAAAAGATTGAACGGGTGTTGGACTTTGCTTGTGGTTCGGGTTCGCTGTTGCTCAATGTCCGCAAAAAAATGACCGGTGCAGGGGGCACAATCGGTAAAATTTTCGGTCAGGAAAAAAACATCACCACCTACAACTTAGCCCGCATGAACATGCTTTTGCATGGGGTGAAGGACACGGAGTTTGAAATCCACCACGGCGACACCCTGCTGAACGATTGGGATATTTTGAACGAAATGAACCCTGCCAGAAAATTGGAATTTGATGCTGTTGTTGCCAATCCGCCTTTCAGCTATCGTTGGGAGCCAACCGAAGCCATGGGCGAAGATTTCCGTTTCAAGGGTTACGGGCTTGCACCCAAATCGGCAGCCGACTTCTCGTTCCTTTTGCACGGCTTCCACTTCCTTAGTAAAGAGGGGACCATGGCAATTATTTTGCCCCACGGCGTTTTGTTCAGGGGCGGATCGGAAGAACGCATCAGGAGAAAATTATTAGAGGACGGAAACATTGACACGGTAATCGGGCTACCTGCCAACTTGTTTTTCTCTACAGGTATTCCGGTTTGTATATTGGTTTTAAAGAAGTGCAAAAAGTTCGACGATGTATTGTTCATCAACGCCGTTGACCATTTTGAAAAGGGGAAACGACAAAACACCCTGCTCCCCGAACACATTGACAAGATTGTTAACACCTACAAAGGCCGTAAAGAAGAAACCCGTTACTCCCGCAGGGTTTCAATGGACGAAATCGGGAAAAACGAATTCAACCTGAATATTTCACGCTATGTAAGCACATCGGTTGACGAAGAAATAATTGACCTGAAAGAGGTAAACAAAAAATTGGCCGAACTTGACAAAGAAATTAACAAAGCCAGGGAGGAACACAATAAATATTTAAATGAATTGGGGCTTCCTCCCATATAAAGGGGCAACGCTCAACCCAAAGCGTTGTCAAAGAGCTTCCGCTTGAATTATAAAGGCTGTCAAAGTTGTTTGATATGGAGATTTGATTAGTTTAGATATAAATAACTACGGGCCCAGACAAGCAGCCATAAAACATAGCGGTAGCAGGGAATTTGCAAACATACCGTCCCGCTTGTAAAAGGATGGGCTATTTAAAAATAACCATGTAATATATAAAAGCAATAAATTATGGAAACTTTCAAAGGATTGATGAAAGGGCTGATTACAACGGCAATATTTACAATCATCTTGTTTTTAAGTGCTGGCCGTCTTGATTATTACCAGGGATGGGTCTTTCTGGCAGCAAACACGCTTACCACTGTTGTGAATGTTGTAACACTCAGAAAAAATACAGATTTATTAATTGAACGCTCAAAATTAGGAGAAGGTATCAAATCATGGGATAAATGGCTATTAGCACTATCGGCCATGGTTTATTTAATAATGATAATAATAGCCGGGTTAGACTCTGGCAGGTTTTTATGGACAAAAAGTTTTAACTGGTTCATCAGTGCCATTGGAGTGGCAATTTTGGCCATAGGGCAAAGTATCTTTCTGACGGCAAGAAACCAAAATAATTTTTTTTCCAGTATGGTGAGAATTCAAAAAGAAAGAGGGCACACTGTTTGTGATAAAGGATTATATAAAATAATCCGCCACCCCGGATATTTAGGAATGGCTGTTTCTTTATTTGCGGTACCAATAATCACAACCTCTTTTTGGTGCATTTTGCCAACAACAATAGCTGTTATTCTTTTGTTGATAAGGACTTCATTAGAAGATAAAACCTTAAAAGCAGAATTAGACGGATATGCTGAATATTCAAAGCATACCCGGTATAAATTGATACCGTTGATATGGTGAAAAATCCAAAAACCACAGCTAACTAATGAATGCTTTCAAAATCCGACAGATTGGGTTGAAAATCACGCAATAAGTTGAAATGGAAAATTTTTTGCAACAATCAGTATTGATTAACTCAGCGTTTTATCAATCAACCAGAATTTAGCTTCGTCGAGGTTGGCAAATACGCGGATATCCCTCCCGGAAAGTTTCATAATGGCATTGAAAAGGATACGTTGCAGGGTGTCTATCCCAACTACAGCACTATATTTGATGTAAGGCTTATTTCCCTTGGTAAATTCAGTAAAAGCCTCTTTGATTTCGCTGTCATAATGCATTTTTTCGATATTGGTCAAAGCATATACCGAAGATGGAGCCTGGCTACGTATAACTTGTTTTGCTTCTGCAATATATTTGAAAATTTCATCTCTCGAATTCAAATTAGAAAAGTCCATGAAATAAACATTTTTACCGTTTATGTTGATAAAGGAGCATCTTTCTGACATGGGGTTAAGTTTTTAAACGTTAGGAACAATTCAACTTTTATTAAAAATACTTCAATATTTTAAAAATTGAAACATAAAGTTACAATAAATGAGCAATTTGGATTAGTTTTATATAAAAGAAAAAAAGATATAGAAATATTAATTATTTTTGAAGCAAAAAAATGAGTAAGATAGGTATTGCAAGTGACCATGCAGGGTATGAAATGAAAGAACAAGTAAAAGCATGGTTGGCCGAAAAAGGCCACACTATGGTGGATTTTGGGTGTAATAGTGCGCAAAGTGCCGATTATGCTGATTATGCACACCCTTTGGCTAATGCCGTTGAAAACAAAGAGGTAGATTTTGGGGTTTCGTTTTGTGGAAGCGGCAACGGCATTACTATGACGCTGAATAAACACCAGGGAATCAGGGCAGCATTGTGCTGGAACGAAGAGATTTCTGCATTGTCGCGTGCACACAACGATGCTAATGTGTGTTCTATGCCTGCCCGTTTTATTACGTTTGATACAGCAAAAAAAATTGTAGAAGCATTTATAAACACTCCGTTTGAAGGAGGAAGACATAAGACCAGGATTGACAAAATGCCTGTTACGGGCTGTAAATAAAAAATATCCCCATGCTGTCAAACACTTGTAAATACGCCATCAGGGCTTGCATTTATCTGGCTTTGAATGCAGACGAAGAAAAAAAAATCGGCATCAAAAAGATATCCGATGATTTGAAAATTCCCATGCCATTTTTGGGCAAAATTCTTCAATCGTTGGCCAAAAGTAAAGTATTACTTTCTACCAAAGGTCCAAATGGTGGGTTTTGTTTGGCAAAGCCAGCTAAGAAAATATCGCTGATGGAGATAGTTGACGCTATTGATGGGGATGAAAGCTTTACTTCGTGCGTAATAGGTGTTACAAGCTGTTCTACTTCCGAAGCCCACTGCCCTATTCATGAGAAATACGGGCCGCTTCGCGAAAAAATTAAAGAACTTTTTGAAGTACAGGATATTGGGGAGCTTGCTGAAAGCATTAAAAATAACCACGACAGCATTTTAATCTGAGTTGGCCGGAATCTATGTCCATATACCGTTTTGCGAAAAACGTTGCTATTACTGTGACTTTTATTCGGTTGCCAATAAAAATAAAATAAACGATTTTATCGAAGCCTTGATTTCAGAGATAAAACTGAAACAAGGCTTTTTTCATAATAACAATGAAGCAATAAAAACAATATATTTCGGAGGCGGCACTCCATCTGTATTGTCAACTGGTCAATTAGAAATTATTCTCAATGAAATAGCCAAATTTTTTGATATTTCAGAGGTTGTTGAATGTACCATTGAAGTAAATCCGGATGACATCAATGCCGAATACGTTAAAGGCCTCAAATCAATCGGTTTTAACAGGGTAAGCATTGGCATCCAGTCATTTGACAATGGGTTACTAA
>JAKPQD010000210.1 GCA_029572965.1 Bacteroidota bacterium | reverse complement strand
AGTAAATGAAATTCCTACAAGGGCAATAAGCATAATAAAGAATCGTCTTTGCTGCTTAAGAATGATACTCTCCTTTTCCGATATAACTATGTCCTGCTCCTCAATCTCCTTTTGTTTCTGGTCTAAAACTTTTTGGGTTTGAACAATTTGTTTGTTCAGTGAGTCCAGTTGGCTACGCGAGGAGTTTATCAATGACACCTGTTTATTGATAGCTATCTGCAGTTTTTGACTCTCTGCTACTTTTTTGGCAAGTTCCTTCGTTGCAATTAGTAGCAGGCTATCTTTTTGCTTAAGGGAAACACTTGCATTGGCATACTGTTTCTCAAGAACTGCAGTATTTTGATTTAATCTATTAACCCTTTCGTTTAGCATTCTGATCTCGCTTTCGTATTCTGCTTTTTCTTGCTGATAGCGGGTTAGATCGGCTTGTAGTTGCTGCAGCTTTTTATTCTCTTCAATTAGCTGGTGGTAGGTTTTTAGGTAAAGCTCTTTAATATCAATAAAGCTCCCACCAAGGGCAACAAGTTTTGGGCTGAGGGTAAATCCATTCTCTTCAAGGGTGTGCCGGTTAATCTCGAATGATACATTTTGTTTTTCCTGGTTGAGAAAAAGGTTTACCATGGTAAGTAACCGTTCAGTTCCTTCATCGGTAACAATGAGCACACCTTTGCCCACTATTTGCTGGTAAATTGAGTTGACCAAAGGGCTGTGGCTCTGGCTTAGGTAAATAATTGAATACTCTGTTGGTCTTCTTATTGGGGGCGATGAAAGATTTACTTTTATAGGCTTACCTTTAAGCTTGTAGTTGGTTTCAACACTTCTGATTTCATTGTATATAAGAGTATCGCTGTCAACAATTAGTATTCCGAATTCTTTTATGTTCCTTTCGTTAAGCCATTCAATGTTGCTGGCTATATTAAGAATAAGCGCCGCTTTTATTTTATATTCAGGAATTTGTGATAATGGTTTTACCTCATCAATTTTTGTTGACTTATTGCTATTGGTGAAATTGGCAAGATGTTGCGCATGAACCGCACTACCGAAAACTAAAAACAGTACAATACTTTTTGTGAAGATTTTTATAAAAGACATATATGGAACCATTGCAGCTTCAGAATTTTTGGTAATATATGAAATGCCATTTATAAAGTCAAAACATATTTGCTAAAACTCATTTTTTTGGATGTAAATAAATTGAACTATTTTTGTGAGTTATCGGAAATTCATTTGAAGCATTTATGACACAGGAGGAACTTTTTAAAAAGCTGATTGCACATAGCAAGGAGTATGGATTTGTATTCCCATCGAGCGAGATTTACGACGGGCTTAGCGCTGTTTACGATTACGGGCAGAACGGTGTTGAACTGAAGAACAACATACGCCGTTACTGGTGGGAGGCCATGACCCGCCTGAACGAAAACATTGTTGGAATTGATGCGGCTATCTTCATGCACCCTACAACCTGGGTGGCATCGGGGCATGTGGGCGCTTTCAATGACCCTCTTATCGACAACAAGGATAGTAAGAAACGTTACCGTGCCGATGTCCTCATTGAGGAATGGATAGAAAAACAGCGCGAAAAGATAGATAAAGAGATTGAAAAAGCCCGCAAGCGTTTTGGCGATGCTTTTAACGAAGAACTTTTCCGCCAAACCAACCCAAGGGTAGTTGAACTCTCCGAAAGTATTACCACCGTTAACCATAGGATGGTTGAGGCTCTGGAACAGAACAACCTGGCTGAGGTTAAAAAGATAATTGAGGATTGCGAAATAGTTTGCCCCATT
>JAKPQD010000395.1 GCA_029572965.1 Bacteroidota bacterium | reverse complement strand
TCTTTGCGTTGGTGGTATGCTTCGCTGTATGCCGTATCGGTTGCCATACGTTCAGCAAATTCACGCTTTTGGGCTTTAGACGGTTTCCATTTGTACGGCATAGTTTCAGCTTTGAAGTTGGTTTAAAATCTGCTTTTCAATGTTTCGGACTTGCTGTAATAAGTCAATCAAAAAATCTTTGTCGCTGTTCTTTCGCTCAACTTCTTTGAATGAAACTTTAATAGGCTGTTCGGGTGTAAACTCATATTTACCTTGTTTCAAAAGTTCCTGTTTTTCCTGTAATACTTCATTTGCTATTTGCAAGGTGGCTGTATTGTGTTCGGCCTGTTCTTTGGTTTGAGGGTTGGAATAGATATACAGGTTTAAAAATTCCCGTCTGCTTTCCTTTCCGATAATAGGGTTAAAAATCGGGGGGTAAATATCAAAATACAGGCTTTCCCGTCCGTCCTTAATTGGTCGCTGTCTTAATTTGATTTTTGTAGGCATATCTTATTGTATTTCAATTTATTAAACTCTGTTTCGTACCTTGTGGTACAAAATCACCCTACAAAGGTACAAATAAGAGGTGAAAGTACAATAAATAAACCCATAATAATACAAACTATTTATTAACATACAATCAATAAAAAAGCCCTGTAAGGGGCTTTCAGTATGTTTTGTTGTTTTGTTGCTAATTGGTTGTTTTGCATTATTAGTTTCCACAACGGAAACTATTTATTTGCTTTAATTACTTATTTATCAATACTTTAAGTGTTTAGTAATAAGTGCAAGGTACAAATAAGGCTCAAATAGATACTATAAACTTGCTTTTGGGTGTTTGGGTTTCAACTTAACATTGCCCGTTTAATTTCGTGGTATGGTATGCTTTCAGCTTTCTGTATTTGTTCCATTATTCGCAAATACCTTTTGGTTGGTTTTCCTGCATACGTTTTTTTGAAATTCTTTTTGTACAGTTCGCTGTACAGGTTATCACTTTTGAAGTAAGCCCCTAATGTTTTATCCAATTGCCTGTACTTCTTACTTTGGGTTTGGGTTTCGTACATACAACCGTTGAACGCTTCACGGTGTAAAAAGTAACCGCCTATTGAATACAGTTTACGGCAACGCTTCTTTGTTTGAGGGCAAAGGAAATACCATATTTTGCCCCTGTTCAGGTTTGAAGGTGTCGAGGTTAAATATACTTTATATTTTCGTGGTTCGTCTTTGTATTTATAATACAATTCAATGTATGGTTGTTCGCTTCGGGTGTTTGCAGTTATTGAAATACTGCCTGTATTTTTTCCGTGTCTGCTCCAGTTGAGTGTACCGCTTTTAATTTGTCCGTGTACGAGGTAGCCCCAACCCTTCAGCTTTGAAATAGATAATTGCAACGCTTCATTGTAAAGGGTTGGGAATGTATAAGGTTTCGGCATTTGAAATTTATTTTGAAAATTTAACCTAAATAATTACGAAACTTGTATTTAATCAAACCAACCCTCTTTTTCTGCTCCGGGTTCGCCCAATGTATGGGTAACACTTTCAACCTTCGGCAATACATACGGCATAAGTTTACAAAGTATATTCAGCCGTTGCACGGGGTCAAGTTCTTTGAGTGTTTCGGGTAACTGCTCCAGTTCCTTTTGCATTAAGTCTTTAAGGGTGTCCCGTATGGTACCGGTCAAAGGTTTATTGTTTTCAGGCAATTTGCTTACTTCAAGTTTAAGGCGTTCAATTTGAGTTTTCAAAAGGTCTTTTATTTCGTTCAAATCTTTTGTTTCCTTCGTGCCTTCCTTTTCAAATTCTGAATTTTTCAAATACTTCAATACCCATTCAAATATAAACAACTTTTGTTTTGGTTCCAGTTCCAGTTTGTCGGTTTCAGCTTCAAACATCTGAACGGCTTGTAAAGGCGTTTCATAAAGTTCAGGCAAATTCTCAACGGCAATACTGAACAACTGTAAAGGTGTTTCAGGGTTCTCAAAATTCCCTTGTTTTAAGACTTCACAAAGCATTTGAAAGGCGTAACCGTTCCAGTGTTCGTTTTCTGTTTTAAAGTAGCTTTCAAGTGTCTGTACTTCTTTTGTATTCATATCAATTTGAATTTATGGTTAATACTTGTTTTAATTCCTGTAATCGGTTGAGGTATGGTAAAAAGGTTCGTTTGCCGTTGTTCGC
>JAKPQD010000156.1 GCA_029572965.1 Bacteroidota bacterium | reverse complement strand
CGTATTTATCCTTATGCATTTGCAAATATCTTTAAGATTGCAAAATGCAAATTGAAATCCGTTTAATCGAAAAACTGCTATAACTAACTAAATTTCAAACTTTTCAAAGAACTCTTTTAGATTTTAATGGGACAGTAATGATGGCAGGTTTCTTCTGAATCCTGATTGGGAATCAGGTAAACTTTTTCTATATAATCAATAACGTTTTGGGTTTTTACTGCAAACCGCTGATCTTTAATTTTAAAGATTAGGCATTTTGAAAGTTTCATAATATTAGTTTTTAGGTGTAAGTTTATACTCAAAACTATAAAATTTGTTTTTAACATTATTGGATTGGTTTAATATTTATAACAATTTGCAGACTGACAATTATTATTTTGCTTGATAGTTATTGCAATATATTTTCATGACATTTATCATATTTTTAACATTGTCAATAAAAATAATATATGTGTCATTTGTACAATTAAGGTATAATTGCATATAATTTAAAAAAAAAAGATATTTTTATCACTTTTATTGTTTATTTTCGTAAAATAGATTCAAAACTTGGGTTCTATGAAATGGAAGGATTTAAAAATAGGTTATAAGATTGGGATAAGCATAGCTGTAATGATTCTACTAAGTGGCATCATTGGAGGGGTTGCTTTGATTGGGATGTTGAAGATTCAGGAAGATAGTGTAAATTTGTCAAGCATTTATATTCCTACCATTAATGAGTCATATTCTTTAGACAAACAATGGCATGAAGTAATCCAGAATTTGCAAGCCTATGATAACAGCGGTGACGAGTATTATTTAAAGAAAGCTAAAAATAGGATTGGCAAATTTTTGGCTTCTATTGATATTTTAATCCAGGTTAGTGCAGAAAATGCAAAGTTGCAAAACTCAAACCAGGATTTCGTTCATATCCGTGAGCAGGTAAAACAATTTGAGGCTGCTTTAGAAAATTATGAAAAACTTGAAAAACAAGTTTATCTTGCATTAGAAAGTTTTAAAAAAGTACAGGAAATAATTGTCCAAAACAAAGGCAGCCTTCCTCAAGAACTTATAAATAGGGTCAATGCTGTTAGTGCAATCGCATTTAAGGCTTCTTACTTCAGGACACCTGCAGATATTGTTAAAGCTCAAAATCAATTTATTAACCTTAAAACTTACCTTAATAATAACAAAAACAGGGGCAACAAAGAAATTAGCGAAGCTTTGGCCCAATTGGCAGAAGCTGCCGGGGCATTTGCAGAAGTATATCCGCAGGCTAAAAAACTTGAGCTGGCCAATTTTGAAGCATACGGGAATATCATGTGGAATGTCAGGGGTACTGCAGATATAGGCCTTGACCTGGTTAAAGAAATGGGTACCAGTACTAATGATACTATGACTCAGTCGAGGTATGTGTTAATAATTTCTATTGTTATAATTCTTATAATTGGGACTTTCTTTGCATTACTTATTACCCGTTCTATTGTTGCTCCGGTTGAACAGAGTATTTTTATGGCTTATCAAATGGCAGAAGGGGACCTTACCCATGTTATCAACATTAAACGTGGCGACGAGGTAGGTATGCTTACTGAAGCATTGAACAAGCTAAACAATAATTTAAAAGATATTATCTCCAATATTGCAGAAAATGCAGATAATATCACACAAACAGGTATTATGCTTTCGCAAAGCGCTAATGAAATTGCTGAGGGTGCCCGTCAGCAGGCTTCTGCTGCCGAGGAGATATCTTCATCGATGGAAGAAATGTATGCCAACTTGCAGCAAACAACAGATAATGCCCAACAAACAGAGGCTATTTCGAGAAAATCTGCTGTTGAGGTGTCTAAAAACAAAGAATCATTTCAGGTGGCTTCTCAATCGTTAAAGCAAATAGCTGAAAAGGTTAATATTATTGATGAAATAGCTTTTCAAACCAATATTCTTGCTTTAAATGCTGCTGTTGAAGCTGCTCGTGCCGGCGAACATGGCAAAGGTTTTGCTGTTGTTGCCGGAGAGGTTCGTAAGTTGGCAGAAAAGAGTAAAACTGCTGCAGGAGATATTAATAGTGTTTCAAAATCAACTTTGACCCTTTCGCAGTCTGCCGAAAAAGAATTGCAGGCCCTTGCCCCTGAAATTGAAAAAACCGCAAAACTTGTTCAGGAAATTGCTGCTGCCAGCATCGAGCAGGTTTCTGGTATTGAACAAATTAACAACGCAATGCAACAACTCAACTCGGTTGTCCAGGGCAACGCCCAACGCTCAGACCAAATGACAGAGCATTCTGAAAGGTTATCACATCAGGCCGATGTATTGCGGAGTATTATTACTAAATTCAAAATCTAATCACACAAAACAAATAGCAGGAAGCGTGGTGTAAGTACATCACGCTTTTTTCCCGACTTTGTCGGTATTTAGCACCAACCCTTTCTGAAAGCCGCAAAAAGTCTGTAAAGTTTTTATAAATGGCTTTGTAGTGCCTGAATTTAAAAATCTGTAAATCAATGATATAACATTCATTTAAGGGGTTTATCTTT
>JAKPQD010000155.1 GCA_029572965.1 Bacteroidota bacterium | reverse complement strand
TTTTCTGCATCAGCATCTGATACATTCATCCAAAACTGATAAAACTGGTATGGTGAAGTATATGCTGAAGATAACCAAACATTGCCTTTTTCGGTCTTCCCAAATTTTCCTCCGTCAGCTTTAGTAATCAAAGGGCAGGTAAGGGCAAATGCTTCCCCGCCTTCAATACGGCGTATCATTTCTGTCCCTGTAGTGATATTGCCCCATTGGTCTGAACCTCCCATCTGAAGCTTACAACCGTAATTTTTATATAAATACAAAAAATCGTAGCCCTGAACAAGCTGATAGGTAAATTCTGTAAACGACATCCCTTCGCGGTCTTCGCCCGAAATGCGTTTTTTTACAGAATCTTTGGCCATCATGTAGTTTACAGTAATGTGCTTTCCTACATCACGTATAAAATCAAGGAAACTAAAAGTGGACATCCAGTCATAATTATTGACAAGAATAGCACAGTTTTTTTCTTGTGTTTCAAAATTTAAAAAACGGGATAATTGTTTTTTGATACATTCCTGGTTATGACGAAGGGTTTCTAAAGACAAAAGGTTCCTTTCTTCTGATTTCCCTGAAGGATCCCCTATCATTCCTGTGGCCCCACCAACTAAGGCAATAGGTTTATGACCAGCTACCTGTAAATGTTTAAGCAGCATTATAGAAACAAGATGCCCAATATGTAAAGAATCTGCTGTGGGGTCTATACCAACATAAGCAGTGGTCATTTCGCGTTGCAATTGTGCTTCCAAACCGGGAGTGTAATCATGTATCATCCCTCTCCACTTGAGCTCTTCAAAAAAGTCCATAGTTATATCGTCTAAAATTTTCAAGTGCCAAAGATAATAATTAGCCCAAGAAAAGAATGAGAGTTTACAACTATTCTTTAATTAGCAGTAGCATCAATGGCTGCAATAAGATGTTCGGATAATTTTTCGCGTATATCTTCAGGAATGGCAGCAGATTTTTGCTGTATAAAATCAAAATGCACCAGTACGGTTTTCCCTTTTGCACAAATATGCCCGCTTTGCCATGCCTCCTGATATACTTCAAATGAAGAACGGCCTATTTTTGATACAAAAGTCCTGATTTCAACATCTTTTGAGTAGTACATCTGCGAAACAAAATCAACTTCAAACCTGGCTAAAATAAGGTTCCAGGTTTTTAAATCTAACTCCGGGTTAAATAATTTATAAAGATAGTTTCGTGCTTGTTCAAACCAACTGGGTATTACTGTATTATTTACATGCCCCAACCCGTCAATATCTCCAAACTTAGGCGAAATAAAATATGTGTACATAATAAGTGCTTTAAAGCCATAAAAATTATCCTTTGAGGGCCTCTGCACCTCCAACAATTTCAAGTATTTCACCTGTAATGGTTGCCTGACGTGCTTTATTATAGCTCAAAGTTAGCTCTTTAATCAATTCAGAGGCATTGTCAGTGGCTTTGTGCATAGCTGTCATACGTGCCCCATGCTCAGATGCAAGTGAATCAAGTATTGCGTTATAAAAACGTATTTTTAAAGTATATGGTATCAATTCGTCAACAAGCTCTGCTTGCTGTGGTTCAAAAATATAGTCGGAAAGTATGCCGCGTTTTTTTTCTTTTTCTTTTTCTAACAATACAGGTATAAATTGTTCTTCGGCTAAAATCTGTACTGCAGCATTTTTAAAGCGGTTATAGATCAAAATTATCTTATCAAATTCCCCAGATTTATACCATTCAAGCAAATCATTAGCTGTATCTTCAATACGGGCATATGTTGGTTTATCTACTAAATCAGCTCTGTATTGGTAAATAGGCATTTTTTTTGACTTTAACATATCGTTGCCTTTTTTGCCAATACAAAATATTTTAAACCTGTTAGTTTTAAATAAGTTATTATATTCATTTTGTGCAAGGTTCATGACAAGCTTAACGGCATTGGCATTGAACCCGCCACAAAGCCCCCTGTTTGAAGTAATAACAACAACAAGCACATTTTTTACCGGCCTTGGTTTAATGTAAACATTTTCTGTAATATTATCACAACTATCGCTTACATCTTTCAAAATATTACTCAGCTTATCTGCATAAGGCCGCAGTTGCAACACTGCATCCTGGGCTTTTTTAAGCTTTGCAGCTGATACCATCTTCATCGCACTGGTAATCTGCTTTGTTGAGGTTACAGATGCTATTCGTGTACGTATTTCTTTTAAATTGGCCATATTGCTTTAAAACTAACTCTGGTAATTTTAGCTTTTTAATTTATCAACTACTTCAGCAGCAAGTTTCTCAATAGTCTTGGAGATATCTTCATTAATAATGCCATCTCTCAGTTTTGAAAGAACTTCTGGATTTTTCATCTCTATATGTTGCAAAAACTCAAACTCAAACTCTTTTACTTTTGAAAGAGGGATGTCTTTAAGCAAACCATTTGTCCCACAGTAGATTATGGCAATTTGCTTTTCTACAGTAAGTGGCGAATGCAACCCTTGTTTAAGAATTTCAACGTTCTTAGCCCCCTTGTCCAATATTGCTAATGTTGCAGCATCAAGGTCAGAGCCAAACTTGGCAAATGCTTCAAGGTTTTTATATTGTGCCTGGTCAAGTTTCAATGTTCCGGCAACTTTTTTCATAGATTTTATCTGGGCATTGCCTCCTACACGTGATACCGAAATACCTACGTTGATAGCAGGCCTTACTCCAGAGTTGAACAAGTTGGATTCAAGGAATATCTGTCCATCTGTAATAGAAATTACATTGGTAGGGATATATGCCGAAACGTCACCAGCTTGTGTTTCAATGATAGGAAGTGCAGTAAGTGAACCGCCACCTTTAACAATAGGCTTCAAGGTCTCAGGTAAATCATTCATTTGGGCTGCAATTTCATCTGATTCAATAATCTTTGCTGCTCGTTCAAGCAAACGTGAGTGCAGATAAAATACATCTCCGGGATATGCTTCACGTCCGGGAGGGCGACGGAGCAACAATGACACCTCGCGATATGATACTGCTTGTTTTGAAAGATCATCATATACTATAAGTGCAGGACGTCCTGTATCTCTGAAATATTCGCCAATAGCACAACCGGCAAATGGCGCATAGAATTGCATAGCAGCCGGATCGGCAGCTGTTGCCGCTACTATAGTGGTATAGTGCATGGCACCATGTTCTTCCAAAGTCTTTGCAATGTTGGCAACAGTCGAGCCTTTTTGACCAACAGCTACATAAATACAATATACCGGGGTGCCTTTATCAAAAAATTCTTTTTGATTGATAATGGTATCTATTGCTATGGCAGTTTTTCCTGTCTGACGGTCGCCAATGATAAGCTCACGTTGCCCACGTCCAATAGGGATCATGGCATCAATAGCTTTAATACCTGTTTGAAGTGGCTCTTTTACAGGTTGACGGTATATAACGCCAGGAGCTTTCCTTTCAAGCGGCATTTCGTAGGTCTTGCCGGTAATTGGGCCTTTACCATCAAGTGGTTCGCCTATAGTATTAATAATACGGCCAAGCATCCCTTCTCCAACATTAATTGACGCAATGCGTTTTGTGCGCTTTACTGTGTCCCCCTCGCGAATCTCTGTAGAAGGGCCAAGTAATACTGCTCCAACATTATCTTCTTCAAGGTTAAGTACAATACCTTTCATGCCATTGGCGAACTCAATAAGCTCATTGCTCTGAACTTGTGATAGCCCATAAATACGGGCTATACCGTCTCCAACTTGTAATACTGTACCGACTTCCTCCATTGCCACACCAGCGCCAGCGCCCTCAATGGCTTTTTTAAGTATTCCGGAAATCTCTGATGGTTTAATGTTTGCCATATTCTGAATTTTTTCTATTGCTTAATGTATAGATGTTTTAACAAGTTTTCTCTTTAAATCTTCTAATTTTGTTGAGATACTGGCATCGTATTGCTTATCTCCAAGGCGTAGCCTAAACCCTCCAATAAGGCGTTCATCAACCTGGGATTCAAACTCAACATCAGCTTTTAAATATTTACCAATTTGTTGTTTTATCTTGCTTTCAATATCTCCGTCAATCTTAATGGCAGTAGTAAAAATTACTTTTTCAATGCCCTTATATTTCCTGTATCGTTTGATAAAATTGAGTGCAATTTCTTCAATATATTCTTCCCTGCGGTTTTGAATTAATAATGTTAAAAAACCCAAAGTATCTGCATCAAAAGAGCCGAAAACCTCACGGATAATGTTTGTCTTCATTCCGGGTTTAACAACAGGATTGTAAAATAATGCTTTCAGCTCGCTAACAGCTTCAATAGAGTGATAAAGAGTTTCCATATCATTCTTTAAAACGTCGGCTTTGTTTTTTTCAACAGCAAGTTGAAAAAGCGCTTTTGCGTATCTGACAGCGATAATACTTTCGTTCATTGCACAAATAATTAACTGAGGTTAATTTCATCAAGCATCTTTTCAACAATTTGCTTTTGCTTTTCTTCATCCAACTTTTCTCGAATGATTTTTTCAGCAATTTCGATAGAAAGATTAGCTATCTGCATTTTTATTTCGTTGATAGCATTACGCTTTTCATTATCAATGTTTTGTTTTGCAGCATCTATAAGCTTTTTAGCTTCAACCTTAGCCAATTCCTGGGCGTCAGCAATGATTTTATCTTTCATTTCGCGAGCTTCTTTCATCAAAAAGTCACGTTCACGCCTGGCATCAGCAAGGATTTTTTCATTGTCCTGTTTGAGCTTTTGCATTTCTTCCTTGGCATGTTCGGCACTCTTAAGGGCATCTTCAATGCTCTTCTCACGATTTTTGAGAGAATTTAAAATAGGCTTCCATGCAAATTTTTTCAAAATAAGCAATACAAGGCTGAAGAAAAGTAGCATCCAAAAAATGGTTCCGACATTGGGCGTAACGAGTTCCATAATTCTCTGTTTATGATGTTTTTTAACTTTTTCAATAAAACCGGAACTGCCAATCGCAAGTTCCGGTATTTTTTCTTTTTACAAGAAAAGGATAAGCAAACAAACGATAATAGCGAAGAAAGCAACTCCTTCAACCAACGCAGCTGCAATAATCATGTTTGAACGAAGATCGCCAACTGCTTCAGGTTGACGGGCTATAGCTTCCATAAAGTTGCCACCAATAAGGCCAATGCCTAAACCAGCACCAACAGCAGCCAAGCCTGCTCCAACACCTGCACCGAGTTTTGCTACACCTGCAGCTTCAAGTAAAATCAACAAAGCTGTTAACATACGTTTAAATTTTTAATTATTAATTAATGATGTTCGGCAGTAGCCATGCTAAAGTATATTGCCGACAACAATGTAAACACATAAGCCTGGATGAGCGCTACCAGTAATTCCAGTAAACTCATAAATAATGCAAATGCAGTTGATAACACAGATACTCCATAACCCAATGCCGGGCTAATCTGGGCAAAAATGAATATCAAACTAACAAATGCCAATATGATTAAGTGGCCTGCTGTTATGTTGGCAAAGAGACGGACCATCAAAACAACTGGCTTTATAATCAATCCTAAAATTTCAATGAAAGGCATTAATGGAATGGGAAACTTAAGCCACCAGGGAACTCCGGGGGCATTGTAAATTTCTTCCCAATAATGTTTATTCCCGTTAATGGTAGTAATTACAAAAGTGAAGGCTGCCAAGACCATTGTAACTGCAATGTTCCCCGTGACATTTGCCCCTCCAGGGAAAATAGGGATAAGTCCTAACATGTTGTTGAACCAGATAAAGAAGAATATGGTCAATAAATATGGCAGAAACTTTTCATATTTTTTCTCGCCAAGGGATGGTTTGGCTATATCATCTACAACAAACAAAATCATCGGTTCAAGGGCTGATTGCAATCCACTTGGAGCTTTTATGCCTTCGCGTGTATATTTTCGTGCAATGCTGATAAATACTACCAATAAAAGAATACAGGACAATAAAAGCGAAAATACAACTTTGGTGATAGATAAATCTAATGGTACGATTTCTTTTTCGCCATGTTCACTTTGTACTTTTTCAACTATTTTACCTTTATTCGGGCCTTCTTCGGCAATATAAAAGTTTTTATAGCTTTCTGTACCATGATGAAACTTGCTTGACATGAAAAAATGCAGGCCGGATACTTTACTGTAAAGGATTACCGGAAGCGGAATAGATACGTGAGTATGTCCAACAGTAATGATGTGCCATTCGTGACTATCGAGGATATGTTCAAGCATAAAGTCCCCTGGTTTAAAGCCTCCTTCTGGATTGTGGGCTTTTTCTGTGACAACACTGTCATGCGAAATAGCAGTATCAGCAGTAATATGCTGCCCATACATATTAAATGAAAGCAGCATAAAAGAAATAATGGTAGCGAATGTAATGGACCGAGCCATAATCTTAAACTTTACTGTTTAACTTGCGGACCTTTTTAAGCCCATCAAAGGTATGAATAATTCTAATTAATTATATTTTTTTTTGAAATTTTAATTAGCTCAAAAACTTCAAAAATTGTGAAAGCTAAATAAATGATTAAAAAAGATATCAGAAAGTCTGCCATCCCCTTGTTAATCTGCAATATAAAAATAATAATAACACTACTGTAAATTAAAAGTTTTAATACAGTAAGCAAAAGAAAAGACCTGAAAAATACGGCTGGCCTTTTTAAAAATGATTGGATGAGAAATAGATGGAAAGCAAAATTTACTGCCGAAAATATAACGAGCAGTGCAGGCCAGTATTGTGAGGAGCTTTCGCGGTGCAGGAAATAATAATAACCTGCAAAAGATAACCCTAAGGTTAGGTTCATCGCGATAAGTTTAAAACAATACGATAAGAGATATTTTTTGGGCATTGGATGTCTGGATTATCCTTTTTTCAAAAGGTCTTTGATAAATAAATACAAGGCTACAAATGTAGAAACAATCGTTAATAGGATGAGAAACCAGTGTTTACCATCAGAAAATGACAAGTCCAAACGATAACCCCCATAAACACCAACAACAATTATGATTATCATCTGGAGCATTAGTGAGGAGTACCTCACATAGTTTCGCATCCAATTGTTATCATTTCGCATCTTTATTTTCTGCAGCAACAGGGCTATTGTCATTCATTTTGCAGGTCCCATTGAATTTGCACCCAGGTTCTATAGCTAAACGCCCAACATTCAGCTCGCCCGTGATAGAAGATGAACTTTTGAGAGATAAAAGCTCTGTTACCTGAATGTTACCTTCGAAATATCCAAGAATATCGGCATTCCGACAAGATATGTCTCCTTTTATTTTGCCAGATTCCCCAATAATTAACCTTCCTTTGGTTGTTATATTGCCAGAAACAGTCCCATTGATGCGGATATCGCCGTTTGAATTGATGTCACCGTTAATACTTGTACCTGCGCCAAGCAGGTTGATTGCAGTTGAGTCAAACTCTTCAGAAACTTTTGCCATAATTGATAGATTTTTTGCGAAACAAATATAGAAAATAATCCTTTCAATAATCTTAGTTTGGCTTTCTTAAATTAAAAGCACACCTTTTCTATGAAACCATGTTATTAATATTCAAATAGTTTAAACTAAAAACTATATTTTTTATTGTAGGTATTTTGCTAAAATATTGTTCAGGTTTTCTATTTGTATAGGTTTTGTCAGATAATCATTAAACCCTTCGGATATATACCTGTCAATGTCAGATTGCATGGCAAAAGCTGTTTGGGCAATAATGGGCAAATGTGGGCGTATTTTTCGTATCAGGCTCAGAGCTTCGTGCCCATTCATTTGTGGCAGTTTAATATCCATCAAAACAAGGTCCAGGTTGGGCATTTGCTGTACAAGGTCAACAGCTTTTTGCCCATCTTCTGCCCTGATTATTGTAATACCACTGCCATCAAGAAATTCAGAGAGGTACATGTAGCTGATTTCATCGTCTTCGGCAATCAATATAGTTTTATTTGATTTGATGCTTACTACCTGATCAAGAGGATAAAAATCAACAACATTGTTGCTAACATTATTAGCATTGCCTGATATTAACGGTAAAGTGAAAAAGAATGTTGTGCCTTCGTTTTCTTTAGAGGTAAGCCAGATTTCACCTCCGAGCATATTTACATAGGCTTTTGAGATAGCTAATCCTAAGCCTGCGCCTTCATATGGCTTGATTAATGTATTATCGGCTTTAAGAAAGCGTTCAAAAATTTTTTCGTGCATATATTCAGGGATGCCAATACCTGTATCTTTAACAAAAAATTCTACTACTCGTCCTTTTATTTTGTATCCAATCTGAATGCTCCCTTCATGCGTAAATTTTATCGCATTTTTAATGAGGTTGGTCAATATTTGTAACAGTTTTGTTTTATCAGTTTTGATAAAACATTCATGGTCGTTTCTATCAATGGCTATTTGCAGTTCAATTTTTTTGTTATCAGCTTCCGGTTTGAAAAACACACAAAGCTCATTTACAACCTGATATATACTGGTTTTTTCGACTTTTATGTCTATCTGTCCGGCTTCAATTTTTGAAATATCTATCAAATCGTCAATGATATTGAGCATCCGCTTGCCGCTTAACTCAATGGCGCTAATATATTTGTTCAGTTTTTCGCCACTTAATGATGGTTTTTTCAATAAGTTGGCAAACCCCAATATTCCGTTCATCGGGGTGCGGATTTCGTGACTCATGTTGGCAAGAAATGCAGACTTGAGCCTGTCGCTTTCTTCGGCCTTATTTTTTGCTATCGTCAGCTCTTCATTTTTTTTGTTCAGCAAAATACGAGACTCTTCTTGATTCCAATAGGCTTCTTCTAATGACTCTTTTTGTTCTGTGATTACGGCATTTTGTTCCTGCAATTGCATGATAGAATTGTGGATGTTGCGTACAAAAAGGTAAGTAACCACGTTGTAAATAAGAAACATAATGCAGATAATCAAAAAGTTGTCTATCAGAAATTTGTTATTGGTCGAAATAGCCAGATAGGAATAAAAAGCAATAAACAAGCCGGATAAAATGAAAGAGTGCATTTTGCTGATACATATAGCTGCAACAGTCACTGCAAGGGCTATTATCAGGGTTGCCCTTAGCAAATACATTACAGAATTGGACTTTGGAAAATCATAAAGCTGACTTCCCATCAGGTTGATAATAACAGCATAAATTACAATCCCAAGGCATATTCTGACAGGTACTTTAAACCGAAAAAACAGTAACAGCGCTATAAGGTTGACAAAAACATTGGCAAAATTGATATATAATGCATAATTGCTGTGGGCCATGACAACATTAATGTCTGCTATGTTACCAATGCAGGAAAGAATAACCGTTATAATAAATATTAAACGTAAATCTTTTTTAAAATAATCGTGATAATTAAGAATAATTTTTCCCATCTCAGACAATAAATTGGAATAAACCTGTCCTCATATCAAATTTTGTTACAAAATTAAAGTTATGCTTTTTTTAATTTTAAATAGCTTAAAACATAGTGCGTTGCTGTATAACATGTTGTCTATAACTATCGAGGATACGTGACCTGAAAAGGAAACCTTTGTATATTCCATTATCAGTAACAGGTAAGTTCCAAGCCCCAACGTTTTCAAGTTTTTTCAGTGCCTCTTCAACAGAATCATTGATTTCAATTTTGTCTTTAACTGGCTTGATAAGCATTTCCCAACCAAAATCTTCTTCATGTTTATTCAGGAAAAAATTTTTAATATCATTGAAATGGACAATGCCGGTCAAATGAAGGTCTTTGTCCACCACAGGGAAAAATTTGTGTGATGAGCTAAATACTTTTTCGCGAATACTAAAGAGCGAATCGTCTATGGTGATGCATGTAAAGTTTGTTTCTATCAAATCTTTTATAGAAAGTCTTTGAAGCATTACAGAATCAATCTTTTCGTGATCCCATTTTTTATCTTCAGCAAGCATTTTGGTATAAACCGAATGTGGCTCAATGTATCTTGCAATAAAATAGGATAATGCAGAAACAATCATTAATGGGAGAAAAAGGCTATACCCGCCTGTAACTTCTGCAATAAGGAAAATAGCTGTCATAGGGGCTTTGAGGACACCGCTAAAAACACCAGCCATGCCTACTGCCATAAAGCATATAGCGTTAACATGGGCAACACCGGTGAGGTTGATGATGGTTGCAAAAGCATACCCGGCAAATGCCCCTGTAAAAAGAGAAGGGGCAAAAATACCCCCGTTGCCGCCAGCGCCCAAGGTCAGAGAAGTAGCAATTACTTTTATCAACAGGATTATGGTAATAGCAATAAGAATTATCCAGGTATTTGTTGGCAAACTTTGAAATAAAGGGCTTATAATAACCAGGTTTACATTATTAACAAACAGGGCATTAACCATGTCGTACCCCTCGCCATATAGGGCAGGAAAAATAAAAATCATACTGCCCAGGAGAATAGAGCCAATAATAAGCCGTGAAACCTGGCTTTTGATATTTCTAAAAATCATGCGGCCTATCCAATAGCTCATTTTTATCATATACGAAGCCAACAATCCACACAAAACGCCAAAAACAATGTAAAAAGTCAGGTCATTGACTTCCCAAGCATTTGTTATTAGTACAAAAGGTTTTTCGGCAAATAATAAGTTGGAGAAAATTGATGCGGTGGCTGAAGAAATAAGCAAAGGTACAAATGCTGAAACAGCCATGGATGGCAAAAGTACTTCAAAAGCAAAAATTGTTGCTGCAATAGGTGCATTGAAAATAGCAGATATTCCTCCAGCTGCGCCACAAGCAATAAGTAAATTGCGGTCTGTCAGGTTTACCCTGAAATATTTAGAAATGGCAGAACCAATAGAAGACCCGGAGAGTACAATCGGGGCTTCAAGCCCGACAGAACCACCAAAACCTACTGTTGTCCCACTTGTAATAAGGTGTGCATATATTTGTCGCCGTGGCAGGTCATTTTCATTTCGCGATAGCTTGTATATAAGGTAGCCTATTTCTTTGTTGATATGTCCATCATGAAAAACCCGCAAATAAATATACACAATAAATATACCCACTAAAGGATAGATAAAGTACAGTATAGACAAATAAGATATTCCCCAGTCGTATTGTAGCAATATTTTGATGTAATATACAATATTTTTAAGCATTACAGCAGCCAATGCTGAAAAGATGCCTATAATTATTGATACAAATATCACGTAAGCTTTCTTTTCTACATATTTCAGACGTATTGCATGAAGCCATGCTACAATTTTATCCCAAAACATAGGAATTTTTTTAAGAAATTAATGAAAAGTTTTTGACATTTCTACTGTAATGGTTTTCAGGTAAGGAAAAACTGCAGGTGCAATAACTTTCACTTTAGGGTACAAAAATGAGCTGTCGCAGCTTTCTTTTTTAGGAAAATTTATTTTGATAATAGAAAATTCTACTAATATCATAAAGGCACTAAGGATAAAAGACATTTTTAATACGCCAAAAATAAGCCCGGTCAACCTGTTGATTAATCCTAAGTCTATATCATTAAAAAAACTTTCAAGAATTTTTGCTATAAGGTGTGCCAAAATAGAAACAACAATTAGCACAAAAATAAAGGCAACAATTTTGGCTGTTTGCACTGAAGAAAATATACCAGGGGTTATTAATCCCGTAAGCCACGTATTGAGCTTTACGGCAAGCAGAATTCCTAAGATGATAGCCAGTAAAGAAAAAAGTTGGTGGACAAATCCTTTTTTAAAACCCGAAACAGCTGCAATAATCAACAAAATGATGATAAGTACATCCAGATAATTCATACTTTAATGTTTTAAACAAATAAAGTAAATTTTAGATAAAAAATCAATCATTTATGGCTTAAAATCAAAATGTTTTAGAAATACTTACTAATGGAAGGTTTGTTAAATAAATTGGTTGAAGGTTAGCCCGGTTCCATACCAGGTAATTTTGTGGATATAGGTTTATCCTAAAGTTGTTCTTTTCATAAGAGGTCTCCGATTTGTTTTTGTAATAATTGAACATCAATCCAAACGAAGTAAGTGCCCCAAGGCCGCTTATGTATATAGGTAGCGAGCTATTGTTGTCTATTAAATATCCTACACCAGCACCCGTAAAACCTCCTGCAATGGTGCCGAGCCCAATCATCAGGCTTTGTCCATATGAAAAATCTATGTTTCGAATAAGTTTAGAACCAATAAATGCCCCACAAATACCAGCCAGAGAAAGGGTTGTTGAAATATTGCGCGAGTCATCAGGTGCAATATCAGATAATGGAGGAATTGTAAGATATGCGCTTAACAGAGCGCTGATGCCAATAATCTGGGCATCTCCGGCAGTGATACTTTTGTCAAGCCCTTGACGGTAACCAATACCAAGCCCCAGAGCCGAGCCTAACAATGAAAGCCCCTGAAAACCTCCAGGTTTTTCTTCTGCATCAATGTTAAATCTTTGGGCAGCTGCAAATCCTATAAAAAGGCCTATCTCACTATAAAAAGTCATTAGTTGTGCTTGTCCATAACTAATATTAAACTTATCTACCAAATTGTATCCAATAAATCCTTCAGTAATACCACAGATTGTACCAAAAGTTAATGCATTATTAAGGTTATTATAGCCTGAAGTGGCCCAATATATTTGAGCACCATGAAGAAAACCCCAGGAAAGCCCAAAAGTAGTAAGGTTTAGGTGGGCATACGAGACAGACCTGTTGCGGGTAAGGTACCAGGGCAAAAAGAAACCGGAAGCTGCAGTTAGCATGTACGAACTAACTTGTATTTTGTCGTTAGTGCTGTTAATAATAGATGGAACAGAAGGCCCATACAACGTGAGCCCCAAAAATGTAGAAGATGCCAACAACCACGAACGACCTTCCTGGTTAATAACCATAAGCGATATACTGTCTATTTTGGCTCGAAGTGAATTAAGCTCGCTGTTAGAAAGAATTTGTTTGTCTCGAAATGTTTTATCGTCTTTTTTTATTAGCTTCTCAAATACGGATATGCTGTCATTTATTGTAAAAAGGCGGGCTTCTATTACCTCTTCATCTTTAAAAAGTTTAATAGTTTTAATTACTTTTTTATCAATCACCCAAATTTTCCCTTTTGTATCAAACGGAATTGCCTCTTCTTGACCGATAAGGGGGTAAAAGAATATAGTTATAAAAAAAATAGTCAATATTATTTGCATTGTAATGTTAGGTTTTTTAATCAAAGTTAACGCTTTTATAAAGTAAAACAAAAATAGAAGTATTATTAGTGCTATCCGTTTGCAAAAATTTTCAGATAAAAACAAAATGCATAACCGTTTATTTTTTTTAAACTTATAACAGTTTAGTGTAAACCTTTTTAAACTTAAATAAATAGTTCATATACAATTGGTTAGATAAAGTTTGGTGTAAAAAATATACCTAATTTTAGGCATTTTTTAAATACTTAAGGGTAATATTTGAGACGTATAACTGCTGTATTTTATTGTTTTTCTTTTACTTACAAAAGAAAAATAATTATACTTTCGAACATGAATTTTCATATATTTGTCCAAGTCAAAAATGTATAATTATGACGCGAAATAAACGGAAACAGGAGATTGAAGGGGAAGTGTGGGCTATTATTCCTGACACAGATTCAAAATATGAGATAAGCAATTTTGGCCGGGTTAAAAGTTATTGCCAAAACAGTAAAGATGGTAAAATATTAAAACCTTCTTTAATTGGTGGTTTTGAAGTAGTTAGCTTAAAATGCAAAGAAGGTGCCAGGCATTTTCTTGTTCATAAACTTGTTGCGGAGCTTTTTGTTGATAAAATTGAAGGGGATGAATCTGTTGTTATCCATCTGGATTGGAACAAACGCAATAACCATTTTACTAATCTGATGTGGCATACTAAAGAAAATAGTTATAAACGTATGCACGAACGTTTGCAAAATGAACGAAAGAAAAAAGGAAAAGTGGTTACTCCCGACTTTGTCGGTATTTAGCACCAACCCTTTCTGAAAGCCGCAAAAAGTCTGTAAAGTTTTTATAAATGGCTTTGTAGTGCCTGAATTTAAAAATCTGTAAATCAATGATATAACATTCATTTAAGGGGTTTATCTTT